>NZ_RYDK01000005.1:0-107077 GCF_003970375.1 Flavobacterium sp. ZB4P23
ATGCATAATCATATTTTACTTTTTTTTCCATAAAAAATGCCCCAAATAGTGTCTAACTTTTTGGGGCATGTCCAAAAATGAAATCTGGCTTTTTTATCTAATATGTTTTTAAAACTCCGCCTGTTTGAGTCATCAAAATTAATAACTTTCTATAAAAAAACTTGCATTAGTATTTTGATTTCCGAAAGAAAATCAGGAAACTTTTGTTTATTTTTACAACGTTTCAAAAAGAAATTCTATGTCAGATATGTTTCCGTTTTTATTGATTTTTATTGTTGCGCTCGCGATTGGTGTTTTCATTGGCAAGCTCATTTTCTCTGCTCGATTTCAATCGGAAAAAATTAGTTTAGAAGAAAAACTGATTGCATTTTCCACCCAATTCAATCAACTGAAAGAACAACTAATTGTAGACAAAATAACTTTTGAAAAGCAACTGGAAAACACCCATTCCCAAAAAGAAAGCATCAGGAACGAAAAAGACAGTTTAGCCATTCAGCTTTCAAAAAAAGAAGTTGATTTTGAGAATCTTTGGGAACGCAACAAAGAACAAAAAGAAGAAGTGGAAAAACTACAAGAAAAATTCACCAAGGAATTTGAGAATCTTGCCAATAAAATATTAGAAGAAAAGTCCAATAAATTCACGGAACAGAACAAGGAAAACATGAAAAATATCCTGACACCATTACAGGATAAAATTCAATTGTTTGAAAAAAAAGTTGAAGACACCCACAAAGAAAGTATTGATTATCATGCGGCATTACGCCAACAAATTCTGGGCTTACGCGAAATGAATATCCAGATGAGCAGGGAAACTATTAATCTAACTAAGGCTTTGAAAGGAGACAGTAAGATGCAGGGAAATTGGGGCGAATTAGTATTAGAACGCGTTCTTGAAAAATCAGGTTTGGAGAAAGGCCGTGAATATGAGGTGCAACAAGCCTTTACAACCGAAGATGGAAATCGTGTTTTTCCTGATGTTGTGATCAATCTGCCGGAGGGTAAAAAAATGATAGTTGACTCTAAAGTTTCTTTGACGGCGTATGAAAAATATATCAATGAAGAAGATGATCTACTGAAAATTGCCTATCTAAAAGAGCATGTCAGTTCCATCAAACGCCACGTAGAGCAACTTGGCAATAAGAACTACCATGATTTGTACCAAATAGAAAGTCCTGATTTTGTGTTGTTATTTATTCCTATTGAACCTGCTTTTGCCATGGCACTCAATGAGGATACGTCTTTATACAACAAAGCGTTCGAGAAAAACATTGTCATTGTTACTCCAGCAACTCTTCTGGCTACCCTGCGAACAATTGACAGCATGTGGACCAATCAAAAACAACAGGAAAACGCACTCGAAATTGCACGTCAAGCTGGTGCATTGTATGATAAATTTGAAGGTTTTGTGGCAGACCTAATCAAAATTGGAAAAAAAATAGACGAGAGCAAAATAGAATACAGCGGTGCGATGAATAAACTTGTAGAAGGAAAAGGAAATCTAATTGTGAGTGTCGAAAAATTAAAAAAAATGGGAGCTAAAGCGAAAAAATCACTTCCCGAAAGCATTATAAACCGAGCCGAAAAAAACGAAAATTAACTTTAAACTAAATCCTAATGAAAAAATTTATACTAATCCTTTCTGTATTGCTTGTAGTAACTGTTGCGGGTTATTTCACTTTTATATACAATGCTACGTACAGTGAAGGAGTTCGCTCCGGCGAATTAATAAAAGTGAGTCGCAAGGGCGTTGTATTCAAAACTTGGGAGGGCGAAATTAGTCAAGGCATTTCCGTTGCGCAAATTTTTTCTTTTTCGGTAATGGACAGTGAGGAAAAAGTAATAACGGATTTAAAGAAATTTGAAGGACAATACGTCCAAGTAACTTATATGGAACGATACAGAACTTACCCATGGTGGGGCGATTCACACTATTTTATTACTAATGTCAAGAAAGTTAATTCTCCCTTTAAAATCAAATAAATGAACAGCATTTTTAAAACAGTAGCATCATCTGACATTAGTATTTCAGAATTGATGTTACCCTCAAACACTAATTTCAGTGGCAAGATTCATGGTGGGTATATCTTATCCCTAATGGATCAAATTGCTTTTGCCTGTGCTTCAAAATTTTCAGGAAATTACTGCGTAACGGCATCGGTAGATACGGTTAACTTTCTTAAACCTATTGAAGTGGGTGAATTGGTAACCATGAAAGCCAACGTGAATTATGTAGGGAAAAGCTCTATGATTATTGGCATTCGGGTAGAAGCCGAAAACATTCAAACCGGAAAAATTAAACATTGTAATTCCTCCTATTTCACAATGGTTGCCAAAGATAAGGAAGGCAACAGTACCCTTGTTCCCAGATTGATCCTCACGAATCTCAATGAAGTACGCCGTTTTTATAATTGCATCAAACTAATAGCGTTAAAAGAAGAAAAAAATCTCCATAAAGAAGCGTTTGATTACCGTTCAGAAAAAGCACTAGAAAATATAAAAAAATATAATGTTCGGGTAGAATTATAATGTTGCAAACACTTATTATCCAAAAGACCAGCTGTTCTTTTGGACAATAAACCTCTAATTTCTTATTAAAAAAGAACAGATAAATTAACTTATCCAGTTGTTATTTCAAGCAAACAATAATTTTATATTTACTGCTTATTTTGTAACTTTAAGTAATTTAATTCATAAATCATTATGAAAAAAATTATACAAATAATGCTGCTCTTTACTGTAATAGCAACCACTGCTCAAGAAAAAATGGTATCCTATTCCGGAATCATTAATTTTGAGGCTTCAATCCCATTATTTGAAGAAGTGAACGCAATCAACGAGAAAACAACCTGTATTTTAATCACTAAGACAGGTCAGATCATTTGTTGGATTAGCATCAAAGATTTTAAGTTCAAAAAAAAAATGATGCAAGAACATTTTAACAATAATTATATGGAGAGCAACCGTTTTCCAACAGCCATTTTTAAGGGAAAAATTGCGAAATTCGATTTAAAAAACATAAATACTACTGTAGGAGAATATCAAATAAATGGAAAAATAACAATTCGTGGAAGAACTAAAAGGCTCCTTTTTAACGGAACCTTAAAAAAAGTAGATCAGGGAATTCAGCTATATGCCACATTTCCCCTAAATACGGATGATTTCAAGATTAAAATTCCGTTCATTGTTCGCAGCAAAATATCCAAAAATGTGAACACAAAAATCATTTGTGTCTTATATTAAATCTATTTTGTTAAACAATTTCTCAAAGCTCCTTCTAAGTTTTTAAATTTAAATTTAAACCCAGTTTGAGTTATTTTATCCGAAGAAACCCTTCGTCCCGTTAGTACAATTACCGCCATTTTCCCCATCGCTAATTTCAATACAAAAGCAGGTACATTTGGCAACCATATTGAATATCCAAAAACACATGCCAAGGTTTTAGAAAAAACGGTGTTTGTAGTATTATCAGTAATCGCTGCATTATACGGCCCAGCCATATTGGGATTGACAATTGCCTGAAAGTAGATCGCACACAAATCATCGATATGAATCCAAGGCATGTACTGCTCTCCAAATCCCAATGCAGAACCTAACCGATACTTGAATAAAGGAGTGAGTTTCATTAAAAAACCATCATTTTTTCCTAACACTAATCCGGTGCGAATTTTTACGGTACGTATATTTAAATTTTCTATAAAATCTATGGAATCTTCCCATTTCTGGCAGGTATATCCTAGAAAATCATTCGCAGGAGCCATGGTTTCTGAACAAATTTCTTCGCCATTGACAGCACCATAAATGCCTACTGCCGAAGCGGAAATAAACGCTTCTACTTTTTTATCATGCTTTTTTAGAACCGTATAAAGCAACTGAACAGATTGCTCCCTGCTATCAATAATAGCCGCTTTTTGTTTGGCCGTCCAGCGTCTCTCCCCAATATTCTCGCCAGCTAAATGTACAATATAATCGGCGTTCAAAACTGCCGCTTCATCAATAGTGTGATTTGCTACATCCCACTTATAATAAAACACAGCTTCTGTATTACGCTTTTCACTTCTACTCAAAATGGAAACTGTATACCCTTTTGCGACCAACAAAGCAGTTAAATTTTTTCCGATAAATCCCGAACCTCCGCTTATTAAAACATTCTTTTTCATAATACTGTAAAGCTACTGATTTATATTGATACTAAAATTATATTAAATTTTGTTTAACTTTATTGATATATGTTTAAACATTTATTACCTTTATACTCTAATTTGAAACACCGTAAAAATGGCTACTAAAAAAACAACCGTAACAAAAGACAAAATAGTTTCGTTCTACATGAATTATGTTCTTGAACACAGCGAGAAACCAAAATCAGTATATCATTTTACAAAAATAAATGATTTTACAGAAACTGAATTTTATGCTTTTTTCGGTACAATTGAAAGTATTGAGAAAGAAATTTTTAAAATGTTTGTAGAAAAAACTACTGACTTACTGAACAAAAATAAGGAATACGAAATGTATGACATGAAAAGTAAAATGTTAAGTTTTTACTTTACATTTTTTGAGATCCTGACTGCTAACAGGAGTTACGTTGTTCTTGTATTAAAGGAGCACAACAATCAGTTGAAAAAACTAATGCAACTCTCTGGGCTCAGAAACAGTTTCAGAAATTATTTATCTGAAATAATCTCAGATGAATTTAGAACACAACAGGAAAAACTGCAAAACTTTCAAGAGAAATCCTTTCAGGAAGCATCCTGGATTCAACTTTTGTTAACGCTAAAGTTTTGGTTGGATGATGCCTCAGCTGCTTTTGAGAAAACAGACATTTACATTGAAAAATCTGTTAAAGTAACTTTTGAATTAATGAATATCGCACCGATAGACAGCTTAATCGACTTTGGAAAATTCATTTTCAAAGAAAAAATATACAACAAATAATGAAAACTATAGATTATATTCCAACATCAAAAATTGAAAGAGCAACTAAGCTGGTACAAACCGGTGCTAAAGTTGGCGTAAATTACCTAAAATATTACGGTGAAAAAATAGTCAATTCTGATTTGACCCGTGAAAAATTAAACGAGGACAATGCCGAGGATATTTACGACGGACTCAAAAGCCTTAAAGGAAGTGCGCTCAAAGTAGCACAAATGTTGAGTATGGATAAAAGTTTTTTGCCTCAGGCTTATGTAGAAAAATTTTCACTATCCCAATTTTCTGTTCCACCACTTTCAGCTCCGCTAGTACTGAAAACCTTCAAAACAAATTTTGGGAAAACACCTCATGAAATATTTGATGAATTCAATGCTACATCTAAAAATGCAGCAAGTATTGGGCAAGTGCATGTTGCCATGAAAGACGGTAAAAAACTAGCTGTAAAAATTCAATATCCCGGAGTGGCTAACAGCATCTCCTCTGACTTATCGATGGTGAAACCTATTGCCATCAGAATGTTTAACCTTCAAGGAAAAGATTCTGATAAATATTTTAAGGAAGTTGAGGACAAATTGATTGAGGAAACTAATTATATATTGGAATTAAAACAAAGTCAAGAAGTAGTTGACGCCTGCAAAAAAATAGAAAATCTGGTTTTTCCGGAATATTACCCTGACTTTTCAACAGACAAAATCATCACAATGGACTGGATGAATGGCAAACATCTCTCTGAATTTACAAAAACAAATACCAATCAGGAAGTAGCAGACAAAGTTGGTCAGGCTTTATGGAACTTTTATATGTACCAAATTCATATTTTAAGAAAAGTACACGCTGATCCACATCCTGGAAATTTCTTAGTCAACGATGCAAACCAATTAGTAGCATTAGATTTTGGTTGTATGAAACAAATTCCAACAGAATTTTACACCCCCTATTTTGAGCTGGTAAGTAAAGATGTAATTAACGATACTAAAATATTCAATTCAAAATTATTTGAATTAGAAATTTTACGTGCTGATGATTCTGATGCAGAAATAGCCTATTTCACAGAATTGTTTCATGATTTATTATCGTTGTTTACCAAACCTTTTCAAGAGAAAATATTCGATTTCTCGGATGAAAGTTTTTTTGAAAGTATCGCACAATTGGGGGAACGCTTTTCAAAAGACACTAATCTTCGAAAAATGAACGGGAATAGAGGTTCTAAACATTTTATTTACATGAACAGAACTTTTTTTGGCTTATACAATTTGATGTTTGATTTGAAAGCGAAAATAGTTGTCAATGAATTTGAAAAATACAAGTAGTGAAAAAAGAAAATCTGCTTTCAAAAATGTGTATGGTCTGCAACCGGCCATTCAGCTGGCGGAAAAAATGGGAAAAAGTTTGGAACGAAGTTAAATATTGTAGTGAAAAATGCAAAAGAAACAAAAAGGGTTAGTTTGGTTTAGGAATGATCTTAGAGTTCATGATAATGAGTCTCTATCTACTGCGATGGAAGAAAATGACAATGTAATTGCAATTTATTGCTTTGACCCACGACATTTTGAAGAAAAAGAATATGGTTTCAAAAAAACAGAAAAATTCCGTGCTAAATTTCTATTGGAATCGGTAGCGGCTTTAAAACAAAATCTAAAAAATTTGAATGTTTCTTTATTGGTTTATCACCAAAAGCCAGAAGACTGTATTCCAGCGATTGTCATTCAAAACGAAATTAGTTCGATCTATTTTCAAGAAGAATGGACTTCTGAGGAAATTATAGTTTCCGATAACATAAAAACTCAGGTTCCAAATTCAGTAGCGTTTAAAAGTAGTTATAATCAGTTCTTATTTCATCCGGAAGAAATACCGTTTGCTATTGAAGCAGTTCCAAATGTTTTTACACAATTCCGAAATAAATGTGAAAAAACGACAAAAGTCAGACCTGAGTTTTCAGTTGAACCGTTGTTAATTGATAATTACACCATAGACCAAACTGTTATTCCTACGATAAAAAATTTAGGGTTTACTGATTTTGAAATAAATTCCAGAACGGCATTTCCTTTTGGTGGTGGTGAAGATGAAGCAATGAAACGTTTGCAAAATTATTTTTGGAAAACCAAAAAACTGAGCGTTTATAAAGTAACTCGAAACGGATTAATTGGAACTGATTTTAGTTCGAAATTTTCACCTTGGTTGTCTAATGGATCAATTTCTGCAAAAACTATTTATTGGGAAATTTTGAAATATGAACAACAAATCGAGAAGAATGACTCAACATATTGGTTGGTTTTTGAACTAATTTGGAGAGATTATTTTAAATATATTTCGTTAAAAAATGGAAATTCAATTTTTAAGATTGGCGGAATTTTAAACAAAAAATATGATTGGAAAAGAAACAAGTATGCCATCAATAAATGGATTAATGGTGCAACTGAAGAACCTTTTATAAATGCAAATATGCTTGAATTACAACAAACAGGTTGGATGAGCAATCGCGGCAGACAAAATGTAGCGTCGTATTTTGCAAAAGATCTGCTATTGGACTGGCGTATAGGAGCGGCATACTTTGAAGCAATGCTTATTGATTACGATGTTCACAGCAATTATGGAAACTGGATGTATGTTTCAGGAGTAGGCAACGATCCCAGAGATCGAAAATTTAATATTAAATTACAAGCCACGAATTACGACGGACAATCAAAATTTCAAAAATTATGGCTACAACAACAATTATTATTATAAAAAATAAATGAATACAAATAAAAAAAATATCAATGTAGTTTGGTTCAAAAGAGATCTTCGTTTGCAGGATAACGAAGCAATTTTTAATGCCACAAAAACAGATACGCCTACTTTGTTGCTTTATGTGTTCGAGAAATCTTTAGAAAATGATTCGCATTACAGTTCTAGACACTGGAATTTCATCAAGCAGTCCCTTGTTGATATCAATAAGCAGCTGGAGCAATCGAACACGCAGGTTTTAGCAGTCTCCTCAGAAGTTCTTCAGGTATTTAATATCCTTGAGGAAACATACAAAATTGATACTGTTTTTTCGCATCAGGAAACAGGGTTAAAAATTACTTACGAAAGAGATAAAACCTTCAAACGATTTTGTAAAAATAATCAGATCAATTGGGTTGAAAATATTAATAATGGCATTTTCAGGGCATTGAGAAACAGAGCAAACTGGGTTTCTAAATGGGAAGAATATATGAATGAATCATTATTTATTTTCGATTCGAAAGCAGAGAATTTCCTTAATATGGCAGCAATTAATGAGCTTGAAAAAGCACTAGAAAAAACCAATCTGGAAACCATTCCCGATACTATTTTCCAAAAAGGAGGTAGCAGTATGGCTGGAAAGTATTTACAAACATTTTTTGAGGAACGGTATCACAATTACAGTTCTCATATTTCAAAACCATTACTAGCTCGAAAAAGTTGCAGCAGATTATCCCCTTACATTGCTTGGGGAAATCTATCTTCCAGACAGGTTTTACAAAAAGCAGCGACATTCAGACTCAACTGCAGCGACAAAAAACAAATTGATTCGTTTGTATCCAGACTGACTTGGCAGGCACATTTCATTCAAAAATTTGAAATGGAAGAAGTCATGGAGTTTGAAAGTGTGAATAAAGGATTCCATTCGTTGCAAAAGAAAGTGAATGAAAATTATATTAAAGCTTGGAAAACGGGATACACCGGATTTCCATTAGTCGATGCTTCCATGCGTTGTTTGAACGAAACAGGGTATTTGAACTTTAGAATGCGTGCAATGTTAGTTTCCTTTTTTACTCATAATTTATGGCAACCTTGGCAGAACGCTACAGAACATTTATCTCAAATGTTCCTTGATTTTGAACCCGGAATTCATTTTCCTCAATTGCAAATGCAGGCTGGCGAGACCGGAATCAATATGTTGCGTATTTATAATCCCATAAAAAACAGCTATGAGCACGATCCTGATGGTGAGTTTATAAAAAAATGGGTTCCAGAATTGCGAAACTTACCTAGGGCATTTGTGCACGAACCAAATAAAATGACCTATTTAGATCAAAAATTTAATGAGTTTGAAGTGGGCATTCACTATCCAAAACAAATTGTAAACATGGAACGAACAAGAAAATATGCTAGCGATTTATTATGGAAAATGAAGAAAAATCCATTAGTAAAAGAGGAAAGTTCCCGGATATTAAAACTCCATACCATGGCTGATATTGGCGATAGCGAATAATTTTTCAGCGATAAGCACAAAGAAATCAAGACCACTTTTAAATAACATATTGTGAATATAAAAAAAGAACTTACCGATTTAGACAAAGACCGAATCATAGAAATGGCTTGGGAGGACCGCACGACTTTTGATGCAATTTTAATGCAATTTGGATTAAAAGAGCAAGAAGTAATTGACCTGATGCGTACCGAGATGAAACCATCCAGTTTTAGAATGTGGCGCGAAAGAGTGCAAGGTCGTAAAACAAAACATGAAAAATTAAGAGATTTTCGCGAAGGCCGCTTTAAATGTACCATGCAAAGACAGATTAATAACAATAAGATTTCCAAACGATAAATTGGATTCAATAAACGACAAAATCAAAATAGAATTTAAATAACTGACCAAATAACATGAAAAATATCGTAATCATTGGCGGAAGCAAAGGAATTGGCAATGCCATTTTGTTGCAGCAATTAGAGACAAACATGGTGTATAACATCAGCCGAAATGCACCAGAGATCACACATCCCAATCTGAAACATTTTTCAGTAAATGTGTTACAAGATACACTTCCGGAAATTGAAGCGATAGATACATTAATTTATTGTCCGGGTTCTATCAACTTGAAACCCATAGGAAGTCTTAGTATTGACGATTTCAGAACAGATTTTGAAATTAATGTTATTGGTGCCGTAAAAGCGATCCAAAAATATTTGCCTGTTTTGAAAAAAGGAACCAATCCATCCATTATTTTGTTCAGTACGGTTGCTGCAAAATTAGGAATGCCGTTTCATGCAAGTATTGCTACTGCAAAAGCGGGTGTGGAAGGATTAGTGAAATCATTAGGAGCAGAACTAGCTTCAGTAGTGCGCATCAATGCCATTGCTCCCACAATTACGGAAACGACACTAGCCGCAGGAATTTTGAGAAATGACCGTATGAAAGAGAATATGATAGAACGCCACCCGATGAAAGGCTATTTGAAACCTCGGGAAGTAGCACACATGGTAGACTTCCTGATATCTGAAAATGCAAAATCAATTTCAGGTCAGGTATTCGAAATGGATTACGGAATAGTGACTTTTAAAATCTAAACAAGTTATTGTTAACCACACAAAAAAGAAAAATTAACCATTAAGAAATTAAGCTTATATATAAAGAATGATTGTTTTTTTTAAATCTATAAATGGTTTGTTTAAACAAGAATCCAAAAAAAAAATAGCCAAAATTAAAATTGAAATACAGTATACCATGATAAAAGAAATGAGAAGTTACGAGAAAGTCGAGCAATATGATGCAGAAATAACCGAAGCATTAGCTGAAAATTATAAAACCATAATTAGTGATTTGGGTGAAGATGTAACCAGAGAAGGACTTGAAAAAACTCCAGAACGTGTAGCCAAAGCCATGCAATATTTGACGCACGGTTACGGCTTAGATCCATTAGAAATATTAAAATCGGCATTATTTAGTGAAGACCACCATCAAATGATTGTGGTAAAAGATATTGAAGTATATTCGATGTGTGAACACCACATGTTGCCGTTTTTTGGAAAAGCGCATGTTGCTTATATCCCTAATGGTAAAATTGTTGGTTTGAGTAAAATACCAAGAGTGGTGGATGCTTTCGCCAGAAGGATGCAAGTGCAGGAACGGTTGACAGATCAGATAAAAAATTGCATTCAGGAAGCTCTGAATCCGCTTGGAGTAGCGGTAGTAATTGAAGCGCAACACATGTGTATGCAGATGAGAGGAATTCAAAAACAAAACTCAGTTACTACCACTTCCTCTTTTACAGGCGCGTTCGAAAAAAATAAAACCAGAAGAGAATTTATTAGTTTGATTTCTACTAAACTGAGTTAAATTTAATTTTTACAACTAATTAAACAGATTAAAAGTGGCTAAAAAAATGCAAAAACCCAAAATAAACTACCTCGGGGCAGGGCCCCAGAGGTATTAACTAAATAACTGTCACAGATTTTCAAAAATCTTTTTAATCTGTGAATCTGTGGCAAAAAAAAATAGAAGTAGAGCTTCGAGGAATTAAACCTGAAAAGATTAAAATGGGATCAATTAAAGCGGTAAGGTAGTATCTTTACGATATGATGGCAAAATATAGAAACTTATGAAAATTCTCTTAACAGGTGCAACAGGTTACATCGGGAAACGACTCTTACCCCTATTGTCAGGACAAGGGCACGATATAATCTGTTGTGTAAGAGATAAAAACAGATTTAATTGTCCGGTCGAATATCAAAAAAATATTACCATAATTGAGGTAGATTTCCTAAATCAAGAAACATTGACAGCTATTCCAGAAACTATTGATGCGGCGTATTATCTGATTCATTCCATGTCAGGTTCAGCTGCTAATTTTGATGAATTGGAAAGTGAATCGGCTCTAAATTTTGTGCATCGCTTGAATAAAACCAAAGCCAAACAAGTAATTTATTTGAGTGGAATTATCAACGATAAATCATTATCCAAACATTTATCGTCGCGAAAAAAAGTAGAAGAAATTTTGAATACCGGTACTTTTCCCACTACTACTCTAAGAGCAGGAATTATTGTAGGTTCTGGAAGTGCTTCGTTCGAAATAATTCGGGATTTAATCAATAAACTGCCTGTAATGATTACCCCAAAATGGCTGAATACTAAATGCCAGCCCATTGCAATTCCGGATGTTCTTGAATTTTTATCCAAATCATTATTAAACCCCGTTACTTATAATCAAAGTTTTGATATTGGCGGACCTGATATTTTAACGTATAAAGAGATGCTTTTGGGTTTTGCAGAAGCCAAAAAGCTAAAACGATGGATCTTTACTGTTCCTATAATGACGCCAAAATTATCTTCCTATTGGTTGTATTTTGTAACCTCAACATCTTATCGACTGGCTTCAGCACTGGTCAGCAGCATGAAAGTAGAAGTTGTTTGCAGTGATAATAAAATCAATGAGTTATTGCATGTTACGCCAATGACCTACAAAAAGGCACTTTCCCGTGCTTTGATAAAAGTAGATGAAGACAAAGTAGCTTCGAGCTGGAAAGATTCCCTCATTAGCGGCCGTTTCAACAGTAACATGTCAGAATATTTGAAGGTTCCAAAAAAAGATTGCTTTATAGACCGACGCAAAATGGAAATCATAGACCGAGAATACACTATAAATAAAATCTGGTCCATTGGTGGAGATTCCGGTTGGTATTATGGCGATTGGCTTTGGAGTTTACGAGGTTTTATTGATAAATTATACGGAGGTGTAGGTAGTAGAAGAGGAAGAACCAACAGACACGAGATTCATTCTGGTGATGCTTTGGATTTTTGGCGCGTACTATATGCCAATAAACAAGAAGGAAAATTAATCTTATTTGCCGAAATGAAGCTACCTGGTGAAGCGTGGCTGGAATTCAAAATAATAGGAAATACGCTGTACCAATCGGCTACTTTCCTCCCAAAAGGGATTTGGGGAAATTTATATTGGTATTCTGTTTTGCCGTTTCACGGGTTTATATTTAATGGCATGCTGAACAAATTAATAAAATAAATCACTTCAGAATTCCGGCTTTGTACGTCGCAATAGCTCTGTCTCTAGCCATCGCATGTTCTACCATTGGCTGTTTGTATCCTAAATCGAATTCTTTAATCCATTTGCGGATATAGATTCCTTTTTCATCGAATTTTTTTAGCTGGATCTCCGGATTGAAAACTCGGAAATATGGTGCAGCGTCACAGCCAGTTCCTGCAGCCCATTGCCAATTGCCAACATTGGCAGACATCTCATAATCCAATAATTTTTCGGCAAAATAGGCTTCACCCCATTGCCATTGAATCAATAAATGCTTGCATAGAAAACTCGCGACAACCATGCGAACTCTGTTGTGCATATACCCGGTTTCATTGAGTTGCCTCATTCCGGCATCAACCATTGGATAGCCCGTTGTTCCGGTACACCAGCGCTTGAAATCTTCTTCATTATTGCGCCACTGAATCCCATTATAGGCTGATTTGAAGTTTTGCGTACCGACTTTTGGAAAACTAAATAAGATTTGCATGAAAAATTCTCTCCAAATTAGTTCACTCAAAAACACATCATTTTTATTAAATGCCCAATTGACCAATTTCCGGATACTTACCGTTCCAAAGCGCAGATGTGGCGAAAGATAAGAGGTTTTATCTAAGGCTGGGAAATCTCTTATATCTTGGTAATTTGCAATGAATTTAAGGTTATGTGGTTTTACTTTGATAAGACTTTCTACGAAACCTATTTGTTCCAAAGTGGGAAAAGCAAAACTGTTTTTATAGAAATTAGCAAAATAAACAGCAGTATCATATTCTTGAACTGGAGTCATTGACTTGTATTTCTCCAACCATTTATTTTTAAACGGTGTATACACCGTGTAGGGCAATCCATCTGCTTTAGTAACTTCTTTTTCTTCAAAAATGACTTGGTCTTTAAAAGAATAAGAAATGGTTTTATTAGTTTCTAAAAATTCACAAATTGCAGAGTCACGTTGTATCGCGTACGGTTCGTAATCTTTGTTGAAGAAGACTTCTTTGACATCAAATTCTTTTAATAAAGATTGCCAAACAGCGATAGTTTTTCCTTTTTTAACCAAAAGTGAACTTTCAATTTCCTGTAATTGTCTATTTATTTTAGAAAGTGATTCGTGAATAAAACCGACTCGAGCGTCGTTTTTAGGTAAAGTATCTAAGATGGAATCATCAAAAATAAACAACGGAATAACCGGATATTCAGACTTCAAAGCATGAAATAATCCAACGTTATCTTCCAGACGCAAATCGCGTCTAAACCAAAAAACAGAAATTTCTTGCTTGCTCATTACTTTGAATTAAACATTTGATCCACTTTTGCAACACGATACGCAAAAATGGATTTCAATTTATTTTTCACGACTAAGGTGTTCATGATTCGTCCCAATATACCAAGTGGCAAACCGTAATGGACCACATCGGTCATTTTTGTTCCATTTGGTGTGGTCTCAAAGAAATGTTTGTGATGCCAGAAACTATAGGGACCAAAACGCTGCTCATCAATAAAATAATCATTTTCCTTTACTTGTGTAATTACCGTCATCCACGACAAGGTAATCCCAAAAAGTGGCGTTACTTTATATTGAATGATTTGCCCGGGATACATAGATTTATTATCGAAATCTGTGATTTGGAAACCCATTCCTTCTGGTGTGATTTTTTGAAGATTTTTTGGATTGGAAAAAAAAGTCCAACATTCTTGGACAGTTGCATTCACGTGCTGTACGGTTTCTTGTTTGTATATTTTCATGGTTGTATTTTAAGGATAAATACCGTTATGGAACACTGGGTTTGCGTGAGGGATAGTAGTGAAGCTCTTTTTATACCTGGCTTTTTTGCCTGGTATAAAAAAGCGGGAACGGATAGCCTGACCCCGCTGTAACACTAGTGAAAGCGGGGTCACGCCCAAATTAAATTTATATTTTGTAGTATTTTAAAGGAACGAACAGCATGCCAAAACATTCTCCATGCTCTTTGCCTAAGTGTTTGTGATGTACTTTATGGGCTTTTCGCAATCCTATTAAATACTTGTTGTTCGTGTTTTTGAACCACTTGAAACGTTGGTGAATTAGGACGTCATGGATCATGAAATAGCAAAGGCCGTAAAACATAATTCCCAGTCCGAGAAAGAATTTATAATTCAGTCCTCCTTCGACACCATAATAGAAAAGCAGGATGCTTGGGATGGCAAAAATGACGAAAAAAATGTCGTTTCGTTCAAAAACATTAGTGTATTTTGGTTGGTGATGATCGGCATGAAAGTACCACATTGAGCCGTGCATAACGAATTTGTGGGTACACCAGGTGACACATTCCATTATTAAAAAAGTACCTATAAATATCAAAAAAAATATCATTTTATTCTATGTTTAATTAAAAAATATTTAAAAACAAGCTGTAACTTAAACTAACTTCAATTTATAAGAGACAAAAGATTTTGCCAGTAATCCGGCTTTGGTGTAGTTAGAAACTCGGATTCTTGCACTTCCAATTTCATGACACGGAGTGTTTTCTAGCTTTTTTAATAGTTTTTTGTAGTACACAAAAGCGGTGTATACGCCAAACTTAGCTTCAATAGGAAGTTTTACAATTCCTTCATAGGCTACTTTAAAATCTGCTTCAATTTCATTAATGATAGCCGCTTTAGCATTTTCATCGAAGGAATTTAAATCGACTCCTGGGAAATAATTCCGGTTCAGGACAAGATTATCGTCTTTTAAATCCCGAAGAAAATTCACTTTCTGGAAAGCAGATCCCAGTCGCATGGCTTCGTTTTTCAGTTGCTCATATCGTTTGTGATCTCCGGCAACAAAAACCTTGAGACACATAAGACCTACCACATCAGCCGATCCATAAATGTAATCATCATACTCTGCTTTACTGTGATAATCCGATTTGATTAAATCTAATTTCATGCTTTTTAAAAATGCCTGAATGAGATCATCAGAGATGTTGTATTTGTTTACCGTTTGCTGAAAAGAATTTAATATAGGATTTAAACTAATCCCTCTGTCAATGGCTTTGTAGTACTCATCTTCAAACTCAGTGATCAGATTTTCTTTGTCAAAACCATGAAAAGTGTCTACAATTTCATCCGCAAAACGGACAAAACCATAAATACTATAAATGGCATCCCTAATACTGGGCGAGAGCATATAAACCGCCATAGAGAAAGAGGTACTGTAGTTTTTAGTGACTAATTTGCTACATTTAAAAGATACATCATCAAATAATTGTTTCATAATTGTTGTGCTAAAAATTGTTTGTTAATTAACTCAGACACTAATTTTCCGGAAATCAATGCTGGTGGAACACCTGGTCCGGGCACGGTCAATTGACCGGTAAAATATAAATTTTTCACTTTCTTGCTCTTTAACTTAGGTCTCAAAAAGGCAGTTTGCAATAATGTATTTGCCATTCCATAGGCATTTCCTTTGTATGAATTGTATTCTGATACAAAATCATTTTTACAAAAGGATTGTTTAAATAGTATAGTATTGCGTACTTTTTGTTGTGTTAAAGTTTCGAAACGATCCATTATTTTTTCAAAGTATTCTTCTCGGAGTGCTTCAGTATCGTTGATTCCGGGAGCTAAAGGTATTAGAAAAAACCCTGATTCCATTCCTTCCGGAGCTGCAGTTTCATCTGTCACTGATGGAAAATTAGCATAAAATAAGGGTTCTTTTGGCCACTGTGGTTCATCATAAATGTCTTTGGCATGCTGATAAAAATCAACATCAAAGAATAAGGCATGATGTGAAATGTTTTTTATTTTTTTATTGAAACCAACATAAAACAATAATGATGATGGTGCAAAAACGCGACTGTCCCAATATTTTTCAGAATAAGTACGGTGCTCCATATCCAATAATGTTTCCGTGTGATGGTAATCGGCTCCGCTTAGAATTACATCAGAGGTAATGATTTCTCCATTTACCTGAATTGAATTGGCTGTTTTATGCACTACGATGATTTTTTCGATGTTGGAATTCATTTGAAATTTCACTCCCAACTCTCTTGCTAAACTTTCTATACCCCGAACTACATCAAACATTCCTGTTTTAGGATGCCAAGTTCCCAGACCAAAATCAGCATAATTCATGAAACTGTAAAATGACGGGGTATCAGATGGCTTGGCTCCAAGAAATAAAACCGGAAATTCCAGAATTTGAATCAATCTTTCGTTTTTGAATTTCTTACGAACATCTTTACTGATAGAACTAAAAAACTGACCCACTTTCATGGCTGTTTCTGCTGTTATTAATTCCAGTGGAGAAATCCCGGGGCGATACACTAAATCTTTGATGGCGATGTCATAATTACTTTTGGCCTCAGCCATAAATTCGTTTAACAGGCTGCCGCTTCCTTTTTCGATGGCTTCAAAAGCGATTGTAATATCCCTTAAATTATCTGCTATGGTAATAAAATCATCAATTCCATAGTACACGCGGTAGGCTGGTGCTAATTTAATTAATTCGTAATAATCAGTGGTTTTCTTTCCAAAATCAGCAAAGAAGCGATCGAATACGTCTGGCATCCAGTACCAACTTGGTCCCATATCAAAGGTGAAACCTTCTTTTTTTAATTGTCGTGCTCTCCCTCCAGTTGTTGCATTTTTCTCATACACAGTCACATCGTGACCACTTTTTGCTAAATAGCAGGAAGCGGCTAAAGCCGAGAATCCAGAACCTATAATTGTAATTTTTTTTATATTCTTCATTTGTTTAGCAAATATACAAAATGTTTAAACAAAAAACAACTAGATCCAATCTACCAATTCAGTAATTGAACTAAAAAGAGTAATTCGATCTGAAAGTTCCTCTTCTTTTATAAACTCAATCATACGACCAATATACCATAATTCAGTCGTATCATCCACCAACTCATCGGACATTTTTTGAATGTATCCATCGAGTTGACATCTTTCTGGTTGTACTGTAAGGTAGGAAACAAAAATAATGGAATCAAAATGTTTTTTCAAGTCTTTCAGATTTTCAATAGGCATACTTTCTCCTAAATAAATAGTTTTGTAGCCATGCAATAAAATCTCATAATTCAGGTACATCAGACCTAATTCATGAATTTCATTCATAGGAAGTGACAGGACAAAAACTTTATCTACTTTTGTTTGCTTTAAAACTTGAAGTTTTTCGGTGTTAACTAATAATTTTTGTTTAATTAAGTAGCTGATAAAATGCTCGTGGGCTGGAGTTATCGTGTCCGATTGCCATAATAATCCCAGTTCATTCATTAATGGTATAAAGACTTGATGAAATACTTCCTTAAATGATTTTTCTGCAATTAACCAATTATAAGTATTAAAAAACAGCTCCTGATCAAAATTCATCATGGCCATTTTAAATTCACTTATGGCATGACTTTTTGCTGTTTTGCTCGAAATTATTTCACGTACTAAAGAGGGTATTTTTTCTTGAGGATAGGTTGCTATTTTTGAGATTTTATAGCCATAATCGTGTAACAATGTAATATTTAACAGTTTTTGCAAACTCACTAAATCATACAATCTAATATTAGTGTCGGTACGCATGGGTTGCAAAATATTGTATCTTTTTTCCCAGATTCGTATGGTGTGCGCTTTTATACCTGAAAGATTTTCAAGATCTTTTATACTGAACACATTTTTTACATTGTTTATCATTTATCGAAATTTAATGAACAAATGTAAAATAAATTTAATTATAAACTCTTATGATCACACCGAAACTTTTTTTAAACTCAAAACACCCCAAGATTCTATAAAACGGTACACTGCTGAAACTGATTATTTCTCGAATGCTACTAGCTGATTATAAAACTAATATACACTTTTTTTGGGATTAAACATTGAATAGCAAATAATCAATCCCTTTTAATAATAATAATAATAAGCCGCAGTTTCCTTCTTATTAAATGGCTGCACTTAAAATTACTTTCTGATTTTCAACTATTTTCAAAAGAAAAACAGCACTAAAAAAAGCTTTAGAAAAACTACTGCTCCATTTTATTCTCTTAAACATAAGAAAAGCCGTGTGAAAATCTGACCTTTTTCGCAACTTTTCTTAATAATGATTCCTATTATTTATTAAATTTATTTTTTTATGATTGTTCGGGTGATGTCGTCCTGATTATTGACCGTAATAAAATACATCTCACTAGAATAAGAACTTAAAACCATACTTGCCGCTTCCAAAGTTACTTTGATCTCTTGAACTAAAGCGCCTAACATATTAATACTTTAATGCCTCTGATGGGAGTAATACTCTGAATCTTCAAAATAGTAGTGATAGGATTGAGTTAAGAGCCCGTCTGCGGTGGCAGTTACCCAACTTGAAGCTAAATTATTATCCAGAGTGGTACTTATTAATTCGAGGTAACTTCCTCGACCTTCAGGAGCTAATGGACAAGACACGGAATCAAAATATTCTACTGAATCAATTTTAAATAAGTAATAACCATGGTATAATGTCGTATTTTAAAATCAGGATAAAATCATGTAAAAATCTGATTTAAAGCTGTTTTACTTAAAGTTAATTCTTTTGACTTTACGACTTTTAAACTTTCGACTTACTTACATGACAAAAAGCGGTTATAAATAAACAAATAAGCTTGACCCTGACCCTAACTAGATCGAGTTTGACTTTAAAATGAATTTGCAAAACTGAAATTAACGCTGTATCTTTACTCTCAAGACCGATGTT
Source organism: Flavobacterium sp. ZB4P23 (assembly GCF_003970375.1). Classification (NCBI taxonomy): domain Bacteria; kingdom Pseudomonadati; phylum Bacteroidota; class Flavobacteriia; order Flavobacteriales; family Flavobacteriaceae; genus Flavobacterium; species Flavobacterium sp. ZB4P23. The sequence goes on from NZ_RYDK01000005.1 coordinate 19,384, forward strand.
TCTCATTAGAAATATTATCTGGTAATAATTCTTTAATATACTAAATTTCAGTGTTTTTACTGATTAATTATTATTTATTGTATCGATTTTTATTAAAATATATTTTTGTCATGTACTAAAAAATAATAGCTACAATTTAATATCGTATTTTATTAAAACTCTAAATTTCTTTACTACCGATTTCACAGATTAACACAAATTAATTCGTCATTTAGCTTTAAAAATCGTTTTAAACCTTCAAATCTATGACAAAACTCTTTTTAATAATTGCGACAATATATCTTTCATGCTGCTTATTTCAGTATAAAATAACAATCGGACAGGTGAATAAAGCGTAATCTTACGCAAATTTATTTAACACTAGAGTAGCGATATCCTTTTTCAAACCGTTCCGGTGCATTCGTATTTTTTCTTAGTAAACCTATTGCATTTTAAAACTTAAAAATGATTGTTTATTTGTTTTAAAAAGTATAAACAACTAATCTTAAAATACTTAGACACCTAAAAACAACTAATTTAAAACACAAAATCATGAGCATACTCACTGACAATGTAATTCCAGGAAATCATGGTAAAATTTTTGGTACCAATGCGATCAAAGATTTAGATTTATTAGAAATTAAAGCAAGTCTGCTGAAGTTAGACGGAATAATAGACGTCCTTTTGAATACTGATCTTTTCCCTAGAGAATTTACAATACACACCTCCAAGATGATTCCTGTAAGTGTTATTCAAGATCAAGTACGATCAGTGGGGTTTCACGCCATCCCAAAAGAAGTATTTGAACTTTAATTTTTAAAGGTAACTTTTAAAAATCAACACTATCTTTAAAAAAATCAATATCATTTGTTTATTTCAAATCTATATCGTAATATTGCAATATAAATATATAACGATGGGAATTACTAAATCAGACCATTTCACAGACGAGCAAAACGAATTGGCAACTTTAGCCAAAGCCATAGGCCATCCTGCACGTATTGCTATTATTCAACACCTCATCAAGGTAGATAGTTGTGTGTGCGGTGATATTGTAAACGAACTGCCTCTAGCCCAGCCTACGGTTTCGCAGCACCTGAAGGAACTTAAAAATGCCGGACTCATAAAAGGCAATTTTGAAGGAAATGCAATTTGTTATTGCCTAAACGAAGAAGGCTTTAATAAAATAAAAGGCTTTTTTCAGCACATCAATACTTATTTAGAAAACAAGAAAAATCAATGCTGTTAATTTTTAAATTACAAAAATAATGAAACTATCCGAAATTAAAAAAGAGTTGATCACATTAGACAATGTTGCTTTTGTATTACCAAACGGAACCTTTGTTCCTGAACATTTCCATGTAACTGAAGTGGGTTTGATCACTAAAAATTTTATTGACTGCGGTGGAAAAGTTAGAAAAGAAACTGTGGTAAATTTTCAATTATGGGATGCCAATGACTTTGATCACCGCCTAAAACCAAAAAAACTTTTAGAAATCATTTCGCTTTCAGAAAAAATACTGGGCATTGAAGATTATGAAGTAGAAGTCGAATTCCAATCAGAAACTATTGGGAAATACGACATTCGTTTCAACGGAACAGCATTTACCTTAATCAACAAGCAAACGGCTTGTTTGGCAGAGGATCAATGCGGAATTCCTTCCGAGAAACAAAAAGTAAAATTATCCGAAATTCCAAGTCAAACCAATACTTGCACCCCTGGTGGTGGCTGTTGTTAATTTTAAAACTAAGATATGACATTAATCAAAACAAACTTGTTTCCAGAAATAGAAACACAAATAGCTGCCTTTGGTTTTGAAGATATTTCAGTTGAACGCAAAATTATTTTGCAACCGCTAATTGACTTTATTCAGACAAAAGTAGCCCATCAACAAGAGATCAGATTGAATTTGATTTGCACACACAATTCCAGAAGAAGTCATCTGGCACAAGTTTGGGCACAAACAGCCGCAGCATATTTCAATATAAAAAATGTATTTTGCTATTCTGGTGGGACCGAAGCAACTGCTTTATTTCCTATGGTTGCCCAAACTTTAATACAATCAGGATTCAAAATCAAAGCAATCACAGCAGGAAATAATCCCATTTACAGCATAAAATATGGAGAAAATGAGCCTCCTATTATTGGTTTTTCCAAGACCTACGATGATGATTTTAATCCGAAAAATGAATTTGCAGCGATTATGACTTGCTCTCAAGCAGATGGAGGCTGTCCTTTTATCGCTGGTGCTGAAAAACGTATCCCAATTACTTTTGAAGATCCAAAAGCATTTGACAACACTCCGCAACAAGCCGAAAAATATCAGGAGCGAAGTTTACAGATTGCCACCGAAATGTTTTATGTCTTCTCCCAAATAAAATTATAAATATGTCAGCATCTACTTGTTTTCCCGCAGCAGAAAGAAAAAAACTAGGTTTCCTAGATCGATTTTTAACCCTTTGGATCTTCCTTGCAATGGCACTTGGTGTTGCTGTAGGGAATTTCATCCCTTCCAGTGGGAATTTTATCAACTCTTTTTCCAGCGGAACAACTAATATCCCACTCGCCATTGGTTTAATCTTAATGATGTATCCGCCATTAGCCAAAGTGAATTATAGTAAAATGGGAGACGTATTCCAAAACACCAAAGTATTGGGTGCTTCCCTGTTCCTGAATTGGGTGGTAGGCCCAATCCTCATGTTTTCATTAGCCTTACTTTTCCTAAATGGATATCCGGAATACATGATTGGAGTCATCTTGATCGGATTAGCCCGATGCATTGCGATGGTAGTGGTTTGGAATGATCTGGCCGACGGTAATAGAGAATATGCCGCTGGATTAATCGCTTTGAATAGTATTTTTCAGGTATTGCTTTACAGCGTATATGCGTATGTTTTCATAACCATTTTGCCACCGTATTTTGGCTATACCGGTTTTGATGTGACGATAGGTATTGGTCAAATTGCAGAAAGCGTAGGTATTTATTTAGGAATTCCATTTGCTTTGGGAATAATCAGCCGGTATGGTCTTATAAAACTCAAAGGCGAAACTTGGTTTCAAAACAAGTATATACCTTTTATTTCTCCTATTACTTTAGTGGCCTTGTTATTTACCATCATATTAATGTTTAGTCTGAAGGGCGCATTAATTGTGCAAATCCCCCTGGATGTAGTTCGGATAGCTATTCCTTTAGTTATTTATTTCACCTTAATGTTTGTGATCAGTTTTTTTCTCGGAAAGTATTTTGGTGCTGATTATTCTAAATCTACCGCAATCGCTTTTACGGCAACCGGAAACAATTTTGAATTGGCTATTGCAGTTGCAATTGGCGTTTTTGGAATCAACAGCGGACAAGCATTTGCCGGCGTTATTGGCCCACTGGTCGAAGTTCCGGCGCTAATTGCATTGGTAAACGTCGCTTTTTGGTTTAGAAAAAAATATTATACAAAACCCGAATTAGACCCAAAAACTGGAACCTCTTAAATGTTCCGCTACTAGAGAACTCAACTATTTTATTACAGACTCTCTTTTGTTTTAAACTTGTTTTAAAACAGTAAATCTGTGGAGATCTAAAAAACTAAAATAGAATTTAATCCAGATTCAAAACAGAATGAATGAAATTAAAGAGGTCATTATCATTGGTGGCGGACAAAGCGGATTGGCTTGCGGATATTATTTAAAACGCAATAAATTAAACGTTTTTCTCCTGGATAAAGAAGAAAAATGCGGTGGTACCTGGCAACATGTTGGGGATAGCCTAACGCTTTTTTCTCCTGCCGAACACAATTCATTGCCCGGCTGACTAATGCCAAAAATCTAAAACTGATTTCGGGCTTTTTTATACACGCTAAAAAAAATTATTCTGCAGGAATAACTAGTTCTGATGTAATGGCTTCTAAAACTTCAAAAGCAGTTTCTGCCATTTTATTTCCTTTGGTGTCTAATAATGGGTTAATCTCGACAAATTCGATACAAACTACTTTTTTGGTTTGAACAATTTGTTTGATGATCGCTATTACTTCATACTGATCAAAACCTTTGGAAACCGGTGTTCCAGTCCCGTAAGAAATCATATCACAATCCATAGAATCCACATCAAAAGAAACATATAGCACTTCACAATGCGATAGTTTAGTTAATGCTTCCGCGACACACTTTCGTAAACCGCGATACCGCACTTCATCAACTTTATAATTTTTGATTTGCAATTTTTCAATTTGCTTATCCTCCTCTTCTTCGGTATCCCGAACGCCAAAATATACCAGGTTTTCTGCCAAAACTTTCGGCCCCTTACAACCTATATTTTTCATGTCTTCCCAGTGCTGTTGGGTTTCCGGAGGCACTTCGTTATTCTGGCAACTCAAATTATCATCCGCAAGAGCCGCAGATAGTGGCATTCCATGAATATTACCGGATGGCGAAGTGTAAGGTGAATGCAAATCCGCATGGGCATCAATCCAAAACACCCCGATATTTTGTTCCGGAAAAGCTGCTTTTATACCACTTAATGTTCCTAATGCCGAAGAATGATCACCTGATAAAACAATTGGAAAATAATTTCCTGCTAAATTTTTCTGTACTGCATTACAAACCCTGGTGCATTGCTCCACTACATGCTCAATTCGTTTAGCCGAAGAACTTCGGTTTTTATCATATATGGATTCGTTGTGCGTTTTGACATCTTCAAACTCAAACTGATTAAAATAATCACTGTTTTGATTGATTGCCGCAATTTCGATAGCATCAATCCCTAAGTCGGATCCTCGTGTACCAGCACCTATATCGGATCTGTTCTTTATTAATTTTATAGATTTTCCCATTGTACTTAAAATTATTTGAAATCGTTTAGAGCTCGCTCAATTATACCCAAACATTCCTGTATTTGAGGTTCTGAAATTACTAATGGTGGTGCAAATCGAATTTTGTTGCCGTGTGTTGGTTTTGCCAATAATCCATAATCTCTAAATTTCATACAAATATTCCAGGCTAAATCAGATTCTTCACCACTGTTGATAACTATGGCGTTCAGTAATCCTTTTCCTCTGACCAACGTAATTAATGGGTTTCTGGAAGCAATCTCGTTAAGTCCTGTTCTTAAAACTTCGCCTAAGTACGCCGCATTTTGTGCTAATTTTTCCTCTTTCACTACTTCCAGTGCAGCAATAGCCACAGCCGCTGCAACAGGATTTCCTCCAAAAGTGGAACCGTGTTGTCCTGGTTTAATCACATTCATAATGGGATCATTCGCTAAAACTGCCGAAACTGGGTACACACCGCCCGAAATAGCTTTTCCTAGAATAAGGATATCTGGTTTTACTTCCGGTCTGCCTTCACATCCTTTTTTACAGTCACAATTTCCGCAAGTTGCTAATAATCTTCCCGTGCGTGCAATTCCTGTTTGCACTTCATCCGCGATAAATAGAACGTTATGTGCTTCACAAAGCGCTTTTGTTTTTGCTAAATATCCTTCGGCAGGAACATACACTCCCGCTTCTCCTTGAATTGGTTCCACTAAAAATCCAGCAATATTTGGGGTTGATTTTAATACGTTTTCTAGGGCGTCAACATCATCGTACGGAATTTTAATAAATCCAGCAGTGAATGGTCCAAAGTTTTTACGGGCACTCTCATCATTCGAAAATGAAATGATTGTTGTTGTTCTTCCGTGAAAATTGTTTTCACAAACAATGATTTGTGCTTGATTTTCAGGAATTCCTTTTATCTCATAGGCCCATTTTCTACACAATTTCAAAGCAGTTTCCACTGCTTCAGCACCTGTATTCATGGGCAACACTTTATCAAAACCAAAATACTTAGTCACATATTCCTCAAAAGGTCCTAGTTGATCATTATGAAAAGCACGTGAAGTTAAGGTCAATGTTTGTGCTTGTTTTATCATTGCATCCACAATTTTTGGATGACAATGCCCTTGGTTTACGGCAGAATAGGCCGATAAAAAATCATAATATTTTTTTCCGTCTACATCCCAGACATAAACCCCTTCGCCTCTTTCTAAAACCACAGGTAAAGGATGGTAATTGTGTGCTCCGTATTGATTTTCTTTAGCTATTAACGCTTCCGATTTTGAAGAAAGGTTTTGTTCTGTGTGTGTCATGATATTCCTATTTTGATATTACAAAGTACAAAACTACAGATTTTTTTTAAATTGACAATAAAATAAATATTTTGACTTTTTTAAAAGTATTATTTTAAATAAATTACTTAATTTACATGAAAAAAAAGTCATTTTTTAAATATAAAATTCAAATAATAGAACTATTCCCATATAAATAAAAATAAGTACTTTTATACAAACACAAAAGCATCATTTATAAGTAAACCAACATGGATATACTAGACGAGTTTGATATCAACATTATCAAAGAATTAGAGAAAGACGGAAGAATGGCGTATTCTGCTATTGCAGCCAATCTAAAAATATCAAATACAATGGTGCATCAGCGCATGAACAGATTAACAGAACAAGGAATACTTATCGGAATAAAACCGGTCATCAATGAAAAGAAAATTGGATATGATTGGGGATCATTCACAGGAATTACCTTGAATAAAGACCAAGATTCTGACCGGATTATTGAGGAACTGAAAAACATTCCAGAAATAACGGAATGCTATTATATCACCGGATCTTTTACCCTTTATATAAAAATAATTGCCAAAAATCATGAGCACATGCGTAAAGTTCTGTATGAAAAAATAGACACTATTCCGGGTATTGCCAAAACAGATTCCATAATCGAACTGGGTTGTGCATTTAAACGAAACGTAAGTCTCTAATTAAAATTCAATAATAATGACGTATTTCAAGAACCATTTACCCCTTGCAGTTTTAATTTTTTGTTTTAGTTGCTCCCTGTTTTCACAAAAGATATCAAACCAAGAACTAGAAAGACTAAAAAAAATGTCGCAACAAGTCACTATTATCAGAGACAATTGGGGAATTGCGCATGTGTATGGCAAAACGGATGCAGATGCCGTTTTTGGAATGCTGTACGCACAATGTGAAGACGATTTCAAACGGGTAGAAATGAATTACATTGAAAAACTGGGCCGTCTTTCCGAAATCAAAGGACAGTCCGTTTTGTACAATGATTTAGAAATTAAACTTTTAATCGATACCGAAGATGCTAAAAACGATTATAAAAAAGCAGCGCCTTGGTTGAAAAAATTATTAAACAGTTATGCGGACGGGATCAACTTTTATCTATACAATCACCCCGAAGTAAAACCCGCTTTATTAACTCATTTTGAGCCTTGGTTTCCATTGCTTTGGACTGACGGAAGTATTGGAGCCATAAGCACAGCTGATCTTTCTACTGGAGAATTGAAAGCTTTTTATTCGGGAAACACCGATAAAGTAGCCTATATAGAACGAGAAAAAGACGTACAAACGGGTTCTAACGGATTTGCAATTGCACCTTCAAAAACAGCGTCTGGGAATGCCATTTTATACATTAATCCGCATACCACTTTTTATTTCAGGCCAGAAATACAGATGAGCAGTCAAGAAGGGCTGAATGCGTATGGAGCCGTTACTTGGGGACAATTTTTTATTTACCAAGGATTTAACGAAAACTGTGGCTGGATGCATACCTCCTCAAGTGTTGATGTTGCGGATATGTATGCCGAGAAAATCGTGACCAAAAACAACAAACTATTTTACGAATACGATACCAAATTAGTTCCGGTTATCGAGAAAAAAATAACCATCAAGTATCTGGAAAATGGAAAATTGATTCCTAAAACATTCAATACTTATTATACCAATCACGGTCCAATCATGGCCAAAAGAGACGGGAAATGGATTAGCTTAAAATCCAATAACCGTTCGATGAAAAGTCTGGAACAAAGTTGGATACGAACAAAATCAAAAAGTTTTGAAGACTACAAAACTGCAATGGATTTGAAAGCCAATACCTCAAACAATACTGTTTATGCCGATAAAGAAGGAAACATTGCCTACTGGCATGGGAATTTTGTTCCCATTCGGGACAAAAACCTAAATTGGTCAAAAGTAATGGACGGTACGACACCGGCTACACAATGGAAAGGATTACATGAAGTTTCAGAAACAGTACATTCTTATAATCCTATAAACGGCTGGTTACAAAACTGTAATTCTACACCATATACCGTGGCAGGAGATTATAGTCCAAAAGAAGAAAATTACTTGCCTTATATGGCTCCAGACGGAGAAAGTTTCAGAGGATTAAATGCTGTACGATTATTGAACAAAGGCAATAAATATACACTAGACAAAGTGATTGCTGACGGTTACGACACGAAACTAACGGCTCTCGAAGTGTTAATTCCATCCTTAATTTCCAGTTTTGAGAAAAACATCAGTCCCGAAGATCCGCTTTATACAGAACTGTCAGAACCGATAACCTTATTGAAAAACTGGGATTATTACGCCCGGGAAAATTCTGTGGCTACCACCTTAGCTGTGGAATGGGCTTATAAATTAAACCCCATTATTCAAAAAGTATATATTGATCAGGGCCAAAAGGACCAAGTAGAAAATACTCGTGATTTTGCTAAAAATGCGTTTCCAGATCAACTGATTCCACAATTGCAAATGGTGATAAACGAATTGAAAATAAAATTTGGTACTTGGCAAATTCCTTGGGGCGAAATCAATCGTTTCCAGAGAACATCAGGCGACATAAATCTGGTTTATAGTGATGCTTTGGAAAGTTTACCTATTAGTTATGGACCAGCGCTTTGGGGAAGTTTACCTGCTTTTAAAAGCAATTATCAAAAAGATACCAAAAAACGCTACGGATTTAACGGAAATAGTTTTGTGTGTGCGGTGGAATTTGGACCAAAAATAAAAGCCAAATCGTTACTTGCGGGAGGAAATAGCGGTGATTCAAAATCGAAACATTTTTACGATCAAGCTGAAATGTACCGAAAAGGACAATTCAAAGACGTATTATTTTATAAAGAGGATGTCCAGAAAAATGCCGAAAAAACATATCATCCCGGCGAGTAATCGCTTGTCTGTATGCCATAAGAATTAAAAATTACATCATCAATTAAAAAATCAAAGTCTTAGTTTTAGGATAAATTGATTGAAACATTTGTAAAAATAAAAATATCTAATATGAAAAATATTTTCTTTGCCTTTTTAGGATTCTTTTTGTTTTCCAATGACACATTTGCACAATTAAAATCCGTCAAATACACGGATGGAAACCAACAATTAAATGGCTTGTCTATTGCACCTAAAAAAGGAAGCAAAACAAAACCCGGAATTTTAATCCTTCCCGCTTGGAAAGGAATCGATACACATTCAAAACAATCTGCTGAGAGACTTTCAAGCATGGGCTATTATGCATTTGTAGCAGATATTTATGGCCAAGGGAATTATCCCGGAACCACACAAGAAGCCGGAAAGCAAGCTGGTTTTTACAAAAAAAATGTAGCTGATTATCAAAGACGCATTCAACTTGCTTTAGACCAATTAGTAAAAGCAGGCGCAAATCCTGCCAATATCGTAGTAATAGGCTATTGTTTTGGCGGAACAGGAGCACTGGAAGCCGCAAGAGCGGGAATGAAAATTCAAGGTGCAGTTTCTTTTCACGGAGGTTTAGGACATGATGCCGCAAGGGTAAATAATCCAATCACGGCTGAAATCCTGGTTTTACATGGTGCTGACGACACCTATGTGCCAGCAACGGAAGTATCGTCCTTTCAACAAGAAATGAGAGATACAAAAGCAGAATGGGAAATGATTTATTATGCAAATTCCGTACATGCCTTTACTGAAATTGAAGCTGGTAATGATAATTCAAAAGGAGCAGCGTATAACGAAAAAGCTGCTATACGTTCTTGGGAGCGCATGAATTCTTTCTTAAAAGAAGTTTTAAAATAATTTAGAATTTTTTTTTTCAAAAAAAGTATACGTTCCAATTTTTTGTTAATTTTATAAATTAAAATGTACCTGACCGCGCTAATATACCACAATCGTTAGCGCAGTTTTACAAACTGTGCCCACAACAGAGAGCAAACAATGCAAAAAACTATGAGCAATTCAGGGCTTTTTGCTGTTTTTAAAACAAAAAATGTCTGCTAAGAATAAAGCCCTAAAAACCGAAGACCGGATTAGAAAATGAATTAGAATTGGTTTTATTAGATTTATTTTAGTGGCTAATTGGAATTGATACGGTTTTCAAAACTGCGTCAACGATTCTCTGTAAATACTAATGATCTAGTGAACGCTTTTCCTCACTGGCGCTCGTTTATCCATGTTCTTTGGTGCTCGTTTGCAACGAGTACATACTTAAATTAAGACACAAATTATAATATTTATAATGCGGATCATTAAAAATTTCTTTAAGATTTTTTACAGAATAGATTATATAACTGTGTTACAAAAACTTTATAGTTCACATTAGTGACTAGGCACTAAAGTTTAACGGCACATTGAAAAGGGTACGAAGCCGGAAAATCTCGCACGGCCGTACACGCTTTTTTATTATAATCCTACACTAAAATTTTACTTCATGAAAACGATTTCGTTAAATAGTAACAATCCTTTCATAATTTTGCGATATAATTTCTAATTTTTAAAATTTATCCTTATTTTTTTTTTAATTTGCAATCAAATCCAATATTTTCTATAATGACAAATATCACCCGCCTTTTTGATTTCCCTTATTATCAGCAAGAAAAATACAATTCCATTCCGGATGCTTTAACAACAAAGCAAAATGGAGTTTGGATCAAAACATCTACACAGGAATATATCGCTAAAGCCAATGCCGTTTCGAGAGCACTACTCCGAATGGGTGTTCAAAAAGACGATAAAATTGCTATCATCTCTTCTAATAACAGAACCGAATGGAATATTATGGATATTGGTGTGTTGCAAACCGGCGCACAAACCGTTCCCATTTATCCTACCATTTCAGAAGAAGATTACGAATATATTCTGAACCATTCCGGTTCTATGTACTGTTTCGTATCGGATGCCGAAGTGCTTCGAAAAGTAAACCTCATCAAACATAAAGTTCCTACACTCAAAGAAGTATATTCCTTCAACGAAATAGAAGGTTGCACCAACTGGAATGAATTACTGATTCTTGGCGTAGACAACGGAAACCAAAACGAAGTGGAACAACGCAAAAATAACGTAAAAACTGAAGATTTAGCCACAATAATCTATACTTCCGGAACAACGGGAAGACCAAAAGGAGTCATGCTTTCGCATAAAAACATTGTATCGAATGTTTTAGACAGTGCTTCGAGAATTCCGTTTGAAGCCGGAAAAAGCCGTGCTTTAAGCTTCCTTCCTATTTGCCATATTTTTGAAAGAATGATTTTGTATTTATACCAATATTACGGAGTTTCAGTATATTTTGGCGAATCAATTGATAAAATTAGTGACAATCTAAAAGAAGTAAGACCAACAGTAATTACTGCCGTTCCGAGACTTTTAGAGAAAGTATACGATAAAATATACGCTAAAGGAACGGAGTTAACCGGTGTCAAAAAGAAACTATTTTTTTGGGCGATTGACTTAGGTTTAATCTATGAGCCGTATGGCAAAAATGGTTTTTGGTATGAATTACAACTCAAAATTGCCCGCAAACTGATTTTTAGTAAATGGAAGGAAGGTTTGGGTGGAAACCTCGATTTAATGGTTTCCGGAAGCGCTGCTTTGCAACCAAGACTAGCCCGCATTTTTGCCGCTGCCGAAATCCCAGTTATGGAAGGCTACGGATTGACCGAGACCTCTCCGGTAATCTCTGTAAATGATATTAGAAATGGTGGTTTCAGAGTGGGAACGGTGGGTAAAGTAATTGATAATGTGGAAGTGTTAATTGCTGAAGACGGCGAAATCCTTTGTAAAGGACCAAACGTAATGATGGGCTATTACAAAGATGAGAAATTGACCAATGAAGTAATAACTGACGGCTATTTTCACACTGGTGATATTGGAATTTTTGACGAAGACGGATTCTTAAAAATCACGGATCGTAAGAAAGAAATGTTCAAAACCTCAGGTGGTAAATATATTGCCCCACAATTAATCGAAAATACGATGAAACAATCGCGTTTCATTGAACAAATTATGGTTATTGGTGACGGTCAAAAAATGCCGGCTGCCTTTATTCAGCCGAGTTTTGATTTCATCAAAGAATGGGCCGTTATCCACGGAATCAACATAGGAAAAAGCAATGAAGAAATAATTGCCAACGAAAAAGTAATCGAAAGAATCCAATTGGAAATTGACAATCTGAACGAAAAATTTGGAAATTGGGAGAAGATAAAACGTTTTGAGCTAACGCCGGATTTATGGTCTGTGGAAGGTGGACAGCTTACGCCAACCCTGAAACTAAAACGAAAAATAGTAATGGAAAAATACATTGATTTATTCCATAAAATCTACAACTAGCCGTTATGAAACTAAAAGTCTTGATTTACTCCGTTGTCAGTGTGTTCTTTTTTTCTAATTGTCAGGAAAAACCAAAGGAAGATTCCATAAAAGCAAATTATTTAGATTTCTCCAAACGGGACGACCAACTCACAGGCGGCATCAAAATGATTCCGATTCATACGCCAAAAGGCACGTTTAAAGTCTGGACCAAACGAGTGGGCAATAATCCTAAAATAAAGGTGTTGTTGCTACACGGCGGTCCAGGTTTGACCCATGAATTATACGAGGCCTTTGACGGTTATTTTCCCAACGAAAGCATTGAATACATTTATTACGATCAGTTAGGCTCGTATTACAGCGACCAACCCAACGACAACAGTTTGTGGACCAATGAACGTTTTGTGGAGGAAGTCGAGCAAGTGCGCATCGCATTAGGCTTGGACAGTTCTAATTTTTACCTGATGGGACAATCTTGGGGCGGAATCCTAGCAATGGAATACGCTTTGAAATACCAAAAAAACCTGAAAGGATTAATTATCTCAAATATGATGGCGAGTGCTCAGGAATATAACGCTTACGCAAAAGACGTTCTGGCACCGCAAATGGATTCTAAAATCCTAAAGCAATTACAGGATATCGAAAAAAATAATGATTTTGATAATCCAAAATACAGCGAATTACTGTTCAAACATTACTACACGGAACATATTTTGAGAATGCCACTCGAAAAATGGCCAGAATCCATCAACAGATGTTTCAAGCACATTAATCCTAATGTATATGTTTTTATGCAAGGCCACAGTGAATTTGGCATCACTGGAAATGCCTCCCTTAAAAATTGGGATGTCAAAGCCAGACTAAAAACCCTTACTGTTCCAACCTTGAGTATTGGTTCTAAATACGATACTATGGATCCCGAACACATGAAATGGATTGCTAACGAAGTCCAAAACGGACGTTTCTTGTTTTGTCCTAACGGAAGTCACCTTTCACAATACGATGACCCAAAAACCTATTTTCCGGGTGTGATTAAGTTCTTGAAAGATGTGGATAAAGGGGAGTTTAAGAAGGGTTAAATAAAAGATACTATAAAAAACCACGAATTGATTTTCGTGGTTTTTTGGTTTTTAGTCGAGAACAATAAACTCAAAAATCAAATTTAACGATAGTAAACTACTTATTACGTAAATCCATAATCCCAACAATTAAATTAAAATCCCCAATCATTCTCCTCAGCAGGATTTGCGTAAGGGATGGAAGTGGCATCCCACGCTTTTTAGCGTGGATACAACGTACAGCCCGACCCGGAGTTTTTACGCAGGGATACGACCAAAAAATTAATTACTCTTAAAAAAAGAGTATAATCTCCTCTATTTCAGTGGAGATTTTTTATATTTAATGCTTTTTAACAAAAAAATGTTTTAATATATTATGCGTGCATAGTATTTTTTATTATATTTGAAAACGATATAGTTACTTATGAAAGATAAAACGATAGATTATATTTTACGTGCCACCTGGCAAGCAGTGGCCAGAATGTATAATGAAGAAGCTTCGAAATACGATGCGAGCATGGCTACTGGGTTCGCTTTATTGAGTATTGATAAGGAAGGTGGGACGCCATCGACCTCATTAGGACCAAAAATGGGAATGGAAGCTACCAGCTTAACCAGAACCCTTAAATCTATGGAGGAAAAAGGCTTGATTATTCGCAAGAAAAATCCAGTGGATGGCCGTGGAGTATTGATTTACCTCACGGATTTTGGTAAAGAAAAAAGAGAATTGTCAAAAAATACGGTGTTGAAATTCAATGAAACGGTGAAACAAACTATTTCGGAAGAGAAACTGCAGCACTTTATTGAAGTTGCAGAAGCCATCAATGAATTAATTCAAGAGAAAAATATATTTACGCACACGAGCGCCAGCGAACTGGCGGAACAAACTGAAAAAACAGCGAATGACACCGCCAAAATTGAAATCCTTCAATAAAAATAGCGCTGTCATTTTCTAATGAAAATCAAATATTATTTATATGAAACGCACAATTAAAAAAGTTGCAGTGATTGGATCCGGAATTATGGGTTCAGGAATTGCTTGTCATTTTGCTAACATTGGAGTTGAAGTTCTGTTATTAGATATTGTTCCAAGAGAACTTACCGAAGCGGAAGCTAAAAAAGGACTGACTTTAGAAAGCAAAATCGTTAGAAACCGATTGGTAAATGAGCATTTGGCCAATTCCCTGAAATCGAAACCCTCTCCTATTTACAATCCAAAATTTGCCAGCAGAATTACTACTGGAAATACCACAGATGACATGGCGAAAATCGCTACTGTGGATTGGATTATTGAAGTTGTTGTAGAACGGTTAGACATCAAGAAAATGGTTTTTGAACAAATTGAAAAATTCAGAAAACCGGGAACTCTAGTAACTTCAAACACATCTGGAATTCCAATTCACTTTATGAGTGAAGGACGAAGCGACGATTTCCAAAAGCATTTCTGCGGGACACACTTTTTTAACCCTGCGCGTTATTTGAAATTATTCGAAATCATTCCTGGCCCGCACACAGCATCGGAAGTTTTGGATTTTCTTACGGATTATGGATCCAAATTCTTGGGTAAAACTTCGGTCGTGGCCAAAGATACTCCAGCGTTTATTGGAAACCGAATCGGGATTTATGGGATTCAAAGTTTGTTTCATTTAGTTAAAGAAATGGGATTGACGATTGAAGAAGTGGATAAATTGACCGGTCCAGTTATTGGAAGACCAAAATCAGCTACTTTCAGAACTGTTGACGTAGTTGGATTGGATACTTTGGTGCACGTTGCCAACGGAATCTACGAAAATTGTCCGAATGACGAGCAACACGATTTGTTTAAATTGCCGGATTTTGTCAACAAAATGATGGAGAACAAATGGTTGGGAAGCAAAACTGGTCAAGGTTTTTATAAAAAAGTAGACAAGGATATTTTATCATTGGATTTAGATACTTTAGAATATCGTCCGGCTAAAAGAGCGTCTTTCGCCACTTTAGAACTGACAAAAACGATTGATAAACCTATTGACCGTTTTAAAGTTTTGGTAAAAGGAAAAGATAAAGCAGGCGAATTTTACCGTAAAAGTTTTGCGGGAATGTTTGCTTACGTTTCCAACAGAATTCCTGAAATTTCAGATGAATTATACAAGATTGACGATGCCATGAAAGCCGGTTTTGGATGGGAAAATGGTCCTTTCGAAATTTGGGACGCCATTGGTGTTGCCAAAGGAATCGAAATGATGAAAGCGGAAGGCCTTGAACCAGCTGCTTGGGTAACTGATATGCTTGTTAATGGAACTAAAAGTTTCTATTCAATAAAAGAAGGTGCTACTTATTTTTATGATATTCCAACAAAATCTGCAACTAAGGTTCCTGGTCAGGATGCCTTTATTATCCTGAACAACATACGCGAAAGCAAAAAAGTGTGGAGCAATAGCGGCGCTATTATTCAAGATTTAGGAGATGGAATTTTGAACTTAGAATTCCAGTCTAAAATGAATACGATTGGTGGCGATGTTTTACAGGCGATCAACAAAGCGATTGACTTATCTGAAAAAGAATATCAAGGATTGGTTATTGGAAATCAGGCAGCGAATTTCTCTGTGGGTGCTAACATAGGAATGATTTTCATGATGGCCGTCGAGCAAGAATACGACGAGCTGAATATGGCCATCAAAATGTTCCAAGACACAATGATGCGCGTGCGCTACTCCGGAATTCCAGTTGTGGTTGCGCCACACGGAATGACTTTTGGCGGTGGTTGCGAAATGAGCTTACACGCTGATAAAGTTGTTGCTGCAGCCGAAACGTATATGGGATTAGTAGAATTTGGCGTTGGAGTTATTCCTGGCGGTGGCGGATCTAAAGAGATGGCATTGCGTGCTGCAGATTTATTCCATAAAAATGATGTGGAGTTGAACGTATTGCAAGAATATTTCTTGACGATCGCTATGGCAAAAGTATCTACTTCAGGTTACGAAGCTTTTGATACCGGACTTTTACAACACGGAAAAGATATCATCGTTGTGAATAAAGACCGTCAGATTGCTGAAGCAAAGAAACACGCTTTATTAATGGCAGAAGCAGGTTACACACAACCAATTCGCAGAAGCGACGTAAAAGTTCTTGGAAAACAAGCTTTGGGAATGTTCTTAGTAGGAACAGACCAAATGGAAGCCGGAAAATACATCTCGGAACACGACAAGAAAATCGCTAACAAACTAGCTTATGTTATGGCTGGTGGAGATTTATCAGAACCAACTTTAGTAACCGAACAATATTTATTGGATCTGGAACGTGAAGCATTCTTATCTCTTTGTACAGAAAGAAAAACATTAGAAAGAATCCAGTTTATGTTAACCAAAGGGAAACCGTTACGCAATTAGAAAATAGAACAAGGAGAATAGAATATAGATTAAAAACAAAATTTAAAGTCTATTATTTATTCTCTATATTCTCAACTCTTAAAAAAAAAAAAATGAAAACAGCCTATATAGTAAAAGCATACAGAACAGCCGTGGGGAAAGCCCCAAAAGGCGTGTTTAGATTTAAACGTCCTGATGAATTGGCAGCAGAAACCATTCAGTTTATGATGAATGAGTTGCCTGATTTTGACAAAAAACGTATCGATGACGTGATGGTAGGAAATGCCATGCCAGAAGCAGAACAAGGACTAAACGTGGGACGATTAATTTCCTTAATGGGATTGAAAATCGAAGATGTACCAGGTGTAACCGTAAACCGTTATTGCGCGTCAGGATTAGAAACAATTGGTATGGCTACAGCCAAAATTCAATCGGGAATGGCAGATTGTATTATTGCCGGTGGTGCCGAGAGCATGAGTTTTATTCCAATGGGAGGGTACAAACCAACTCCGGATTATGCTGTTGCAAAAGCGGGGAACGAAGATTACTATTGGGGAATGGGGCTAACTGCAGAAGCTGTTGCCAAACAATTCAATGTGTCTCGTGCAGACCAAGATGAGTTTGCTTACAACTCACACCTGAAAGCTCTTAAAGCACAAGCCGAAGGCAAATTTGACAAACAAATTGTTCCTATTACGGTAGAACAAACATTTATCAATGAAAATGGTAAAAAAGAAACCAAATCCTATATCGTAAATAAAGATGAAGGCCCGAGAGCTGGAACTTCAGTAGAAGCTTTGGCTGGTTTACGTCCTGTTTTTGAAGAAGGCGGAAGTGTAACTGCCGGGAATTCTTCTCAAATGAGTGACGGAGCCGCTTTTGTTCTAATCATGAGCGAAGAAATGGTTAAGGAACTGAACCTTACTCCTATTGCTCGTTTGGTGAACTTCGCTTCGGCAGGAGTAGAACCAAGATTAATGGGAATTGGCCCGGTAAAAGCGATTCCAAAAGCATTGAAACAAGCAGGATTAACATTAAATGATGTTGATTTAATTGAATTAAACGAAGCTTTTGCATCACAATCGTTAGCCGTAATTCGTGAATTAGGATTGAATCCTGATATCGTAAACGTCAACGGTGGAGCAATTGCAATGGGACATCCACTGGGCTGTACCGGAGCAAAACTGTCTGTTCAACTCTTCGACGAAATGAAAAAAAGAGGCAACAAATACGGAATTGTGAGTATGTGTGTGGGAACTGGACAAGGAACTGCTGGGGTTTACGAACTTTTGTAGTCAAAGATTTCCATCCGTTTGTCATTCCGACAAAGAAGGAATCTTTACTATTAATGCAGAATTAGCTACTGAGATTCCTCCTTGTTTGGAATGACAATATTGACAATTCAATTTATAAATAAAATTCATCATTTAAAATAACAAGAAATGGCAGATACAATTGAAAAAAACGTAACCCGTGGCGGTCAGTTTTTAGTTAAACAAACAAAGTGCGAAGATATCTTTACACCAGAAGATTTTTCAGAAGAGCAATTAATGATGCGTGACTCTGTAAAAGAATTTGTAGATAAAGAATTGTGGGCACACAAAGATCGTTTTGAGAAAAAGGATTATGCGTATACACAAGAAACCATGAAAAAAGCTGGGGACTTAGGACTTTTAGGAGTTGCTGTACCTGAAGCTTATGGTGGATTAGGAATGGGATTTGTATCAACAATGTTGGTTTGTGATTATATTTCGGGAGCAACAGGTTCATTTTCAACTGCTTTTGGAGCACATACCGGAATTGGGACTATGCCAATAACTTTGTACGGAACAGAAGAACAAAAGCAAAAATACGTTCCTAAATTAGCTTCTGGCGAATGGTTTGGAGCCTATTGTTTAACAGAGCCAGGCGCAGGATCTGATGCTAATTCTGGAAAAACAAAAGCTGTTTTATCAGAAGATGGTACACATTACAAAATCACAGGACAAAAAATGTGGATTTCAAACGCTGGATTTTGTTCATTGTTTATCGTTTTTGCCCGTATTGGTGATGATAAAAATATCACTGGTTTTATCCTAGAAAACACAGCTGATAACGGAATATCAATGGGCGAAGAAGAGCATAAATTAGGAATACGTGCTTCCTCTACGCGTCAGGTTTTCTTTAATGAAACAAAAGTTCCTGTAGAAAACATGTTGTCCGAAAGAGGAAACGGTTTCAAAATTGCCATGAACGCTTTGAATGTAGGTCGCATCAAATTAGCAGCTGCTTGTTTGGATGCACAGCGCAGAGTTATTTCAGGTTCAGTGAAATATGCTAATGAAAGAATCCAGTTCAATACTGCAATTTCTCAGTTTGGTGCTATCCGTGCAAAACTAGCAGAAATGGCTACAAGTTGTTACGCTGGAGAAAGCGCTTCCTACCGCGCTGCAAAAGATATTGAAGACAGAATTATAGCTCGTGAAGCCGAAGGAGTTTCACATCAGGAAGCAGAATTGAAAGGCGTTGAAGAATATGCTATTGAATGTTCAATCCTTAAAGTAGCCGTTTCTGAAGATGTACAAAATTGTGCTGATGAAGGAATTCAAATTTTTGGCGGAATGGGATTCTCTGAGGACACTCCGATGGAAAGTGCTTGGAGAGATGCCAGAATTGCCCGTATTTACGAAGGAACTAACGAAATCAACAGAATGCTTTCAGTAGGGATGCTGATTAAAAAAGCGATGAAAGGTCACGTTGATTTACTTGGACCTGCATCAAAAGTACAAGAAGAATTAATGGGAATTCCTTCTTTTGAAACCCCTGATTATTCTGAATTGTTTGCAGAAGAAAAAGAAATGATTGGCAAATTAAAAAAAGCATTCTTAATGGTAGCCGGTGGAGCTGTTCAAAAATACGGTCCGGATTTAGATGCACACCAACAGTTATTGATGGCCGCTTCAGATATTTTAATCGAAATCTATATGGCTGAAAGCACAATCCTTAGAACGGAGAAGTTAGCCAAAAAAGAAGGAGAAACTAAAGTACAAGAGCAAATTGCAATGGCCAAATTATACTTGTATAAAGCCGTAGATATTGTTACTCAAAAAGGAAAAGAAAGTGTTATTTCCTTTGCTGAAGGCGATGAACAACGTATGATGTTGATGGGACTACGTCGTTTTACTAAATATACAAATATGCCAAATGTTGTAGGATTAAGAGAAACAATAACGGTTAAATTAGTAGCTGAAAATGAATATTGTTTTTAATTACAAAAAAAAATACTGCTTTAATTGATACAAAAACCACTCGCAACTGCGGGTGGTTTTTTGCTTTTATAGCAATAAGATATAAATAGAAATACAAACTACTTCATTTTATTACCTATATTTATCCTCTATCACTATTTAATTTCTTTTTAATGAATAAAAAAACAAGCTTATTTCTACTCGCATTTTCTTTTATTTCCACCATTTATGGACAGGAAAAGCCGAAATGGGATGTCGCAAAACCTGGAAAAGAATTCAATTACAAGGCCCATAAATTTACCACATCCGAAGGAACTTGGATGAACCTCGATGTGAGTCCAGACGGGAAAACTATCGTTTTTGATCTCTTGGGAGATATTTACCAAATGCCTATAACAGGCGGAACAGCAAAAATACTTCGTTCCGGTATTCCTTTTGAAGTACAACCCAGATTCAGTCCTGACGGAAAACACATTTCGTTCACTAGCGATGCTGGTGGTGGCGATAATATTTGGTTCATGAAAGCCGATGGAAGTGAAGTGAAACAAATCACTAAGGAAAATTTTCAACTACTGAACAATGCGACTTGGATGCCCAACGGCAATTATCTGGTAGCAAGAAAACACTTTACATCAAGCCGTTCTCTTGGCGCTGGTGAAATGTGGCAATACCACATTAGCGGTGGTAGTGGCGTACAATTGACCAAACGAAAAAACGACCAGCAAGATGTTAACGAACCTGTAATTTCTCCTGATGGCAAATACATGTATTACAGTGAAGACGTTTCTCCCGGTGGTTATTTCAAATACAATAAAGATCCTAACAGTGAAATCTATGCTATCAATCGCTATGATTTTGAAACGGGAGAAACAGAAAAAATTACGGGTGGTCCGGGAGGCGCCGCTCGACCACAAATTTCAAGAGATGGTAAACTGTTAGCGTATGTAAAACGAGTGCGTACCGCAACGGTTTTGTATGTTCATAATTTAGAAACAGGTGAAGAAGGTCCCGTTTATGATAAACTTAACAAAGATCAACAAGCCGCTTGGGCTTTGTTTGGTGTGTATCCTAATTTCAATTGGATGCCCAACAATGAGGATATTATAATTTGGACCGGAGGTAAAATTCAAAAAATAAATACAAAAACAAATCAGGTAACACAGATTCCTTTCACAGCCGATGTCGCTATTGACATTGCAGATCGGGTACATTCTGATACTCCAATAACTGACAATGACTTTACAGTAAAAATGATCCGTGATGCTGTAACCGCTCCCGATGGAAAAACAGTAGTCTTTAGAGCTTTAGGATATTTATGGACTAAAAGCTTGCCTAATGGAAGTCCAAAACGATTGACTACAGATACTGATTTTGAAGCAGAACCTACTTTTACCGCTAATGGTAAAGAGATAATTTATGTTAGTTGGAACGACACAAATTTAGGCGCTATCAGAAAAATTAATTTAGAAAGTAAAAAATCTGTTAAATTAACCTCTGAAAAAGGAATTTACAGAACACCAAGTCTCTCTCCTGACCAAAAAACAATTGTCTACTTCAAGGAAGGCGGAAATATGGATCAAGGTTTTGCTTTTTCAAAAAAACCAGGGATTTACACCATGAATGTTACAGGTGGCAAATCAAAATTTATTACCTCAAAAGGAGAATATCCTGTGTTTACTAAAGAAGGAAATCGTATTTTCTTCCAAACTGGGGGAGTCTTTTTTGGGGATTTAACCAAAGAACTCAAAAGTGTTGACCTTAACGGAAAAGAAGAACGCACCCATATTAAATCCAAATATGCTAACCGATTGGTGCCAAGTCCAGACAATCAGTGGATCGCTTTCACCCATTTACACAAAGCTTATGTGGCTCCATTAAACATCAACGGCCAAGAAGTAGATTTGGACGAAAAAACTACGAATGTACCTGTGTCAGAATTGTCAAAAGAGGCTGGAATTAATTTACATTGGTCTCCCAATAGCAAAAACGTGATGTGGATGTTAGGCAATACTTATTTTTCGAATGCCGTAAAAAACAGATTTACTTTTTTACCGGATTCACCTGAAAAAGTTGAAAAACCATCTGATATAGGTATTAAAATAGATTTAAAATCAAAAGTTGATAAACCAAAAGGCAGAATTGCCCTGACGAATGCTCGTATCATCACTATGGACGGCGACAAAGTGATTGAAAACGGTAGTATAATAATCAATGAAAATCGGATTGAGGCCATTGGTAATGCAAGTGACATTCGTATTCCTGAAACGGCTATGGTTTATGACCTGACTGGTAAAACTATTATGCCCGGAATGGTAGATGCTCATGCCCATGTAGGTGCTTTTCGTTATGGATTAACCACCCAACAAAATTGGCCTTTCTATGCAAATTTAGCCTTTGGAGTAACGACATCGCATGATCCGTCTTCTAACACGGAATCTATTTTTACCCTTTCGGAAATGGTAAAAAGTGGTGCCATTGTAGGACCCCGAATATATTCAACCGGATTTATTTTGTACGGTGCTGAAGGAGACTTTAAAGCAATTGTCAATACTATTGATGACGCTCGTTTTGCAGTAAAACGGACCAAAGTTTTTGGAGCACTTTCTGTAAAAAGCTATAATCAACCAAGACGTGACCAACGTCAACAGGTATTGCAAGCGGCCAGAGAAGAAGAAATTAATGTGGTACCAGAAGGCGGCTCGACATTCTTTACTAACATGACCATGGTGATTGACGGTCATACCGGAGTGGAGCATAATATACCGGTGGCACCCGTTTATAAAGATGTACTCGAACTTTGGGGTACAAGTAAAGTAGGATATACTCCTACCCTAATTGTAAATTATGGCGGATTGAATGCCGAATATTATTGGTATCAAAAAACGAATGTTTGGGAAAACAAAAAACTACTCCAATTCACCCCAAGGGCAGTAATTGATTCCCGCTCGAGATACCGCATGATGGCTCCTGATGAAGAGTATGAAAACGATCATATTTTGACATCTAAAACCGTAAAAACGCTTGCTGACAATGGCGTAAAAGTCAATATGGGAGCACACGGACAGTTGCAAGGAATGGGAGCACACTGGGAATTATGGAGTATACAGCAAGGTGGAATGAGCAATTTAGAAAGTTTGAAAACAGCCACCATTAATGCAGCCAATTATATCGGAGCCGGAAAAGACATTGGTTCATTAGAAACCGGAAAATTGGCTGACATTTTAGTTTTGGATAAAAACCCATTAGAAAATATCCAAAACTCCAATACGTTATTGTATACCATCGCAAATGGCCGAATGTACGAATCCGAAACAATGAATGAAATAGGTAACGAACCTAAAAAAAGAGAAAATTTTTATTGGGAAAACAACGCATACAATGCTAATTTCCCATGGCATGAGGAGTCCAATAGCTTTATGCATCAACAATGTTGTAGTTCTGGCTTTAGCCACAACTAAGAATTAATTTTAAACTAAAAAAACCATTCGCAAAACGAATGGTTTTTTTAGTTTAAATTCAACTTGTTAAAAAAGCAACTAATTACTTCATTTTTAAATACTTGTTAATTTCAGGATATGCCAATTCAAAATGAAATTTATATAATTTCCGTAAAAAAAATAGATATTCAAAATATCATTGTAGGTAAAACAAATCAAATTTTAAGTCTTTATTAACCCAAGTCGGTCTATTAATGATTATTTTTATACAAATATTTAATCCCTATTTAAGACTAACAAATAAATTATGGAAAATAATAATACACGAAGAAATTTTTTAAAAAAAACGGCCCTATTGTCTACAGGTACAATTATTGGCTCTGGATTATTCAATGCTGCATTTGCTGCCCAGCCAGTACTGCAAATTGACAATCAACCCTATGAAGCAGCTTTCACAGATACTCCTGGAACCTACAGTCTTCCTAAATTAGGTTATAGCTATAATGAATTAGAGCCTCATATTGATAAAGCTACAATGGAAATTCACTACAGCAAACACCATCAAGCTTATGTGACAAATTTGAATAAAGCCATTGATACTTTGGATAAAAACTTAATTGATTATTCAAAATCTTTAGAAAGTATCTTTGAAAAAATGTCTAAATTCCCAGAAGCCATTCGGAATAACGGAGGCGGACATTACAATCACAGCTTGTTTTGGAGTTTAATGAAACCTAATGGTGGTGGTATTCCAAAAGGCAAATTGGCAGCAGCCATAACCACAACTTTTGGTTCTTTTGATGAATTCAAGAAACAATTTAGTGATGCATCTATGAAAAGATTTGGTTCCGGTTGGGCCTGGTTAGTGGTGCAAGACGGAAAATTAGTAATAGGTTCTACGGCAAACCAAGACAATCCTTTGATGCGATTACGAGGGAAGGGACTTAAAGGAAAACCCGTTTTAGCTTTAGATGTCTGGGAACATGCGTATTATCTTAAAAATCAAAACCGAAGAGCTGATTATATAAACTCTTTTTGGAATGTAGTTGATTGGGATGCCGCCGAAAACTTATTTAATTCTTAAAAAACAATAAAAACCCTGAATTAAAAAGTAGGATTCCGGGTTTTTTATTTAAAAAAAAGGGGCCTCTGAGACTTCATTTTTTAATAATTATTCGTTAGAAATCCGTACTGTTCAAAATTAAAAAAACCAATACTAATTAAAAGTAATATCTGTGTTAAACTAAAAAACAGAAGTTAAAATTACGAAAAAAAGTATAGCTTTGTACCTTCAAATTAAAGCAATGATTAACCCTTCAGCATCAGGTTGGATAGATAAATTTTTTATTGAACAAAAGTTTTCAAAAGAAACGGTTTCAAAAACTACCGATATATTTTATCAAAAAGTTAGAGAAACAGGTTTTATATATGGCCATATCATTGCATTTGAAACTGTAGCACCTATTGAAACTAAGGGTTGGTTCAAAGAAGAGATTTCAAAAGTCGCACTTTTAAATACTTTGCATGCAGTTTTTTGTTTAACAAATGAAAATATCAGCCCTGATAATTTCATTAAACAAGCCGTTACTTTTTACAATCAAATGAATCCTCAAGGCTTTAACCTATTTAAAAAAATACTGCCAAAGAATTCTCCTGCTTTAACTTTAGAAAAAATAATTGATGAGCGTGTTCAAACAAATGATAGCATCATCAGTAAAAATTTTTCTCACCTAGTAACTAATGCCTTACTGTTTATTGATGTCTTGGCCTTTCGCCAATACTTAATTCATGGTGAAATTCCGGAAAAGTATTTAAAAAAGATCGAGGAAACTATTGTAAATGTGGTCACACTTGCTTTAAAAATTAAAACAAAAAAATCTCAATACGATGATTTATTAATCAAGCTTTTTGAAGCTTCTATTCGCTACAGTAAATTCTCTAAGGTGTCAGTACAAAGCTTAGAGACACTTGAACTAGATTATTTTTCAAATGACTTAGAAAAATACTATTTGATAGATCTTGCAGGAATGGCTTTATGGAGTGATGGAGAAATTGAAGATAATGAAGCTTATTTTTTGCATTCACTGGCTAAAACGGTTTCGATCCCGGATGGTTTTTCGGATGAAAGTATCCGCAATACGAATGCCTTTATTACGAAACATAAAAAGGAAATTCCTTATTTTAATTATTCAAATCCAGTAAAACATTTTTATGCCCAAACGACTCAAAGTGTGGTCACACTGATTAGTCGTAATAAGAACAGATTGTCTAAGGAAATCGCACAAAGTAAGGAGTTAATGGTACTATTAGCCTACTCTACTCGCAGGGATTTAGACGAGAAAGAGAAGAAAAAAGTCAAGAAACAATTACTGGAAATTTGCAAAACCATTCCGTCGTTGACTATATTCCTTCTTCCTGGCGGTAGCTTATTGCTGCCTATTTTAATTAAATTTATACCTCAACTACTACCCTCCGCTTTTAACGAAAATCTTGATGACGAATAATAAAAGCCGCTAAAAGCGGCTTTTATTTATTACAAATTTTGGGGATTAAAATTTCAACTGATAGACTTCATCCAAATCTTTTTCGGAACTGATATTCACCTCTAAATCCGTTACAAAACCGGAATTAAGACCATAAGCCCATCCGTGTAAGGTTAAGTCCTGACCATTTCGCCATGCTGCCTGAACAATTGAAGTTTTAGCCAAATCATAAACTTGTTCTTTAACATTCAATTCTACAAAAGTGTTGAATCGCTCTGTTTCATCTAAAATAGAATCTAAGTAGGCACTGTGCAAACGATAGACATCTTTTATGTGACGAATCCAGTTGTCAATGATACCAATAGAATCATTACCCATAGCTGCTTTGACACCGCCGCAACCATAATGTCCGCATACCAGTACATGTTTTACTTTCAATACATTTACTGCGTAATCCAGTACACTCAACATATTCATATCTGAATGAACCACCATATTAGCAATATTTCTATGAACAAAAACTTCGCCTGGTTTAGCTCCTATAATTTCATTTGCAGGAACCCTGCTGTCAGAACAGCCTATCCATAATAAGGGTGGTGTTTGCCCTTTGGCCAGGTCTTCAAAATAATTAGGATCAGAAGCCAAAGATGTTTCTACCCATTTTTCATTATTTTCCAGTATTTTTTTATAAAAATCACTCATAATCGTTGTGTACTTATTTTGTTTATATCCTTACTTAGTGACAAATTAATGCTTTGTAAAGGACTCATTTTTAAATTTATTAGTGCGAAATTAATTTTTATTTTTAGTGAATTCTTCGTCAGGCACCTCTCGTTTAACCATTACCCTTTTTGCTGCATCATAATAATGCTCAATAGTTACATGGTTTTTGGTTTCTTGAGTATTTTCTAAATCATAGGCTTTTTTAAATCCTTTGAGTTTGACTTTTATATTATGATCTATAGCTCTTGTTGTTTTGAATTCATATATCAAATCTAAAATGTCATGCGCTATATACACGGTGTCTTTGGCATCAATTATCACTTTAGAATTTTCAGGAATCTCGTTTAAAGTATATTTGATGGCTGCTTTGTTCAAAAAAGAAACTTCTTGCGCCAAATCAATGTGGATAACATCACCATCTTCATATTCTTCTTTTCTAAAACTGTAAGCTCTTTTCAGGTTTCCTTTTAAAACAAAAATAATACTGATGACAATTCCTAATGCCACCCCTTTTAATAAATCCGTAAAAACAACTGCTAATAGAGTCGCAATAAAAGGAACAAATTGATATTTCCCTTTTTCCAAAAAATGTTTGAAAGTGGCTGGTTTAGCTAACTTGTAACCAACCAAAATTAAAATTGCGGCTAATGTAGCCAATGGAATTTTATTCAGGATAACAGGAATTACAAGTACACTCACTAATAATAGTACCCCATGAATTATAGTAGACATCTTTGATTTAGCACCTGAATTAGAATTTGCTGAGGTACGCACAATTACCGAGGTCAAGGGAAGACCTCCTAGAAGTGAGCTTATCACATTTCCAACACCTTGTGCTTTCAATTCCATATTAGTGTGCGTATAACGTCTTTGAATATCCATTCGGTCTGCTGCTTCAATACTCAATAACGTTTCTATCGAAGCGACTATTGCAATAGTAAAGGCTACTATCCAAACTTTTGGATTCGAAATCCCAGAAAAATTGGGAGTAACTATAATCGTCTTAAATTCCTCCAGACTGGTAGGAACCGGTAAAGAAACTAAATGCTCGTTAGTAATAGCCCACGGACTTCCTGTTCTGATGAAAATCTCATTCAAAACAACACCTAAAACTACAGCAACCAATGCACCAGGAACTAATTTTAAATCCTTCAAAAAAGGGACTTTATTCCAGGAAATCAATACCGCTACAGAGATTAAAGTGATAATTATAGATCCAACCTGAATATAATCAAAAATATTTAATAAGGTTGAAAATGTATTACCTCCGTCCTTTTGCATAAAAGCTAAATCGCCTTCAAAATCGCTATCGTATCCAAAGGCATGAGGCAATTGTTTTAAAATAATTATAATTCCAATACCGGCCAGCATTCCTTCGATGACATTTGTTGGAAAATAATTAGATATACTTCCTGCTTTAAGAAATCCTAGAACTAATTGTATTAGACCTGCTATAAAAACAGCCGTCAAAAAAACATCAAATGCACCTAAATCCGTTATTGCGGTAAGAACAATTGCGGTAAGACCTGCTGCAGGGCCTGAAACACTGATGTGTGATGTACTTAAATACCCAACGACAATTCCTCCAACAATTCCTGAAATAATTCCTGAAAATAATGGAGCACCCGAAGCCATTGCAATACCCAAACACAAGGGCAAAGCTACTAAAAAAACCACTAATCCTGATGCAAAATCAGATTTAAGGGTAGCAAAAAGATTAATTTTTCTTGTCATAATACCAAACTAAAGATTGAATACAAAGAGCTGTTTTCACGTTGAAAGTATGTGAAAATTGATTTAAGAAACACTAAAACCAACACTGTCTTAAACTTGGTTGGGTGGTAGTATAAATATAGAAGAGGTAATATTATCATGCTTTGATAAATTTTCAGAAAGAATAGCACTAGAAGATAATTTTGTTGCAATAATTATTTCCAAAGAAGATTCAGAACTAAATAATACTTTAATTTCTTTGTGAACGTGTTCCTCTTCAGAAAAACTATAGAAAACAGAGATATCTGAACTTTTCTCAATCACCGCAACAATAGTTGGGGTGACAAGGAAAGCTAAAAATAGAATTAAAAATATTTTAGATATCATTTTCATTGTCGCAAAAATAGAATTTAGTTTATAATAAAAGTAACAGTTTTTATT
Source organism: Flavobacterium sp. ZB4P23 (assembly GCF_003970375.1). Lineage (NCBI taxonomy): Bacteria > Pseudomonadati > Bacteroidota > Flavobacteriia > Flavobacteriales > Flavobacteriaceae > Flavobacterium > Flavobacterium sp. ZB4P23. Next base: position 48,196 of record NZ_RYDK01000005.1, read on the forward strand.
TATTTTAAAAAAAATAAAATTCAAAAAAAAACCAGATAAAAATGCATCATTTTTATCTGGTTTTTTTTTGAATTTTAAGTGTTACAAACTTTCTTCAAGCCAGGCCTGCATCATCCAGATTGTCTTTTCTTGTTCTGAAATGAAATCACTCATCATCGCATTTGTACCTTCATCATTGATTTGTGCCGATTTGTCAAGAATTACTCTTTCAATCTTTAATAAATGAGATAGTGATGTAACAATTAAATGTACTGCTTTTTCATCATTTGAAATATTTTTACCAACTACTAATTGATTGTTTTTTATATAGTCTTCAAACGTATGGAGCGGCGTTCCACCAACAGTGAGAACTCTTTCAGCAATTAAATCAATTTTTATTTGAGAATCCGTGTATAATTGCTCAAATTTTACATGCAAATCAAAAAAACGCTTTCCTCTAATATTCCAATGAATTCCTCTTAAATTTTGATAATATACTTGGAAATTAGCTAACAAAACATTTAGTTCAGTTGCTATTAATTCTGACTCTTTTACCGGTAAACCTAAAATATTTGTTTTCATTTTAATGTTGTTTTATATTTATTTCCGTTATATGACAAATTTAGTGTAAGATTAACGAAAAACACTATAATAAAAAGTTATTGTTTTATTAAATTTGTATCAGATATAATTATAACCATGACAATTACTCAATTAAAATACGTACTTGCAGTAGCTGAACACAAGAATTTCACTCTTGCTGCAGAAAAATGTTTTGTTACTCAACCTACACTGAGTATGCAAATTCAAAAAATAGAAGAAGAATTAAGTATTCAAATATTTGACCGTACCAAAAAACCAATCCAGCTCACTGATATCGGGTATAAAATTGTAAACCAGGCAAAAAATATAGTCAATGAAGCTGATAGAATACAAGATATTGTTGAACAACAAAAAGGTTTTATAGGCGGTGAATTTAGATTAGGCATCATTCCAACAATCATGCCTACTTTATTGCCAATGTTTCTAAATAATTTTATAAAAAAATATCCAAAAGTAAAACTTATTATTGAAGAGTTAAATACCGAAGAAATTATTATTAAACTCAATAATGGACACCTGGACGCTGCAATTGCCGCAACTCCTTTGATGGAAGAAAAAATTAAAGAAATAGTCTTGTATTTCGAACCTTTTGTTGCGTACATCCCTGAAAACCACCATAATTTTCAAAAAGAAGAAATAGAAGTTTCAGATTTAAACTTGGATGAAATTTTATTATTACAAGACGGACATTGTTTTAGAGAAGGAATTTTAAACTTATGCAAGAGTACTGGTAAAAATGAAATCAACCATTTTCAAATACAAAGTGGCAGTTTTGAAACCTTGATAAAACTAGCTGATGAAGGTCTGGGAACAACGCTGCTTCCTTATTTGCATACCTTAGATTTAAAAGAAAAAGACAAGCTAAAACTTCGTCATTTTAAAGAACCTAAGCCTGCAAGAGAAGTCAGTTTGATTTTTCCTAAAAGCGAATTAAAAATTCAAATAATAGATGCACTTCGAAATACCATAACAGGAGTTGTAAAAGGAGCAATTGTTTTTCAAAATGTTCAGATAATAAGTCCCATCGCAAAAAAATAAAAAAAGGAACCGTTTATGGTTCCTTTTTTACTATGAATTTACTATTAGTAAACAGTGCTTTAGTTCCGGTTTACCAATAGTGAAATTCAATAACCACTCCCGTAATTGATCCATTTCATAGGGCAATAATGTCTTAATAGCTTTTTCTAATTCTTTGCTAAAAAGCATAACATCAAAGCTTACTCTTTCTAAAACTGATTTAGTATAATCATACATGATTTTCGACATAATTAATGAAGATTTTAGGTTAGATTTTAATTGAAAGTGATGTAAAAATACATTTTTTACAACTAGAACATAGTTATTTAACGTAGTTTTTAGTTTTTTTATTTTTCGTACTACTTTTGATCAAAAATATAATATATTATTGATAATAAGCCACTTAACAAATATTTATTTTTTAGTAGCTCTGAACATTTCTCTTTTTCCTGGTGGTCCGGCTAATTTTTCAACCGTAAAACCTACTTCTAACATGCTCCTTTTTACAACTCCTCTGGCTGCATAAGTCACTAAAACTCCATTACTTTTCAGTGCTGTATGCATTCTTTTAAAAATATCCGTACTCCATAATTCAGGCTGCACTCTGTAACCAAAAGCATCAAAGTAAATCAAATCAAATGTGTTATTGTCGTCAATTACTTCAAAAAACTGCTTTCTTTTAGTCAACAAAAAATCATTACTAAGCGCTATTTTCTCTCCCCAGACACTTTGATGCATTGCTATAAAAATGTCACTTTCTTGAGCAGCATTCAACTCTGTAATATAATTCATACATAAAACTTCGTCCGGAGATATAGGATATGCCTCTACGCCAACATAATCGATAGACTGATTCATTTTTTTTGCTTCTAATAATGTAATAAAAGCATTCAATCCGGTACCAAAACCAATTTCTAAAATAGAAACCGCTTTATTTTGAAATAAGGAAAGTCCGTTTTTAATAAAGACATGTTGCGCTTCCTGAATGGCTCCATGTTTAGAATGATAACACTCATCCCATTCCTCTATTCGTATGGTTGTGGAACCATCAAGTGTTTGTATTATTTCTCTTTTCAAAATTATTATTTGAGGTTATTTGAAGTTTTATAATTATATGAGCAGTCCAAATTTAATCAAAACTAAAATGATTGTCCTAAATAAAGTACATTTATTATGCAAATCCCATAAAATTGATGCTGATTTTTTCTGTTTTTTCAAAAATAAATAAATCGTACGTAAAGGCTATAATTAATGGTGTTTTGTCAAGTATTTTAGTGATTTTTATTTAATTTTGCAATTATTAAAGTTCTTTTTGCATAATCAAGATTTTAATACCCAATTGTAGTAACATATAAAAATAAACAATACATTATCATGAGTACAACTCAAACTAGCAAAATTGAAATAATTAAAGCACCCACTTCAAAAATAAATGAAGTTGATTTTAAAAATTTAAGCTTTGGATCTGTTTTTTCAGATCATTTATTTGAATGTGATTTTAAAAATGGGGAATGGCAACAACCAGTCATTAAGCCTTACGCACCTTTTTTGTTAGATCCATCGTCAAGAGTTTTTCATTATGGTCAAGCTATTTTTGAAGGTATGAAAGCGTACAAAGATGAGAACAATGACGTTTGGCTTTTTAGACCCGATCAAAACTACAGCCGTTTCAACACCTCTGCTGTTAGGATGGCTATGCCGGAAGTTCCAGAAGATATATTCCTGAATGGTTTAAATCAATTGCTGCAATTAGACGAAGCATGGATAAAAAAAGGAAAAGGAAATGCCTTATATATCAGACCCTTTATGATTGCAACAGGTACCGGAGTAATTGCAAACCCTTCAAATGAATATAAGTTCATGATTATTTTATCGCCTGTTTCCTCTTATTATTCAGGTGATGTAAAAGTAATAATTGCGGAGCATTACAGCAGGGCGGCTAATGGTGGAATTGGAGCTGCAAAAGCAGCCGGAAATTATGCAGCCCAATTTTATCCAACTAATTTAGCAAATAAAGAAGGCTTTCAACAAATAATCTGGACTGATGATGCCACACACACAAAATTAGAAGAAGCCGGTACGATGAATGTGTTTTTTAGAATAAATGACACATTATTAACGGCTCCTGTAAGTGAAAGAATACTTGATGGTGTTACTCGAAAAACACTGATTGATTTAGCAAAGAGTGAAGGTATAAATGTAGAAATTCGTTCAGTTTTAGTATCTGAACTTGTTGAGGCATTTAAAAACGAAACTTTAAAAGAAATTTTTGGTGCAGGAACAGCTGCTGTGGTAAGTCCCATTTCAGGATTCTCCTATCAGGATGTGTATCATGAATTACCAAAAATTGAAAACACAATGGCTTTGCAACTGAAAACTAAATTAGAAAATATCCAAAATAAATTAGATGCGGATCCTTTTGGCTGGACTGTTAAAGTATAATTCAAAGATTTAAAAATTAAAAAAAAGCGATTTTCAGTGTGAAAATCGCTTTTTTATATCATACACATCATCAAAGAATTTCTGAAATTTCTACCTCTATTTACCAATTATTTTAGAGAAATCAGGCTTGAAATAATTTGGCCCTTTCATGACCTTACCATCTTCACGGTAAATAGGCTCCCCATCCTGACCCAACTTACTCATATTACTGCGTTGAATTTCATCGAAAACGGCTTCTATTTTGTCTTGCAGCCCATGCTCAATAATCGTTCCGCATAAAATGTACATCATATCGCCTAATGCATCGGCAATTTCTATTAAATCATTATTCTGAACAGCCTCTAAATATTCTTCATTCTCTTCTTTCATCAAATTGAAACGAAGGATATGTTTGGTTTCAGCTAAGCCGGCTATTGGAGTTTCGCTATGCCCAATTTTGAAAGCGGTATGGAATTCTTTGACGGCATTAATTTGTTTTTGCATAATTTAAATTTTATTAAATGAAAATACAAATTAGCAAACTATTATTAAACAAATAGCTAAATTTGTCAAAAATAATATAAAGTATGTTTAGTCAGGGACAATTCATTTTTGCCGGCTTTTTTTTTGTTGCATTCAGTATTGCAATGATTTATGCCTACCGAAAAGATTTAGCGTTACACCGAAAATTTTATAAAGGAAATTATAAAATTTTAATTGGGTTTGGAGTTTTTATTGGCATTTTATTTTTGATAAAAGTCTTTTTCAAACGTTAGTTTTTTTTTAAATGTCTTCTGAAAAGAGGACTTTTTTTAATTTGTTCTTTTCTTATTTTAAAAACAAATCCTAATTGCTAATTAGTGCAAGGTGCCAAATAGTGCTACCTGAACATGTCCCCTATAAATTTTATTCTAGAAATCATTCTCCTAAAGTATTCCTTTCGTAAAACAACTATTTAATTAAAACATTCAAGTCGCGTTTTTTTATTTAACACTTTTGGCGACTTGTAAATTAAATTTTTAACTTTACAAAAATTAATACAATTAGATATCATGAGGATTATAAAATATTTATTTCTTTTGTTGCTGCTTAGTTTAGTGGCTTTATCCATTTTTGTAGCTACACAAAAAGGGGAATTCACTGTACAAAGAAGTCATATTATTAATTCTCCTAAATCTACGGTATTTAATTTTGTTAATGATTATAAAAATTGGCAGGATTTTGGTGCCTGGATCGTTGAAGATCCTGAAATTATAATCACCTATCCTAAAAACACTGTAGGAAAGGGAGCTTCCTTCACTTGGGAAGGAAAAGAAGTCAAAGGGGATATGCAAACGGTTTTTGTAAAAGAAAATGAAAGTATTTCTCAAAAAATAAATTACAACGGAGGGGTATCATCCGTTTTCTTGAGTTTAAAAGACACGGTTGGCGGAACAAAGGTCACCTGGAAAACCACCGGGAAAATGAGTTTCGTTATGAAGATCACTGCTGCGTTAAACGGCGGTATCGATACAGTTATAGGTGCCATGCAGGAAAAAAGCTTGGCTAATCTAGACAAAACACTAGTTTACGAGATAAATACCCATCAAATAAAGGTAAAAGGTGTGGTAAAAAAACTAGCAACTTTTTATTTGCACCAAACTTTTACAAGCAAAATTTCAAATATCACTAAAAATGCCCGAATCGTTTTTCCAAAAATCATTCTTTTTTGTGAACAAAACAATATAGAATTGAATGGAAAGCCTTTTATTATTTATCACACTTACGATCCAGTAAATGGATTGAGTAGATTGTCTTTTTGTATCCCTATAAAAAATCAAATTTTAACCAGTTCAGGCAGTGATATTTTATCCGGTAAACTCGAACCTTTCGAAGCCTTGAAAACAACCTTAACCGGTGATTATTCACACATAAAAAAAGCGCTAGATAAAACAACAGCGTACAGCAATGCTAACAAAATAAGTATTGACACTAAATTTTCACACCTAGAGAACTATACCATCGGCAAAGCGGAAATAAAAAATCCATCAAAGTGGATTACTGACATTTACTTTCCAATAAAACCAAAAGTAATTCCTGTTAAAGTCTTTGCTCCAGCAGCAATCAATAAACCTCCAGCGGTAAAAACACCGGAACCTGCACAAAAAAAGGAAGAAGAACAATCTGAATTTTAATATTATCTTTCCTCCGAATTAAACCTTTTTGATAAAGAGTATTCTAAATTCATAAATAAAAAATTTGCAAGACGAACAGGAATATATAAATAACTTGTTGAACTCTAAAACACAAAATCAAGCGTTTCAGCAGTTGTTACAAGAGTATCAAAGACCGTTATACAATCACATTCGTAACATTGTTTTAAATCACGATGACGCAGATGATATCTTGCAAAATACTTTTATCAAAATATTTCAAAATTTAAAAAATTTCAAAGGAGACAGTAAACTCTTCTCTTGGATGTATCGTATTGCTACTAATGAAGCATTGACTTTTTTGAAACAAAAATCAAAAATCAATACGGTATCGTCTGAAATTTTACAAAGTAAAACTATTGATAATCTCGAAGCTGATGTGTTTTTTGATGGAAACGAAATTCAACTAAAATTACAAAAAGCAATTGCTTTATTACCTGAAAAACAACAGTTAGTTTTTAAAATGAAATATTTTGAAGAACTAAAATACGAGGAAATATCTGCTATTTTAGGCACTTCAGTTGGAGGATTAAAAGCTTCCTATCACCTTGCTGTAAAAAAAATAGAAGCATTTGTATCTACTAATTAAACCTTTTTGCAATACCACTGTCTAATGAATAGTATGAAAACATTTAAATTAGAAAACGAGCCCAAAATTGAGACTGGATTTAAGATTCCTGACCATTATTTTGAAAATTTTTCAGCAAAAATGATGAAGCAATTACCCATAGAGGAGCCAAAAGTATTTTCTATTTTTCAAAAAAGAAAAAACAGGATTCTAATGGTTGCAGCAATTTTAGTAATAGCCCTGATGATTCCTGTTTTAAGCCCGTCAGCAAGCAACCCTAACGAAATAGACACGCTCACTCTGGAAAATTATTTAACCTATCAATCGAGTGTAAACCCTTATGATTTAATAAGTGAATTAGAAACCGAAGATATCAATAATATTAAAGCAGATAATGAAGTTTTAGAAGATGAAGCTATAGAGGATCATTTATCCGAAAATGCTAATCTGGAGCATCTTCTTTTAGAATAAAAAACGCGTTCACCGATTACAATAAATAAAACAAAAATGAAATATAAAAAAATATTCCCAATACTGTTGCTACTTCTTTCCTTTAATTTTTATGGCCAACATGAAAACATGAAAGAGAAAAAAGAACAAATTAAAGCTTTGAAAGTAGCCTTTTTGACAACTGAGTTAAACTTGACCACTAGTGAAGCCGAAAAATTCTGGCCTATTTACAACCTGTTTGATGACAAACAATTTGAATTAAGACATCAGAAAATGAAAAGTTTCATGAGAAGAATGAATGATGGATCTTTAGATCAAATCACGGAGAAAGAATCCAATTCATTTTTAGTTCAAATAGAAGAAACCGAAGAAGAATTGTTTTTTTTACGGAAGAAATTTGTTCAAAATTTGAGAGAAATATTTCCATCTGTAAAAATTTTAAAACTTAAAAAAGCAGAGGAAGACTTCAATAGAAAGCTGTTGCAACAATACCGCAACAAAGCGCATAAAAAATAACATCTTTTTTTATTAGTTCGATAAAACATCCTAAACACAAGTAAAAACTTGAGCTTAGGATGTTTTTGTTATTTAAAATTGATCCGAATCATTTTATTTTTCCCTGCAGCAACAGCCGTTTTTTTATCTATGAACCGGAGCGTATTAAGACTTTTATCCTTTGCTATTTGTTGCCATGATTCACCACCATCCGAGGAGTAATAAACCCCTGAAGTCCCCACAGTAACGAGTTTCTTACCATTGCTTTCAGGAATATATTGCACACAGGAAGCATACCCAAATCCTTGATTATCAGCAATAAGCCCCCATGTTTTCCCACCATCCGCAGTACGGGCTTTATTGGAAAAATTCTGGTTTTGATCTTCATAATCCCCTCCTGCTACAAAACCGATTTTTGCATCATAAAAATCGGCAGTAAAAATTCCGGTCATTGCCTTTCCTTGTGCCATTGGAGTTTCAAAAACGGTCCAACTCTTTCCTTTATCAGGAGAATAAAAAACCCTTGCTTTTTTTCCACCAGAAACAATCCATGTATTATTCCCTTTAATTACAATATTAGTATTGCTTGCCGCAAAAGCAGCTTCGCCTTGCATCACTTTTGGTAATTTATCGCACGGAATTTTATTCCATGATCGGCCTCCATCACGTGTTGTAATAATATTAAGACAATCAGCGATTGGATCTCCCATAGCAATACCTTCTGTATCGTCCCAAAATTGCATACTATCATAAAAGACCTTCTCATGGCTTTCCTGATATACTATTTGTGAATCCTTTTCCTCTTTTGAAATTTGATACAACACTGCAGGATTTGCCACATTGAGAATAAAAATATGATTGGCTGTTTGAGCGATACTCCTAAAATCAAGTATCAAAGAATCCTTGGTGATTTTGTGCTCTATTTTTTGATTGGTATCTAAATTATATAACCCGTATCTACCTTTATCAGCAGCATACCAGATTTTGTTTTTATCAATTTGAATCGCTCTGATACTTATTTGATCTTGAAATAAGGTATCAATTTCAACGGACTGAAAACTAACGTTATGTAACTTTTCCGATTTATAAACACTTGTTTTACAGGATACAAATCCATTTAAAACCAACAGCATTAAAAAAATATTTTTCATTTTTGTACATTTTAAGGCTAATTTACAATTAATAATATAAATACAAATAGCACCCAAATTATATTGGCACAGTAATTGGATATTGAAAAAAAGGAAAAACTTAATCCAATTAATTATGAAAACGAAACTATTACTATTGAGTCTGTTGACCGCTGTTTTCGCAACACAAATACAGGCACAAAACAGAACATACGTAAATGCTGTGAATGCCGAAATCAGTGATAATCTTGATCTGAGAGCTGTTGCTGATATCTTTGGTGATTCTAGAGACCTGCAGGATTTTGAAAGACGCCTTAATGATCCTGAGCTGCAAATATCAAATTTAGATTTGAATAATGATAATGAAGTTGACTATTTACGGATTATTGAAACGGTAGAAAACAGAACCCATCTAATCATCGTTCAGTCAGTGATTGATGAAGATATCTACCAAGATGTTGCAACAATTGATGTTGAGAAAGACAGAAACAATAAAATTCATGTACAAATAGTTGGTAATGAATTTATGTATGGACAAAATTACATTTATGAGCCAGTTTATTACAGTACTCCAGTAATTTATGCATCCTTCTGGTCTACTAATTACCGCCCTTACTATTCCACTTGGAATTGGAATTATTATCCGTCCTATTATTATGCTTGGAATCCATTTCCCGTTTTTAGATACATAAATAACATAAACATTAATTTGAATATCAACAACAATTATAACTATGTCAATAACCGTAGAAGTAATCGTGCAGTAGTTTTACACAATTCAAGACGTTCAAACGGATATGAAAGACAACATCCAAATGCGTCTTTTTCCAGAAGAAATAGTACTGTAAATAACCGCCATGAATTAGATCAAAGAAGAGTATCCAGAAATGAAACCGGTTATTCTAATAGAAGAGCAATAGTGCAAAGAGAATATTCTCAAAACAGAACAAGTCCTTCAAGACAAGCAGCACCGCAAAGAGCTGAATCTTCCAGAGAATATTCTCAAAACAGAACAAGTCCTTCAAGACAACCAGCACCGCAAAGAGCTGAATCATCCAGAGAATATTCTCAAAACAGAACAAGTCCTTCAAGACAACCAGCACCGCAAAGAGCTCAATCGTCCAGAGAATATTCTCAAAACAGAACAAGTCCTTCCAGGCAAGCAGCACCGCAAAGAGCGGAATCTCAAAACAGAGGCAACACATCAAGAGCATCAGGTCCTCAGAGAACGGAATCTCAAAGAGGCAATTCTTCTTCAAAAAATGAAAATAGAAGCTCCTAAAAATCTTAAATACAAAAAAAGAAACACGGCTCCCTAAACCGTGTTTCTTTTTTATCGGATAAAAAGCGCTAATTTATTTTAAAAGTGTAAATTTGAAAAGTTTTTTAAAAATTACACATGAGCGTATCGCACAAAGACCTGCACAGTAAATGGACATTAGGAGGTTTATTAATTTCATTAGGAATAATTTACGGTGACATAGGAACTTCACCATTGTATGTAATGAAAGCCATACTTGGCACCCACATTATTAATTCGGATATTGTCTTAGGTGGAATATCGTGTGTTTTTTGGACCCTTACACTGCAAACCACAATCAAATACGTACTAATCACGTTAAGCGCTGATAATCATGGCGAAGGCGGAATTTTTGCTTTATATGCTTTGGTCAAAAAAACAAAAATTCAGTGGTTGATTGTCCCGGCTATAATCGGAGGAAGTGCTTTATTAGCTGACGGAATCATAACTCCACCCATCTCCGTATCTTCAGCAGTTGAAGGAATAAGAACGTACTATCCAGAAATCAATACCATTCCAATTGTAATAAGTATTCTTTTTGTACTTTTTTCTATCCAGCAATTCGGCACCAAGTTAGTCGGTAAATTTTTTGCTCCAATGATGCTTATTTGGTTTGGGATGCTAGCGATACTTGGAATCGCACAAATTTCACAACACACCGAAGTTTTAAAAGCAATCAATCCTTACTACGCCTATCATTTATTGACCATCCATCCAGAAGGTTTTTTTGTTTTAGGTTTTGTATTTCTGTGTACAACAGGAGCTGAAGCATTATACTCAGACATGGGACATTGCGGACGAAAAAACATCCGAATTAGCTGGATTTTCGTAAAAACTGCATTAGTGTTGAATTATTTTGGACAAGCCGCCTATTTAATTCGCCACGAAGGAGAGACATTACAAACTTTAGGAGGAAAAAATGGAAACCCATTCTATCTCATCATGCCGGACTGGTTTCAGCCTATAGGAATTATAATTGCTACTCTAGCAGCTGTTATTGCCTCACAAGCCTTAATCAGCGGGTCATTTACATTGATAAATGAAGCAATGCGATTGAATTTTTGGCCAAAAGTAAAAATAAAATATCCTACAGAATTAAAAGGACAATTATACATTCCGTCTACAAACTGGTTATTATTTATTGGTTGCGTTGGAATTGTACTGCACTTTGAAGAATCCAGTAATATGGAGCATGCTTATGGACTGGCGATCATTTTGTGTATGATAATGACCACTATTTTACTGAATTTTTACCTGATAATGAAAAGAGTGAAATTATATTTTATAGTTCCATTGATTACTATTTATCTAATAATCGAATTTAGTTTCCTCGCAGCTAATGTTACGAAGTTTGCTGAAGGTGGCTATGTAACGCTTTTTATAGCAATCACTTTAATAGGTATAATGACTATTTGGTACCTGGCCAAAAAAATTAACAAAAGTTACACCAAAATTGTTAAAATTGAGGACTACAAAAAAGTACTAGTGGAGTTAAGTGCTGATTTATCCATTCCTAAATACGCAACACATTTAGTATATATGACTAATGCCGGTAGAATTGACGAGATCGAAGAAAAAGTAATGTATTCCATCTTACAAAAAAGACCCAAAAGAGCTGATATTTATTGGTTTGTTCACGTGAATATATTGACTGAACCTTATAAAACCGAATATAAAGTAACTGAAATTGTCAAAGATGATTTGTATCGTGTAGACTTTAATCTTGGTTTTAGAGAACCTACAAAAATAAATCTGATGTTTAGAGAGGTAATCCGGGATATGGTGCAAAAAGGAGAAGTAGATATAACCAGCCGCTACGAATCTTTGAATAAAAATAATATCATAGGTGATTTCAAATTTGTATTATCCGAAAAATTCCTTTCCAATGACAGTGATTTACGTTGGCACGAAAAAATAATTATGAACTCCTATTTCTTCATTAAAAAATTAAGTTTATCTGAAGAAAGAGCCTTTGGTTTGGATAGCAGTTCCGTAAAAGTGGAACAATTTCCAATGGTGCTCCATGCTCCTGAGAACATTGGACTGACAAGAGTAAAATAATTCTTTCTGTTTTTTTAATCCTCCAAGAAACACTGTAATAATACAGTGTTTTTTTATGTCGAAAAATTTAAAAACAACATTCATTATTTAAAATATAACATTCAATCAATTAATAGTACCTTTGCACCTCAATTATTTAAAATGAGATTACACAGAAATTTAGTTTACACAACAATAGACGCTTTGAACGCCATTTTTAACGAAGGAGAATATGCGGATAAAGTAGTTGCCCGATCTTTAAAAAAAGACAAACGTTGGGGAAGTTCTGATAGAAAGTTTGTTGCCGAAACCATCTACGAAATTGTGCGTTGGAAAAGATTATACGCAGAAATAGCCGAAGTAAAAGAGCCCTTTGACAGAGATAATCTTTGGAGAATGTTTTCTGTTTGGGCCGTATTAAGAGGCTATCCTATTCCGGATTGGCGACAGCTGGAAGGCACTCCAGAACGAAAAATAAAAGGACGTTTTGACGAACTTTCAAAAGTGAGAGCTTTAAAAGAATCTATTCCGGACTGGATGGACGAATTAGGAGTTAAGGAACTAGGCGAAAAAGTTTGGGCAACTGAAATTACAGCTCAAAACCAACCTGCTAAAGTGATCCTAAGAGTCAATACACTTAAAACTACCAGAGAAGCGCTACGTGCTATTTTGATGGATTTAAACATTGAAACAGAAACGTTAAAAAATCAACCAGATGCTTTGGTTTTAAAAGAAAGAGCTAATGTTTTCTTGACCGATGCTTTCAAACAAGGTTTCTTTGAAGTTCAGGATGCTAATTCACAATTAGTAGCCGCTTTTCTTGATGTTAAACCAGGAATGCGTGTTGTTGATACATGCGCCGGTGCAGGTGGAAAAACACTTCATATTGCTTCTTTGATGGAAAATAAAGGACAATTAATTGCTATGGATTTGTATGAAAGCAAATTAAAGCAATTAAAAATCAGAGCCAAAAGAGACGGCGCTTTCAATATTGAATACCGAATTATTGACTCTACAAAAATCATCAAAAAATTACACGAAAAAGCAGACCGTGTTTTGATTGACGCACCCTGTAGTGGTTTAGGCGTTCTGAAAAGAAATCCGGACGCTAAATGGAAATTGAAACCGGAATTCATCGATAACATCCGTAAGGTACAATCAGAAGTTTTAGAAAGCTATTCTAAAATTGTAAAACCCGGCGGAAAATTAGTGTATGCTACTTGTTCTATACTACCCTCCGAAAATCAAGATCAAATTGCTCGTTTCCTGACAACTGACATTGGAAAACAATTCAATTTTATTAAAGACCAAAAAATATTGGCTTCAGAGTCAGGTTTTGATGGATTTTATATGGCTTTATTAGAACGTAAAGAAAGCTCAGAACAGAAAGAAAAAAGAGTACAAAAAGAAATAATATAGTATCTAGATTTAAGATTCTAGAATTCAAAAAAAAATCCTCGAATAAATCGAGGATTTTTTTATGCGTTATCTGTTTTGTTTATTCTATTCTCTTTTAATATCCCTAATCATTCATTGAGATTAAAAACTCCTCGTTATTTTTCGTTTTCTTAAAACGATCGTTGATGAAATCCATTGCTTCCACTGGGTTCATATCCGAAAGGTATTTTCTCATGATCCACATTCTTTGCAATGTTTTTTGATCTAATAACATATCGTCACGTCTTGTACTAGAAGAAGTCAAATCGATAGCTGGGAAAATACGTTTATTAGCAATTTTTCTATCTAATTGCAATTCCATATTACCAGTACCTTTAAATTCTTCAAAAATAACTTCGTCCATTTTCGAGCCGGTTTCAGTCAATGCAGTAGCAATGATACTCAACGAACCCCCATTTTCTACATTACGGGCAGCTCCAAAGAAACGTTTTGGTTTTTGCAATGCATTTGCATCCACACCACCACTTAACACCTTACCTGAAGCAGGCTGAACCGTATTATACGCTCTGGCCAAACGTGTAATGGAATCCAATAGAATCACTACATCGTGACCACATTCAACCAATCTTTTTGCTTTCTCAAGAACGATATTCGCAATTTTAACATGCTCTTGTGGTTCTCTGTCAAATGTAGAAGCAATTACTTCACCACGCACACTACGTTGCATATCCGTAACCTCTTCCGGGCGTTCATCGATCAATAAAACAATCAAATATACTTCAGGATGATTGGCCGCAATAGCATTGGCAATTTCCTTCAACAACATGGTTTTACCTGTTTTTGGCTGCGCCACAATCATTCCGCGTTGTCCTTTTCCTATTGGTGAAAACAGATCGATAATTCGTGTTGAAATCGTACTTTGTTTTTCTGCCAATTTGAATTTTTCTGATGGAAAAACAGGCGTTAAATGTTCGAATGAAACTCTGTCGCGAACCACTTGAGGATCGTGTCCATTTATTTTTAAAACCCGAACTAATGGAAAAAATTTCTCTCCTTCTTTTGGTGGGCGAACTACACCTTTTACAGTATCTCCGGTTTTAAGACCGAACAATCTGATTTGAGAAGTCGACAAATAAATATCATCCGGCGACGCTAAATAGTTGTAATCCGAAGAACGCAAGAAACCATAGCCGTCCGGCATCATTTCCAGCACACCTTCGCTTTCTATAATTCCATCAAATTCAAAATCAGAAGCAGCAAAATTATTTTTTTTGTTTTTGAAGTTTGGATTTTGATTCCCATTTCCATTTTGACTTGGATTAGGATTTTGTTTGTGTAATTGGTTTGGATTTATTTTTTTAACCGGAGCTGAAACTTCTTCTTTCTCCTGTGTAGTTAAATCTACAACTGTATCAGTCTCTTTTGCTGTTTCTTTTCCTTCTTCCTTATCCTTTTTTAAAGCAATTTTTTTCTCGTACGCTGACTTATTAAACTTAATCACCTTTCCTATTTTTTTAGCTCCGGATTCAAGTTCCTGAACAGAAGAGGAATCGTCGTCTTTGTCAACTGGCAATATTTCAACAGAATGGTCTTCAACGGAAACAGAAGATGCTGTCAAATTTTCTTCGGTTTCAAAAAATGAATTTTTCATCGTTTTTTGAATAGCAACTTTTTTTACAGGCAGTATTCTGGTTCTTTTTGGTTTATCCTCTTCCAGATTACTATTGGTTTTTGTCTCTAATATTAAATCAACGTTAGCCTCTTGATGCGCTAAAATCTGACTGATTAAAGTCTCTTTTTTTACACCGTTAAATTTTATGGTTTTAGCTGATTTAGCTATTTCTTGAAGCTCAGAAAGCTTCATTTCTTTTAATGCAGAAATATTAAACATGAATGTTCTAGGAGTTTAATTAATTTTGAAAATAATGTAAAAGATAGGTAGTAAACATTAAAATGAATCAACCGCAGTATGAAGTGCTTACGGTATTATGATGCAATATTACGAATAAAATTTAATGATACAATAGTATTTATAAAAAAGAAAATATATTTTTGTGGTAGATATTTAACAAATGATACAAAGAATTCAAACCATTTATTTACTACTCGTATTTGTAGTAACTGGTATTTTACTGTTTTTTATTCCATTATGGACAATGGATACCGGTAAGGCATTTTATTTTATGCAAAGTCAAGTGTATACTATACTATTGGGATTGAGTACTACGTTGACTTTATTTAGTATTGTTTCCTATAAAAAAAGACAAAATCAGTTTGTTATTGGCAGATTGAATATCATATTAAATTTGATTTTATTAGGATTGTTTGTATATCGTTCACTAAATCTATCTGGAGAAACACCTGCTGTTTCGGAGAAAGGTATTGGGATGTTTCTTCCTGTAGCTGCTATCGTATTATTGGTTTTGGCCAATAAAGCAATCAAAAAGGATGAGGATCTTGTAAAATCTGTGGACAGATTGAGGTAAACCTATAAATTTTAGTTTATTAGTGCGAAGGAAACCCGAATGTAACAATTCGGGTTTTTTTATATCTGCAATGCAATAAAAACCTTATAATTTAAAATTTAGCTGAATATTTTTTATAAATTTGGATCTGATAATTACAACATGGCAGAAAAAATACGGATTCATCTTGCTGATGACCATCAAATTCTTATTGATGGAATTAGAACTTTATTACACACAATCCCTACATTTGAAGTAGTGGGATATTCCTTAAACGGCACTAATATTTATGAGGAAGTCACTAATAATAAAGCGGACATTCTTATTTTAGACATTAACATGCCGGAAAAAGACGGCATTGAGGTCCTCAAAGAATTTGCTAAAAAAGGATTTCCATGTAAGATTATCATTTTGTCCAGTTATGATGACTTACGAATAATAAAAGAGGTCATGAAGTTAGGCTGCAGCAGTTACTTAACTAAGAAATGTGCCGGAGAAAATATAGTTGAAGCCATTCTAGCGGTTACTAATGGTGAAGAATATTTTAGTAAATCTGTTAGAGAAAAAATATTCAGTACCGTAACTAAAGACAATCCAAAACTAAACAAACAAGTCCCAAGTCCAAATTCACTTTTAACCGAAAGAGAACTGGAAATCATAATCCTGATTTCATTAGAATATAGCGGCAAAGAAATCAGTGATCAATTATTTATTAGTGTTAATACCGTAGAGACCCATCGCAAAAACATAATGAAAAAACTCAGCGCAAAAAACTCTATAAGCCTAGTGAAATATGCCCTTAAAAATAAATTAATCAAATCCTGAATGAATTTAGATGAAACTTAAATGCTGTTTTTTTAATTAAAAAAAAGAAAACCAACCAATTTAATCCTGATTTAAAGTCAGTTTATTTTGAAAAATAAGGCGGATTTAAAAAACCAGAAATAACCAATCTATTCAATTATTTATGTCTCAGAAACAAATTGCTATAGTCTTAGTTTTACTATTGAACCTCACTGGTAGTTTTGTTTGTGCTCAAAAGAAAGAAACTTCAAAAAAGGAAGCTCTAACATTAGCAAAAGAAGCTAATCAGCATATGAAAGCTGGTAATTACGAGAAGTCCTTAATACAATCGAGACTTGCTTTGAGCCAAGCAATCAAAATCAAGGACAACAACCTGATAGCAAGAGCTTATAATACCATTGCTGCTAATTTTGATCAATTATCGGAATCTGACAAAGCTTTTTTCTACTACAACAAAGGACTGGAATACGCTAATAAAACTAATAATGATGTTTTAAAAAATTGGTTAAACAATAATTTAGGAAATATCTATTGCTTTGATAAAAAACAATATGAAAAAGGAATTTATTATTATAAAAAATCACTGCATTACAGCACTAAAACAAAAGATTCAGCACAAATTATATTTACAAAACTCAATTTGACGTGGGCCTATTTCGACAATGATCGCTATCAAGAAGGGCTTCCCTATTTAAACTACATCAACAAACACCACAAAAAACATGGAGACGAGTCTACAATTGTAGCTTTAAATATGCTCAACGGCATGTATCATAGCCATACAAACAACACTAAAAAAGCCCATTATTTTTTCCAAAAAGCAATTGAAAAAGGAATTAAAGGAACTGAAAAATCTGATTTATCATATTCCCACCTAGAGTTTTCTAAATTTTTATTGAAAAACAATGATTATAAAAATGCCTATAAAAATTTAGTCCGATATAATACAATTACTGAGGAACTAAACGACCAAGAAAAACACAATAAAGCGAATGTTGCTGGCATAAACCTTGAAATTGATGAGTACAAAAGAGAAATCGACAAGATCGAAACAGAATATAAAACAAAACAACTTTTTTTACTGCAAGAACAATCCAGAAATAAAAAAATTGTGATTGTACTAATTGCTGTTCTACTGCTATTTTTCATCCTTTTTTACTTCTATTCTCAAAACACACAACTAAAACAAAAAAACAAACTAAAGGACTTACAAAGCAAAGTTCAGGAAAACATGATCAACGCATCCATTAACGGACAAGAATTAGAACGAAAAAAAATTGCGGCATTTTTGCATGATAACATTAGTGCTTTACTTTCATCAGCAGGACTACATCTTCATGCGTATACCTCTAAAAATCAATATTCAGCACAAGAAATCATAAAAACTAAGGCTATTCTTGAAGAAGCACACGATCAAGTACGGGATTTATCCCACGAACTGATGCCTTCGCTTTTAGCCCGTTTTGGATTATTTGATGCATTAGACGATTTGTGTGAAAAAAACTCCAATTCCATTCTGTACTTTGAATACGCAAGTTCCGTAGATCGAAAAACCCGTTATGATGAAGATTTCGAAATTAAAATTTATTTCATAATTATGGAACTCCTCAACAATACCATAAAACATAGTCAGGCAACACGTTCAGAATTAAGCATTCACGAAGATAATGATTTTCTGAATGTCAATGTTATGGATAATGGCCAAGGTTTTGATTCTAGTAAATTTCATATCCTTGAAGGTTTTGGCATCAACCAAATCAAAGCACGAATCAATAATCTGAAAGGAACTATTGTCATAAACTCCAAAATAGGTTTCGGTACAACCATAAAAATAATAGTACCCATCACCTATCAAAAAAAAATAATCAGACCCGTTTTTCAATCTCAATAATTTCCAAATCTTTGATTTTATCTCCTTCAATCACAAAACGCAACATCGTTCGCACCTGATGAAAACCACTTTTTCCCGCCGCACCAGGATTCATGTGTAATAAATTATGTTTTTTATCGAATATGACTTTTAGAATGTGCGAATGTCCACAAATAAATAATTTTGGCGGATTGGCTTCCAACTCAGCTTTAATATTGGGATTGTATTTCCTCGGATAACCGCCAATATGCGTAATCCAAACATCAACGCCTTCACACATAAAACGGTTGTGTAACGGAAATTCCAGTCGCGCCGTTGCATCATCAATATTTCCATACACGCAGCGCAACGGTTTCAGCTTTTGTATCGCATCAGTCACGGCCAAATCGCCTATATCACCCGCATGCCAAACTTCGTCAGCCAATGCAACATATTTCAAAATGGTATCATCAATATGACTGTGCGTGTCAGAAAGCAAAAGTATTTTTTTCATATTTATAGTGTCATTAAGAGGTACGAAGTAATCTGAAGCAATTTGCTTCGCCAGTTCGCTTCGCTCGTGTCCAGCTATCCGTTTCAATCTTTATTGTTTTTAAAGAAAAAACAATAAAGGATTCCCACTGCAAATGTTTACATTCACTGAACTCCTATGAAAATAAAAGTTTAGTGAAGTAATCTGGGCTACGATTTTGTGGTAAAAATAAACATTCGAATTCCAAATAAAAAATCAAATCGAAACTTAACAAACTTTGCACCTTGGCAACTTCGTGGCAAAAAAATTAATAAGTATCTTTGTGGCTTCAAAAAAATTCACTTGAGATATTTTATCAAATTAGCATACAGCGGAACCCATTATCACGGCTGGCAATACCAACCCAATGCTGCCTCTGTTCAGGAAACGATGAACAAAGCGTTTTCGGTGCTATTGAACACAACCGTCAATCTTATGGGCGCCGGTAGAACGGATACCGGGGTTCACGCCAAAGAAATGTATGCCCATTTTGATTTTGAAACACCAATTGATATTCCAAGTTTACTGCACAAACTCAACTCCTACTTGCCCAAAGACATTGTTATTTATGACATTATACCAGTACACGATGAAGCGCACACTCGTTTTGATGCCACTAAAAGAACCTATGAATATCACATCAATACATTCAAAGATGTTTTTTTGCAAGAACAAAGTTGGTATTTCCATCAAAAATTAGATATTGATTTGATGAATGAAGCGGGGCAACTATTATTCAATCACACTGATTTTCAATGTTTTTCAAAAGTCAACACAGATGTAAATACCTTTGACTGCACTATTTTTGAAGCATATTGGACTCGAGGCACAGCTGAACAGGGCGCAGACAAACAAGAAAACGGCAATTTGATTTTTACCATTTCTGCCAACCGTTTTTTACGCAATATGGTTCGTTCCATTGTGGGAACATTAGTAAATATAGGATTACACAAGAGTACACTGGCTGATTTTACTGCCATCATAGAAAGTAAAAACCGAGATAAAGCTGGTTTTTCGGTTCCGGCACATGGTTTGTATTTAACCAAAATAGATTACGATTACATTACGCAATAGCCCTGATAGTAGTGAAAATCCTTTTATGTTTTTCTTTAAAAACATAAAAGATTGCAACGAATAGCAGGAAACAGCTCCAAAAAACATGAAAGCAAAAGCATTTGATACTAGATTATTCAAACGAATATTAAAATTTACTAAACCCTATCAATGGCGTTTTAACGGAGTGATTATTTTTGCCGTTTCGCTATCAGTATTTGCGGCATTGCGCCCGTATTTATTGAAACAAACTGTAGATGGTTACATTTCGACCCAAGACCAACAGGGATTATTATTGTATGTGATCCTGATGGGAATTGTACTATTGCTGGAGGTATTCTCGCAGTTTTACTTTGTGTATTGGGCAAACTGGCTCGGTCAGGATATTGTAAAAGACATTCGGACAAAACTGTTTCAACACATTTTGAGTTTCCGAATGAAATATTTTGATCACGTTCCCGTAGGTCAGCTCGTGACACGCTCGGTTTCGGATATAGAATCCATTGCTCGTATTTTCAGTCAGGGTTTGTTTATGATTATCAGTGACTTGATGAAAATGTTTGTAGTACTGATTTTCATGTTTTACATGAACTGGAAACTGACTTGGATCGTAATTATTGCAATGCCCATTTTGGTTTATTTTACCCGAATTTTTCAGCGTAAAATGCAAGTCGCTTTTGAAGAAGTGCGAAATCAAATCGCTAACATGAACTCGTTTGTTCAGGAACGTGTGACAGGAATGAAGATTGTACAACTCTTTAATCGTGAAAAAATCGAATACAACAAATTCAAAAATATCAATGACAAGCACAAAAAAGCGTGGATAAAAACCATTCTGTATAACTCCATATTTTTTCCTATTGCAGATATCATTTCGTCCTTAACCCTTGGTTTTATTGTACTATATGGCGGCATCAAGATCTTGAACGGAGATAATTTTACCACTTTTGGGGATTTATTTTCCTATACAATGTTCATTGGAATGTTGTTTAACCCGTTGCGCCAAATTGCTGATAAGTTCAACGAGATGCAACTGGGAATGATTGCGGCAAACCGTGTTTTTGACATTTTAGACACCGAAGATCAAATTCAGGATACCGGAATTATTGAAGCTCCAATTTTTAAAGGAGATATCGAATTCAAGAATGTCCGTTTTGGATATATTCCGGATGAAGAAGTAATAAAAGGAATCGATCTGGAGGTAAGTGCCGGTCAAACGATTGCCATCGTAGGGTCTACAGGTGCCGGAAAATCTACGATCATTAACTTACTGAATCGTTTTTACGAAATCAACAGTGGCTCTATTTACATCGATAATCACAATATTGAGAATTACACTTTAGGTTCCTTACGTAAACAAATTGCAGTAGTATTGCAGGATGTTTTCCTTTTTGCCGATACTATTTTCAACAACATCACCTTGAATAATCCTGAAATTAATCGGGAACAGGTTTTGGCTGCAGCCAAAAATATTGGCGTCCATGAATTCATTATGAGCTTACCGGATAATTATGATTTTGACGTGAAGGAACGCGGCGTTATGCTTTCTTCCGGTCAGCGTCAATTAATTGCTTTCTTGAGAGCGTATGTGAGTAATCCAAGTATTTTGATTCTGGATGAAGCTACTTCATCGATTGACACCTACTCTGAAGAATTGATTCAGCGTGCTACAGAAACCATTACTAAAGGCAGAACTTCAATTGTGATTGCGCACCGTTTGGCCACGATTGTCAATGCTGATAAAATTGTGGTAATGGACAAAGGATTGATTGTAGAACAAGGAACGCATCAGGAATTAATCAACCGCGAAAGTGGGTATTACAAGAATTTGTATGATTCTCAGTTTTCGGTAGCAAATTAGTTTTTGCTGCAAAGGAATAGCAGTTACAAAAACAAAGATCGATTTACACTTCTGCAATTTGTTTAAAACAAAGATGTTTTCTTGAAAATTAGTTAGTTTGCTACTTTATTAGTTTGAAACTTTCTCAAAACAGAATAAATCCTTAAATTCGCCCAATCAATTAAATAAGAAAAACACATAAAAATGAAATACGATATTATAGTTTTAGGAAGTGGTCCAGGTGGTTATGTTACAGCTATTAGAGCATCACAATTAGGCTTTAAAGTAGCCGTAATCGAAAAAGAAAATTTAGGTGGTGTGTGCTTGAATTGGGGCTGTATCCCGACGAAAGCGTTGCTGAAATCAGCTCAGGTTTTTGATTATCTAAAACACGCTTCTGATTACGGATTGACTATTTCATCATTTGATAAAGACTTCCCTGCTGTTGTACAACGCAGTCGCAGCGTAGCTGACGGAATGAGCAAAGGGGTTCAATTCTTGATGAAAAAAAATAAAATCGATGTGATTGATGGCTTTGGAAAACTAAAACCAGGAAAAAAAATTGATGTTACGGACAAAGACAATAAAATTACTGAATACAGTGCAGATCATATCATTATCGCTACTGGAGCACGTTCTCGTGAATTGCCAAACTTGCCTCAAGATGGTATAAAAGTAATAGGATATCGTCAAGCAATGACATTACCAACACAACCAAAATCAATGATTATCGTTGGTTCTGGAGCGATTGGAGTAGAGTTTGCACATTTCTACAACTCTATGGGAACCGAGGTAACTATTGTAGAATTTATGCCTAATGTAGTTCCTGTTGAAGACGAAGACATTTCGAAACAAATGGAGCGTTCTATGAAAAAAGCAGGTGTCAAAATTATGACCAGTTCCTCTGTTGAGAAAATTGATACCACTGGAGCAGGTGTTAAAGCGTATGTAAAAACAGCAAAAGGAGAAGAAGTGTTAGAAGCTGAGATTTTACTTTCGGCTGTTGGAATCAAAACAAACATTGAAAACATAGGATTAGAAGAAGTAGGAATCGCTACTGACAAAGATAAAATTTTGGTAAATGCTTACAACCAAACTAACATTCCGGGTTATTACGCTATTGGTGATGTTACGCCAGGACAAGCACTAGCACATGTAGCTTCTGCCGAAGGAATCAATTGTGTGGAGAAAATTGCAGGATTACACGTGGAACCTATCGATTACGGAAACGTACCGGGCTGTACCTATGCCACTCCTGAAATTGCTTCTGTAGGTTTGACTGAAAAACAAGCTAAAGAAAAAGGATACGAATTAAAAATTGGTAAATTCCCATTTTCAGCTTCCGGAAAAGCAAAAGCATCCGGTACACCAGATGGTTTTGTAAAAGTAATTTTTGATGCTAAATACGGAGAATGGTTAGGATGTCACATGATTGGAGCCGGAGTTACCGATATGATTGCTGAGGCAGTTGTAGCGCGTAAACTGGAAACTACAGGACACGAAATTTTAAAATCAATTCACCCACACCCAACCATGAGTGAGGCGGTTATGGAAGCGGTTGCTGATGCGTATGGTGAGGTAATACATTTATAGATTGTAAATTAACGATTTTTGATTTCAGATTTATTAATCCGATTTGTTCATACAAATCGGATTTTTTTTATGAAATCATTTCCAACACCAAACGATTATTTTGTGGGAATTTAACATATTAACATTTATTTACAAAGCAGGGTTATGAATCTATTCAATTCTGCTTTATATTTGTATTTCGAGGATTTTTACTCGTTTAATTCTGATTTTATTCCATTATAAATGAATACTGAAACCAACCGTTTTTCGAATACACTGCATGAAAACCAAAATAAAAGTTGGGTAAGAGCCATAGATTCCTCTAAAATCATCAATTGGATTGATGATTTGTTCAAAATATTATTTCCGGAGAAAGCTTTAGAAACGATCCAAATTGAATTGCTTTTGGACCAAAACAAAGCCTGTTTTATTGCTATCCTATCGGAAATTGTAAAAGACAAAACGTCCAATGAAATTCTAGATGATGCCGAATCTTTTTATCGCGCGCTTCCAAAACTTTATGATTCGATGCAAAAAGATGCACAAGCTATTCTGGATACGGATCCCGCTGCTGATTGCATTCAGGAAATTATCAATTCCTATCCCGGTTTTTTTGCTATAGAAGTTTACCGTATTGCTAACGCTATTGCTTCTCGTACCTCGTGTCTGCTGCCGCGAATTCTAACCGAATATGCTCATAGCAAAACCGGAATCGACATTCACCCCAGTGCCACAATTGATGTTCCATTCATGATTGATCACGGTACCGGAATTGTCATTGGCGAGACTACAATCATTGGGAAACACGTAAGCATTTATCAAGGAGTCACTTTGGGAGCATTGCAAGTAGAGAAAAATATGCAGGAAAAAAAACGCCATCCTACCGTAGAAGATCATGTAATTATTTATGCAAATGCCACTATTTTGGGCGGCAGCACCATCATAGGAAACCACAGTATTGTAGGCGGAAACACGTTTATCACCAAGAGTATGAATCCGTATTCCTTTGTTATGCAATCCAATAAAAATACGGTTCTGAATCAGCAGGAAATAAAAGATATTAATTTTTTCTCTATATAAATATTATGAAATACAATAACATACTCGAAACAATAGGCAACACCCCACATGTAAGAATCAATCGTTTATATGGTGCCAATCACAATGTATGGATCAAATTAGAACGTGCCAATCCCGGTGCCAGTATCAAGGACAGGATCGCTCTTGCCATGATTGAAGATGCCGAAACCAAAGGATTATTAAAAGCCGGAGGTACTATCATTGAAGCCACTTCCGGAAATACAGGAATTGGACTCGCGATGGTTGCGGCCGTAAAAGGCTATAAATTAATACTGGTAATGCCTGAATCAATGTCCATAGAAAGACGCCGACTCATGAGCCTTTATGGTGCCGAATTTGTCTTGACGCCCCGTGAAAAAGGGATGAAAGGCGCGCTGGAAAAAGCACAGGAATTAGTTACCGAAATACCTAATGCCTGGTCACCACTTCAGTTTGAAAATCCCGCCAACATCGAAATTCATAAAACAGCCACCGCACAGGAAATTATAAAAGCATTCCCTGACGGTCTGGATTATTTGATCACCGGCGTAGGAACCGGAGGGCACATCACGGGTTGTGCCGAAATATTGAAAAAACATTTCCCAAACCTGAAAGTATATGCAGTTGAACCTGAAGCTTCTCCCGTTATCAGCGGTGGCGCACCGGCTCCCCACCCTATTCAGGGAATTGGAGCAGGATTCATACCTGCCAACTTGCGTACTGATTTACTGGACGGAACCATCCAAGTAAGCAAAGACGATGCATTTGCCTATACCCAAAGAGCCGCAAAAGAAGAAGGCATGTTCATAGGAATATCCTCTGGAGCATCTCTGGCAGCGGTAGCAAAAAAACTACCAGAAATCCCAGAAAATGCTAAAATATTAACCTTTTGTTACGACACTGGCGAACATTATTTAAGCATCGAAGGCTTATTTGTATAAACAAAAATCTTCATTAAAATACAAACCGATTTGTGAAAACAAGTCGGTTTTTTTTAGGCTTTTCATTTTTATGGGCGTGTCTTTGTTGCAAAACTATTGTCCAAACAGATTGATCTTAAAATAATGTTTAGCATAATGCTCCTTTTGACTTTATGCCGTTTAAACTTCCGACTTACTTAGTTGGCTTTTGGGATAAAGCAGACAATAAAAATACGTAAGTTTTTGCAAACCACGAATTTGTAAAAAACAGAAAAAGTTCCCAGAAACGAAATAGCAAGAGCTAGCAAAATATTTTGAAGATAGACCAAAAAAGATAATGCCCTGACAACTACAAAATAAAAGATAAATATATCAGAAAACATTAAACGGAAGAAAGAGAAAAACATAAATATCAACTTCGTACGGATATTTAGGACGGATGATTAAAATACCAGACAAAAACAAAACTTAATTCAAGAACAATTGGGGAAACTTACTAGTGTCTCAAAAG
The DNA here is from genome assembly GCF_003970375.1 of Flavobacterium sp. ZB4P23. Lineage (NCBI taxonomy): Bacteria > Pseudomonadati > Bacteroidota > Flavobacteriia > Flavobacteriales > Flavobacteriaceae > Flavobacterium > Flavobacterium sp. ZB4P23. The sequence continues at coordinate 74,394 of NZ_RYDK01000005.1, forward strand.
CAAAGATTTCTATACTTGAAAGCAATACCAATAGCCCAACGATTGAAACAATATTTAAAGTGTTTAGCGCCTTAAAAGCGAATATCAATTTTAATATGACAATTTAAAAAAAAATTGTAATTAACTTATACAATTACTCTAAGTCCAGACTTTCAGACTAGAAACAAAAAAAGCCCCAATCTCTGGGGCTTTTCCTGTTTTATTCCTCTTCCTCCGTACTATGCGACTTTGAATAGCCTCTCCATTTCTCGATGCAGTCCTGTAAATCCTGCGGAAGTTCCGTATCAAAACGCAGCATCTCACCGGTTGTAGGATGAACAAAACCCAATGTTTTAGCGTGCAAAGCCTGTCTTGGCAATGCTTTGAAACAGTTGTCAATAAACTGTTTGTATTTTGTAAACGTAGTACCTTTTAAAATCAAATGACCGCCATACCGCTCATCATTAAATAAAGGATGTCCTATGTGCTTCAAGTGTGCCCGAATTTGGTGCGTTCTCCCGGTTTCCAGTTGGCATGAAATTAAAGTAACATAACCAAAACGCTCCAACACTTTGTAATGCGTCACGGCTGGCTTCCCTATTTCCGGATCAGCAAAAACCGCCATCTGCATGCGGTCTTTAAGGTGACGTGCCAAGTTTCCTTCAATCGTTCCTTTTTCTTCGACTACATTTCCCCAAACCAAAGCCACATACTCTCTTTCGGAAGTTTTAGCTTCAAATTGCTTGGCAAGATGTGTCATAGCCGCTTCGGTTTTAGCAATCACTAATAAACCAGAAGTGTCTTTGTCAATTCGATGCACTAATCCGGGACGTTCGCTGCTGTTCATTGGCAAATTATCAAAATGATACGCCAAAGCATGTACTAAAGTTCCGGTGTAATTTCCATGACCGGGATGCACTACCATTCCTGGCAATTTGTTGATCAATAACAAAGTATCGTCTTCATACACAATATCAAGCGGAATATTCTCCGGAATAATATGGTTTTCATAAGGAGGATGCGTAAGCATCACCCGAACTACATCATGGGCTTTTACCTTGTAATTCGACTTTACGGTGGCATCGTTTACAAAAATATTGCCATCGGTCGCCGCAATTTGTATTTTATTGCGAGTTGCATTTTGAATCAAACTCATCAAATATTTATCAATCCGCAAAGACGTTTGTCCTTTAGGAACTTCAAATCTAAAATGTTCAAATAACTCGTCTTCTAAATCTATTGTATCACTATTATTGTTCATCAACTGGTATTTCTTCTATTGGTGTTGCCAGTGTATCTGCAGCACTGGTCTCTTCATAACTCATTTTTCCGTCTCCTAAAACCAAGTCGATTTTGGAGGATTTTAAGACTCTGTCCCCTGCTTTCAGGTTTCTGCCTTTGAAACGCATTTCCAGCACCATGTCTTTTCCAAGATTGGGAACGTAGGTAATTTCTCCTTCTTCAAGTCCTAAAGCTTTCAATGTAGGTACTGCTTCGCGATACGTTTTATTGACTAAATCCGGAATACGAACCGATGAAAATCCCGAAGTATTTATTTTAATATATATTTTTCGTCCTACTTTTACTTTCGTACCGGGCGTTGGATCTTGCTTAACTACACTAAATTGCGGAAAATCACTTCTATAATCTACGCTGTCTAAAAGTACATAATCTAAATCCAGCTCATTCAGTTTTTCCTCGACTTGTTCTTCTGTCAACTTACGCAAATCCGGCACGGTAATTTCATGTCCATGATCTGTTGTAAAAGTCAACCAATGCATAAATAAATAACCCAAAGCGACAATAATGGCAAGTGCAATTAGTATTTGAACAAAGAAAACACGGCTGGTAAGATACTTACGTAAACTCATAAATTTATTTTTATATCTGGCAAAGATAAAGCTATTTCGTTTCAAAAAAAATGATAATTTTGTTTAGAATTCGTTTAGTCGGTCAATCGATTAAACGTTTAACCGATTAAACGTATATAATGAAAAACATTGCCATCATCATGGGCGGATATTCCAGCGAGTATAAAATCTCTCTTATCAGCGGAAACGTCGTATATCAATTTCTGGACAAAACAAAATACAACGGATTCCGAATCCATATTTTCAAAGAAAAATGGGTTTATGTTGATGCTGATGATGCCGAATTCACTATCGATAAAAATGATTTTTCAGTAACTGTTGATGGTAAAAAAATCACTTTTGACTGTGTGTTCAACGCCATCCATGGAACACCAGGCGAAGACGGATTAATGCAGGCCTATTTTGAATTATTGCATATTCCGCAAACTTCCTGCGATTATTACCAAGCAGCATTAACGTTCAACAAACGCGATTTATTATCAGTTTTAAAACCATACGGCATAAAAACAGCCACTTCCTATTACTTAAACAAAGGTGACCGTATCAATACGGACGAAATTGTAGCTAAAGTAGGTTTGCCCTGTTTTGTAAAACCCAACAAAGCCGGTTCTAGTTTTGGCATTTCCAAAGTAAAAACTGCTGCCGAATTGCCCATTGCAATAGAAGTTGCTTACAAAGAAGACAACGAAATTATCATAGAAAGCTTCTTGGATGGCACCGAAGTTTCTGTAGGAGTAATCAATTATAAAGGAAAAGTAACCGTATTACCAATAACTGAAATTGTTTCAGACAATGATTTCTTCGATTATGAAGCCAAATATTTGGGTAAATCACAGGAAATCACTCCAGCGAGAATCTCGGATGAAATGACTCAAAAAGTGAGTGAAATTGCTAAACGTGCATATGAAGTCCTGAAAATGAAAGGTTTTTCCCGAAGCGAATTTATATTGGTAAACGGAGAGCCACACATGTTGGAAATGAACACCATTCCGGGATTAACAAAGGAAAGTTTGATTCCGCAACAAGCCAAAGCCGCCGGAATTTCATTGGAAGATTTGTTTACAAATGCGATAGAACTGGCTTTGTAATAAATCACTTAATTCTTAAATACTAAACAAACGTGTCATTTAAACAAAGGAATACATTCAAATAATGTCATTCCTCCGCTGTCAGAATGACAAAACAGAAAAAATAAATGAGAAAAGCAATATTTCCAGGTTCATTTGACCCCATCACTTTAGGACATGAAGACATCATCAAAAGAAGCATTTCCTTATTTGATGAAATCGTTATTGCCATTGGTATCAATGCCGAAAAAAAATATATGTTTTCCCTCGAAGAAAGAAAACAATTCATTGAGGAAACCTTCAAAAACGAACCAAAAGTTTCCGTGATTACCTATGAAGGTTTGACGATTGATCTGTGCCACAAAATAAACGCTAATTTTATCCTTCGCGGTTTGCGCAATCCTGCTGATTTCGAATTTGAAAAAGCAATTGCGCACACGAATCGTCGGTTATCAAAAATTGAAACTGTGTTTTTATTGACCGCTGCAAAAACGTCGTACATCAGCTCCAGTATTGTACGAGATGTAATTCGCAACAACGGGCAATATGAAATGCTTGTTCCCGATGCAGTCCGAGTAAAATAATTTTAAAGCGATTTTGTCAAGTCGAGCGCAGTCGATACTAATGGATAGGTCTCGACTGCGCTCGACTTGACAAATAAACAGTCCCAATATAACTTGTAAAACGAGGCAATAATCCGTAATTTTGCCAAAAATAAAAGCCGTTAAACATGAGTATAGAAAGAGAATTAAGCAAACGCAGCGGGTCAAAATGTGAACTTTGTGGCGCAACTGAGAACCTGAAAGTGTACCAGGTATTGCCTACCAAAAAAGGAGGGATTGAGGAAAACATCATGGCTTGTAGCACCTGTATTGACCAAATTGAAAATCCGGATACCGTAGATTTAAATCATTGGAGATGTCTAAATGATAGCATGTGGAGTGAACATACTGCCGTACAAGTTGTCGCGTGGAGAATGTTAAGCCGTTTGCGTGGTTCTGGATGGCCTCAAGAATTATTAGACCAAATGTATTTAGACGAAGATACTTTGGCTTGGGCACAAGCAACAGGTGAAGGCGAAGAAGAGGAGAACAAAGTCATTCACCGTGACAGCAACGGCGTGATTCTTGAAATTGGAGATTCAGTAGTTTTAATCAAAGATTTGAAAGTAAAAGGTTCAAGCATGGTAGCTAAACAAGGAACTGCAGTGCGTAACATCAGACTGGATCATGAAAATGCCGAATATATTGAGGGTAAAGTAGACGGCCAGACTATTGTCATTATTACACAATACGTTAAGAAAATATAATGGTCAGTTGACAGTTTTTAATGATCAGTACCTGAGTTGATAAAAAAATTCAGTGGTCAGAAATAAGTGTAATCAGAGACTTCATTAAAGCAAAAAATCGTTAACAGTAAATTTAATTTACCTTTAACGATTTTTTTATTGTCAATTATTTTACGGATAGCTAACCCAGAAGCTTCAGGACTGAACACTTTTCAAAACTGAACACTAAAAAACTACTCCTCTTCTTTCTTAATCACTTTTCGAGCGACTTCGATTTTGAATTTCTTGCCTTTCATTTTTTCGTCTTTAATGGCTTGCAATAAGTCTTTCACTTTATTGAATTTCACCGCTGCAAATGAGATAAAATCTTTCACTTCAATTAATCCTAAATCGTCTTTTTCTAATTTCCCTTTTTGGGAAAAGAAACCTACGATATCAATTTTATTCAATTTATTTTTCTTTCCACCACTGATGTAAATCGTTTGAAATTCAGGTGGTTTTGGCAATGAAGTGGAATTCTCCACTTTCAAAGCTTCCATTCCGTAATCGATGTAATCCATTTTTTTCTCACTTTCATGAGCAATAATATACGCCGTACCAGAAGCTAGCATACGTGCTGTACGTCCGTTTCTATGGGTAAATTCGTCTTCTTTAGATGGCAAATGATAATGAATAACATGATTCATTTCAGGGATATCGAGTCCACGAGCAGCCAAGTCAGTTGTGATTAGATAACTTACACTTCCGTTTCTAAACTGGATTAAGGCCCGTTCTCTTTCGTCCTGATCCATTCCGCCATGATAATACGTGGCATAAATTCCTTTTTCGTTCAACGTATCGCTGATGCGCTCTGCAGCATCACGATGATTACAAAAAACAATTGCCGATTGTGATTTCAACGAACAAATCAAGTTGAATAAACTTCCTATTTTATCTTTTTCTTTCGAAACGACCATTTTCATCGAAAGATTCGTTTCGGCCACGTTTTCTGGAATAAAGTCCAAAATAGTCGGGTTTACGACTCTTGTATATCGTGGAATTTCAATATCGGAAGTGGCCGAAACCAAAACGCGTTTATTGAGTTTCGTTAATTTTCCAATTATAAAAGACATTTGTTCATGGAAACCCAATTGCAACGATTTATCAAACTCATCCAAAATCAAGGTTTGAATTTTATCCACACGGAAAGTGCCTCTGTCGATATGATCCGCGATTCTTCCCGGAGTTCCTATTAAAACTGCTGGAGGATTACTTAAATTTTTGATTTCGGTATCGATGGAGTGTCCGCCATAGCACACATTTACTTTATAATCGGTTCCCATTTTTTTCCAAACCTGCTCAATCTGCAATCCTAATTCGCGTGAAGGAACCAAAATTAAACATTGAACCGATTGAATTTCGGGTTGTAACATTTCTAAAATCGGCAACAAAAAAGCCAAAGTTTTTCCGGAACCTGTTGGCGAAAGTAATAAAATATTATTATCATTCAAGATTGCATCTTGTGCTACTTCCTGCATTTTGTTCAGGCTTTCGATGCCTAAATTCGAAAGTATATTATTGGAATGGTGTTTCTTATTCATTTTTTTTATTTGGACAAAGGTAATTTTTAATTCTCAGTTATGAATTTTGTATTTTCATTCTTTTTCAATCGGGTATTTCCTTTTCTTACATTCATACCTACAGCTGTCTAAAAAAAGCTACATTTGATATTCCATTTAAAAAACCGAAAAATGAGACTTTTCACATTCCTTTTTTTACTATTCTCCATCAGTGCTTTTGCACAAAAAAACAATAAATACGATACTTTTTTCGAAAAAGGTAATGGAAATCAATCGGCATCTTACCAAGAAACAATTGCGTACTTCAAACTTCTGGCGGATGATTTCCCTACTATCGAAATTCAAAAAATGGGTTTAACGGATAGTGGTGAGCCTTTGCACATGGTTATTTTTAATCCGGAACAGCAATTTGACTTTGGAACCATCCAAAAAAACAAAGCGGTAATTCTGCTTAATAACGGAATTCACGCGGGGGAACCGGACGGAATTGACGCTTCCATGCAACTGTTTAGAGATTTAGCGTTAGGCAAAATAAAAGTGCCAAAAAACACCATTATCGTTTGTATTCCGGTGTACAATATTGGCGGCGCTTTAAACAGAAACTCCACTTCAAGAGCCAATCAGGACGGACCTGAAATCTATGGTTTTCGTGGCAATGCCAGAAACTACGATTTGAATCGAGATTTTATCAAATCAGACACCCGTAACACGAAAAGCTTTGTAGAAATATTCCATAAAGTAAATGCAGATGTTTTTATTGACAATCACGTCAGCAATGGCGCGGATTACCAATACAAACTGACGTATATTATGACCCAACATAATAAACTAGGAACTATTTTAGGGAATTTTTTAAATACTGAAATGATGCCTGCTTTGGTCGAAGATTTACAAAAAAAGAATATCGAAACTACGCCTTATGTCAATGCTTTTCAGGACACACCAGACAAAGGTTTTGGTCAGTTTTTTGAGAGTCCACGATTTGCAACCGGTTATACTTCATTGTTCAACACCATTGGGTTTGTGGTAGAAACGCACATGCTAAAAAATTATGTGGATCGGGTGAAAGTAACTTACGAATACATGCGTTCCGCAATTGATTTTACAGATGCTAATTACAAAAAAATCAAACAACTGCGATTAAAAAATGAAGAGCAGTATAAACCACAACAATCGTACACGATAAAATGGGAAATTGACAGTACAAAAACGATTCCTTTTTCGTTTTTAGGCTATGAAGCCAGTTACAAAAAAAGCGACGTCACCTCCGGAAACCGTTTGTTTTATGACCAAACAAAACCGTACAAAAAAGATATTCCGTACAATAAGGAATTTAAATCGGTAAAAGAGATAATAATACCAGAAGCGTATATAATTCCGAGAGGATTTTGGCCTGTAATTGAATTATTAAAGAGCAATACGATCTCCTATCGCCAATTAAAAAAGGACACAATAATTGAAGTTGAAAGCTACAGGATTGCGGATTTCAAAACGGCAAGTTCCGCATACGAAGGTCATTATTTACACCGAAACACTTCGGTAACCGCTAAAATGGAGAAAGTGGCTTTCGCCAAAGGGGATTACGTTATTCCTACACAACAAAAGGGAATCAAATACCTATTGGAAACATTGGAACCAGAGGCCGTCGATTCTTTTTTCAATTGGAATTTTTTCGACACGATGCTACAACAAAAAGAAGGGTATTCCGATTATGTTTTTGAAGATTCTGCAACACAAATTTTGAAAGATAATCCAAAATTAAAAGCCGAATTTGATTTAAAAAAACAAAGTGACGTTACCTTTATCAATAATCCGGAAGCGCAACTGGACTGGATCTACAAACATTCCGTTTATTATGAAAAGGCACATTTACGCTATCCTGTGTATCGTGTTTTAAAATAAAAAAACGCTCGTTAAAATGTTTATTACACACAAATTTCACGAATTCCCACAGATTAATTCGTGGAAATTCGTGAAATTAGTGTTTAACTTACTATGCCAATTTAAAAATCAGTTCAAAACTGTTCAATCAGCTTATCTTTTGACAAAATGAAGTGCTATCTCAAGTGCTTTTCTTCTTCAAATAATAATTTTATATTTTCATAGGAATTTTTCAAAGCTTCCTTAATTTGCTCCGGATTCATCCAGGCTACTTTATCAATTCCTTCTTCTAATTGTCCATGAGGTGTTCCTTCAAAATCAGATTGCATTTCGAACCAATGTGTAATTTTTAGTTTGTACTTGCCGTTACGTCTAAAAACATGATACGTTTTTTGAAGTTTATGGGAAATTGTCAAGCCATTTACTCCGGTTTCCTCCTCTACTTCTCGCATAGCAGTATCCCCAATTTCCTCTCCTTTTTCGATTCCTCCTTTGGGTAAATCCCATTTTCCGTTTCTAAAAATGAATAAGACTTCTCCTTTTTTATTGTACACCAAGCCACCTCCTGCTTTAGTAACCGGGATTTTTGCTTTCAAAGTCTTCATAATCAAGCTTTCATCCGGATGGTATAAATAGGCTTTATTAATTTTATTTTGAAAGATTTTTACTATAAGTTGCTCTATATCAATGCTTTCTAGCAAAAATAATTGAAAATCGGTCTCCTTGGAGATATGATTTGTTAAAAAAAGTGGTTTGTCGTTAACAAAAACTTTATACATTTGTACTATGATTTTTAATAAAGATACAGCCGAAAAAACAGCCGAATTTCTTTTGCAAATAAATGCAATTAAATTGAATCCAAGAAATCCTTTTACATGGGCTTCTGGATGGAAATCGCCTATTTATTGTGACAACCGATTAATCCTCTCATTTCCAGCGGTACGAAATTATGTCCGGGATGAATTTTCTAAGAATATTCAGAAACAATTTGGTAAACCAGATGTTATTGCCGGTGTAGCCACTGGAGCAATAGGAATTGGTATGCTGGTTGCTGAAAGTTTAGGAGTCCCGTTTGTATATGTGCGTCCGGAACCTAAAAAACACGGGAGACTAAATCAAGTCGAAGGTTTTTTACAAAAAGGGCAAAATGTAATAGTGGTGGAAGATTTGATCAGTACCGGAAACAGTAGTTTACTTGCTGTGGAAGCGTTGCGCGAAGCAGGAGCCAATGTCAAGGGCATGGCCGCGATATTTACGTATGGTTTTGATGTAGCTGAAACTAATTTCAAGAGCGCACATGTGGATTTATACACTTTAAGCAATTATCAAAATTTATTAAATTTGGCTGTAGCCAAAAGATACATTACTGAAGAAGAAGAACAAACTTTAAGAGAATGGAATGTAAATCCGTCTACCTGGAACATTTAAGTTTAAAAAAATAAAAACAAAATCCTACAAAACATGAACTTAGAAAGTCCAAAAGTTACTGTACCCAAATCCGCTCAAGAATTATTTGGTTTATTAAGCGATGTAAAAAATTTTGAAAAACTAATGCCTGAAAACATTGCTAAATTTGAGGTTATTGGTGATGATGCATTTATTTTTGGATTAAAAGGCATGCCCGAAATCAAACTTAAAATGAAAGAAAAAGTAGCGCCTGTAAAAATTGTTTTGGGAGCTGCAAGTGACAAACTTCCATTTACTCTTATAGCAAATATTGAGGCTATAACAGAGCAATCCAGTGCTGTAAAACTTGATTTTGAAGGAGAATTTAACCCTATGATGGCCATGATCATAAAAGGACCAATTGGAAAATTTATAGAAACTTTAGCAGCCAATATGAATAAATTGTAAAAACTGTTTAAGTAGTAACAATATAATAATATTTTAAGTACATGACAAAAAGCTAATCAGATTGTTCTATAATAAATGTTTTTGTTATGTACTAAAAAACAATTGTTTAAAATAAAGTTGTTTTTCTAAAAACAGAAAGTTAAAATTGTTAATAACTATTTTTTTTTTAGAATAGGCTGAATAGTTACCAAAAAAAATAGCTAATGATTAGGTTTTTTAAACGCTTTGTCATTAGCTATTGTAATTTTGAGATACATTACTTTTATTATAATAATCTAAATATGTTTTGATAAATTACTCATAAAGAGATAATTACCGTTAATTGAATGAAATTTCTGATAGAAGAAAATTATGATTACTCACAATACCATTTTTGTCAAATAGGTTTAGCTTTATCAACGGCACTTTATTTTTGTAGAAAATTTCTATTAAGCCAATGTTATTTTGGATAATAACACCGCCAATTCTGTTTTTATTTGATTCAGTACTAGTCCATGTTTGGGTTATCCCGCTTGAGGTAACATCATACAATGGATACGTGTTTTTTGTATTCATTTTTGAAATCTCACCCCAGTGAACATCTCCCGAAATGAATACAACTCCGTTGGCTTTGGTTTTGTCTATTAAATCAACGAATTTTGTTTGTTCATGAGGCATATTTGTCCAAGATTCATACCCGTTGTACTCATGTCCAAATTGCAAACTTGAGGCAATGATTCGGATATTTGCTTTTTTCGACAATTCATTTTCTAGCCATTTCCATTGCTTGTCTCCAAGAATCGTACTGTCTTTTTTACTATATGGAATATAGTCATTTTTATAAACTGAATTTTTAGGCTCATTTTTTAATAAATTATCTCTAAAAGTTCTTGTGTCCAGCATTATTATCTGAAGTGTTTTATCACCTAGTTTTACATATTCGGAACCATAAATACCTTCATGGTTTCTTCTTTCAGAGTTTTGAGGAACTTCCCAAAAGTTCATAAAAATTTCTTTAGACTCTTTTTTAAAAGGGTAGTGCCTTCCTTTATCGTTTTCTCCAAAATCATGATCGTCCCAAACCGATAAAATTTTAGTTCTTTTTTTTAATTCTTGAAATTCAACTTTGGATGCTAATTTTTCATATTTATTTTTTAACAGATTCATGTCTCGCGTATCTCCATAAATATTATCACCAAGATAAATAAATAAATCAGGATTTAGTTTTACGGCATTTAGAAGCATAGGCTGATCTTTGTCTTGATGGGCACAAGAGCCAAATGCAATTTTGAAACTTTCATTAAGTGGTGCCCCTTGAGTCTCATTTTTTTGAGCACTACATAAAATACTGCTTGTTATTATAAATGATTGCAGTAGAATTAATAATCTATTGAAATTTGTCATTGTTTTTTTTTTAAAATCGGTTCTGTCATAAAACCTTAAAAGTTATCCCACCAAATTTTATTGTTAATGTTGTCTCCTCCGATTGCTTTCACTGCAGCACTATTATTTTCGGCATTTACGGATTGCTCTATACTTGGATACATTATTCTTCTAGGTATTTTACCCCCATTTTTAGCTCCAGGACCAGCTTGAATAAAGCTTGGTTTTCCAGTTCTTTTCCAATCTATCCAAGCTTCTACACCAGTGTGGTATAAAGCCAGCCATTTCTGTGTATACAACACATCATTGGTTGCGCTATAAGGTACCGTTGTGACTAAATAATTAGCAGGCATAGTGACACTCCATTGATTAAATGATGCTTCTACAGCAGTGTTGTAATACACCTGGGCAGTTCCGGTAGTAATTATATTTCGTTGACGGGCTTCGGCTAACAAGAAATTTAACTCACTATAAGTCATGAATATTGAAGTTATTTTAGTTTTTGTATAAAAATAATCTTCGGCTCTACGGGAATATTTCGTTGGTTCCCCAATTTGATCTAAAGCAAGACCTGGCTGAACCCCTTTATAATTATTGGTTCCAGCAATTGGATCGATCCATTCATTCAGACGCGGATCATTGTTCGTGATTAATGTATTTACGATATGGGTTGAAGGCATAACGATATTATAACCATACAATCGGTTTATTCCATCAGTCATAGGAGATATATTTGGAAAAACACCAGTGTACTTGTAATTTGCATTGTCTAAGTTTGACGCAAATAAGGGATAGGTTGCCGGGTTCGAAATGATTTCACTTAGTTTTGTATTTACAACTGTCTTATTAGAAACACGCATTAACAATCGTACATGAAGTGAATTGCAGAATTTTTTCCATTTCAACATGGATCCGTTAAACAATAAATCACCTTCTATTGATTTGCTCGTTTCGATTATGGAATTAGCAGTAGTTAAATTTTCAAATATTTTTGTATAAATCTGTTCTTGAGAATCATACACTGGTTTCAAAATTCCGTCTTCTCCTTTTGATGATTCCGAATAAGGGACATTGCCATACGTATCCGTAATTACACTTATTACATAGGATTCTAATATTAAAGATACGGCCTCATAATTTTTATTGTTCAATACAATGGCTTGTTTTTTAATATCATTGATGTCGTTAAGCCATTTATACATATTCCAGAAACGGCTGCTAGCTCCCCAATTATATATGTCTAGCTCATTGTATTCATAGTTCCCACCATATTGAGCCACAATATCTCCAAAGTCAAAAGCATTCGATACATTTTCATTTGCTAAATTAAAAATGACATTTGGTAATAATGTTTTAGGTTGGGCTGCTGTTGGCTGGTTTTTGTTGGTGTTAATTTCTTCGAATTGATCAGTACAAGAAATTGAAACACTTAATAATAGAACGAATATTAGAAATTTTTTCATGATTGTTTTTTTTTAGAATGAAACATTTAGTTTTACACCATAGCTTCTTGAAGATGGAAGTTGCATAACTTCAAATCCTGGTAATAATGTTCCTCCGCTTATAGATTGAGTTTCCGGATCGATATTAGGCACTTTTGTCCAAAGAGCCAGGTTGTTTCCTACTAAGCCAATGCTTATATTTTGCATATTTGCAGCTTTAATTAACTTTTGTGGAAATCTATAGTTCAAGCTTATTTCTCTCAATTTTACATAAGAAGCATCAAATGAATTTGCTTCAATATTATCACGACGAAAAGCATTTGAATAATACCAGTTTTCGGCACTAATGACTGTTGTATTTGGACTGTACGAACCATCTGAATTTTGTACCACACCATCACCAACAATTCCAGTTTCTCTGCCTGGTAATGAAACGTCTAATATGCCACTTTCCATTCCTATCGCATTTGTCATTGAATAAATTTTACCGCCGTGTCTTACATCAAATAAAGCATTAAGAGTGACATTTTTAAACCTTAAATTAGTAGAAAGACCCAGCATCCAGTCTGGATTGTAGTTTCCGATTTTTTTAATTTGAGTGTCTAAAATTGGAGAGCCAGTATTATCAAAAACAACTTGACCATCAGGACTTCTAAGATAACCTCTACCATACATGTCTCCCATTCTTTCCCCTACACGAGCTTCTACAGTTCCACCGTTAGGACCTTGTGCAATTATATAACTGCTAATTCCTTCTGTTAATTCTTTTACAACTCCTCTGTTTTGGCTAAAGTTAGCATTAATTGACCATTCTAGATTTTCACTTCTAACAGGTGTAAACCCTAAGCCTATTTCAATTCCTTTATTCTGAATTTTTCCTGCATTGATTACGTTTGATGTAGATCCGGTTGCTTGTGAAACATCTAAACCTACAATTTGATTTTTGGAGTTTGTAATGTAATAACTAGCATCTAGTGTTATTCTTCTGTTGAAAAACTGAGCTTCGACCCCTACTTCATAGGATGTTGCAATTTCAGGTTTCAAATTACTATTTAAAATAGTTCTTGGATTTGTTAATGTACCTGCTAAAGCTCCATTTTCATACGTTTTTACTAGACGATACGGATCAGTATCATTTCCTACAGATGCGGCATTTGCTCTAAATTTTAAAAAATCAATGTTTTTATTCATTTCAAACAATGATGTAGGTATAAAACTTAAAGATGCTGAAGGATAGAAATAAGAATTGTTATTTGCCGGAAGTGTAGAAGACCAGTCGTTTCTGGCGGTTAGATCTAAATAAAGATAGTTTTTATAGCCAATATTTGCCATTCCATACGTACTATTTATACGTTTCTTATAGATATTTCTGGATTGTATAGGCATTACATTAATATTTTGTAAATTGTAAATTCCGGGAATACTGATTCCTTGTCCTTCAATTTTACCTTCAGATGTGTATTGATTCATTCGGTTTGCACCTACAGAAAACTTTGTTGAAAAATCTCCAAAAGTACGATCGTAAGTAAGTAAAGCGTCTGAATTGTACTCCGTAAAAGTGATACTTTGTTCACGGTACATTCCTTGTGAATATCTGGAAGATCCAATAGGTCTTCGTGACCAGCGGAAATCATTGGAATTGTCCATTCCCATTCGAACCATTAAAGAAAGGGTTTCATTGAAATCATACGTTGAAGCGATATTACCAAATAGACGGTCTTTTTTAAAGGCATTAATGTTTTCATAAGCAATTTTAAAAGGATTGTCTCCCCAGCTGAACATCCTGTTTTGTTTGACGTCTTTAACAATCCAATAATCCTTAAGCCAGTCTAAATCAACATTGGTATGATTCCATAATAAATTATACATAAGCCCTTGACTTCCATATCCAGTTACAGGAGTATTGTCACTACGGCTTTTTGTATAAGTAGCTATCGTTATTACTTTCCATTTATCTGAAATTTTATGGTTTAAGTTCAAACTAATATTGTCTCTTTTTAAATTTGAATTTGGGACAATATCCTCACTTGTAGTTTTTCCGTAACTCAAACGAAAATTAGTTTTCTCATCTGAACCAGTTATGGATACTGAGTTAGAAATTGAATTTCCTTTTCTGAAAAAGTCATTTAAATCATATCTGAATTGGAAAGGAAGTGCTACTCCTTGACCAACAGAATAACCTGGACTTCCGTTTTGTAAAATAGACAATCCGGAATCTAATCTAGGACCTAAATTAGTATCTGCTCCTGGATCATAGGTTAATTTTGATCCTGCACCGTAAATCTCCTGTATTTCAGGTAATCTTAGCGCTTCACTTGTCATGAAAGAGGAAGAGATCGAAACACCAAGACCTTTATTTTTTTTACCTGATTTAGTAGTAATGACAATAACTCCATTTGCTGCTCTTGATCCATACAAGGCAGATGCCGCTGCACCTTTTAATACATTCACGCTTTCTACATCTTCTTGGTTTATTTCTGATGCCCCATTACCATAATCCGTTGGTAAATCACGTTGATTGGTTGAACTGCCACCAACTCCATACGTATTGTTATTTATCGGTATTCCGTCAACAACAAATAATGGACTGTTATTATTGATATTTAACGATTTATCGCCGCGAATCACCACTCGGGAAGAGCTTGTAATCCCATTTCCGGAACCTGTTATTTGAACACCGGCAACTTTTCCTGATAAATTGGAAACAAAATTAGTGGAGTTGACTTTATTGATATCATCTGATTTTAATTCTTGAGAAGCATATCCAAGAGCTCGTTTTTCTCTTCTGATACCTAAAGCAGTTACTACGACTTCTCCCAAAGCCAATGAATTATCATCCAATACCACATCTATTTTAGACGTTTCAGAAGTTAAAATTTCTTTAGTTTTAAAACCCATAAAAGAGAATACTAAAGTTTTTCCATTTTCAGTTTTAATGGAATAGTTTCCATCTAAATCTGATATTGAGCTCAATTTGGTCTCTTTAACCATAATAATAGCTCCTGGTAATGGAAGCCCCGACTGATCGGTTATTTTTCCAGTAATTGTTTTTGTTTGTCCATTAATTAAGTGAACAGAAAAAACAAATAAAAAAAACAATAATTTTTTTCCTAAGATTTTCATTTTTTGTGAAGTTTGATTTTTGAGGGCAAACTTACTCGTAAGATGTATGGCGTATGTTATGATACTTTTAACAAAATATATTCATTTATTAACAAAAAAATATACTGTTAAATAATTGATTTATGACTCTTTCGGTAGTGTGTGTTAAAATTTATTAAGGTCTTAAAATATTCATTTATATAGCTTTAAAGTGTCTTGTATTTTATTTTTTGATTGTAATTTTGTTTCTATCTCAACAGATAAAAACAAAAAAATATTTTAATTAAAGTTTAATTGTGGATTTGCTAACTTTATTCATACAATTGGATAACATTAGAACCTTTATCTTAACTTATGTAACAAGTACGTAAAATTTATAACCGAGCTTTTTTTATGAGAAATCTTTTAGTTGAGTTGTGAGAGACAACATCCAGATCAAAGAATTAGAAGTTATCACTCCGTAGTTGTATCATAAGTGAAAAAGTATGAATCTTTAGGGTCTGCTGAGAAACACACATTAATTTACACTTCAATTAGATATAGCAATATTTGAGAAACTAAGTGCCTCCATTTGATGCTTCTTTATTTGTAACATTCCGAAAGCATTTAAATTTGGATGTTATCAATCCAATCACGGAGAAAATTATTGCTATAAAAACTAAACAGGAACAGAAAAAGAGTGAACCCAAAGACGATTCGGATTCAGCAAGCAATGATGAAAATCCCAATAGAGGAAGTCATTTAATGGATTAACAGCATATTTTTAGTGCTCAACCTAGTCAAATTAGCAGGAGTGATACCCCTGTCTGATAGTTATGATATTCGAGAGTTTATCAAAAAGGGTAATGCTAGAAATTGACCAAAACCAAAACAGGTGTGATTTAAACGAAAATCATAACTATATCTTTTATGAAAATCTAGAATAAACGGGTCTCTGAGTTTTTCAGCAAACCCTATTTAGGAGTAAATTTTATTTTATGAATTTTCACATTTAATACAACATTTGAATTTCTTTGATGTCAAATTCAACGATACGATCATCTTCCAGAAGAACCAGAAGTTTCCCAGATACCGAAACGCCCTGAATAATTCCCATAAAGTTACCGTTATTATGAGCTGAAAAGGCCATGGGAATACCTTTTTTGTATAATGTGTTTGTGTATTTGTTCCAAGAAGTACTGGATTGCTGATTCCATAATGCTCTATTTTTTTCTAAGGATGTAACAATAGAAGAAAGAAGTGCTTCTTTATCAAATTCAGTTGCACAAATCACGGCCAAAGAAGAAGCTTTTGCTAAATTTTCGAAATTAGTTTGATTTACATTGAGTCCCAAACCTACAATAGAAACAATTGTTCCGTCGCTTTTGATGCTATTCTCTATCAAAATGCCACCTATTTTTTTATTGTATGACATAATGTCGTTAGGCCATTTGATACTAAGATCAGGAATCCTAAGCGATTCTAAAACCTCAATTACAGCAAGTGAAACCAAAATATTTAAGCTGAAAATCTGACAAATATCTACTAAAAAATCCTTAACCAAAATACTCATTATTAAGTTTTTACTTGGTTCAGAAACCCAAACAGCTCCCATTTGTCCTTTTCCTTTTGTTTGACTCTCAGCGGTAACAACAGTAAAGTTTTCGAGCTCTTGTTTGTTCGATAACCCTTTAAGGAATTCGTTTGTAGAATCTATGGCATCGAGTTTGATTACCTTACTATACGTTTTTTTGTGAAACATAATTTAATATTGTGTTAAGGTTCAAAAATAATCACAAAAAATGGTAACTTTACAAACTTATATTAAAAATAATTCATGGCGAAAAAGACTATAAATAATGACGTTCTATTAGCGAACATCATTAAAGGGATAGAAGAAGTAAAAGGGAATGATATCACTATCCTTGATTTAAGAGAAATAGACACTGCAGTTTGCGACTATTTTGTAATCTGTAATGGAAATTCAAACACGCAGGTAAATGCAATAGTCAACTCTATCCAAAAAACAGTTTCAAAAGAATTAAAAGACAAGCCTTGGCATGTTGAGGGAACTGATAATGCAGAATGGGTATTAATGGATTATGTGAATATAGTGGTTCATGTATTTCAAAAACATATTAGAGAGTACTACAACATCGAAAGTTTATGGGGCGATGCTAAAATAACAACTATAGAAAACAAATACTAAAGACACATAATCCGTAGTAATGGCTAAAGAAAATAATCCAAATCCGAATAAGTTTAAAGTAAGCCCTTGGCTAATTTACGCTGCAATATTATTAATTTTCTTATTTATAAGTTTTATAACTAATGGCTCCAGTCTTAATGAACCCGGACAATTAACCTCGTCTAAGTTTAACGACTACTTAGAGAAAGGTCAGATCGATAAAGTTGTTGTAAACAACAAAACCGAAGCTGAAGTTTTTCTGAATGCGGCAGCAATGAAAGATGCAGCACACAAAAAAGTTTCGAAAGATGTTTTTGACAGACCTAATAAAGGACCACATTACGTTTTTAACATTGGTAATGATCAAATATTTCAAAAAAAGCTGGAAGAAGCAGTTGCCAAAGGTAAATTAAACGATTTTAATTTCTTGGCAAAAAGTAATTGGTCAGATATCCTAATCAGTTTATTGCCAATTATAATTATTATAGCCGTTTGGATCTTTATCATGAGAAAAATGTCTGGTGGAGCCGGTGGTGGTGGTGGCCAAATTTTTAATATTGGAAAATCCAAAGCAAAACTATTTGACGAAAAAACAGATATTAAAACTACTTTCAAAGATGTTGCTGGTTTAGAAGGAGCGAAAGAAGAGATTCAAGAAATTGTTGAATTTTTGAAAAATCCTGAAAAATACACCAACCTGGGAGGAAAAATACCAAAAGGAGCTTTACTCGTAGGACCTCCAGGCACCGGTAAAACATTATTGGCTAAAGCCGTAGCTGGTGAAGCTCAAGTACCGTTCTTCTCTTTATCCGGTTCTGATTTTGTAGAAATGTTTGTAGGTGTGGGCGCATCACGTGTGCGTGATTTGTTCAAACAAGCCAAAGAAAAATCTCCTGCAATCATTTTCATTGATGAAATTGATGCCGTAGGTAGAGCCAGAGGAAAAAGCAACATGTCCGGAGGAAATGACGAACGTGAAAATACATTAAACCAATTACTGACAGAGATGGATGGTTTTGGAACAAATTCAAATGTAATAGTTCTAGCCGCTACAAACAGAGCAGATGTACTGGATAAAGCTTTAATGCGTGCCGGACGTTTTGACAGACAAATTTTTGTTGACTTACCCGATATTCGTGAACGTGCAGAAATATTCAAAGTACACCTACAGCCATTGAAAAAAGTGGAAGGACTAGACACTGACTTCTTAGCCAAACAAACTCCAGGATTTTCAGGCGCAGACATTGCTAATGTGTGCAATGAAGCCGCTTTGATTGCAGCGAGACATAACAAAACAGCAGTTGACAAACAAGATTTCCTTGATGCAGTTGATCGAATTGTAGGAGGTCTGGAAAAGAAAAATAAAATTGTAACACCTGATGAAAAAAGAGCAATCGCTATTCATGAAGCAGGTCACGCTACAGTTAGTTGGATGCTTGAGCACGCAGCACCACTAATAAAAGTAACAATTGTTCCTAGAGGACAAAGCTTAGGTGCCGCTTGGTATTTGCCGGAAGAACGCTTAATTGTACGTCCTGACCAAATGCTTGACGAAATGTGCGCTACTATGGGTGGAAGAGCTGCTGAAAAAGTAACTTTCAATAGAATTTCGACAGGAGCGCTAAGTGATTTAGAAAAAGTAACCAAACAAGCTCGTGCAATGGTAACGGTTTATGGTTTGAATGAAAAAATAGGAAATGTTACCTATTATGATTCAACTGGACAAAGCGAATATAATTTATCTAAACCGTATTCTGAAGAAACGGCTAAAGTTATTGATGAAGAAATATCATTACTAATTGAAGGCCAATACCAAAGAGCCATTCAGATTTTAGAGGATAACAAAGACAAACTGAATCAGCTCGCAAATATTTTGATCGAAAAAGAAGTTATTTTTAAAGATGATTTAGAAGCTATATTCGGAAAAAGAACATTTGATAAAAATCTTGAAGAAGTAGTGTCTTAGAAACATCTAAATATTTAATTATTTTTAAAATCTTAATTCAAAAACTACTTTTGAATTAAGATTTTTTTATCTTTGAACGTTTTCAAGTAATAAATTAAAGCAGTTGACAGCGATATGAGTCTTTTTAGAAAAATTTTTGGTTCAATTAATCCGGCTTCTGAGGAAGATAAAGAAAGTGAATTTAGTAAAACCAATGCTGATAGCACGATCTCTATAGATGAAAAATTTATCAGTAATTTTAAAAAAAATGGAGGTAAGTTTTTATACTGTGAAAATCCAGAGGAAGTAAAAGAACACTTTGAAAATATTCTTGAAGAGAATGACTGGTTCGAAAGTGAAGTTTTATGCTATGAACCAGAACTTTTCAGTATGCTTGAGGATAATAAATTAAGTTTCTCTAAACCAAAAAATCCTTCATTTTTACTGGCCAGTTGTGAAAATTTAATTTCTGAAGAAGGATCTATATTGTTTTCTTCAAAACAAATTAAGCAAGACAAACCAAACGAATTACCCACAAACATTATAATTTTAGCAAATACAAGTCAAATTCTTGAAGCCAAAAGCGATGGACTTAGCGCTATAAAAAAGAAATATGAAAGGGACTACCCTACTAATATTACTACTATAAAATATTTCGAAAAAGCCAAAGAAGAAGACTTCACGCAATACGGAAGTTCTGCAAAAAATCTTTATTTATTGCTTTTAGAAGATCTGTAAGATGAATGAAACTCTAAAACGAGGTATATCGGGAGCTGTTTATATCCTATTATTACTTGCTTCTATTTTATACTCTACTGAAAGCTTTTTTATTCTTTTTGGTATTTTTCTACTTATTGCCATTTATGAATTTTGTAATTTAATTCAAATACATAAAATTTTACCGGTTCTTTTTGGTGCAACCTTGTATACAGCTGTTACTTTAGTAAGCCATTATAATAAAATCACTACGGATACCCTCAATCAGCTATTTAATTCTAATTTAGAAATTTCAATAAACATACAGCAACTAGATGTTGTTTTATTGGTTATAGCGTTAGTTGTATCTATAAAATGTATCCTTTTCTTATTTTATGATAACATTCAAAAAATAAGCACTTCATCAAAATACTTGTATTTACTAGGTTACATCATATTGCCTTTTGTATTTATTACTAAAATTTCATTTGGAATAAATGACTATAATCCCAAAATTATAATTGGATTATTCATCTTAATATGGACTAATGATACCTTTGCTTATATTGTTGGGAAATCAATAGGCCGAACCAAATTATTTGAAAAAATATCGCCCAAAAAAACAATTGAAGGGTTCTTAGGCGGAATCATTTTTGCTATTTTAGCCGGTTATTTGATCTCAAAGTACTACATAAAAGCCAACCCTGAATTTAGTGAACGATCCATACTAATCTGGACTTCAATAGCTGTTATTGTTGGAATTGCAGGTACTATAGGAGACTTAATTGAATCTAAATTCAAACGAATTGCCGATGTCAAAGACAGCGGAAAAATAATGCCTGGTCACGGAGGCATCCTAGATCGACTAGATAGTGTTATATTTGTAGCACCAATTATATTTTTATTTTATCAAATTTTAAACTATGTTTCATAAAGAAGGAACCCAATCTATTTTATTAGGCACTATTTTTACTGCCGTTGTGCTCTTATTGTCTGATAATTTCATAGACACCATCTGGCTCAAAATGGCCATACAAATAGCAGCGCTGTTGCTTTTGATCATCATACTGCAATTTTTCAGAAATCCAAAAAGAACCGTAATCATCACTGAAAACCAAATTCTTGCGCCAGTAGACGGTAAAGTTGTGGTTATTGAAGAAGTGTATGAAAGCGAATATTTTAAAGACAAACGTTTACAAATATCCATCTTCATGTCGCCCATTAATGTGCATGTCACCCGTTATGGATTGAGCGGAATTGTAAAATTCAGCAAATACCATCCTGGGAAATTTTTAGTAGCATGGCACCCAAAAGCAAGCGAGGAAAACGAAAGAACTACAATTGTCATCGAAAATAAAACCTTTGGTGAAGTACTATACCGTCAAATTGCCGGAGCCTTAGCCCGAAGAATCGTAAATTACGCTGAAGAAGGAATGCAGGTTATTCAGGGAACTGATGCCGGTTTTATCAAATTTGGCTCACGAGTAGATCTCTTTTTACCATTAGGAACAGAAGTTAATGTTGAATTGAATCAAAAGGCAATTGGAGGTAAAACTATTATTGCTACCAAAAGATAATGAATGAAAAAGAATTAGAGCTACAATTTCTGGAAGCTGTAAAAATAGCTTCATCGATGACACAGGCATCTTTACCGCAAGATGTTCAATTGCGACTTTATGCCTTTTACAAACAAGCTACTTTTGGAACTTTAGATCTAAAACAAACTTCTACTTACCATTTGAGAGATGCTTTTAAAACCAATGCATGGATGCAAATCAGCCACCTTACCTCAGATGAGGCCAAAAAACAATACATAGAAACTATTTATTCTTTGTTAAAAAAATAGTATTATTATGAAAAAATTATATTTTTTAATTCCAGTTATACTGCTACTGATTGGCATAATTTCTTGTAATAAAAAAAAATTTACCGAAGTCGTTGAAGTTCCCTTACCTACGACCGAAGAGAAAGTATTAACCGGAATTCCGGAGGACGTAAAGGCTAATGAAGGTTCTTTTCAACTGGAAAAACTTCCTTACGGGTACAATGCATTAGCCCCAAACATATCAGCTACTACTTTAGAAATCCATTATTCCAAACATTATTTGACTTACACTAACAATTTGAACAAGGCTATTTTAGAAACTCCACTTGAAAATCTGACAATTGAGGAAGTATTAAGTAAATTAGATCCAAATGACCCCACACTTCGCAACAATGCAGGAGGTTTTTACAATCATTCTTTGTATTGGAAATGCATGACGCCAAAAGGGGGAGGTCAACCATCAAATGCATTGGCTGAAGCAATTACCAGAGATTTTGGTTCATTTGAAAACTTTACCACAGCGTTCAAAGTTGAAGCGACAAAACAATTTGGCTCCGGTTGGGCATGGTTGATTCTAGATAAATCCGGAAAATTACAAGTAACCAGCACACCTAATCAGGATAATCCCTTGATGCGTAATGCAGTTGTTCCCGGAACTCCAATATTAGCTTTAGATGTATGGGAACACGCTTATTATTTAGACTACCAATACCGAAGAAAAAATTATATTGATGCTTTTTTTAATGTAATTAATTGGAAAAAAATAGAAGAAAATTATGATGCTGTAACAAAAAAATAGTATTCGTTTGAGCTAAAAAAAAGCTGATATAAATTTATATCAGCTTTTTTTTATCCTTTTGCTAACTAAAAATCCTTTACAATTGATAAATAAACGATTCTGAAGGTGCTATTGTAATTTTCGCGTTTCCTTCACCATTGAATACTTTCAGCTCAACATAACTTTTATGGTATAATTGATCCGTAAGTGTATAATTTCCGTCTTTCAAATTCCATTTTTGGATTACATCTGAAGGGATTTTTAACTCGAAATTGCTAGTAGTAAGCCAGGAAAAATTAGTGATAACGATTAATTTTTGCGTATCAGACCAGCGTGTGAATGCATAAATTCCAGAATCGTATCCTTGAGTCATATGGCGATTCACCGTTTGTATTTCTTGGTATTTCCCCATTAAAGCAGTACTATTCAAAGAGAAATTCAATAATTTTTTATAAAAATCTCGCAAGTCCTTTTCATCCTGCGTTAACTGACCACCATCAAATTTTCCTCCGTTCATCCAGCGTTGGTGATTAGGAACACCTATATAATCAAAGATTGACGTTCTGGAATGGGTACCAAATCCAGCATTTTCATTTCCAGCCTCTCCTACTTCCTGTCCAAAATAAACCATCGTAGGCGACGTACTTATGGTTGTAGAAACCACCATCAAAGGCTTCCCTTTTTGTGGCGTTCCCGCAAATTCCGGACTTGCTAAACGTTGTTCATCATGATTGTCCAGAAAATGCAACAGGTGATGCTCAATATCTGAAATACCGTTTTGGATGTCAGATAATCCATCAGGCAATGCTTTTCCTTGAATGATATCTTTCAATTTATCATACGTTTCTACTTTATCATACAAATAATCCATTTTACCCAGATGAATATAATTTCTATATTCTTTAGGATTGTAGACTTCGGCTAATAAAAAAGCATTCGGATTATTTACTTTAATGGCTGAATTCATATAACTCCAAAATTCATACGGCACCATTTCGGCCATGTCAAATCGAAAACCATCGACTCCTTTTGCCGTCCAATACAAGGCAATGTCTTTGAATTTATCCCAAGAGTTTGGAACATCTTTTCCTTTCCAAAAATCGAAATGTTCCTGATAGGATTTGGAATCAAAACCAGTAGGAAGTTCCGGAAAATCTTTGGAGCCATCCGGACGAATACCGTAATTTACTTTGATGGTTTCATACCAGTCATTTCGATCTGGTTTTGCCATACGAGAACCATTACCAGTCCATTTTGCTGGACTTTCTACAAATTTTCCATCAATTAATGGATTCTTTTCTCCATTTAATGGCTTGTCTGTGTCAGGGATTTCAAAGTGTGTATTTGGAATATAATAAAAATTATTGTCTCTTTTGTATTCAACGGTCGTGTCATCATCTGCACCAAAATCTTTGACACCAACCGGATTACTTTTTCCTTCATACTTTCGCGCAATGTGATTGGGAACAATATCGATAATCACCTTTAATCCAGCTTGGTGAGTTCGCGCAACTAAAGCTTCAAATTCCTGCAAACGATTTTCAGGATTTACAGCCAAATCTGGATTCACATTGTAGTAATCTTTTACGGCATAAGGAGAACCGGCTCGTCCTTTGACCACTTCCGGATCATCATTAGAAATTCCAATAGCGGAATAATCCCGAATCACAGCATGATGCGGAACTCCAGTGTACCAAATATAAGTAACTCCCAAATCCTTTATTTCCTTTAAGGCCGTATTTGTAAAATCGTTGAACTTCCCTACTCCATTTTCTTCAATGGTTCCCCAAGGCTTGTTGTTCGTATTTTTATTCCCAAATAATCGGGTAAAAACCTGATACACCACTTCTTTTTTATGGGAAACTGACTCCTTTTGTTCCGTATTCATTTTTAACTCTTTCGTTTTACAGGCTGTCGCCAAAAGCACTACGCTTATACCGGCAACAATAATTGTTTTTTTCATCATATAAAATTATTTATGCTGATTTTAATTCTTTTGATACTAAAATGAATATCAATTTTTAAATTTAATATTTTTTAAATATAAAGAACTCTATATTGTTTGAAATTATATAATCATCTCTCCATTAGAACAAACTACAACGAAGGAGTTGCCGCATTTGTTGATAACTTTAAAAAGGAAAAGTCATCGTTTATCATGCACTTTTGACTAATTATAAATAAATCCTAATATGGATTAGGATTGTATCCTTTTTCATAAATTTGACAAAAATTAAATCCATTGAAAAAATCGTTTTTTTTCCTTCGTTATTGTTTCATACTGTTCACTGCTAATTTAGTTTTGGCGCAAGCTCCAAAAAAAATTATTGTAGAAAACTCAGATTTTGCCGATGTAAATCAGGTAGAAATACCGGATGCATTATTGCTGATTGGGAACGTACGTGTCAATCATGATGGCGTGATAATGACTTGTAATAAAGCGTATTATTTTCAAAAAGAAAACTACATCAAGGCTTTTGGCAATGTTCAAATGGTGCAAGGTGACACTTTATTCCTAAACAGTAAATATGCGGAATACAATGGAAATGTAAAAAAAGCCTATGCTTCCGGAGATGCCGTAATGAGTTCCCCTGATGCGACTTTGGTAACAGAGATTATTAATTTTGACCGAAACACTCAAGAAGTATTTTACGATACGCCAGGAACAATTACCAATAAAGACAATACGCTAAAAAGCAATTCAGGAAGATATTATGTGAAACAAAAGAAATTCCAATTCCTTACAGCTGTTACTATTACTAATCCAACCTATGTAATTAAATCAAATCACTTGGATTATTTCAGTAATTCCGGGCATTCGTATCTTTTTGGACCATCCACAATTACCAGTAAAGCCAATTATATATATACCGAAAAAGGATTTTATGATACCAAAAAAAATCTGGCTCATTTCCTGAATAAATCGTACATCAAATACGATGATCGGGTGATTAAAGGCGACAGTTTGTACTATGATCGAAACCGGGAATTTGCATCGGCAACGCGAAACGTAAAAATAACGGATTCCATCAATCGCGGAATTATAAAAGGGCATTATGCTGAAGTGTATAAAAAACTGGATTCTATGTACGTAACCAAAAGAGCTGTTGCCGTGAATTTTGTCGAAAATGACTCGGTTTACATCCATGGAAAAAAATTAATGGTTACTGGAAAAGAAGGAAACCGAATTATCAGAGCGTTTAACAATGTCCGGTTTTTCAAAACTGATATGAGCGGAAAATGTGATTCGATTCATTCAAGTTCTAAAACAGCGTTGACCAAAATGATTGGAAATCCGATACTTTGGAACGCAGAAAACCAAATCACAGGAGATGTCATGCATCTCATAGGAGACAACAATACCCAAAAACTAGATTCGCTCAAAGTACTCAACAACACGTTTATAGTCTCCAAAGACACGATAGGAACTGGATACAATCAAGTCAAGGGTCAAAATCTCTATGGGAAATTTAAAGAAGGAAAACTCCATGATGTTGATATTATAAAGAATGCCGAAGTCATTTATTACATGCGCAACGAAGCTCAGGAACTCATTGGTATTAATAAGAATGTAAGCAGCAAAATCAACCTTATTTTAGAAGAAAATGCGATAGAAACTATCACGTTTTTCCAGCAAGTGGATGGCGATATTTATCCAGAGAAAGAGTTGCCAGAAAATGCACGTATTCTAAGAGGACTGCTTTGGCGAGGAGAGGAACGAATAAAATCCAAGGACGATATTTTTCCTGCCGAAGAAAATGAAGACAACGATAAAATAGATAAAGCAACTAAAGCGGCAGAGGCCAAAGAGGATATTCCTATGAAAATCCGAAAAGAAACCCTGAATTACGATAAGAAGAAGAAGAAGAAGTAAGTCAGCAGTGAGCAGTCCCGACACTTCGGGAGCAGTATTCAATCACCGTTCTGTCAATTTAACAAATAAAAGATTAAACAAATAACCGTGAATCCAGATTTCTTAAAATACCAAGCGCAAACCTCACCATATCCATTGGGCATGGAAGTCTCACATGCTATAGGTTCTTATATTTACGATACGAACGCTAAGAAATACTTGGATTTTGTGGCGGGAGTTTCCGCATGCACATTGGGACACCAACATCCTAGAGTCAATCAAGCCATAAAGGATCAGTTAGACAAATATTCTCATGTTATGGTCTATGGCGAATATTCACAAAGTCCGGCGGTTCAGTATTGCAAATTGTTAGCCTCGCTCCTGCCCGCACCTTTAGATAAAACTTATTTGGTCAATTCAGGAACCGAAGCCATTGAAGGTGCTTTAAAACTAGCTAGAAGAACTACCGGAAGAAGCCAATTGATTTCGTGTCATAACGCATACCATGGCAATACAATGGGTGCTATGAGCGTCATGGGATTTGAAGAACGCAAACAAATTTTTCGTCCATTGATACCTGATGTTGATTTTATTACCTTCAACAACGAAGCCGATTTACAAAAAATAACCACTAAAACGGCTGGAATTATTCTGGAAACCATTCAAGGTGGTGCCGGATTTATTCAGCCAAACGATGATTATCTCAAAAAAGTACGCGAGCGTTGCACAGAAGTGGGCGCAATGATGATTCTCGATGAAATCCAACCAGGCTTTGGGAGAACCGGAAAACTCTTTGGATTCCAAAATTATGATGTTGTTCCTGATATCGTAGTTATGGGAAAAGGAATGGGAGGTGGCATGCCTGTAGGTGCTTTTACGGCTTCATCAGCAATGATGGATTTGTTGAGCGATAATCCAAAACTGGGTCATATCACGACTTTTGGAGGCCACCCTGTCATTGCGTCAGCCTGCTTGGCTACTTTGCAGGAAATTACCGAGACCAATCTCATGGATGAGGCGATAGAGAAAGAAAAGCTATTCAGATCACTTTTGGTACATCCTTTGATACAGGATATAAGAGGAAAAGGATTGATGCTGGCTGCAATGACCCAAAGTGCCGATATAACAAACGAAGTGATTCTTAAATGTCAAGACAAAGGACTCATTTTATTCTGGTTATTATTTGAAGATTGCGCCATAAGAATTACGCCACCGCTTACCATTTCTGAACAAGAGATACGAGAAGGTTGCAGCATCATATTAGAAGTAATGGATGGAATAATGATTGAAGAAAAATGATTAACGATTTTTGATAGCAGAAGTTGTACTATTGGATACATATTGAAATACCTATTCAAAACAATTAAAAAAATTGGGAGCTATTCCTGCTATCCGTTTTAATCTTTTACTTTTTGTCAGCAAAAAGCAAAAGGATTTCCACTCTTATCAGGGCTAGGGCATACGTTTAAACTACCTCTTTTTTTGTTAATTAAATTGTTCACAACAATTCCAACTTTCCCTCGCAGTACACGCACGATTCCCTAAATTTATTTAGGCCAAATTAAAAACACACAGTATGCAATTAAGCAACGAAGAAGAAGACTATAACTTATCATTGTCTAAATTTGAGTCCATGTTGAAAACCAACAAAGTACTCTTTTTTGACTCCGAAGAATTTGAAGAAATTATTCTTCATTACCTCGATATGGGTAAGGCCGCTTTAGCAAAAAAAGCACTCAAACTGGCATTAGAACAGCACCCAAAATCTACCGGACTAAAATTAGTTCAGGTGGAAATGCTAGTTTATGACGACAAACTCGAACTAGCCGAAAAGCTATTGAACGAGTTGTATGCCATTGAACCAACCAATGAAGAAATTTACATTCAAAAAGCCAATATCTGCTCCAAAAGAGACCAACACGAAAAGGCGGTTGAATTATTACAAACCGCGTTAAAATACACAGATGATTATGCTGATGTCTATAATTTAATAGGCATGGAATATCTTTTTATGGACAATCTTGAACTGGCAAAAGAAAGCTTCATCAAGTGTTTAGAAGAAGATCTGGAAGACCAATCCGCTTTGTATAACGTAGTGTATTGTTTTGAATTTTTAGATCAAAACCAAGAAGCGATTACTTATTTAAATAAATACATTGACAAAAATCCATACAGCGAAATTGCCTGGCACCAACTGGGCCGTTTGCATTATGGTGTAAAAGAATATGAAAATGCGATTCGTGCCTTTGATTACGCTACTTTAATTGATGATGAATTCCTTGGTGCTTTCATGGAAAAAGCAAAAGCTTTTGAACGATTAAAAAAATACGAGAAAGCCATAGAAAGTTATAGCAGAACTATTGAATTAGATGATGCAACTTCGTATGCGTTACTTCGAATGGGAAAATGTTATGAAAGATTAGGGAACAAAGCTTTAGCCTTAAAATATTTCAATCAAACAGTGCATGAAGATCCACTCTTAGATAAAGGTTGGATTGCCATCACGGATTTTTATGTACGTCAAAAAAATTACCAAAAAGCATTATTTTATGTCAATAAAGCATTAGCGATTGACAACCAAAATCGCTTGTATTGGAAACGCTTTGCGACTATCAATAAGCAAATGAACTTCTTTGAAGAAGCTGAATTTGGATACAGGAAAGCAGTTGAATTTGGCGATACTGAACTTGACACCTGGTTATTCTGGGTGGATATTCTACAATTTTTAGGAGAATTCGAAAGTGCCATTCAAACCTTATTACAAGCTTCAGAATATTTTCCGGAAGAAAATGAAGTTGAATACCGCTTAGCAGGATTGTATTTTATGCTAACAGATAATACAAAAGCAAAATTCCATTTAAGCAATGCCTTACGATTAAATTTTGATAATTACATCCTTTTAGAAGATTTATTTCCAGTAGTTTGGGCCAAAAAAATGGTGCAAAACTACATTGCAAAACATAAAAAAAAATAATGACAGAAACAGTTAGAAAACGTTTTGGGTTACTGGGTCGCAATATTAGTTATTCTTTTTCTAAAGGATATTTTACCGATAAATTTAACAATGAAAATTTTACTGGTTGCACCTATGAAAATTTTGATATTCCAGAAATAACAGCACTTCCAGAGATACTAAAAAACACTTTAAATTTAAAAGGGTTAAGTATAACTATTCCATACAAGGAGACCGTCATTCCGTTTCTGGATAAATTATCTAAAAAAGCGGAATTAATTGGCGCTGTAAATACCATCAAAATCACCAAAAAAGGAACGTTGAAAGGGTATAATACCGATTATTATGGTTTCAAAAAATCATTAGAACCCCTGTTGCAACCGCACCACAAAAAAGCCTTGATTTTAGGCACAGGAGGAGCTTCTAAAGGAGTTGCTTTTGCTTTGGATGAACTGGACATTCCTTATACTTTTGTGTCGAGAGAAGCTAAAGAAAATGCGATTGAGTATAACCGAATCAACGCAACAACATTCGACAATTACCAAATCATCATCAACTCGACTCCAGTAGGAACAAGTCCAAATGTGGATGCGTTTCCATTGATCCCGTATGAGTTTTTCACAGGAAAGCACATTGCATTTGACTTGATTTACAATCCTGCAGAAACACAATTCCTAAAAAAAGCCAAACAGCAAGGAGCACAAATCAAAAATGGTTTGGATATGCTTATTTTTCAAGCAGAGAAAGCGTGGAAAATCTGGAATAAATAACTAAGAAGGTTATTTCTTGTCAAATCGAGCGTAATCAAGATTATTGTTTTAACTCTCGCTTAAACTAAATAATTAGTATTAAAATTTCTTTAGGTCGTCTCGTTTTAAAACAGCATCAAACTGTTTTAAAACGAGACGCTTTTTTTATATCAGCAATTTAAAAGGCAGATTGAGGTTTCCCGTAAAATAACTGATTATTAAATATGTTAATTTGATTGATAATCAAATATTTACAATTAATTTAACGGCTTAAATTATGATCAAAAGAACAATTCTTATCGAAAATAAATCCTCAATCACGACAAAAAACCAACAGCTAATACTAAAATCAGAAATAAGAGAAAGTACCATTCCAATAGAAGACATTGGTTTTCTGGTACTCGATCATGCTGAAATTTATCTGAGTATTCCTGCTATGAACTTAATTGTAGAAAATAATACTGCTATTATTATTTGTGGCAGCAACCACTTACCCAATGGAATGTTACTCAACCTCAACAGCCATCACATTCAGCAGGAAATATTCAAAAATCAAATCGAAGCTTCAATTCCTCTGAAAAAACAACTATGGCAACAAACTATTATTGAAAAAATTAAAAATCAAGGGGAATTGTTAGCAAAAATAACTGAAAATAAAAATACGTTTGAGTTTCTGGCTAGCAAAGTATTAAGCGGTGACACCACAAATATGGAAGGCGTTGCTGCACAACAATATTGGAAAAATTTTCCGTTACCTAATCATGAAAAAAATGGCATAAAAAGAGAACGTTATGGTGATTATCCCAACAATTTTTTAAACTACGGGTATGCTATTTTAAGAGCCGCTACAGCTAGAGCACTTTCCGGAAGCGGATTATTGAATACACTTGGTATTCATCATAAAAGTAAATACAATGCTTTTGCACTTGCTGATGATATTATGGAACCTTTTCGTCCCATTGTTGACGAAAAAGTTTTTGATATTATGAACCGGTATCAAGAACAAGAACTAAACACCGCAATAAAAGCGGAACTATTACAAATGCTGACACAAACTGTTTATTTCAAAGAAGAAAAAAGCCCTTTAATGGTAGGATTGCAAAAAACGGCTAGTTCGCTCCAGCACTGTTTTACAGGTCACCGAAAAAAAATTAAATATCCTAAATTATGGAACTTAACGGATACCGAATAATGTGGCTGTTCGTGTTTTTCGATTTGCCTACAGAAACTAAAAAAGACAAAAGGAATGCCTCTCAGTTTCGAGGAAATCTCTTAAAAGATGGCTTTAGCATGATGCAATTTTCAGTTTATATTAGGCATTGTGCGAGTGGAGAAAGTGCTGATGTTCATGAAAAACGCATTAACCGACTCGTTCCTTCGTTAGGAAAAGTTAGTGTTTTACGTATTACCGACAAACAATTTGGAATGATTATCAACTATTTAGGAAAAGCCAAACAGGAAAATAGTAATGCCCCAACACAGTTGGAATTGTTTTAAACAATAATTTTATTTTTCAAAAAGCGCATCTGTATTCCACCTCTCAGGATTTGTTTCGATATAATTATAAATTCTTTCATAAGACCCATCGTTTCTAATTATATGATCATGAAAAGAACCCTGCCAGGCAAAATCAGACAAACCGGCTAAATGAATTTGTTTTGATGAGGTCGTTTTATAAGCACCAATTAGTTCCGATACTGATTTTATTTTTATTTCACAATCAGATATCAAATTACTATCAATTTCCAAAATTGCGTGGACATGATTCGGCATTACTATAAAAGAATGTAAAATAACATACGCATACTGATTATCCAACCAATTCCATTGTTTTTGTGCAATAGAACCATATTCATTCCATTCCATATACGGATTCATTGGCTCGTGTACGGACAGGTCGCGACCTGTTCCTGCCGTATTAACATTCCCAAAACAACATTTTCTATCTTGCACACAAATCGTAACGAAATATAAATTATTTTGCGAATAATCATATCCCAGCATTCTATTTCGCTTTCTATTTTTCATTATTTTTTCTTTTTCATAATTAGTACGGACAGGTCGCGACCTGTCCCTGCCCTATTCACATTCCCAAAACAACATTTCCTATCCTACACACAAATCGTAAAAAAATATAAATTATTTTGCGACTAATCTCTAACGTACGGACAGGTCGCGACCTGTCCCTGCCCTATTCCTGCCCTATTCACATTCCCTAAACAACATTTCCTATCCTACACACAAATCGTAAAAAAATATAAATTATTTTGCGACTAATCTCTAACGTACGGACAGGTCGCGACCTGTCCCTGC
>NZ_RYDK01000005.1:107086-293012 GCF_003970375.1 Flavobacterium sp. ZB4P23
TACACACAAATCGTAAAAAAATATAAATTATTTTGCGACTAATCTCTAACGTACGGACAGGTCGCGACCTGTCCCTGCAGATTGCACTAAAAATTAATCATTGAATCTTGCCTCTTACTATGATTCTACTACCATTTATCGAATTTTTATTGATAGAAATAAAAAAATGCCTCAATATTGGGATATCAATCCAAAAAAGAGGCATTTTTTTATACGACATTCACCCATATTCCTTTGATAATTAGAAGGTAACAAGCCAACTAATATCGTGTTTTCTAATCTTTAATCAAACCACAACTTGGTGGCGCTGGATATAGCGGTGGGAGCAATATCGTGTTTTCTAATCTTTAATCAAACCACAACTGTGGCATTTGCAAAATTTAAAAATATTTCAATATCGTGTTTTCTAATCTTTAATCAAACCACAACTGAGTAGTAGTTGTCATTACCCCATTAGATAATATCGTGTTTTCTAATCTTTAATCAAACCACAACTGCTCGGTCATTGCCTGAACTTCAGCATCAAATATCGTGTTTTCTAATCTTTAATCAAACCACAACTCCGCATCTTCATTAACGGCCATTATAACCAATATCGTGTTTTCTAATCTTTAATCAAACCACAACGCTAAATGAACGACTGTATTATCGTTTGCTAATATCGTGTTTTCTAATCTTTAATCAAACCACAACGAAGTGACTCCTATAAAATCAGTAACAGAAAATATCGTGTTTTCTAATCTTTAATCAAACCACAACTCAAACTCTTCATAAATTTTACGAACGTATAATATCGTGTTTTCTAATCTTTAATCAAACCACAACTGAAAGCTACTGCATCCCTGCTGGGCGGATGCCATACCTTTCAGTTGTGGTTTGGCTGTTTAAGACAATGAAAAACTGTATGTCAAAGAACCTTTAAAAATCTTGTCTTCCGATGATTGTAATGATTTCAATTTCAACACCTTTGATATTGCAATAAATAGTATCAACTCCACAAACACATAAACGGATTTGATGCAATTTTATTAAAACATTCAAACAACATCTCGTAATATTTATTTGCTTGTTGCAAACCAAATTTTCCTAAACCGTACTCAAAAATTCTTATAACATCTTCTTCAGCTTCATAAGATAAATGATACTTATACATTTAGCCTACTTTTAATTTCTGTCAAAAGTTCCTCTTTGGTTTTGGTGCTAAAACTACTTTTCAAACCTCTATCGATTTTCATTTGCACATAGTTGTGATATTCTTCCCGCACACGTGCTTGCTTGATTAAATAATTAACTACTTCACTTTTGCTGGTAAATTTTTCATTTGCTACTTGCTGTTTTAACCATTCATCATTTTGATTGGCTAATGTGAAGCTTTGTCTAGACATAATAAAATCATTTAGTGGTGTAAATATATACCAGGTAATTTAATTATTAAAAATTATTTTACCTCCCGGAGTCATTGTAAATTCGTATCCTTCAACTATCATATCTAATTTACTAACTTGTAATCTAATCTGTTCAAATGGTTTTTCAAAATCAACATCATATATTTCTTTTAAATCACTTGCTTGTCTTGCTTCAAAATGAGTTCTAAAAGTTAATCTACCTTGCGCATCAAATTTTGCCAATTTATATAATCTACTGTGCAAATCTTTAATTGGAAGTTCAAAAATTTCTTGAATATTTTTTTTATAAAACAATACCATCAAACCTTTTTTTAGAATATACTTTAAAGGCAACCTTGTTTTATCATGTGGATTTGTAACAATATCATAGCTGATTTTATTTTCATAATTACTTAATTTATAATATGAACCCGCATCAATATTATTAATCATTTCAAATGATCTTTTTATTTTCCCTTTTTTATCAACATCTTCATAAATTGCCATTGCAAAATTCTCGTCATTTTGAGCATAAACCTTCTGTTTGTGCTCATGGCGTGATTTCGACAGCAAGGCATGATCCTTTATTTCCAAAGGATTTTTTACGGAATTAGCATACAATCTAACTTTTTTTATTAGAATCCCTTTTTCTTCATTCATCCAAACCTTTTGATTTTCAGCAAGTTTATTTTTTTGTTGTGGATTTGAAGATAGTAGTAAAACCTTAGCGGCAATAGCTTCTTTCACTTTTTGTTTTACAACCTCATCCACAATATTTTCCACATCAGAAGCTTTAATACTTTCTAAATCTTTCCGGATTACATAGCGTATTTCTTCTTGATGCAATGGGTTTTTAATTGCCCCATAAATACTGTCTTGATGCAAAGAACCTCGAATAGTGTCACCTTGGTGAAACCTCGCCATTTTCTCTCCGTTGCTATCTTTCTTAAAAATTATTTTGTTATTGATGTCCGTTCTCGGAACATTTTTTCCGTCTGTATCAATTTCAATTTCGGCAACAAATTGTTTTTTCCCTCGTATTCTGATAATTTTTTTAGATTGTTTCTTTACATTATCTGGTGTATGATGGGAAACCAAAATTTCGTCCTCAATCTTTTTTAAATCTTCAGTAAAGGTTTTCCAAGGTTTTGATTGTTCTAAAACGGATTTCATCAATTTGTATTGATTTTTTTCCAAGTCATCTTCTAAATCCCAAGCATGCGCCATTACATCATATTTGTCTTTGGTCATACAGGCAATTGTAATCGCATCAATACAATGGTGTGTGTGCTTGCTGCGGTCTTTAATTTTATAATATTTCTTGCCGTCTTTAATATAACTTTCCTGAATTCCCCAGGCTTTTCTAAATTCAGCAACCATTCCGCCTTTTACGGCTTCTACTCTACCAAAATATGATTTTAAATACGCACTGGCATATTTGGTTATAATTCCCGTATCTGGAATTTGGCTGTTTTTGAAACCTACTTTCGGTTCTTTATAAGTAAACCGTTCGTATTTTCCTTTGAAATATTCCTTCTGTAAATTCAATTTATGGCGCAATCTGATTTTTCGGTCTTTTTGTTCCTTTGTGGTTGCCGCTTTAATTGCTCTTGAAATCCCAATTATATCATATTCCAATGCCAAATATTTTTTTTGCCAAGGCGCAACTCGATCTAAAATATCGCTATGATTACTCAACTCAATAGGCATTTTATTTTTTTTAATCTCCCGATTATATCGCTTGCTGCACAGCGTTTTATTCATTTGTGAATTGTCCTGTGACCTGCTTCTTGGAATAGTATGTTCTATATCATAATCAGGGTCACTACCTATAATTTGGCATATACTAATATTAGTATATTGTTCTTCATAAATTGTTTTTCTGTCTTGCTCAATCCATAACTGATAGCGTAAAATATCGTCTTCTGTTGGTTCAATGTCTATTCCAGTTTCCGCTTTATAGTCTTTTTTAATCTCCTCAATGTATGCTTTTCTGCTGTTTTCTATATCTCTTTGATAATCCTGAATTCCTTTTCGTTTATTGGCATCGTTTAATTCTCTGGCCATTTCAATATGAATTCTAGTTTTTTCATCAATTAGACCTTCAATAATTAAAGCATTCAACACTTTCCGTAATTGGTGCAAGGCTCGCATCGCCATCGGATTTTTTATTGAAGAAATTAACGGACTTCCTAAAACTAATTTTTCGTTTCCATTTCCATCTTTTAAAATTTGCTTTCTAAAAACATCAATATCCGATGGATGATATAGTTTATTAAGTTTATTCTTGGCGTTACAAAAAACCTGTCCGTCATCATTTTGACCATCTAAAAAATCAAATACTTTTTCGTCTAATCGTTTTATTGTTAAAAATTCGTATTTTTTTAATTGCTCAATGTAAATAGGAAATAACTTTTTTACAATAACCTCATTCTGGTCATCAATTTTATTTGATTTCACAAAATAACTTACCTTTTTTTCTAAATCTGATTTATAGGTTCCTTCGGCTTCTTTTGAATAATAAAAACCACCAACTTTACATTCTTTAATGAGCCCGTTTACAATTTCCAATAAATTATTATCAAAAGTGTTTGTAGCTATTAATTCGGCAATTTTAGTTTGGATGTGTTTTCTATCCTCAAGATTTTTCCAAATGTCGACATCTACAATATTTTTAATATTGGCCATAAAAACAGCGTGCGAATACAACAATCCTTCTCTCAAAAAAGGATTTATTTTATTAATTGCTGTTACACTCAAACTGGCAAAGTCTTTCTTTAGCTTTATTTTACTGAATAAAATAGCTTTTTTATCATCCAATTTCAATTTATCTTTTGCAAATTCCTGTAAGTACAAATCAGAAGTAGATACGGAAATCAAATGCCATAAATCATTATAATCTACATTTCGTGTTACTATTTCACCGCTTTTATTAAGAGTTTCATAGCTATAGATTTTAGTCTTCCAATCTTCACCCAAAGCATTTTTTAATGAAGTAGATACTACACATCCACTCACAGAAGAATTCATATTATAATTAAACAGGTAATTAACATTTGGAGCAGCAGATGATTTATAAAAAGCATATTTACCGCCACTTGGAACCAATTCTTTGGCTAAATCCTCAAAATTAAAATTGTCCTTTTTTCGCAAAAACTTGGGAGTGATTTTCAATCTTTCTTCGTTAGTAAGAAATCTTAGAGTTTCATCATCGGGAGTTTTTATCTTTATGGTATTAATAAAACACAACATTCTGTATTCCTCAAAATTGGGATGTGAAATGGCACATCTTGACTTACTTTTTTCAAAAGTACATTTGCCTATTAAGCCTTTTTGAGATTTTAAAGGTCTTTGAAAAAAGATAGCTTTATACAATTCTTTAGCTAGTCCAAAATATCTTTTTTCAGGCAATTTTTCAGTTGCTATTATTCCGTCTATTCCTTGAACCAAACAAATGACTTCAAATTCAGAAAGATAGTGTTCTTCCCGTGCCGTATATTGATTTCTAATTTTACCTTTATTGTATAAACTGAAAAAATATTGTCCTAAAGTTGCATAATTGCCCAATTTCATTGCTTGAGAAATCTCTCCAATCTTTTGTTTGACAGCCCCTAAGTCTTCTTTTTTATTCAACCGTTCAAGGAGTATGGTTTTAGTTCTCTCAAAGTCTTTTAGATTATCTTTAATCGTTTTGAAGAATGAATTATATAAGGTTTTCAGTTTCTTTTCTCCATCGTCTAAATCCGTTGCTTTACGTTCAATTAAATCACGATCTTGAAAATAGTCCGTTAATTCCATTTGAAGTTCCGTAATAGTTGCTGCGTTTTCAAGAATATCTTCTAGATCGGGTTTATGTTGCTCGATAACACCTTCCGCAGAAGGATCTAATCTATTGCTCAAAAAACCTCTTCGTTGTGCAATATGATAGAAAGCCCTTCCTAACGATAACAATGAAGTCTTTTGTTTACTTGATTTATCTCTAAAATAATAAGGATTTAAGTTTTTGTCATCATCGGTACGTAACCAAGCAATGAATTCCGGATTAAGTGGATATTTTTTAAAACCAGATTTTCTCCATTCTATAACTTCTTCTACAGATAATGGACACATATTATTTTCAGATAGAACTTTTAGAGTTTCATACTTTCTCAATTTTCTGCGAAACTTTATTTTTCTAGCACTTCTAAAACCTGTACGTTCTGCTGCACGAGAACTTTCAATTCCTTTTTCAGATTTAACCCCTTCGGAAAATATTCTGACTCCCTTATCTACAAGTGAAAAATCTGTTCCATCTTTATCCACAATTGCCCACCCAATGCTATTTGTCCCTAAATCCAATCCTAATATTTTTGCCATAACAATCTGTATTTTGTAAGAATTTTTAAAGCTACGGAGAAAATAATTACCTGCTTTACGGTTTCCCTCATTGAAACCTAATTATTTTATAGGTATATTTACAACTGATTAAAATTTCTAATCTTTAATCTTATCACAATAAGGCTATATGCCGTAGATGAAAATCTTAAGTCCTGCTTCGGTGGGACTTTTTTTTTTGAAAACAATTCATAATTTTAACCCAAATCCCTAGCCCTGATGGAAGCGGCATCTCCCAATTTAGAAAAACAAGGCTTTTCAGCCGTAGTTTTTATTAATTGGGAATACAGCGGACAGCAGGAAATAGCTCCAAAAAAAAAGCCATTTAACCTAAAATGACTATAAATTAAGTTTTTGTTTTGTATTTTCATACTGCTTTAGTATCTTTCGAGTTGAATCTATTTAGAAACCTTACACATTGAAAAAATGTTAGAAGAAAAGAATGATAACCTGCCTGAAGCAGACGGAAAATTAGACAAAAATACTATTGAATCTAATTCATTAGAATCAAACGTTTTAGCAACTCACGCCACTGATCCAACAAATGAACCCGAAGCTGCTGTTCCCGCCGAAGAGAATGTAATAGCGCCAGAAACAGCAAATACAACTGCGCTTCATGCCATTACACAAACAAATGCAGCTGAAAGTGAAGACGAAACACTCAAAGAAAGTCACGATATTCCGATGCAGGATTATGATACCTTATCACTTGAAGTATTGGTCAACGAATTGAAAAATTTAGTTTCCAGCGACAAAATTTTGACTTTTAAGCAGCATATTGAAGAAAT
This sequence comes from Flavobacterium sp. ZB4P23, assembly GCF_003970375.1. NCBI lineage: Bacteria > Pseudomonadati > Bacteroidota > Flavobacteriia > Flavobacteriales > Flavobacteriaceae > Flavobacterium > Flavobacterium sp. ZB4P23. The sequence goes on from NZ_RYDK01000005.1 coordinate 113,634, forward strand.
TAAAAAAGCATTTTTAGCTAAATACAACCACCTCCTCGAAGAGAAAAAAGAAGAATTTCTAGCAGAAAATCAAGACCCTAACGAAGAATTTCAATATCATTCTCCGTTGAAATCTCAATTTGATACTTATTACTCTCTTTTTAGAGATACTAAAAATACCCATTTCAAGAGCTTGCAAACGAATCTAAAAACAAATTTAGAAAATCGTTTGGTCATTGTTGAGGAATTAAAAGAGTTGATTAACCCTCAGGAAAACATCAAAGACACCTTAAAACATTTTAATGATTTAAGAGAACGATGGAAAACTGCCGGGCCAATTCCTAAGGACAAATACAACCACGTGTGGAATAACTTCCATTTTCATGTGGAAAATTTCTATGATTATCTGCATTTAGACCGGGAAGCGAGAGATTTGGATTTCAAACACAACTTAGAACAAAAACAAAAAATTGTAGCGCGTGTTGAAGAATTGGTCACTGAAGCTGATATTAACAAAGCCTTCAGAGAACTACAGGATTTACATCGAATCTGGAAGGAGGATATTGGACCGGTATCTAGAGAACATCGAGATGATATTTGGAATAAATTCAGTGATTTGACCAAGCAAATACATGATAAACGGGAAGTTTTATTCGAAAATCAAAGAGGAACTGAACAAGAGAATTTAGAAAAGAAAAAAGAAATTATTGCTCAAATTGAAGTTTTGGCGACCGAGAAAGTGAATGCACATTCTCAATGGCTGGCTCAAATAGAAAAGGTAGAAGCCTTGAGAACTGCTTTCTTCTCTGCCGGAAAAGTGCCATCGGAGGTAAATGAGGATACTTGGGCCAGTTTTAAAACTGCTGTAAGAAATTTCAATTCTTTCAAAAATTCATTTTATAAAGACATTAAGAAAGACCAAAACGACAATTTAAGCAAGAAAACAGCTCTTGTAGCTAAAGCCAAAGAATTGCAGGAAAGCACTGATTTTGATGCTACAACTCCTATCATGAAACAAATTCAGGATGAATGGAAACAAATAGGGCATGTACCAAGAAAATATTCGGATAAAATATGGAAAGAGTTTAAGGATGCCTGCAATCATTATTTTGACAAATTAAAAGAGCAAAAAAATGAGGAAAATGGGGAAGAAGTAGCTGCTTTTGATGCTAAAAAAACCTACCTGGAAACCTTAAGAGAGTTCCAATTGATCGGAGACCATAAAACAGATTTAGACTCCATAAAATTGCATATTGAAACCTGGAAAAACTTTGGTAAAGTACCGTTCACAAGAAGACATATTGAGGGAAAATTCAACAAAATACTGGATGCCCTTTTTGAAAAATTAAGTTTGAGTAAAAAAGATACTGATATGTTGCGTTTCTCAAACAGAATGGATCATTTGTCAGAAAGCCATGATACGCGCAAATTAGATAATGAAAAGATTTTTGTAATGCGTAAAATTGATGAAGTTCAAAATGAAATTTTTCAATTGGAAAATAACATTCAGTTTTTTACCAATACCCGAAATGCAAAAAAAGAAAATTCCATCGTATTAGAAGTTCGTAAAAACATTGCTATTCATAAAGAGAGTCTTGATGTTTGGAAAGAAAAACTCAAACAATTACGAAACTTAAAAACCGAATAAATTTCAGCACATACTGGTGATCAAAACCTCGAGAATAAACTGCTCGAGGTTTTTTTATGGGGAGACACTACTTAGCTGATTTTAACATTTAACGTTCATTTATTAAAAAAAAAAATCATAAAGTCAGTCTCCTTTTTTATGTTTACAAAATGAAATGGATTCAGAAAACTGTCATTTTTATTAGCTTTTCAATAGCTCTGTTATTTGCTTTTAATGCAAATGCTATTTCATTGGATTCAATTCAAACAGAAAAGTCACATTCATTCTTTTCTGCTGACAGCATTCATTCTTCAGCTTTTATTCAACCACAGGTACATCCTGTATTTGCTTTACATGATCGTTCTATTGATCCTAACGTTAGTAATTTTTATGAAAATTACTTGGTAGCTGTTCCAAATTTTAAAGCCTCTAAGTACATTATTCATTTTGCAAAACAAGACATCAACCGTTGTGAAATGGTTTCGCTCTTACTCTTTCCTTTTCATTTTTTCTGGTAATTTAAAGCACTGAAACCCTAATTAGAAGAATATATTTATCTTCTATTTTGAATTGATTCCTTTTTAGTTTTCAGTTCAATTAATCCTGCATTAAAAATCTAAAAAAATAAAAAAAATGGATACATCCGTAACTATAATTGGCCTGGTACTAACGTTAATAATCGCCATCCCCATTTTCTATTCCATTCGGTATAGTTCACTAAATAAAACAAAAATTAAATCAATAAAACAGAAATTCAGTCAAAACAATCGCTTTAATTTTGAGTTAATGGAAACACAAAACAAAAAAGTATTGGCTTTAGACCAAAAAAACAAAGGGTTTCTTTTGATGGATTTTAATGCTAAAGAAGAAGTTGTTTCTTTTGTAGATTTAAATACAATTCAATCCTGTAAACTGATTCCAACAACGGAGAATAACAGCGATACGATAGTAAAAATTGAATTTCAATTTCACTATAAAGAAGGTAAAAAAACAGACACCATTCCATTTTACACAATTGAGAATGATCAAATAGGTCAGGTTTGTTTGCATGAAGATCATCAAATAGCTAAAAAATGGATAAAAATGATTCAGGATTGCATTACTATTTAAAGAACAAATTTCTTTGTGAAGAGGCTTTTGAAGCCTCTTTTTTTTGTAAAAGTTTTTTTCAATATGATAATTGTCATTTTAATATGTGAACAGTCGCTTTACTTTTGACTAACTATAAATGATTTTGCCATGAAAAATTCCTTAATACAAAAATACAATGTTTCGGAACCAAAATACACCAGTTATCCTAATTAGGATGAAATGGATTTTTCAGAAGAAATTTTGAAGAAATCTTTCACAGAGAGCAATCGTTCTGAAGGTATCAGTTTGCATATCCATTTGCCTTTTAATACCAAAGAATATGAGCAAATGCGAACAATGTATCGTCAGAGAATTTAGCTCTTTAAAAACCTTAACAAAAGACGAATTACTAAAACTTTCTTATTGTAAAACCTCCCATAGTAGTAAAAAAGGAGCGGTTACATTTGAAGAGGGAGAGAATGTAAATGGTATTTACTGTCTAAAAGATGGTATTTGTATTCCAAAATCAGAAGTGATGGGATGCTTTGGCAAGAACAATCAGTTTTCGATGAATGTGATGAAAAGCATTTGCGGTGATCTAAAAGAAGCCGACGATCACATGGTGCATTTAGCCCAAAAAACAGTCAAGAGAAGATTAGCCGGGACGCTTCTCTATTTGCATGACACCTTTGGAAAAAACGAAGATAACTCCTTAAAAGTACAACTTTAGAGAAATGAACTAGCCAGCATGATTGGAACAGCCACTGAAAGCTGTATCCGTTTACTTTCGGATTTAAAAAAACTAGAATTGATTGAATTAACCGGTAAAAAAATCGTTTTAAAAAGACATCAATTCACTCAAAAAATTAGCTAATTAATTCCATTTGCTTTACTCTTTCTTGTTCATTACAAAATAATACACCGGAATTCCTAACGCCACAATGCACAATCCCAATCCCGTATTGAAGGTGTCATAAATCAGTAAAGTCAGACAAATGGCTGATGTCACCACAATATAAAGTGCGGGTACAACCGGATATCCAAACGCTTTATAAGGCCTATCGGCATTGGGTTCTTTTTTTCTAAGAATGAAAACTCCCAGAATAGTCAGGATATAAAACAACAATGACGCAAAAGTAGCATAGGTTAATAAGTCCCCGAATTTTCCTGAAACACAAAGCATACAAGCCCAAATGCATTGCACCCACAATGCTTTGGCCGGAACCTGGTTTTTATTCAGTTCTGTAGCCTGTTTAAAAAAAAGTCCGTCTTTTGCCATAGCAAAAAATAATCGTCCTCCCGAAAGAATCAATCCGCTGTTGCATCCAAAAGTAGAAACCATAATCAATGCAGCCATTACAAAAACACCTACATTTCCCATAATCATACTTGCTGCGGCCGCTCCTACTCTATCATTACTGGCAAACATGATTCCGTTACTGGCAATATCAGCAGCGTTTGGAGCTCCCTGCATTGGCAATAAAGCCAAGTACGCCAGATTTGCTAAAACATAAATAACAGTAACAATTAAGGTTCCAAGAAACAAACTACGGGGGATATTCTTTTTAGGTTCTTTAATTTCCCCTGCAATGAAAGTGACATTATTCCAAGCATCACTAGAAAACAAGGAATTAATAATGGTAGCTCCTGCTGCTCCCAAAATAGCCATTCCTGCTAATTTTGTTACTGTAATTGTTCCATCAGGATTGACTACCGTTTTGCTGGCTTCCCACATAGTTGCGAAATTATTGGACAAAACATCCGTTTGCAGACCCACGTATAATCCTAAAATTATCAAGGCAAAAAGCGCTATTAATTTTGCCGAAGTAAAGAGCAACTGAACTGTTTTTCCGCTTTCTACTCCTTTAGTATTGATGTACGTTAGCAAAATTATACTGAAGATAGCCAATACTTTTTGGTACGAAAAAACAAAACTAGTACCAACCATAAATAGTGTTTGATCTAAAACAGGAAAGAAGATAGCAGCATAATTCGCAAAAGTAACTGCAATAGCAGCAATAACACCCGTTTGAATTACCGTAAAAACAGTCCAACCGTACAAGAAAGAAACTAATCTGCCGTAAGCGCGCTGAATGTAAACAAATTGCCCGCCTGCATTAGGCATCATTCCAGCCAATTCGCCGTAACTTAAGGCTGCAGCGACTGTAATTAATCCTGTCACTACCCAAATGACCAATAACCAAGCAGCGGAGCCAATATCCCTAGCCATTGCTGATGTTACAATAAAAATTCCAGATCCTATCATGGAACCAGCTACTAAACTCGTGGCATCTATTAATCCTAAGGAACGTTTTAACTCGGTTTTATTTTCTGACATAGGTAAATTAATTATTTAAAAGTGGATACTAATCCCGAAGTATTGAGACTGAAATCTGAGCACTGATTACTAAAAAACTGAACACTGAATACTATAACTTCTTCGCCTCTTCCCAAAATTGAGTTATTTGGAAATCATAGATTTCCAATTCCTATTTGTTAGGAAGACGCTTCGCTTCTTCCCAAAATTGAGGTGTTTGGAAATCATAGATTTCCAATTCCTATTTGTTAGGAAGACGCTTCGCTTCTTCCCAAAAAACATCCATTTCAGCAAGTGTCATATCCATTAAAGGTTTTCCCAATTCTCCTGCTTTACTTTCCAAATATTGAAAGCGCTTGATAAATTTTTTATTGGTTCGTTCCAAAGCATCTTCTGGATTTACATTTAAAAATCGGGCATAATTGATCATTGAAAATAAAACATCCCCAAATTCGGCTTCAATTTTATCCTGATCTCCTGCTTCAACCTCAACGTGTAATTCGTCTAATTCTTCTTGAACCTTATCCCAAACCTGATGCGATTCTTCCCAATCAAAACCCACTCCTTTTACTTTCTCCTGGATTCGGCTTGCTTTTACTAATGCGGGTAAACTTCTTGGAACACCTTCCAGAACGGACTTTCTGCCTTCTTTGAGTTTTAGTTTTTCCCAGTTTTGTTTCACTTCTTCCTCGTCTTTTACCACCACATCACTGTAAATATGGGGATGACGGTGAATTAGCTTTTCACAAATTTCATTACACACATCAGCAATATCAAAATCGTTCGTCTCGCTTCCTATTTTGGCATAAAAAACAATATGCAACAACAAATCACCCAATTCTTTTTTGACTTCGTTCAAATCATTGTCTAAAATAGCATCGCCTAATTCATAGGTTTCTTCAATGGTAAGATGGCGCAAGGTTTGCATAGTTTGCTTTTTGTCCCAAGGACATTTTTCACGCAAATCATCCATAATATCTAATACTCGTTCGAAAGCTTGCAGTTGGTTTTGTCTTGAATTCATTAGGGATAGTTTTTGGTAAAAATAAAAAAATCCTGTTCAGAAAAACAACTGAACAGGATTAAATAGTATTTTAAAATATGATTATTCTTTTTTAGCTTTTGCTTTTTTAGCAGGAGCGTTAACTTCCGCTACTGGAGTTTCTTCGGCTGCAACCTCTTCTGTCACTGCAGCAGCAGGAGCTTCATCAGTAACAAGTCCTTTTGCTTGAAGCATATTATACCAGTTCAGCACTTTTTTGATATCAGAAGGATATACTCTTTCTTCATCATAATCAGGTAAAACTTCTTTGAAATAAGCCATCAATGTAGTGTTGTCTTCTTTATGGGATATTGCCGCACCTTTGCTTTCTTTATCAGCAATTTTTTGCATGATTTCAGCTAAAGGTTTTTCGCCTTCATAGGTATAAATTGAAATTTCCGATAGTAAGCTTACATTGCTTTTCAAGTTTACGGTGATTTTTTTTCCATCCGCTAATGATTCTGCTACAAATCCGGTTCTTGTTTGCACTTTCAATACATATAAACCTGGTTTCCCAGAAATGGCTAATATTTTTTCTAAATTCATGTTATTGTGGAATTATTATTAAGAATTTGACTTATTTATTTTTATTTGAAACCAAAAATCATACCAAGCGAAGTTAAAAAGCTGTTTTATCTTCCTTTTTTGGCAAAGAATTTCATTCGGTAGTCTTGGAATGTTTTTCCTTCTAAAATGTTTTTCAGTTTCTTTTGAATCAGTCGTTTTTTTAATGACGAAATTTTATCGGTGAATAAAATTCCTTCAATATGATCGTATTCATGTTGGATTACTCTGGCGATTAATCCGTCAAAAACTTCGGTTTTCATTACAAAATCCTCTTCGCAATACTCAATTGTTATGGTTGGATTTCTATAAACATCCTCTCTGACATCCGGAATACTCAGACAGCCTTCATTAAAACTCCATTCTTCACCTTCTTCTTGTATCATTTTTGCATTGATAAAGGTTTTTTTGAATCCTTTTAATTCTTTTTGTTCTGCATCTTCTAATTCCTCATCGTCGCTAAAAGGAGTCGTGTCGATTACAAATAAACGAAGCGCTAATCCTACTTGTGGTGCAGCAAGACCCACACCATAGGCATTATACATTGTTTCATACATATTGGCAATCGTTTCTTTCAAGTTTGGATGTTCTGGTGAAAGAACTTCCCCTGTTTTTCTTAAAACTGGATCACCATATCCTATAATTGGTAAAATCATTCGTGTTGTATTAAATATTAGCTATTAAAATCGAAATAAGTTCTCTTTTAATTCGGTCTGCAAAAATAGTAAAAAAATAGCCAATGAATAATGCTCTAATGATAATTCATCACTATTTAAAATTTAGGTTAAAAGACCGATAGTATTCCTTTGAAAAATTCCTACAATCCTTACCTTTGCAAGCAATACAATTGTATGATTCATAAAATCCAAAAATTTACCGATACGACGTATTTCACTAATGCCCTAAAAGTAACTATCGCCACTGTGATTCCGGTGATGCTGTTTTCTTTTTTTGGCAAATTCGAAGCAGGTTTTACAATAGCTCTTGGAGCCTTTTTTACTTATCCTAGTGACATTCCAAGTAGTCTGAAACATAAAGTCAACGGGATTCTTGTTGCCACCATTCTTGTTGCTAGTGTGAATTTGCTGGTAAATATAATTTATCCGTATTCTTGGATTTTTTATCCTTTTTTAGCCTTATTAGTTTTCCTGACATCCATGTTATCCGTTTACGGACAACGAGCTACAATGGTTTCTTTCTCCTCTCTGATTTCAATCTCCTTGACATTTTCTGATATAAATACCGGTTGGGCTATGGTACAACATTCCGGTTTGATTCTAGCAGGAGGATTATTCTATCTCGTTGTTTCACTTACTTTTCACTACATCAGACCACATCGCTACATCGAATTACAAATTGCTGAATGCATCAAACTTACGGCTAAATATTTGAAGCTAAGAGGAGATTTATGGACCATAGACGCCGATAAAAAAGCAATTATTGAAAAGCAGTTAAACCTTCAGGTCGAGTTGAACACCATTCATCAAAACATAAGAGAAGTATTGATTAACAGCCATATCAGCGCAGGTTCTTCTAATCAAAATCGAAAAATGTTGCTTGTTTTTATAGCAATGGTAGAAATCCTTGAAGTGGCATTGTCTACGTCATTTGACCATGATAAATTGCACCGAAAATTCGACAATCATCCAAGGGTCTTGCTGACGTATCAAAACTTAGCCTACAATCTGGCCACAAGTTTAAAGCAATTATCTGAAAGTGTAAAAAAACGAACGAATTATATTCCAAAACACACATTGCTAAACGATTTGAACGCCTTACAGCTGGCAATCACTGATTATGAAAAAGATTTAGGGAAAAATTCTGCCTCAGAAGGCGTTTTTATGCTTACCACTATGCTGGAATATGCGGAAAAGCAAGTCGAGAAAATAAAAATTGTAGAACGTGCTTTTACCTCAATTGTTAATTTACAGGATTTTACAGGAATCGATACCGATTTAGAAAAATTCTTAACGCCGCAGTATTATCCGTGGCGTACTTTGACAGAGAATCTGAGTTTTTCCTCCACTATTTTCAGGCATTCCTTACGATTAACAATAGCGCTATTAGTTGGTTTTATTATTGGAAAAATACTGCCTTTTCATAATGTATACTGGATTTTATTGACTATTATCGTTATCATGCGACCCGGTTACGGCTTGACTAAACAACGTTCTTTTCATAGAATTCTAGGTACTGTTTTAGGTGGATTAATTGCCTTTGGAATTCTTTTCTTTGTCAAAGACAACATTATAATCAGTATTCTTTCTATTCTTTGCTTGCTTTTAGGATTCTCTTTTACCCAAACAAATTACAAAGTCAGTGCCACATTTGTAACCATGTATGTTGTTTTTATTTATGGAATTGTGACTCCTAACATAGGGGATCTTGTTCAATTTAGAATACTGGACACCATTGTAGGTGCCGGTCTTGCTTTTTTGGCCAATCATTTTTTATGGCCTTCTTGGGAATTTTTAAACATGCCCATGCATTTAGAAAAATCCATCAATGCCAATCAAAATTACCTGAAGGAAATTTCAATTTTTTATAATAAAAAAGGAACCGTTTCTACATCGTACCGCTTGGCTCGTAAAAATGCTTTCATCGAGATTGGGAATTTAATGGCTTCTTTTCAGAGAATGGCACAAGAGCCTAAATCAAAACAAAAACAGCTGCCTAAAGTCTATAAACTAACGGTATTAAATCACTCTCTTCTCTCCTCATTAGCGTCTTTAGGAACTTACATTCAATCCCATAAAACAACCTCCGCATCTGAAGCATTCAATGTGGTGGTGGATACTGTGATTAGAAATCTGGATGAGGCTATTGCACTTTTGAAGGAAAATGATTTCAAGCTAAAAGAAAACCTTCCCAAAGAGGATTTAGCGCTACGTTTTACCGAATTGAAAAATATACGTGCCCGAGAATTGAAAGCAGGAATTCCTATTGATGAAAAGGCTTTTCAATTGAAAATGCAAGAAGCACAATTGGTAATCGAACAATTAATCTGGCTGACCAGTTTATCCGAAACTATTTTAAAAACCACAACAGCATTAAAGGAATCTTAACAAGAAAAGCGCTTGAACCAGATTCTTATCTAATTCAAACGCTTTTTATTTTTGTGCTGACTTTCTAATTATTCAGTTTTAGGACGGCAGCCGTTTCTTTTCTGATTTTCTCTAATAAAATTGGATCTTCATTGAGATTTTGACCATAAGAAGGAATCATGATTTTTAATTTCTCCTGCCACTCCGCCGTTTTAATTTCCTCTTTGAAACATCTTCCTATCAAATCTATCATAATAGAAACTGCTGTTGAAGCACCTGGAGAAGCCCCCAGCAAAACGGATAAAGATCCATCTGCAGTGGTAATTACTTCGGTACCAAACTCCAGTATGCCTCCTTCTTTTTCGTCTTTTTTTATCACTTGTACCCGTTGTCCGGCACGTTCAATTTTCCAGTCTTTGGATCGTGCCTTGGGAACATATTCTCTTAACGCATTAATTCGGTCTTTAGGGGATTGGCGCACTTGCTCAATTAAATATTTGGTAAGGGGTATATTCTTAATACCTGCGGCTAACATTGGAATAATATTATCTGATTTTATCGATAAAGGTAAATCTGAATAGGAGCCATTTTTTAAAAACCTAGTCGAAAAACCCGCAAAAGGACCAAAAAGCAATTGCTTTTCTCCATTTATCATTCGGGAATCAATATGTGGTACAGACATTGGTGGTGCTCCCACGCTTGCCTTACCATATACTTTAGCCTGATGTTTTGCAATCACTTCCGGATTTGTGCATTTTAGCCATTGTCCGCTCACTGGGAAGCCGCCATAGCCTTTGCCTTCGGGCACATTTGCTTTTTCTAATAATGGCAAGGAACCACCCCCAGCACCAATGAAAACAAATTTAGAGTATGTTTTTCTCTTTTGACCGGAAGCTAAATCAGTGATTTTTATGCGCCATAACTTATCTTCTCGTTGTTTTAATTTTTGAACTTCGTGGTTATAATGAATGGTAACCCCATCTAGTTTTGCTAAATAACCAAAAATACTTCGGGTCAATTCTCCAAAATTTACATCTGTCCCAATTGCCATTGAACTGGCGGCCACTTTTTCGGTTTCTGATCTCCCTTCCATAACCAGCGGCATCCATTCTTTTAATTGTGCAAAATCAGTACTAAAAACCATTTGCTTAAAAAGAGGATTCAAATGCAACGCGTCAAATCTTTTTTTAAGATAAGCAACATTTTTTTCTCCCCATACAAAACTTATGTGGGGAATGCTTTTAATAAAATTTTCAGGAGAAGGAACTCTGTTTACTTGAACGAGATATGCCCAGAACTGTCTGGAAACTTCGAAAGACTCCGCGATACTGATCGCTTTTTTTGGGCTGATGCTTCCATCAGGTCCTACGGGAGTGTAATTGAGTTCACAAAAAGCAGCATGTCCAGTTCCTGCATTATTCCATGCATCAGAGCTTTCAGCCGCCGCTCTATCTAATCGTTCGTAAATTTCAATTTTTATATCCGGTTGCAGTTCTTTTAGGATTAAGCCCAGCGTGGCGCTCATAATTCCAGCTCCAATAAGAACTACTTCACTATTTGTACGTATGGTTGTGTCAGGCATAACTAGATTTTAAAGTGCAAAGGTAAATGATATATTCACAAAAAAAAGCATAAATTTCACCTCAAAAGTTACATTTATCAAACCGTTTTAGCAAAAAAATAGCTTTTTTACACTGATTTTAAAATTTTTTCCTGGTCAAATAGTCCTGAAGCATAATCGTGGCCGATATTTCGTCAATAAGTGCTTTGTTTTGACGCTGTTTCTTACTCATGCCGCTATCTATCATGGATTGAAAAGCCATTTTTGAAGTAAACCGTTCATCAACCCGAATGACTTTCATCTCCGGAAAATGATTGGTAAAGTGCGTGACAAATCCTTTAATGATCGATGCACTTTCTGAGGGTTCGCCATTCATTTGTTTGGGTTCACCAATAAGAACGACTTCTACTTTTTCTTTGGCAAAATAATCCTTCAAAAAAGCAATTGCAGTTGCCGATGGGATTGTGGTTAAACCCGAAGCTATAATTTGCATTTCATCAGTAACCGCTATTCCGGTTCGTTTTTGACCGTAGTCTATGGAGAGAATTCTAGGCATTTATAAGAAGTTTTACAAACATATTGAGCTTAATCGGCTAAATCCATAAAAAAAATCAGAATAATTAATTTTCATACTTTGAAATCACTTTATCAAGATAGGCATCAACTTAGTATATTGTATAAAGTTTTGCAGTACCATTATGATTTTTTTCTAGTGAAGCGTCTAATTTTTTTTTATTTCTAGTAAACGCCTCATCTTCCTGTACTATTTACTATTGTAAGTTCATCTGATGAAAAGAAACTCAATAACTCCAGAATTTTGGCTTTGATTTCGGGTTGAAATTCTAATCTAATGGTTTCCATACTATTTTTACTTAAAACGAATTCCTATGTTTCAAAATTGCGACAACTAAAACAGTTTCGTGTGCAACATCAACTTTAAAAACGATTGTATAACCTTTAAAAACATAATCTTTTGTGTTTTCATTATCAAAATAAATTGATTTTTTGAAAAGAAAAGGCTGCTGCATCTCTTTTTTTATTTTTTTATCAATGCAATTTTAAATTTTCTTGCAGTAAGCGGTTTGTCTTTTGAAATGGAATCAATTATATCATCTAAATCATGATTAAATTCGATAGTTAATTTAATCCTCATATTTTGATATCGTTTTTTCCAGCAAAATATCCAATTCCTCAAAAGTAGAATATACAGCAGTACCATTATCAATCTTATCAATCCTGGACTGAAGCATTCTTTTTTCTTCTTCAAAAATTGACCTTTCCTGAACTATTGTAAGTTCATCTGATGAAAAGGAACTCAATAACTCCAGAATTTTGGCTTTGATTTCGGGTTGAAATTCTAATCTAATGGTTTCCATAGTACCTACAATTTAAAGTACAAATATATAACATTTTCAAATTAATTTGACTTTTTGCTTTTAGTTAAAAACCCTATCTTTGTCAAAAATCTATCAAAAATGAATCCATTACAGCCAATTATAGAACAAGCTTGGGAAAACCGTGCTTTGTTACAAGAAACTACAACGACTGATGCTATCAGAGCAGTTATTGAATTATTAGATACCGGAAAATTACGTGTTGCTGAACCAGTTGGAGCGGGATGGCAAGTAAACGAATGGGTAAAAAAAGCAGTAGTAATGTATTTTCCTATTCAAAAAATGGAAACATTAGAGTCTGGAATTTTCGAATACCATGACAAAATGTTATTGAAAAGAGGCTATGCCGAGAAAGGAATTCGTGTTGTTCCTAACGCAGTCGCGCGTTACGGTGCTTATATTTCCAGTGGTGTTATCTTGATGCCAAGTTATGTAAACATTGGTGCTTATGTAGACGAAGGAACTATGGTAGACACATGGGCAACCGTAGGTAGTTGTGCTCAAATAGGTAAAAACGTACACTTAAGCGGTGGCGTTGGTATTGGTGGCGTACTTGAACCTTTGCAAGCGGCTCCTGTAATTATTGAAGACGGCGCTTTCATTGGTTCCCGATGTATCGTAGTTGAAGGGGTACATGTTGGGAAAGAAGCTGTACTTGGTGCCAATGTTTGCCTGACTGCCTCCACAAAAATTATTGATGTAACCGGAGAAACTCCCGTTGAAATGAAAGGTTATGTTCCTGCCCGTTCCGTAGTAATTCCTGGAAGTTATACTAAAAAATTCGCTGCTGGTGAGTTCCAAGTCCCTTGCGCTTTAATCATTGGAACTCGTAAACCTTCAACTGATTTGAAAACATCATTGAACAATGCTTTACGCGAATATGATGTTGCGGTTTAATATGTTTTAAAACAAAAAAAAAGTGTATATTCCTCCCTTCAACGGGAGGTTTTTTATGTTATGAAGATACTAGTAATACAACAAAAAATGATTGGTGATGTTTTGGCAAGCAGCATTATATGCAATAATCTGAAAATCATATATCCCGAATCACAAGTGGATTATCTGATTTATCCATTTACCAGCCCTGTTGTTGAAAATAATCTTAATATCGATAATCTGATTTTATTTAAAGATGACTATAGAAAAAGTAAATTTGCTTTTTTTAAATTCTTACTCAAAATTAGAAAAGAACGCTACGACCTTGTTATTGATGCCTACGGAAAAACAGAAAGCAATCTAATCATACTGTTTTCAAATTCAAAAAAGAAAATAGGTATCTATAAAAAATACAGTCATTTTATCTATACAGATAGCATCAAAGAATTATCTCAACCTTCAACTAATGCAGGTTTAGCTCTTGAAAACAGACTCTTATTAGTATCGGATTTTAATGATAACAAGAAACAACTAGATATCAAACCAAAAATTTTTCTTACTTCTGATGAAATCAAAAATGGAAAACAGATTTTAGAAACGAATAACATTGATTTTTCGAATAAAATATACATGATTGGCGTGCTGGGTAGCGGTAAAAACAAAACATATCCATTTCCTTATATGGCTAAAGTATTAGATACTGTTGTTGCTGAAACAAATGCTACCTTACTCTTTAATTATATGCCTTCGCAAAAAGAAGAAGCACAAACTATCTATAACTTGTGTCTTCCTGAGACTCAACAAAAAATTAAAATTGATTTAATCCTGAGAAATATTCGTGAATTTTTATCCGTGACGTATCATTGCAATGCTTTAATTGGAAATGAAGGGGGTGCAGTAAATATGGCAAAAGCATTGGATAAACCTACTTTTACTATTTTTTCAACTTGGATAATTAAGGAAGCCTGGAATTCGTTTGAAAACGAAACTACAACAGTTTCTGTACATTTAAAGGATTACAAACCTGAATTATACGGGGGGAAATCAGCAAAAGAAATGAAAAACGAAGCTATAAATTTATACGAAAAATTCACTCCAAATTTAATTTTACCTATTTTAAAGAAATATATAAAATCTAATTAGGACATATTCCTGAGTTCGTTTTTATTATTCTATTCACTTTTGTGTAGGCTCGAATTTCATTATTTTTTCTCCAAATTTCTTCAGAAACATACCCTCTTTTATGATCTAAATGAAGACAAAAGGCACTATATCTTATCTGTTTAGATGAAAGTCCCATATTGATTAATCGTTCGCCTAATTCTCTGTCTTCCCCTCCATATTGCATTTCTTCATTAAAACCATTAGTCGCTAATAAATCAGTTTTCCAGCCAGAAGCATTGTGTCCGTTCCAAGTTGGTTTGGTTGGCGTAAGCTTATTTAATAGGTTGGATAAAAAAGGAGAAGTCGTAAATTTTATATTTTTTAGATTTGACACAAGACCGTTGTTTTTAAGCCATTTTAAATCAAAACAATTTTGATTTAAAATATCTTCTTTTGTGATACGCTTTGAAATTGACATTGGAAGTTTAAAATAGCCTCCCGAAAGGAAAAAGCCTTTTTCTCTATATTTAAAATGAGTTGCAACAAAATCATTTCTAGGAATACAGTCGCCATCGGTAAAAATAAGATAGTCTGTATTTGAGGATAAAATAGCTTTATTCAGAATTTTAGTTTTTTGGAATCCGTGATCTTCATGCCAAACATGTATAATAGGAATAGTTATTAATTTTCGGAGTTCATCAATTTTTTCCTTAGTTTTTGAGTCAGAACCATCATCAGCAATAATAATCTCAAAATCAGTCGTTGTTTGCACACTAAAACCCCATAAAACTTTCTCGAGCCATTGAACTGCATTATAGGTACTCATAATAACTGACGCTTTCATATATATTTTTAAATTATTGATAACAAAAGTAATTAATAATTTATATATTGTCACAATATAAAAATTAATTAATGGATTCAAAACCGACTCCTAATTTATCTGTTTTAATAATTACATTAAACGAGGAAAATCAAATTAAGCCACTTTTGGTTGATTTAGATTTTGCTGATGAAATTATTATTGTCGATTCATTCAGTACCGATAAAACAGAAGCTATTTGTAAATCATTTGAAAAGGTCACTTTCATTCAAAATAAATTCGAAAACTATTCTTCTCAAAGGAACTTTGCTATTTTACATGCAAAAAATGACTGGATTTTATTTTTGGATGCAGATGAAAGACTGACTCCTGCATTAAAGAATGAAATTATAACCACGATAAAAACCAATGAAACCTTTTCGGCTTTTCTTTTCTATAGAACTTTTATGTTTGAAGGCAAAGTATTGCATTTCAGCGGGAATCAGAATGATAAAATATTTAGGCTTTTTAATAAAAATCAGGCTGAATATACCACAGACCGGCTTGTTCATGAAAAATTAAAAGTGAATGGAAAAATAGGTGTTCTAAAAAACAAACTGATTCATTATTCCTATGCTAATTTTCAAGCGTATAAATCGAAAACGATTCGGTACGGAGAATTCAAAGCACAGGAGAAGTTTTTAAAAAAGCAAAAGCCTTCGGTTTTATTACATTTTTTGCATCCTGCATATAATTTTTTGTTCAATTACATTATCCGATTAGGATTTCTTGACGGAAAAAAAGGTTTGATTATTTGCTATTTAAACGCCAATTCAATTCACATCCGATATCAAGAATTAGAACAACTTTGGAAAAGACAACAACAGTTATCTCCAAAACAATAATTTCTTTTTACGAGCAATTTTTCTATGAAATTTCATTTGAAAATCGTTGGTATAAAAGCACATTTTTACAAAAACTTCATCGTATTTCTTATTGTAAAGTTTGGCATATTCATCACTCATTATTGCCAGCATTTCTTTTTTTGGCGTAAGCCTGTTGAAATTTTTCATGCGTAGCTCGAAGTCCATAAACTGATGGAAATTCATTCTATTTAAATCAACTAGGTAGAAACTATAGCTTCCATCATCTGCTTTTTTAATCAAAGTATTTCCTGGAGAATGATCTAAAAACTCAATTCCTTTTTGATGTAAATCAAATGTAAATCGGGTAAACTGCCGCAAGATATTCTCATGATCCGGATAATCAGGTTGCAGCACTAATTCTCTGAAAGTTAACTCTGCCTGAAGATGCTCACTGATATAAAAACTTTCTTGTAATCCCAACAAAGTGAAATTTTCAGCACAAGCTATAGGTTGTGGCGTACCAATTCCCTTTTCTAATAAAATAGCTGCATATTCGAAAGAACGTCTGGCTTTAGATTTTCTGAAATATTTGTAGGCAATTTTATTGATCAGATTTGGGGTTTTGAAAGATTTGATATTTATCGTTTTCCCTTCTAATTCAAAAAGTTTTATTTTGTTTCGCACTCCGTCACCAAAAAGAATTCCTTTTGAATTGAAGCTTTCAATGATATCAATTAACACCTTTTGATTGGTTATCAATGACGTATTAAAAATTATAGTTCTTTTCAATTGTTTTATTATAAGATTAGTCGATTGTTTTAATAAAAGCAAAAATATTATTTAGCTAAATACTTAAACCATTGTCCGAAATTTTTAAAAAAAAGATAAAGTGATGAAATTCTAAGTACTTTATTATTACTAACATAGTTTTTAATTTCATCTATGTTTTTTGTAGGAAAATAACCTAAATTCTTCCATGTATCAGCTTCTATATAATAAAAATCTTTAAATGTTTTATAATTTTCTTGATTTACTAATTTCCATTTTTCAAAGAAAGAGTTATTAATTTGTACATTATGTCCCCAATTTTTTAATTTGAAAGCTAATTGGTCTTCGGTTCTTGATAAACATTCATGCAAAAGAATTTTATCCGTGTAAATTACCCTTGCTTTTGTCTTTCTGCCTACTTTGTAATTTGGATAGTTTGTAGCAAGTAAAACTCTTGTAAGATTTTCAACATACAATATTCCTTCATTAGTGTATTTGTACAAGTGAGTTAAAAAACAACCTATTTGAACAGGATTTTCTTTTGGGTTTTTCAAAAAAGAATCATACTTCCTAAGATCATTTATAAAACCTGAAAAATCTAAAAAGTATTCATCTGCATCAATTTGAATTAACCAATTTCCTATTCCCATTTTATCGGAAAGCATTTTTCTTTCTCTAACCTCGCATTCCATTGTAGTTAAACTTGACACGTAAAAATCATCTTCATATATAACAATTTTATTTTCAACATCAAATGCATCAATCCATTCAAAAAAAGTATCATCAATAGTAAAAAATTCACCGTTCCATGTTTTTCGTTCCTTATCAATAGCTAAAAAAATAGTGTTAGATTCTTTGTATATTGTTGGTATCGAATTTTTTAATAGTTCATAATCGTACGAGACTAAATAACCTACTTGTATTTTTCCTAACATAAACATCAATTTGAAATTTGTTGCAATTTAGTATTAAATATCTATTTTTGTTGAATGAAAAAAGAATATGATTATTTAATAGTAGGATCAGGTCTTTTCGGTAGTGTTTTTGCGCATGAGGCAACAAAAGCGGGTAAAAAGTGTTTGATTTTAGATAAAAGAAAACACACCGGAGGAAATATTTATTGTGAAAATATTGAAGGGATAAATGTCCACAAATATGGCCCGCATATTTTTCATACCAATGACAAGAAAATATGGGATTATGTAAATCAATTCGTGAATTTTAATCATTTCGTATATTCGCCTCTATCGCTTTCAAAGGGTAAACTTTATAATCTACCTTTTAACATGAATACCTTTTATCAGCTATGGGGAACCAAAACGCCGGCTGAAGCAAAAAATAAAATTGAGCAGCAAATTAAGGAGTTTGGAAGCGACAACCCTAAAAACCTCGAAGAACAAGCACTTTCATTGGTGGGAAAAGACATATACGAAACCTTGATCAAAGGGTATACTGAAAAGCAATGGGGCAGAAAGGCCACCGAACTGCCTGCTTTCATTATTAAAAGACTTCCCGTTAGATTTACTTTTGACAATAATTATTTTAACGATCGCTACCAAGGAATCCCCATTGGAGGTTACAATAAAATTATAGAAAATTTATTGGAAAACATTGAAGTGAAACTTGATACAGATTATTTCGAAAACAAAGAGTACTTTGAAAATATCGCAACAAAAATTGTTTTCACGGGGAAAATTGACGAATATTTTGATTACCAGTTTGGAAAACTAGAATATCGCTCGTTGCGATTTGAAACACAAATTATGGATACCGAGAATTTTCAAGGAAATGCAGGCATTAACTATAATGACATTGAATATCAACATACTAGGATCGTAGAGCATAAACATTTTGAATTTGGCAACCAAAAGAAAACTGTAGTGACAAAAGAATATCCTGAAAATTGGACGTCCGAAAAAGAGGCTTATTATCCTATTAATGACGAAAAAAATCAAGCGATATATCTCAATTATAAAAAGCTTTCCGAAACCCTTAATAATGTAATTTTCGGAGGCAGATTGGCAGAATACAAATATTACGACATGCACCAAATAATTGCATCCGCATTAATAAAATCTAAAAAAGAACTAGAAAATGGTTAAAATTTTTACAGTTACACATAAAGAGACCCCTATTTTATTTAACGAATTGCATATCCCGATACAAGTCGGCGAAAATGTAGACATTGCAACAAATATTTTGCGAGACAACACGCTCGATAACATTGCTAATAAAAACAAAAACTACTGTGAATTAACTGCTTCTTATTGGATTTGGAAAAATATTACGGATGTTGAATACGTTGGAATCTGTCATTACAGGAGGTATTTTAATTTTTTCAATCCCTTTTATAATTTCCAACCTTCCGCTCAAAAAAAAATTAAGATTGATGATTTTAAAAAAACAAAATTAGTTAAAACTGATGGAGAAATTTTAGAAAAAAAAATCATTAAAATACTCTCGGAGTACGATGTAATTCTTTGTAAACCATATAAATTTAAAAATACTACACTGACTCAAAACTACTGTGAAGATCACCGAAAAGAAGATTGGGATTTAACAAAAAAAATAATTAGTGAGAAGTACCCGCAATACAAAGAAAGTATTGTAACCCATTTAGACGAAGGTCGACTGTTTCATGTAGCAAATATGATGATTTGTTCCAAGAAAATTTGGGATGATTATTACACCTGGCTTTTTTCTATTCTATTTGAATTGGAATCTAAAGTCAGTATTCCCAAGGATGACTATCAAGCACGAATTTTCGGGTTTATATCTGAAAGATTAATTAATCTTTATGTTTATCATAATAAATTAAAAATCAAAGCAATTCCCACTTATAAAATAATCGATCTATAATCATGGATATCAATCAAGAAATACACAATGCTTACGAAGTCATAAAAAATGGAGGAATCATCCTCTACCCCACTGATACCGTATGGGGAATTGGTTGTGACGCCACAAATCCAGAGGCTGTCGCTAAAATTTACAAACTCAAGAAAAGAGCCGAAACCCAAAGCATGATTGTTTTGATGAATGGCGATAAAATGATTTACAATGTATTCAAAGACATTCCGGAAGTAGCCTGGCAAATTATGGATTTCTCTGACCTGACCGATAGTGAACTGGCAAATCAAAACCCAACCACTTTAATTCTGGACAAACCACGAAACGTAGCACCCAATTTAATCGCAGCTGACAACTCACTAGGAATTAGACTTGTAAAGGAACCTTTTTGTTTTAAATTGATGGAAAAAATGAAAAAACCGTTGGTTTCCACATCAGCAAATATCTCCGGACAACCTACTCCAAAAAGTTTCAAAGAAATCAGTCCTGAAATTATAAAAGGCGTGGACTATGTTGTAAATTTGCATCGCGAAAAAATTGCCGGAAAACCATCTACAATTATAAAATTGACAAGTGATTCTCAGGTAAAAGTGATTCGGAAATAATTGTTTTTTTACCGCTAATTCAATTTTAAAAATGGATGATTTAATTTATAAAGATGAATGTTATAAAATTGTTGGACTCCTGTATGAAGTACACAAAAATCTTGGTAAAGGTTTCTCTGAAATAGTTTATAAAGATGCCTTAGAATTTGAATTTAACGAAAATAATATTCACTATGAGAGGGAAAAAGAGTATTCAGTTAATTATAAAAATTCAATTTTAAAACATAAATTTTATGCAGATTTTATTATCCATGACAAAATAATTCTTGAAATAAAAACTGTCGAATGTTTTAACAATAGTCATTACAATCAGTGTTTAAATTATTTAAAAATTTCTGGAAACAAACTTGCAATATTGGTTAATTTTAACTTGACCTCTTTAGAATACAAACGTATCGTTGATACCAAAAAATAATTAGCGAATTTGCGGTAATAAAAAATGAACTACAAAACAGCCTTACATAACAAAATATTCGAAGTAATTTCTCAAGCTTCTCAAGAACTTAGCGTTGACAGTTATGTGATTGGTGGTTTCGTAAGAGATTTACTTTTGAAGAGAGACTTTAAAAAAGACATTGATATTGTTGCCGTGGGCAGCGGAATTGAATTGGCTTTAAAAGTGTCACAACTGCTTCCTAACAAACCAAAAGTTCAGGTTTTCAAAACTTACGGAACAGCGATGCTGCGTTTTGAAGACACCGAAATTGAATTTGTTGGAGCCAGAAAAGAATCCTATAATTTTGAAAGCAGGAATCCAGTTGTAGAAAACGGCACCTTAGAAGACGACCAAAACCGTCGTGATTTCACCATAAATGCACTGGCTTTATCTTTGAACACCGCTAATTTTGGAGAACTCTCCGATCCTTTTAACGGATTGGAAGATTTAAAAAACAAAATAATCAGAACCCCTTTGGATCCGGATATTACTTTTTCTGACGATCCTTTGCGCATGTTGAGAGGGATTCGTTTTGCAAACCAATTGGGATTTGAAATCGAAGAAGATTCGCTGAATTCGATAACCAAAAATGCGGAACGAATCAAAATTATTTCCGGAGAACGCATTGTCGATGAATTGAATAAAATACTTTCGACAGACAAACCCTCCGTAGGATTCTTGCTATTGTTCAAAACTGGACTTTTAGATATTATTCTTCCAGAATTGACTGCTCTGAATCAAGTGGAAGAAATTGAAGGCCATACCCATAAAAATAACTTTTATCACACGCTGGAAGTTGTCGATAATATTTGTCCGCATACTGATGATGTTTGGTTGCGCTGGTCAGCATTATTGCACGACATAGGTAAAGCACCAACGAAACGTTTTACTAAAAAACAAGGCTGGACCTTTCACGGACATGAATTTCTTGGTGGCAAAATGGCAAAAAAGATTTTTGAACGTTTGCACATGCCGTTGAATCAAAAAATGAAATTTGTGCAAAAAATGGTCATGATGAGTTCACGACCGATTGTTTTATCCCAAGATACGGTAACGGATTCTGCAGTGCGCCGTTTGGTTTTTGACGCTGGCGAAGACGTTGAGAATTTAATGACACTATGCGAAGCGGATATCACAACGAAGAATCCAAATAAATTCAAGAAATACCACAATAATTTTGAAATCGTCCGCCAGAAAATTGTAGAAGTCGAAGAACGGGATCAGGTACGTAATTTCCAGCCACCAATATCAGGTGAAGAAATTATGGAAAAATTTAACTTAAAGCCTTCAAAAGAAATCGGAATGCTGAAAGAAGCCATAAAAGAAGCCATTTTAGAAGGAGAAATTCCAAATGAATATGAAGCTGCTTTTCAATTTATGCTAAAAAGAGCCGCAAAAATCGGATTAAAGATTAACGCTTGTTGAATTAACAATTAATTACATTTCAAATATCTTTGCAAAAATTAATTTCAAACAATGAAAAAAGAGAATAATTACGTTATCATTTGGTTGTTATCAGGATGCTTATTATTGTTTATGATGGTTGTAGTGGGAGGAATTACCCGATTGACCAATTCCGGTTTATCAATGACCGACTGGCATTTAGTAACTGATACTTTTCCTCCTTTAACAGAAGAAAAATGGTCACACGCTTTTGAAGAATATAAAAAATTTCCGGAGTACCAAAAAATAAACATCCACAATGATTTTACGTTAAGTGATTACAAATTCATTTATTTCTGGGAATGGTTTCACCGTTTTATAGGGAGAATAATAGGTTTAGCGTTTATCCTTCCTTTTATATATTTCTTGTTCAAGAAACGTCTTTCGACAGAGACTATAAAAAAATGTGTTGTTCTACTATTCATGGGTGGTTTTCAAGGATTTCTGGGCTGGTTTATGGTACGTAGCGGATTAATCGACAATCCGGATGTAAGTCATTTTAGATTGGCATTACACCTTACATTTGCTTTTATAACGTTTGCTTACACACTCTGGGTAGCTTTGGATTTAATCTACCCAAACAAAGCGACAGCTATACCTCCATTACGAAATCTCGCGCGTGTCGCATTAATTTTTCTAGTTATCCAAATCATTTATGGCGGGTTTGTTGCGGGTTTAAATGCGGGTTTGATTCACAATCATTGGCCGCTGATGAGTGATGGTCAATTCATTCACGAGAGTGTCTTTATAGAAAAAAGCACCTTGTTTTTAAATCTTATCGAAGGAAAAAGCGGCGTTCAGTTCGTACATCGAACTATGGCGTATGTCGTGGTAGGATTAATTCTTGCTCTTTATTTTACAAGCAGAAAATACACTCTTTCCTCACTTCAGAAAAAAGGAATCAATATATTGGTGTTGATTGTCTTCTTGCAATTTGCATTAGGTATCCTTACTCTGCTTTACAGTGTCCCACTTTGGTTGGGATTACTACATCAAGTGATGGCTTTCTTTTTATTAACGGCAATGACATTCACTTTACACCGATTATCAAAATAAGAAATAAACATAACCCACGGTTTAAACCGTGTTCAATTCAAAATAATACCTGACTATATTGTCGCATTTCTTTGTTTACCAACATAAATGTCTAAACTTGCCGCTCAAGATAAATTTTTAGATTTATCAGATTATGGAAGACCATTTGGAAAATTTCTTGCCAATCAATTAAAAAACACTCGGTTTACTCCTATTCATGTCACCTTACTTTTTGGTGTTTCGGGCTTGATTGCTATTTACTGTATTCTGCAAGGAAGTTACTATTTCGCAAGTTTTTTTATCATTTTGAAATCAATGATTGATGCAGCAGATGGTGAACTGGCACGCTTAAAAAAAACGCCTTCTTATACTGGAAGATACTTGGACAGTGTATTTGATATCATCTTAAATTTTCTGCTTTTAATGACTATTTGTTATGTTTCAAAAACATCATTTTGGGTTACTATTTTGGCTTTTATCGGCATCCAATTGCAGGGCACTTTATACAATTACTACTATGTGATTTTAAGAAATAAATCCGTTGGCGGAGACACTACCAGTAAAATTTTCGAGTACAAATCACCCAGAGCTTTACCCGGCGAAACCCAAAAATCTGTCGATATTCTGTTCCGTGTTTACACCCTCGTTTATGGCACATTCGACAAGATCATTCACACACTTGATAAAGAAGCTTACAAAGTAAAAACGTTTCCTAATTGGTTTATGACGATACTTTCTATCTACGGTTTGGGCTTCCAACTATTGATAATTGCGGTAATGTTACCTATGAATTTAATTGAATATATCATTCCGTTTTTTATACTTTACACGGCACTCATTTTTGTTCTAATTGGAATCCGAAAAACATTTTTAAAGGTATAAAAGCACTATAGACATATTCTATACTAAATACCTAATTCACTAAAAAAGAGTTATTTAATACCCATTATATACTTTATCTATTTAATACTATTATCAGCCTATCCAACTCTTGAAATCAGAAACCTTTTCTCTACTCACAATTACTTCTTCGTCTTTGTAAGAAGGTAAAATAACTTTCAAACGGGAGTTGCTGTAGACTACAATTTCTTTAATTGCTTTAAGAGGAACTATGAATTTTCGGCTTACCCGATAAAAATCCTTTGGATCTAATTCCTGTTCCAAAAGTTCTAAAGTTGTTTCTATTAAATAATTCCTATTGTCAAAAGTATGCAAATAGGTTCCTTTATTTTCACTAAAAAAACACTCAATTTCATCGGCAGAAATCACCTTTAAATGTTGGCCTATTTTTACAGAAAATCTTTTTTTGTAATTTTTTTCAAATGGATTAGACAGCATTTTTTTGATTTGTTCAAAATCCAATTGTACTGTTTCCAGTTTAGGTAAACGCGCCTTAAATTTTGTAACGGAAACCTCTAAATCATCTTCGTCAATAGGCTTCAAAAGATAATCAACACTGTTCAATTTGAAAGCCCGTAAAGCATATTTATCATAAGCCGTGGTGAAAATTACTGCACTTTTAATAGATACTTTTTCGAATATTTCAAACGATAATCCATCTGACAATTGAATGTCCAGAAAGATCAAATCCGGATGTTCATTATTAGAAAACCAAGCAATAGCTTCTTCCACGGAATGCAATAGCACTCCAACTTTAATATTTAGTTTTTCCAGTTTTCGTTGGAGCAACCTCGCCGCTGGTTTTTCGTCTTCGATAATTATTGTTGTCATTTTTTAAGTTAGAGGTTAGAAAATAGAGAATAGAAGTAAGAGGTTTTACTGAATACTAAAAAAACTGAACACTGAACATTTATCCTTATTGCCATTTTTCGCTTTTCTCTTTTTCCATCAATTCCTTA
Organism: Flavobacterium sp. ZB4P23; assembly: GCF_003970375.1. Lineage (NCBI taxonomy): Bacteria > Pseudomonadati > Bacteroidota > Flavobacteriia > Flavobacteriales > Flavobacteriaceae > Flavobacterium > Flavobacterium sp. ZB4P23. The sequence goes on from NZ_RYDK01000005.1 coordinate 138,877, forward strand.
ATTTTTTTTTCTTCCCAGTTTTTTCCAAAAATCCAATTGGGCAAAAAAGTAGAAAAAGCGTGAGTTGTTAATCCAATTCCCCAGAAGAAAGCCGTAAAGAAATTCTCCATTTTAAAATAGCTTTCACCAACATCTAAATCTTGAATATTGACAAACACAATCATTAAATTCACTACTAGATAAACAATCAAATGTATGTAAAATCCTTTTATTTTTTTTACACGTGCGAGCGCTTCATTATACTGTAACTCTGTAATTGCATCTGTTTTCATGATATTAGCGGTTTTGATTTTTATCTTTATCCATCAACTCATTAATCTTTTTTTCTTCCCAATTAGTTCCCAAAAACGGCATATAATTAAAGACTTTCATGCCATGAAAAAACAATCCAATTCCCCACCAAAATAACGGCCAAAAAAACCATAAGTATTGAGGGGATGTAGTCAAATTAATGATTGCCAAAGAAATAATCACAATACTATAAACCGTTAAATGTCTGTAAAAATCTTTTATTTTTCCTACCTGCTTTTTTGCTTGAAAATATTTTTCTGAGTTGTCCATATTAGTTTGTATTTTTTTTAAATTTAGGGAATCTCAATTCCATTTATTATTCTGATTGTCTTTTTTCAAAATCTCATTAATCTTTCGCTCTTCCCATGATTTTCCGTACCCAAAAACTTCAAAACCATGAAAAGTAAGTCCCATTCCCCAACCCAATAACGGAAACCAAAACCATTGAAAATTTGCACTATAACTTAAATTAATAAAAATCAAAAACGAGATTACTAAACAATATGAAATTAAATTTCCGTAGAATCCTTTTAGTTTTTTTACGTGTTCTGATGCTCTCAAATATGCTCCAGTTTCATCGTTACTATATTGTGTTTCCATACCTGTAATTTGTTTAGTTAAAATGGGGATTTTGACCGTAAAGGTTTGTTCGTTTTGAGCAATCAGGACTTTTCTAGTAGTAATAATTCTATATCTGTTGACAATATTTTGTAAACCAACACCTTGCCGATCTTGCAACACTTCTTTCTTTTGATAATCGTTTTGAACAGCCAGATAATCACCATCCACATAGATCCTGATATATAACGGTCTTTGTTCGCTAACCACATTGTGCTTTACCGTATTTTCGAGCAAAAGCTGTAAAGAAAGTGGCACCACTTTGGCTTCTGGATTTATAGCTGTTGTTGGTACTTCATAAAACAAGCTGTTCTCAAAACGCATTTTTAATAAATTCATATAGGTTTTGGCAAAAGCCAGTTCTTCTTCCACTGGAACCAATTCCTTGTCTTTTTGTTCTAAAACATACCGGTAAATTTTAGATAATGAAGTCGTAAATCGTTGCGCATTTTCTGGATTTTCTTCAATAAGAGCACTTAAAACATTCAAACTATTGAAAAGAAAATGGGGATCTATTTGATTTTTTAAACTTTCAAACTTAGCATTTGCGGTTCCTGCGATGATTTTCTGTTCTTTGACTTTATTTTCATTGTACGCTTTATAAAAATGCAAAGCGTGAACGCCTAACAGTACAATAAAAGTAATAATTGATGATTCTATATAAGCCTGAGGAGTTTCATTGGACAAAAATTCTGAAAATGAGTTTCTTTCTATAATTACTTTTATAAAAATTCGCAACAAAAAAATCACAAATAAGGTGAGAAAAAAAGAACTGACAAATCCAATTAGTATCCGTTTTGGAGCGTAAATATTATCTTTAAAAACTTTGTCCAAAAATACGAACAACGCAGCATTTACAAGATACAAAGTAACACTATAAAGCATACAATATAAAAAGTAAACGTACAGTCTAGGACTAAACACCTCACTCCCAACAGTAATAAATTCAATAAGAAACGACACTAAAAAAATTATAACCCCAATAAATAAAGCTTTTAGTAATTGTGGTTTTATATACATTATTCTCTTTTTTTCAATAGTTTTTATTCTCTATTTTTTTCATTAAAATGACTAATTCGAAACAATCAACTGAATTATTTACAATTTTTCTGTGCTGCTAATGCTCTGTCCAATCCCCATTTTGGAGAAAAAGGTGTTTCAGGTTTAAAAGTAGCAAAAAGTCCGATAGCTTTTTCAATTTGCGCACACATTGGTTTGGTGTCTGTTCCCCAAAATTGAGCGCTATCAATTTCAAATTCGGCTTTACCATAAACAACTCTTGGGTTTTCCGGAGCAATTGCTTGTGCTTTTCCGTACAATTCCATAACCGTTCCGGATAATTTTTGTCCGTTTGTCATTGGGTCAAAAGCAATCCAAGCCGTATGAATCATTGCTTGCATAACCAATAATTCGGCATTATTTGGATTTTTATCCATTTCTAAATCTAATGATTTTTGCGCTTTCGAAAGTAATAAATTCATTTGATCTTTATCTTTTGTTCTAAAAGCAGTTGTGGTATTCACCAATGCAACATAATAATTTGGCAACCAGCTTGTTTTTTCAGCACCGGAAATTCTTTCGAACAAATCAGAAGCTTCCGTGTTTTTTCCTTCGCCCCATAATTGGAATGCTTTTCCCATACCTTGTTCAAATTGCCCTTGAGCCGATAATAAACTACAGATAAAAAATGCGATTGTGGTGATAATTTTGGTCATGATTTCTTGTTTTTAATGGTTGTTTTTTTGATGATTAAAACATTGTGTTATTTATACTTCAAAAGTATCTCGGTTTTCATTGGATTAAAATTTATAAATACTGAACTGTCAATTTTGATGGATGAATTGTGTGTCAGTCGAAAGTCATAAAGTCGAAAGTCTTAAAGCCGAAAGTCATAAAGTGGAATGAATTTACGTTTATTAGGATTTTATACCTTTGACATTATGACCATTTTTAAAGATTTTTCAACTGATTGTCTTTTTTATCGTTGCTAATCGTCCAAAAGAATCCTACGAAGAAAAAACGATCGGCCGTAGGAATAATTGCTTTTCTGTTATAAAAGCCCGCATTATCCGGATTGTTCACATATTCGTATCCAAAAACATTTTGACTTCCTAAAACATTAGAAACTGAGAAGTATAAAATCTTTTGTTGTGAGAGCAAATACGCCCAATTGAAGCTCAAACTGTTGTACGATTTGGTTTTTCCATTCATAAATTTCGTTTCATTTGGATTATTGTAGGATCGTCCGGAACTGTATGAATTCGTGAAACCTATTTGCGATTTCCAATCGTTTATCCAGTATTTAGTAACGATTGATAAACTGTGATCCGCAACAAAACTTGGTGTAACTTGAGAACTGAAATTTTTATAATCTCTTTCGGTATTGATGTAGGAATAAGAAACCCAATATTCTAAATTTTTGATTGATTTTCCATCTCTCCAAAACAAATCAAAACCTTTAGCATAGCCAGAACCGGTATTATTGTAAACCGAATTATATGCGGCCATTTGGGTGTCGAATTTTACTAAATTACTGTAGTCTTTATAATAGGTTTCGGCACGAAATGTTTTCCCGTTTTTATGGTATTGAAAATTCAAAATGTAATGCGAGGCTTTTTCGCTTTCAAACTGATTGTTGTTGGAATATTTAATGTATTCAGCACTTGGAGTTTGAGTAAAATCGCCATAAGCAAATGAAAACTGACTGTTCTTTGCCATTTTATAGGCAAATGAAATCCGGGGGGAAATAGCATTTTCATTTAGCAAATCGTTATTCGAAGCTCTTAAGCCTACTTTTGCAGCCCATTTTTTAGAGAAGAAAATATCAGCTTCCGTATAAACAGCCGCAATGTTTGCATTGTAGCCATTGGTAAAAACCGACCCTGAATTTTCGTTGAAATCTTCATTGAACTGGGTAATAAAATAATCTGCTCCAAAGGAAATTTTTACTCTTTCAGAAAAACTTTTTTTCAATTTTAATTTCAAATGAGCCGCATTTTCATCATTCGCCACTTTATCTGAATCTAAATTTATTTTGTTGTTGCTGTAGCCATAACTCAATCCAGAAGTAATTTGCCAATTGTTCCCAAAAACGCCTTTGTAAGACGAATTTAAATAGAAATTATTGTTATTTAAATCAACTCTGATTTTCTCCGGCGAATTGATATTTTCCTGATTAATATCAAATTTTGAAGAGTCAAAAGCAGCGTATACTTTCAAAATCCCATTATTAAAATTATAACGGTACACCGTTTCTCCAGACAACGATTGAAAAGGACTGTTCCAATCCACATTTTGTGGAATCAAAGCCTGATACGGCGCTAAATTGATGTAATTCGCATTTACGCTCAACGAACTTTTTTTCCGTTTTTGGGTGTTTCCAATTCCTAAACCCACAGTCATCAATGCTATTTCAGTTTTATTTTGGTCTGGGTCATCTTGTGTATTCAAAAGTAAAACACTGGATAACGCTTCGCCATATTCCGCTGAATAGCCGCCTGTAGAAAATGAAATTCCGCTGAACAGAAAAGGAGAAAACCTTCCTCGTGTAGGCAGATTATTCGTGGTTGCGCCATAAGGTTGCGCCACCCGAATCCCATCAACGAAAGTTTGTGTTTCATTAGCCTCGCCGCCACGAACAAACAATCGCCCATCCTCACCTACCGTTTGTGTTCCTGGCAACGTTTGCAAAGCCACAATAATATTTCCCGCAGAACCCGCTGTAGTTACGATGTCTAATGGTTTCAAAACCGAAACTCTAGCTTTATCGCCCGCTTCTAATGTTCCAGCCGTAATCACAACTGCATCGAGCGACGTAACACTTTCTCGCAGTTTTATCGTTTTATTTTTGAAATTGGCGACATCAACCACTGTTTTAAAAGTTTCATAAATCAGGAAACTCACCACCAAACTCTGATTTCCAGTTGTTGTAGTCGTAAAACTAAAATCACCCGTTTCACTGCTGGAAGCGCCGTCATACGTTCCTTCGATAAAAATATTAGCGCCAGAAACCGGTTTTCCTTTTTCATCTACCACTTTCCCGGAAACTGTATTTTGTGAAAAAATAGTCAAGCTGAATAATAAAAAGGCAAATAAAAAAATCGAATTAAGACTTTTCTTGGAATGATTTGACTGCTTAGTAAATGTTAGTTTCATCGTATTTAATTTTTTTATAAAGCAAATGTATTTTAGAAAAGAAGGTGGCAAAACAATACAATACTGAACTGTTGAAATACGAGGATGAGTTGTAATAATTTTAATTTTAGATTATATTTACAACGTACTATTGCGCTTCAAAAGCAGGATCAGCATGAGGGATAGTAGTGAAAATCCTTTCTTGGCTCGATGTTAAAGCGAGACAAGAAAGATTGTAACGAATAGCCCGACCGGAGCTTTTGCGCAGGGCATGCCCAAAAACAAAAAAACTAAGTATGGAAATAAAAACCGAAAAAGAGAAAATGATTGCCGGAGAATATTATTTAGCAGGCGATCCTGTTTTAGTAAAAGACAGGCGAAAATCTAAAAATTTGCTCCACCGATTAAATGTTGTGGAATACAGAATAACTAAAAAAGCACGGGAAATTCTAAAAGAACTGATTCCCAATGCCGGAGCAAATCTATATATTGAACCTCCATTCTTTTGCGATTACGGCTACAATATCAGTTGTGGGAAAAATGTGTATTTTAATGTAAACTGTGTTGTTTTAGACTGTGCCAAGGTCACTATTGGTTCCAATGTGTTTTTTGCACCAGGAGTTCAATTGTACACCGCCACACATCCACTGGATGCTGAACTGAGAAAAACGTTGGAAAATGCCTTACCAATAACCATTGGTGATGATTGCTGGATTGGAGGGAATTCCGTTATTTGTCCTGGAATCACTATTGGAAATGGCTGCGTTATTGGTGCAGGTTCAGTGGTTACTAAAGACATTCCTGATAATTCTTTGGCAGTAGGAAATCCGGCAAAAGTGATCCGGCAATTAAATCAACAATAATATGATCCAACTTAACAAAATTCATCATATTGCCATTATTTGTGCCAATTATCAAAAATCTAAAACGTTCTATACAACTGTTTTAGGACTTACCATTATTCAGGAAATTTACCGTGAGGAAAGACGATCGTATAAACTTGATTTGGCACTTAACGGAGAATATGTAATAGAATTATTTTCTTTTCCAAATCCGCCAAAACGTTCTTCCGCTCCTGAAGCGGCAGGAATGCGTCATTTAGCTTTTGAAGTAGCCGATATTCAGAAAACACGCGATTATTTTGTGAATCAAAACATCCCTTCCGAAGAAATACGCATCGATGAATTTACCCAAAAAAAGTTCTTCTTTATTGCCGATCCGGATGAATTACCTTTAGAATTTTATGAAAAATAAGATACTTCCTAAATTTAAAAGAATAAAATAATACCAGAATCGCAAAAGAAAACCATGCCTTTCTTTTTTTAATTCTAATCTGGCTTTGTTTCTTTATCTTTGCAACATTGAGTTAAATTCTTTTTATTACACTAATAAAGATTCCATCCCCCTTTTAAATGAACACTACTGCAAGAATAAAAAAAAATTATCGCTTCATTAAATTCCGAAAATTAGTTATTGTCTCTGTTTTGATTGGTTTTCTTTCTGCTTTTTTAGGTGTTATTTTAAAAAATGCTACAGAATATTATGAGGAAATATTTTTTCATCAAGCGACTATCAATCCACTATTCTTAGTTATTTTCCCCGTATTTGGATTGTCGATTATTTATTTTCTTAGGGAATATTTATTTAAGAAAAAGGAAAATAAAGGCATAAAAGAAATCTTTGAAAGCACCAATTCTAAATCTAAAAATTTACCCAGTTATAAAATCCCTTCTCATTTCATTAACGGATTATTGACCGTCGTTTTTGGCGGTTCCACCGGGATAGAAGTCTCAACTGTTGTGGCTTCGGCAACCATTGGCTCCGTTGCTCAAAGAAAGCAAAATGTGTTTAGACAATACAAAACTGAATTGATATGTGCCGGAATTGCCGCTGGAATTACAGCTATATTCAGCAGCCCGATCGCTGGAATTCTTTTTGCGATAGAGGTTATTTCTAGAAAAGTCACTCGAGCATTCTTACTTAGTAACTTGATTGCGGTAGCCATTGCTTTTGGGCTGGTATTTTTATTGGACGAAAAACCACTGTTTGCAGTAAATATTACAACTTGGCATCTTAAAGCCATTCCCTATTTTATTCTTTTAGGCATTTTGTCAGGATTGAATTCTGTGTATCTAACGCGCAGTGTATTGTTTTTCAAAGCCCAATTTACGAGAATAAAAATTCCATATTTCAAAATTATAATAGGATCGCTGATTTTAAGTTCCTCTTTATTCCTGTTTCCACAGCTTTATGGCGAAGGCTATCATGCTATTAAAACTATTTTTGTTAGTTCGAATGAAATGTCATTGACTTTCCCTCTGGCACTAACAATCATTGGCATCATCATCCTGAAACCCATTGTAACATCAGCCACACTTGCTTCAGGAGGAGATGGAGGCGTTTTTGCACCCAGTCTTTTCATGGGTGCTTTTTTAGGATTGCTTCTTGCTTTAGTTACAAACACTTATTTTAATGCTCATGTAATTCCGATAAACTTTATTATCATGGGGATGGCTGCCGTTTTAAGCGCCAGTATTCATGCCCCTTTTACTTCTATTTTCTTAGTTTGTGGGCTAACGAATGATTACACTTTGTTTATTCCTATTTTGTTGGTTTGCTTAATATCAAAATATACGGCAAAAATGATTTACCCTTTTACCGTTTATTCCTATTCGCCAAGTTTAATAAAATAATCTCCTATGCACGTTCAAAAAATAAAAAGGAGTTATCGCAAAACCAAATACATCCTCTACAAGGAGACTTTGGTTGATTTCAAAGAACATTCCTGGGCTTTTTTGGGTTCTTTTATTGGCATTGGAATAATAGCCTATTTGCAATCAAAAGCTTTACCAGAATCTGATGTTATATATTTAATTGGATCCTTTGGCGCATCGAGTGTATTGGTATATGGTGTGATTCAAAGTCCATTAGCACAGCCTAGAAACCTTATTGGCGGCCACCTGGTTTCAGCTATTATAGGTGTAACAATTGCTAAATTTGTCCCTGATATTCTATGGTTATCCGCACCGCTTGCAGTTTCCTTGTCTATAGTTTTGATGCAAATGACAAAGACGCTTCACCCGCCGGGAGGTGCCACAGCATTGATAGCCATAATTGGCTCCCCAAAAATTAAAGAACTGGGATACTGGTATGTGCTGTATCCTGTGCTAACTGGCTCACTCATACTCCTTGTTATTGCATTGATTGTAAATAACATGACATCAAAAAGACAATACCCAAATCATAAAAAATACCACCAGTATCGAAAAAGAGTAGCCCGTGTATTTAAAATAAAAAAACTGTAACTTTTTATTCAAATAAGTGATTTGAAAACAAAATACACTTTCCTTCTTTTCTTCAAAAAGACTTTGACATTGATGTATTCCTTTCTCGTGCATACGCAAAAATCTTATTAACAAATCTGAAATCTGAAATCTAAATCTAAAATTATATTTTACCTTTGGACTTTTAATATAAATAAAGATTATGGTTTATAAATTTAGAGTGATTCTAGACGCGGAAGAAGATGTTTTTAGAGACATTGCAATACTTGAAGACGATACTTTAGAAGATTTACACAATGCTATTTTCAATTCTTTTGGTTTTGACGGGATGGAAGTAGCTTCTTTTTATACTTGTGATGAGACTTGGAACCAAGAAGAGGAAATTTCACTTTTTGATACCGGTGATGTTCCCGGTGAGCAAAAAATCATGAGTGACTATCAATTATCTGATATTTTAGACAAACAAAATACCAAAATTCTTTATGTCTATGACTTTATCAATATGTGGACATTCCTTGTAGAACTTGCTGCTGTAGAAGACCAAGTGCTGGGTAATTTATATCCGGAAACTATTTTTTCTCATGGGGAAATGCCGGATGAAGCGATGGAGAAAAACTTTGAATCTGACAATGCCGATAACTATAATGATGAATTTGAAGATGGCTTGGACGAAGATGATCTGGACATGTTTGAAGGCGATGATAGTTTTGAAGACTATGGATTTGAGGAGAATTGGAATTAGCCCTCTCCCCAACCTGCTCCAAAGGTGAGGGGAGACTAACCATATAAAAATAAAATGAATGTCCGTATTGATACCCAATGAACATTTTTTTACGTGGCTTTCTTTGTTAGGTATGATTCCAGACAATTATAAAAAAAATCAACAAATACAAAATTACGTCTCATCTACCCCTCCTTAGGAAGGGACTGAGGGGAGGAAATCTTATAAAAAACATGATCAACTTATATAACACACACATCGAGAACTTATCCATTCATAGAGTGGGTAATAAAAGCAGAAACGAAGCCATTTTTTTATCAGAGCAGCCTTTTAATTTAAATGATGAAATTGTTCCCTTGATGAAAGAATTTTTCTTTAAACCCTTTAGAGAAAAAGAAGAAAACTATTTTCAGTTTGCCCATGAAATTGATTTGGATTACAATGATATGTTCAAGTTTGCAACAGAAGTTTTTGACAATCCAAGCAGCGTTCATGAGATTTCTAAAAAAATCACAACCCACTTATTTGAGCAATCCAATCATCCGCATATCAAGAATGGCGAAGTGTACGTTACATATTTATCTAACGTAAGTATTGATAATAATGTCGTGGATGCGATAGGGATTTTCAAAAGTGAAATACAAGCAGATTTCTTGCAGTTTGAAGAAAAAGCAACCCATTTAGAGATGATTTTGCAACAAGGTGTGAGTTTAAACAAGTTAGATAAAGGCTGCATCATTTTTAATTATAAAAAAGAGGAAGGATACAAAATCCTGACTGTTGACAGCAACCGCTACGATGCCAGATACTGGCTAGAGCATTTCTTATCAGTAGATGCTTTTGAGGATGAAAACTTTATCACTAAAAAGTATTTAAAATTTTGTCAGAACTTTGCTAAGGATGTTGTTTTCCCAGCCGAGGACAAGAAAGAAGAAGTAATGTTCATGAACCGTTCCGTGAACTATTTTGCCAAAAATGATCAGTTTGAAGAAACTAATTTCCTGAACGAAGTTTTAGACAATCCAGACCTTATTCCTGAATTCAAGAACTACAAAATGGACAAAGGAGAAAAATACAGTATTGAAGATGTTACTTCTTTTCCTATTGCAAATGCAGCGGTTTCTGATGCTAGAAAATCAATCAAAAACATCATTAATTTAGACACACACATCCAAATTAAAATGGACTTTATCAATCCTGAAAGCGCTGAAAAATATGTTGAAAAAGGATGGGACGAGGAAAAACAAATGTACTACTATCTCGTTTATTTCAATAAAGAACAGAAGAGCTAGTTTACAGTGTTCCATTGCCATTTATAGCACCAATAATGATATGAATCTCCAATTACGAAAGTGTAATTGGAGATTTTTTTTTAGAAATAAATGCAAAAACCAACCTTGTAAATTTACGGTTCTTAAAAACTACCAAAAATGGCGCATCCATTTTTTAAAGAAAGTCCGTTCAAAACCTTGATTTCATTTTATAAGCTTATCGAAGCCTTAGAAGAAATTGCGGGTGCCAACGTAGATTGTCACGCCAATTATGCCAAAGCATTACTCCTAAAAATCGAGCGTTTTCCGGTTTAAACTAGGTAATTTTTTTAAAACACAGCAATACCGTGATTCAACTGAAAAACAAGGAAATTTATACTTTTGTTTTGAATAAAGTACTGGTTTTGAAATTTCTGGTAATAAAATGAAAAGCTGCACTCATGATACCGCCCATTGATTTTGCACTTTTAAAATTCAAATCATTGGTGTACCGATAAAGCTCTAATCGCAATTGTTCAATATGTGCCTCGGGAGCAATTACGTCCTCGCGCATAATTTTCAACAACCGCTTGATCCTGTTTTCGGCAGAAAGGATTCTTTTGGCTAAAACGGCTCTTTCTTCATCCTTATATTGCTCTATGGAACTGTTTTGAAGCTTTTCTTTAACTAATTTTACCATGGGGTAATTTTCTTTAAAAAACTGAGGGCGGTACACTTTGAAGTTTCCTTCGTAGCATTGCTGATCAAAATCAATAGCACGTATTTTATAGACCACTTGATCAAAATCATGGGTGGGCACAATTACATAATTATAGGAACGCATATCCCCTAATAATCGAATCATACAGCGTTCATTGAACTTGACAAATTCTTTGGCTATTTGCGCTTTTTCGGTTTCGGTGCAATCAATGAGCAGTGTTTTCATAAACACATCACCAGGAATCCCCATAATATGTTCTTCTATTAAAGTGTCTTCATATACTAAAAAATTTATTTTGTCCGGAGAAAGAATATGCTCTAACTCCAGTCCGTAAATACGAGAAGCATCTGCTTTTTTAATATAAAAATGGGTGTAATTATCATTTAGTATGTTCCTGACTTTTATTCGAAAAGGTTTTGAATTTCCAAAAGTGCAGTAATCAATGGAATCCACATTCAAGAATTTGATAATCCCCAGATTACCGTCAGAATGGAGTAGTGAATAGATTTTTTTTAGATTCAAATCAATTTCTTCTCGCTCAAAATCATTGTAGTATACCCGTATCCATAACGTATCCTGGTCATTTTTATCATAGACCGTTATTGATCCGGAAAAACGCAATAAGTCATCGTAAAAAATAGAAACTTTTGACAAGCGATCAAACCGTCCCAAGTATTCTAAAAGTGATTTATTTACAGGATAGGATGGTTTTTTAAAAAGCATTACTGGCTCACTCATTGAAAAAAAAATTTAATACAAAATTACGATAAATTAAGGCGTTGCTTGCGATTAGTTTCTAAAAGATATTTTAATAAATTCTCATTTTTTTTCATAAAATAAATACTGACTAGACAATAAAATAAGATATAAATAGCAAAACCATCATTTTATGTTAAAAATATTTGATACAAAAAAAAATAACCTTTATATTTGGTAGTCTCCAAGACTCTTTAACTATTTAAAACCTACTGATGAAGAACAAACTAGAACTTTATTTCAGGGCGGCTCAATCAGCTAAGATTGGAATATGGAAAATGGACCTGCAAACGAATCACATTTTTTGGGATGCGGTTACAAAATGTATTCTGGAAGTTCCTGAAAATTATGAACCCATAATTGGGAATGGAATTAATTTTTACACCATGGGTGAGAATAGAGACCGAATCAAAGTTCTTATTAATAGTGCAATAAATCACGGGATTCCATTTAGTGATAAATTTGAGATTACGACCGCAAAAAACAATATCAAATATGTAGAATGCATTTGTCAAGTCGATGTGATTGATGGAAAAGCAGTATCTCTACTAGGTACTTTTCAAGACATTACAAAGGAGCAAAATCTAATCAATGAACTTCAGCTCAGTGTTGAAAAATTCTCTTCTGTTTTTTCCAGTGCCAATGATGCCATCCTAATTATAGATACCTCTAATGGTATTATTACAGACTGTAATTCCAGATCCACCGAACTTACCGGATATTATGATTCGGAAATCAAAGGAATACACCATTCGAAACTGTTTCCTATGACATTTAGAAAAGAGCTTCGTTTTTTCTTGAAATACAATTTAACAAAGAATGAATATACTGTCAACGAAACATCCTTAAGGACCAAATCTGGAAAATCAATTGCTGTTGAAATTGCTTCAGGCAAAAAATTCATGGTGGACAACATTACCTATTTAGTCTGTTTTGTCAGAGATATCAGCGAAAGAAAAAATGTTGAAGCAAAAATGAGTTTGCTTTCCCTAGCAGCCTCCGAAACTACAGACACCATTGTAATTGCAAATCCTAACGGTGAAGCAGTATGGGCAAATCAGGCTTATTTAGACCTTACAGGGTTGAAAATGGAAGAAGTAATAGGCCAAAAACCCGGCTATGCCTCTAAAGGTCCAGAAACGGATGAACAAGCCAGCGAATTCCTGCGAAAGGCAATTCAGAATCAGGAAAGTATAAAAATCACCATTCTTAATTACACTAAAAACAAAGAAAAATATTGGTTTGAACTTAATATAACAACGGTATTTGACAGCCATAATACCTTTATTCATTTCATAGGCGTAGGCCGAAATGTAACCTCAAGAATTGAAAAAGAAATAGAGTTAAAAAAATTATTGGATATTACCAACATTCAAAATAATAAATTATACAATTTCACGCATATTGTTTCCCACAACATCCGCTCCCACACCAGCAATCTATCTATGGTAATTGATGTGATAGATCATACCGATGATATTACTGAAAAACTATCTTATTTTGATTTATTCAAAGAAGGCACCCAAAAACTCTCTGAAACAATTGAATATTTGAATGAGATTATAACCATTCAGCAAAAAATAAATATTGAAAAGAAAGGAATTCGCTTAAGGCAAGAAATTGAAAAAACAAGAATGGCTTTGAGTCAGGCCATCAAAGAGAGTCAAATAGTAATTACTCACACCATTCCTGACCATTTGATTGTAAATGCTATCCCCGCTTATTTAGACAGCATATTACTTAACTTATTTACCAATGCAATTAAATATAAATCCCCCCATAGAACTGCAACTTTAGAAATTAGCTACGAAGCTAAAGACAATTACAGCATTATCAATTTCAAAGATAATGGTTTGGGATTAGATTTAGAAAAAAATGGTCACAAGCTTTTTGGTATGTACAAAACGTTTCACGGCAATGAAGACGCGAAAGGAATTGGATTATTCTTAACCAAAAACCAGCTGGAAGCCATGGGTGGAAAAATTGAAGTAGAAAGTGAAGTGGGGCAAGGTTCTAATTTTAAAATTTATTTATATGAAGAATAAATTAACATACATCATTGACGATGATAAATTAAATGTAAAATTGATGAGCATTCTCATTTCTAAAAATAAGTTTTGTGACGAAATTGAATCTTTTCATAATCCCCAATTAGCCTTAGATAAATTAAAACATTGTTTTGATACTAATGAAAACCTGCCGGACACTATTTTATTAGATTTAAATATGCCGGTCATGGATGGTTGGCAATTTTTAGATGAATTTTTGCTGATAGCCTTAGAAAAAAAAATTATAATTTTCATCATGACATCCTCAATTGACCCTAATGATATTGAAAAGACAAAAAAATACCGTGTAGTAAAAGACTATATCGACAAACCTATTACGGCACAAAAATTAGATTTATTACGTAAATTAATCGAAGAAATAAACTAATATTAATTTTAGAGTACCAAAATCATACCTTATTCGTCCTATATAAAATTATAAAGATGAACCCTTTGGAAACGATACTCTTTATTAAAAATCTCCACAAACGTTATGGCACACTTCAAGCTTTAAAAAACGTTTCTTTCGAAATACAAAAAGGTACTGTATACGGGATTCTAGGTCCTAACGGCAGCGGGAAATCAACTACTTTAGGAATTGCGCTGAATGTGGTCAATAAAACCTCCAGTGTATACCGCTTTTGGCGGGACAATGGAAACTCATGAAGCCTTGAAAAAAGTGGGTACCATTATTGAAAGACCTAACTTTTATCCCTACATGACGGCTAAGGAAAACTTAAAGTTGGTTTGCAAAATCAAAGGAATCCAATCTGCAAAAGTCAGTGAAAAGCTGGAATTTGATACTGGCAAAGTAATAAAAGGCGATTTTTCAGTAAGAAGATAATATAAATTTTGTTATTTTTAACACATGAAAAAAACTTTACTTATACTCATCATTCTTTTTTCCATAAGTTGTTTTTCGCAGTTTAGTAAAACACATTATATTCCGCCTCTTACGGCGGCAAGTAATAATTTACCTGGTGATCATTATTTATATATTTCTACTCCTAGTATTACCAATGTAAAACTTGAAATTACAGCAATTGGCGGAGCGACTATTTCAGCAACAGTCAATAACAGTAATCCTTACAGACATGATATTGGACAAGGAATCGACACACAGTTATTTACTTCTAAAACTCAAATAGGAGTTATTGCTAATAAAGGTTTCATTGTTGAAGCTCAAGATTTAATTTATGTAAGCGTTAGAGTCAATGCCGGTAGAAATATACAAAATGGAATAGTATCGTATGCACATGCAGGAGGATTAGTGTCTAAAGGAAATAGTGCATTAGGTAAAACTTTTAGGCTAGGCGCCATGTTAAACCCTCTTTTAGACAGCAGCTTACTAAATTTTGCCTCCATTTTATCCACTGAAAATGGTACCAAAGTAACCATCTCTAATATACTTAATGGAACAGTATTGTCTAATGGAATTATTATTTCTGGTGATATCGTAGTTACTCTTGATAAAAATGAAAGTTACGTGCTGGCTATGGATAACTCCCCAAACACAACACCTTCAAACAGTTCAAAAATGATTGGTGCGCTAGTAGTAAGCGACAAACCAGTTGTTGTAAATTCAGGTTCGTTTGGCGGTAGTAATAGCACATTTCTCAATAATGGGCAACCAACAGGGAGAGATCTTGGTTTTGACCAAATCGTTTCAGCAGAAAAAACTGGGAAAGAATATATTTTTGTCAAAGGTCTTGGTACCGATGAATTAGAACGTGTGTTATTGATAGCAAATGAAGATAATACCAAAATATTTTTAGACGGCGTTACTCTTTTTAAAACATTAAATAAAGGTGAATATGCTGATATTGATGGAAGTAAATTTACTAATGGAAACTTATACGTAACTACATCTGAAAACGTATTTGCGTATCAAAGTATTGGGGGAGGTAATTCTCCTGCCAATCAAAATTTATTTTTTGTCCCGCCCTTAAATTGTGCAACGCCAAGCATTGTTGATAATATACCTTCTATTGAATTGATAGGAAGCACAATTTATAATGGCGGATTGAATATCGTTACTGAAACAGGAGCTACCGTGACTGTAAACAACAATACGCTCAATAATAACACTGCTATTCCTGTAACAGGAAATTCAGGTTTTGTGAGATATACAAGTAATGGTTTATTCGGCAATATATCAGTAAAATCCACCAGACAAGTCTATGTTTCTTACTTTGGGACAAATGGCGCGGCTACTTATGGCGGTTATTATTCCGGTTTTGACACAAAACCAGAAATTGTAACTGATAAAATTACAGTATCTAATTCAAATTGCATCCCAAATGTTATTCTAAAAGTAAGTTCACTTTCATCATATGATAGTTTTGAATGGTATTTCAATAACGCAGTAATACCTAATACAAACAGCAATTCTTATACCCCAACGCAGCCAGGTTACTATCAAGTACGAGGCAGTATTTCAGGATGTAATTCTCCACCTGTATTGTCTGATTTAATTCCTGTTAGTACTTGCGAAACAGATACAGATCTTGACACCGTAAATGACAATATTGATCTTGATAATGACAAAGACGGTATTACAAATTGCACAGAATCCTATGGAAATCAAGTCTTGGATCTTTCAAATCCTTCAAATGGAACTGTAGCAGTTGGTCTTTACTCCAATTCATTTACTGGAACAATTACCACGTCAACAACTGCAAGTACAACGCCATTTATTGGAAGCAGTGACGGAAGTTTTATTTCCAATGTACCAGCAGGAAAAGGAAACTTTGTTAGTTATAAAATGACTTTTTCTAATCCAATCAGTTTGGAAATGAAATATGTAAATATAGCTAGTGCAACTGATTTATTGAATGCAGATGCTGAATACATAATGAATTCAGATGTTAATAAAACCATCACGGTACTAAATCCAAGTGACCAACTATTAATTGATACTAACTATGATGGTATTTACGAAAGTGGAGTAAAACAATTTTCCTCATTTGAAATCAGATTTAGATTAAAAAGTATCACTCCATTGGCTGCAGGAACAGCAACATTTCAGTTTCTAACCAATTTATCGAAATCTATTACTTTTTCACACAAAAACTTATCAGATGTCAACGCTAATAAATCAACATTAGCGATCAGTGCAGTGTGCGTTCCTAAAGACAGCGACAATGATGGGATTGCAGATCAGTTAGACAACGATAGCGATAATGACGGAATTGCTGACAATATTGAAGCACAACCAAACACTGCAGTAGCTGTAACAAATAGCGATACAAATAAAAACGGTATCGACAACGCTTACGATCCAGGACTTATACCGATGGATACTGATAGCGATGGTGTCCCTGATTATTTGGATTTAGATAGTGATAACGATGGGATTTTAGATTCAATAGAAACGGGAAATGACCTTGATTCTGATGGAATCAGAAATTATCGTGATTTAGATGCTGATGGTGATTTATGCAATGATGTCATCGAAGCCGGATTCTTAGACCCAAACAATGACGGAGTATTGGGCAATAATCCAGTTTCAGTAAATACAAATGGTCAAGTAATAAGCGGCGTAGGATATACTACACCAAATAGTAATTACACTACCGCTGCTCCTATAACTATAACAACACAACCAACAGTTTCGCCAACTTGTGAACTACAAAATGCAGTAATTACTCTAGCTGATAATGGCGGAAACACCTATCAATGGCAAGTATCCACTAATGGAACCATTTGGACTAATATTACTGATGACGCAACATATTCTGGAGTAACTACAAATTCATTGACTGTTACCAATGTAAAAACCACAATGAATGGATATAAATATCGTGTAAAATTAGATAAAATTGGAAACAGTTGTGGCTTAATTTCAAATGACACTACTTTAATCGTATATACGTTACCAACCGTGAATAATACAACCATTATTCAATGTGACGAAGATTTAAATGAGGTAACCACATTTAATCTAACGGTTAAAAATGATGAGATTTCAAGCAATTTTGCAAATGAAACCTTTTCTTACTACACTTCATTTTTAGGTGCTACAACGGCAAACGCTTCAGAGTTAATTAGTACGCCTAAGGCTTTTACGAATACAACACCTAGAATTATGAAAGTATATGCAAGAGTACTTAATTCTAATGGTTGTTTTAGTGTAGCTGAATTGACCCTAAAAGTTTTAGCAACACAAATTCCAAGTACATTCAAAAGAAAGTTCGTGCAATGTGATGATTTATTAGACATAAACGGCAATAACAATGCAAACAATGATAAAAGAGATGGTGTAAGTACTTTTGACTTTAGCAGTGCAGAAACAGATATAAAAAATTTATTACCCGCGGGAAATTATACAATAACATTTTATCGCAATCAAGCCGATGCATTAGCAGAAATAAATGCAATCACCAATATCTCTAATTACAGAAATATTGGTTACGTAAACACTCAAGAAATTTGGGGCCGCGTAGACAGTGATACAGATAATGCTTGTTATGGCTTGGGACATTACGTAACACTTACAGTTGAAAAACTTCCGTTTGCTTACGCTGTGTCTATCCCAAGACAATGTGATGACAACCAAGATGGAAAATATACTTTTAATACAGCTACATTAGAATCTGATTTAAAACAAGGACAAACTAATGTTACTGTTACTTATTTTGATCAAAACAACAATTCGATATCAAGCCCATTTCCTTCAACCTATACTACAGGCACACAAACGATAAAAGCAATTGTTACTAATAATTCAACTTTAAAATGTTTTGACGAAACTTTGATAACATTCACAGTGGATGATCTTCCAGAAGCTTTCCAAGTAACTGTAAATTTAACAACCGTATGTGATGATGAAATAGATCCTCTGTTACAAGATGGTAAGTTTGGTTTTAATACGAGTACTTTTCAGAATACGATTTTAGGAAATCAAACAGGAATGGTTGTCAAATATTTTGATGCAAATGGAGCTTCTTTATCTAGTCCGTTGCCAAATCCTTTCATTAGCAGCACCCAAAACATTACAGCCGTTGTGGAGAATACTGCTAACTCAACCTGTAAAGCTTCAATTATTTTACCTTTCATTGTAAATAGTTTACCACCTATAAACTTAAATTCTGATGGATCAGAAAACGAATTGGTATGCTCTAATCTTCCTACTTTTTTTGTAACACTAAATGCAGGGATTCAAGATGGATCCCCAACTACTGACTACACCTATAAATGGTTTAAAGATAACGTTCTTCTACCAAATGAGAACAACTACACGCTAGATGTAAATCAAGAAGGAAACTACACTGTAGAAGTAAGAACAGTTTCAGGATGTTCTAGAATTCGAACTATAAAAGTTACAGCTTCTGATATTGCTAGTATTACCAGCATTGATGTAGTTGATCTAGCAGATACAAATACGGTAACCGTTAATGTATCCGGAAAAGGAATTTATGAATACAGTCTTGATGCTCCGTCCGGACCTTTTCAAGATTCAAATTTCTTTGACAATATAGCTGCTGGAATTCATGAAGTATACATCAATGACAAAAATGGTTGTGGAACAGTGAGCCAAAAAATAGCCTTAATTGGCGTACCTAAATTTTTCACTCCAAATGGAGACGGCCAAAATGATTATTGGAATGTAAAAGGAGTAAATGCTGATTTTAATGCAAATTCTACCATCTATATTTATGATAGATACGGCAAATTACTAAAACAAATTACAGCTTCCAGTCAAGGCTGGGACGGTACTTTTACAGGGCAGCCATTACCCTCTGATGATTATTGGTATACCATAAAATTAGCTGATGGAAGAGAAGCTAAAGGTCATTTTAGTTTGAAACGATAAAACAATTAATAGGGCATGCCACCATAAATAGAAAAGGCCTACTTATCATTATGCGGAATTAGCCCTTTCTATTTATGCTGTCGGGCTATCCGCGCTACTTCGGTAGCTTGCTGCTATCCCTCATGCAAATCCCGGATAATATTATTTATGAATATCAATTAATCTAAATTTTATGGTACAATACCGTCATAGTTAAAATGTGCCGCAAAAAAACAACTGACATTTATACCTCACAAGAGGCCATTAAAATTGTGTAGCAAACAGCGAATTAAAACCAATAAAAGGGATCTAAACACCAAAAAAAAAGCCATTCGAATCAACGAATGGCTTTTCAGTTTTATAAAAATAAAATTAGATTTTAAATCTTTTTCTATCCGTTTCTGTCAAATATATTTTTCTCAAACGAATCGATTTTGGAGTTACCTCAACATATTCATCTTTTTGAATGTACTCTAAAGCTTCTTCAAGAGAGAAAATAACTGGAGGAATAATTCTAGCCTTATCATCATTTCCTGATGAACGAACGTTAGATTGTTTTTTCTCTTTAGTTACGTTGACACACATATCATCGCTACGGGAGTTTTCTCCAATTACTTGACCTTCGTAAATTTCATCATTAGGATTAACGAAGAATCTACCACGATCTTGCAATTTATCGATAGAGTAAGGAATCGCTTTTCCTTTTTCCATAGAAATCAATGACCCTTTGTTACGTCCAGAAATTTCTCCTTTGTAAGGCTCATATCCTATAAAACGGTGTGCCATAATAGCCTCACCAGCTGTAGCAGTAAGCAATAGGTTACGCAATCCAATGATTCCACGAGACGGGATATTGAATTTTATGATCATACGCTCCCCTTTAGTTTCCATACTCAACATTTCTCCTTTACGGAAAGAAACAAACTCTACCGCTCTTCCAGACAAATTCTCTGGTAAGTCGATTGTCAATTCCTCAATTGGCTCACATTTTTTGCCATCAATTTCTTTGATGATAACTTGTGGTTGCCCAATTTGTAACTCATACCCTTCTCTTCTCATTGTTTCAATAAGAACAGACAAGTGAAGTACTCCACGACCAAAAACCATGAACTTATCCGCTGAATCAGTTTCACCCAATTTCATCGCTAAGTTTTTTTCCAATTCTTTATTCAACCTGTCTCTGATATGACGAGAAGTTACAAACTTACCTTCTTTCCCAAAGAAAGGAGAGTCATTGATGGTAAATAACATACTCATCGTTGGCTCATCAATAGTAATTGTTTGTAAGGCTTCCGGATTTTCAAAATCAGCGATAGTATCCCCAATTTCAAAACCTTCAACTCCAATAATTGCACAAATATCTCCAGCAATTACTTCTTGCACTTTTTTACGACCTAATCCTTCAAAAGTATGTAATTCTTTAATACGTGATTTCATGATTACACCATCTCTTTTGCACAAAGAAATCTGCATTCCTTCTTTCAAAACACCTCTTTCTAAACGACCAATAGCGATACGACCTGTAAAAGCAGAGAAGTCTAATGAAGTAATCAACATTTGAGGAGTTCCTTCTGATACTTTAGGAGCCGGTACATTAGCAATAACCATATCTAATAATGCTTCCACATTATCAGTTACGTTTTCCCAATGATCAGACATCCAATTGTTCTTAGCTGATCCGTAAACTGTTGGAAAATCCAACTGCCACTCTTCTGCTCCTAATTCGAACATTAAGTCAAAAACTTTTTCATGCACTTCTTCAGGAGTACAGTTTTCTTTATCTACTTTATTAATAACAACGCATGGTTTCAAACCAAGGTCTAGTGCTTTCTGTAATACAAAACGAGTTTGTGGCATAGGCCCTTCAAATGCATCTACTAGTAGACAAACGCCATCAGCCATATTCAATACACGCTCTACCTCTCCACCAAAATCGGCGTGACCAGGAGTATCAATAATGTTGATTTTTGTTCCTTTGTATACTACAGAAACATTCTTTGAAGTAATGGTAATACCTCTTTCACGCTCTAAGTCGTTGTTGTCAAGGATTAAGTCACCTGTATTTTCGTTATCGCGAAATAACTGACAGTGATACATAATTTTATCAACCAAAGTTGTTTTACCGTGATCGACGTGGGCAATAATTGCAATGTTTCTAATAGATTCCATCTGTGATTTTTAATGGGTGCAAAGGTACACTTTATTTTGATATAAAAAATATTTATGTAATAGTTTACATATTCTTAACGCATTAGACACAGAAATAGGTCTTTAAAAAAATCACGAAAAATAAGTTATTATGTTGTTTAATAATTCACAAATAATTATTTATATTTGAGTAATGAAAAGTAAAACCAATCAAATAATTATCATTTACATTGTAATTTCAATGTTTGTAGCAACCATTAGTCATAAATTATTACAACCTTTTATTTCTGATTCAAACCACCAATTTTACACTTTCACAAAAGACATCTTATACATATTTTTAACCGGAATAATTTTCAAACTCATTTTATCAAAAAATGACACTCGAAACATATCCATTTTTGAAAAGCTGAAAAACACAAATGATGAAATAAAGGAATCGAATGAACAATACCATATTGTAGCAAAAGCGACAAGTGATACTATTTGGGATTGGAAAATACAAGAAGACAGCTTTTCTTGGAACAAAGGTATTGAAACTGTTTTTGGCTATAAAGAATACGAAGTTGGTAATAGTTCAAAATGGTGGTTTGATAAAATTCACCCCGAGGACAGTATTAAAATGTCTGTCAAACTCTACTCTTTTATCGAACAAAAAACCGAAAACTGGCAAGATCAATACCGTTTTAAATGCGCTAACGATTCCTATAAGTATGTTCTTGACAGAGGTTTTCTCTTGAAAGATGAAAATGGGAAAGCCGTTAGAATGATTGGAGCCATTCAAGACATCACAAAACAAAAAGAAGAAGAACAAAGACTAAAATTGCTAGAGACTGTTATTATTCAATCAAAAGATTCCATCATCATCACCGAAGCCAATTCGATCGACGGAAATATCCCAAATATCACCTACGTAAACCCGGCTTTTTCAATCATGTCAGGATACAATTCCGAAGAAAGTATAGGAAAATCTCCAGAACTTTTTAATAGTCCCAATTCAGATTACGAGGAATTAAAAAAACTGATAGCCGCTATACAAAATAAAGAAGAGTGCATTATTGAAACCATCAGCTATACAAAAAACAAAAAAGAATACTGGGTACGCTTCTCCATGATACCAATATACAATACTGATAACGAACTTTCACATTGGATCTCCATCCAGAGAGACATCACTGATGAAAAAAAACAAGAAAAGGAAAAAGAACAGCTTATTCGAGAGCTAACACAAAATAACAAAGATCTAAAACAGTTTTCGTACATTACTTCACACAACCTTAGGGCTCCATTATCAAATTTGACAGGACTTTTGAACTTAATCGAAGACATTCCTATTGATAATCCAGAGTTAAAAGAAATTTTATATGGCTTCAATAAATCTACGCATTTATTAAACGAAACCATTAATGACTTAGTCAAAGTAATCATCATCAAAGACAATCCATCAATCAAAAAAGAAGCAGTACTTCTTCAAGATATTTTTGAAAATGTGTTCAATCAACTCAACTTTCAAATTGAATTATACAAACCCATTATAAAAATTAATTTTGAAAAAGTTTCAATTATCAACATCAATAAAGCGTATATAGAAAGCATTTTACTAAACCTATTAACCAACGCTATAAAATACAAATCCGAAAATAGAAAACTAAAAATAACAATCACAACCAGCGAAATTGACGACACAATTGTATTAATTTTCAAAGACAACGGAATAGGCATCGATCTGGAAAGAAACAGAGATAAAGTTTTTGGCCTTTACCAGAGATTTCATAATTATCCGGACAGCAAAGGATTAGGGCTCTATTTAGTAAAATCTCAAGTTGAAACTATGGGAGGAACAATTAATATTGAAAGTGAAGTCAATAAAGGAACTATATTTACATTAACTTTTAAAAATAAATAATATGTTAGATACAATTTTATGTGTTGATGATGACCCAATAACACTTATGCTATGCAAAAAAGTAATCAACAAATCATCCTTTTCTAACGAAATAATTACTTCTCAAAATGGCGAAGAAGCGCTGAAATACTTCAATACTATCAGACAAAATAATGATGACAAACACCACCATCCGCAATTAATTTTTTTGGATCTAAATATGCCCGTAATGGGAGGATGGGAATTTCTGGATTATTTTAACAGCCCGGAGTTTTCAGATTTTAGTGCTATTAAGGTAATTGTACTTTCTTCTACAATTGATCCGGAAGACTTAGAAAAAGCAAAAAAATACCCCATGGTAATTGACTTTTTATCAAAACCAATAACCCTATCTATGCTTGAATATTTAAAGAATAAGATTAGCTAATATTACCCATAAAAAAAACTCCCATCCTAAGAATGAGAGCTTTTTATTTATATAAAATAAATTGTTTTAATTACAATTTAGCAACAAGCTTCGTTAATTTAGATTTTAAATTAGACGCTTTGTTATCATGAATGATATTCTTTTTAGCTAATTTATCAATCATAGAAATCACGTTTGATAATTTAGAAGTAGCATCTACTTTATCAGTCGCTATTCTTAATGCTTTTATAGCATTACGAGTAGTTTTATGTTGGTATCTATTTAATACTCTTCTCTTTTCGTTACTTCTAATTCTTTTTAGAGCTGATTTATGATTTGCCATTTTATTATGTTTTTATCTTTTACTATATTTTTGTAGTCCGTAAGGGAATCGAACCCCTGTTACCAAGACGAAATCTTGGCGTCCTAACCCCTAGACGAACGGACCATTATCCCCTAAGTTTTATCAATTAATCAAAATTGAATTTGTAGCCCGTAGCGGAATCGAACCGCTCTTACATGGATGAAAACCATGCGTCCTAACCGATAGACGAACGGGCCATTTTCCCTCTGAGTTCGGGATCACTTTAACCTGCAAAAAAAATAGTAGCCCGTAGCGGAATCGAACCGCTCTTACATGGATGAAAACCATGCGTCCTAACCGATAGACGAACGGGCCCTGCTTCTCTAATGCGGATGCAAAAATACAACTATTTTTGAAACGTACAATAGTACATGCAAAAAAAATTATTTTTTTTTAATATGCCTTCGCAAACAGTACTCGGCCTACTGAGTTTTCACCAGTAAAAACGCAGCTTCCCGCTTCTTCTATTCGGTCTAAAGGGATGCATCTGATGGTTGCTTTCGTTAAGTCTTTAATCTTTTCCTCAGTTGCTGCAGTTCCATCCCAATGTGCTGATACAAAACCTCCTTTCGCATCTAAAACCGCTTTGAACTCTTCAAAACTGTTTACCTCAGTAACATGTGTATTTCTATATTGCAATGCTTTTTCAAATAATTCTTTTTGAATTTGCGCTAGTAAATCGTTGATATACGTTTCAATTCCATCTTTAGAAACGACTTCTTTAGTCAATGTATCTCTTCTTGCAACCTCAAAAGTTCCATTTTCTAAATCTTTAGGACCTACAGCAATCCTAACCGGCACCCCTTTTAATTCCCATTCTGCAAATTTAAAACCAGGCTTTTGAGTGGTTCTGTTATCATATTTGACAGCGATTTGTAATTTTCGCAAAGCCACAGTCAAAACAGTTACTGCTTCAGTTATTGCCGCTAATTGTTCCTCTGTTTTATAAATAGGAACAATCACGACCTGAATAGGCGCTAAACTAGGAGGCAATACCAGGCCTTGGTCGTCTGAATGCGTCATCACTAATGCCCCCATCAAACGAGTAGAAACACCCCACGAAGTTCCCCAAACATACTCTTGCTTTCCTTCGGCTGTAGCAAATTTGACATCAAATGCTTTAGCAAAGTTTTGCCCTAAAAAATGTGAAGTCCCCGCTTGTAATGCTTTACCATCCTGCATCAACGCTTCGATACAATAGGTTTCTTCTGCTCCGGCAAAACGCTCGGTTTCAGTTTTTATTCCTTTTATAACTGGAATTGCCATAAAATTCTCGGCAAAATCAGCATACACATGCATCATTTTTTCTGATTCTTCTACCGCTTCTGTTTTAGTAGCGTGAGCGGTATGCCCTTCTTGCCATAAAAATTCTGCGGTACGCAAAAACAATCTCGTTCTCATTTCCCAGCGCACCACATTTGCCCATTGGTTAATCAGTAATGGCAAATCTCTATACGATTGTACCCATCCTTTATAAGTAGACCAAATAATAGCTTCACTTGTAGGACGTACAATTAATTCTTCTTCTAATTTTGCATTGGGATCCACCATTAGTTTACCAGGTCTGTCAGGATCGTTTTTTAATCGATAATGGGTAACAATAGCACATTCCTTAGCAAAACCTTCTGCATTTTTTTCTTCGGCTTCAAACATGCTTTTAGGAACAAATAGAGGGAAATATGCATTTTGATGTCCGGTTTCTTTAAACATTCGATCCAACTCCGCTTGCATTTTTTCCCAAATTGCATATCCGTAAGGCTTGATAACCATACACCCCCTCACCCCTGAATTTTCGGCTAAATCGGCTTTGACAACCAACTCGTTATACCATTTTGAATAATCTTCCGCTCTTGTAGTTAAGTTCTTACCCATGTTTTATATTTTGGCACAAATTTTGTTTAATATTTATTTAACTAATAATTACGCAAAACTAACTATTTTTGTATTGTCCAACAATAAAAACTCCACATATATGAAAACTACCCCTTTTTCCGCCCCGAACACATCAATATATTATACGATCAGTTTTTTAACACTATTGTTGGCCTCTTGCAGCTCTTATCAAAACAGTTCGTACTATGATTCTGACGGAATATATGGTAACACTTCCTACAAAATTACTGAACGAGAACCACAAAATGATCCAAATAACCAATATACTGCGTATTTCAATTCACTTCAAAACAACTACCAATCCAATGAAATTTTTACAGATGTAGATACTTACAGTGATTATGATTTAGAAAATGACACTCTTCAGGAAAACTACACTACTTATCCTGGATGGGGAGGTAATGCGCAATCCGTAAATGTCTATGACAACGGATGGGATATGAATAACTGGTACGGAAACAATTGGGGTATGAACAATTGGGGCATGAATAACTGGTACGGAAACAACTGGGGATTTAACGGTGGTTTTGGATGGGGAATGAGCATGGGATTTGGGTGGAATAACTGGTATGGCAACAATTGGGGATGGAACAACTGGTATGGAAACAATTGGGGATGGAACAATTGGTACGGTAACGGCTGGGGAAACTATGGAGATGGTCAAAACAATGTCAATTATTCTTCTAATGCAGGCCGAAGAGGGTCTTCCTATTCCAATTCAAATACGATAAACAACACCAATCAAACAAGCAGAGAATATTCCCGAAACCAAACCA
Source organism: Flavobacterium sp. ZB4P23 (assembly GCF_003970375.1). Taxonomy (NCBI): domain Bacteria; kingdom Pseudomonadati; phylum Bacteroidota; class Flavobacteriia; order Flavobacteriales; family Flavobacteriaceae; genus Flavobacterium; species Flavobacterium sp. ZB4P23. Next base: position 165,966 of record NZ_RYDK01000005.1, read on the forward strand.
ATACCACTATTGGCAGACGAACTAATAACGCCAACTTTAGAAACAACACCACTGATTTGCGACGAAACGCAACGAATAGCATCAACCGAACAAGTCCTACATTCTCTAGGAATCAAGGTCAACCACAAAACAGTTCGTACAATACTCCCAGAAGAAGATCCGATATAAACAATGTGCGCAATCAAAACAATGCGCCTTCACGATCTTTCACACCAACAAGAAATGACAACAACAGCCCGTCGTCTTATAGCCCTAGTTCAAACATGTCCAGATCTAATAATTCAGGTGGCGGAAGATCTGGTGGTAGTGGTGGTGGTAGATCATCTGGCGGTGGTGGAAGAGGTGGAAGAGGATAAAAAATAGTGCGGAACCATCCTTTTTGATAAAAATTAAATATCCCAACAAAAAATGAAAAAACACCTATATTTATTACTCGCTGGCTTATCGTTTACCGTAGCCCAATCACAAGAAATTTCTGATGCACTTCGGTATTCACAGGACAACTTAAATGGAACAGCCCGTTTCAGAGCCATGAGCGGTGCTTTTGGAGCGCTTGGGGGCGACCTGTCATCTATCAATGTAAACCCTGCTGGTTCAGCGGTGTTTACCAATAATCAAATGGCTGTTACATTGACAAACTTCGATACTAAAAACAATTCAAATTACTTTGGCGGGACAGCAACAGAGAAAGAAAACTCCTTTGATTTGAATCAAGCAGGAATTGTATTTGTTTTTAATACCAGAAACCCAAACAGCAAGTGGAGAAAAATTTCCTTGGCCATAAATTATGAAAACGCCAATAATTTTGATAATGGGCTGTTTTCAGCAGGAACCAATCCAAACAATTCTATAGCTAATTATTTTTTGAGTTATGCCAATAATGGGAACGGCGGTGCTCCAGTTCCTCAAGATTTTGTAAACACAAATCCGGGAGAATCTATATCCCAATTGTATTCTTTCTTGGGTAGTAATCTTCCAAATGGTCAATATCCAAATTTAAGTGGCTTCGCAGCTCAGCAAGCTTTTTTGGGATATCAAGGTTATGTTTTAAATGCCGCAGACGAGTCCAATAACAACTCTACTTTTTTATCCAACGTTCCTGCTGGAGGAAATTATTATCAAGAAAATTCCGTTTACAGTACGGGATACAACGGAAAATTATCCTTTAATGCAGCAACCTCTTATAATGACCAATTTTATTTTGGACTAAATTTAAATTCTCACTTTACTGATTTCAATAAATCGTCTAGCTTTTACGAAGACAATAGCAACCCATTAGGCACTAATGATCAAATCACAAGAGTACAATTTGACAATGATCTTTATACTTACGGATCGGGATTTTCATTTCAAGTAGGTGCTATTGCAAAAATTACTAACGAAATTCGATTTGGTATGGCATATCAATCTTCTACATGGTATACTTTGAACGACGAGCTGTCGCAAAGGTTAATTACGGTAAGCGGCAATTCAACCGGTGAATTACCGCAAGATGTGGTAGACCCGCAAGTGGTTAATGTTTACGAGCCCTATAAATTGCAAACGCCAAGTAAGTTGACCGGGAGTTTTGCCTACGTATTTGGAAAATCTGGATTAATCAGTATCGATTACGCTTTTAAAGATTACAGCGACACCAAATTTAAACCTGAAAACGATCCCTTATTCAGAACCTTAAATAATGACATGAATGAATTGCTCAACGTTACCGGAGAGTTAAGAATAGGTGCCGAATATAAAATTAAGGCATTAAGTCTAAGAGCAGGATACCGGTACGAACAAAGTCCGTATAAAAATGCCGTAACCGTGGGTGATTTAACTGGGTATTCCGCAGGTTTAGGATATAATTTTGGATCTACCAAACTGGATTTAGCCTATTCCTATGCCAAAAGAAATTCCCAACAAGGTTTTTTTAACCAAGGATTCACTGATGGAGCAAGTATAGATGCTATTAACAACAATGTTTCTTTGACACTATTGTTTGAGTTGTAACGTCCTGAAAAATGAATTAGAAAAATCCGTTTCGTGATTGTGAAACGGATTTTTTTTAGCCCTGATGGCAGTGAAAATCCTCCCGATTATTTTCGGGAGATTACTTCCCCTAGTAGTCATTTTTATAGGAGTTCAGTGAACTTTGTTTGTAGCGTACAGCAGGAATAGCTCCTTAAAAAGTGTAAAAGAAACAGAAACAAGTTCCGTTTGAATAAAAAAGTGTAATTTTGCAAAATTCCCAAATTATCGGGATTCTAATGTTATGAGAACGAAGTCTTTAAAAAAGAATAAAATAAACGTGATCACTCTTGGGTGTTCAAAAAATGTATATGATAGTGAAGTGCTTATGGGTCAGCTACGCGCAAGCGGCAAAGACGTTACGCATGAAGCTCCGGAAGCCGAAGAGGGAAATATCATTGTAATAAATACCTGCGGATTTATTGATAATGCCAAGGCCGAATCTGTCAACATGATTCTGGAATATGCGGACAAAAAAGAAAGAGGATTAGTTGATAAAGTATTTGTTACTGGATGTCTGTCCGAGCGTTACCGACCTGATTTAGAAAAAGAGATTCCAAATGTGGATCAATTTTTTGGAACTACAGAGCTACCACAATTATTAAAAGCCTTGGGAGCGGACTACAAGCACGAGTTGCTTGGAGAACGACTGACTACAACTCCAAAAAATTATGCCTATCTAAAAATTTCCGAAGGTTGTGACAGACCATGCAGTTTTTGTGCAATACCCTTAATGCGAGGAAAAAACGTTTCACAAACAATTGAAAAACTGGTAAAAGAATCCGAAGGTCTAGCAAAAAATGGCGTTAAAGAATTGATCTTGATTGCTCAGGATTTGACGTATTACGGATTAGATATCTACAAAAAAAGAGCGCTTGGAGAACTACTGGAAGCTTTAGTTAAAGTAGAAGGAATTGAGTGGATTCGTTTGCATTATGCTTTTCCAACCGGTTTTCCTATGGATGTACTGGAAATCATGAAACGCGAACCTAAGATTTGTAATTACATTGATATTCCGTTGCAACACATTTCAGATTCAATTTTGAAATCCATGCGTCGCGGAACAACGCAAGCAAAAACAACAAAATTATTAAAAGAGTTTCGCGAAGCAGTACCTGGAATTGCAATACGCACCACTTTGATCGTAGGATATCCCGGAGAAACACAAGAAGATTTCAATATATTGAAAGACTGGGTTCAGGAAATGAAATTTGATAGAATGGGCTGTTTTGCTTATTCTCATGAAGAAAACACACATGCCTATTTACTGGAAGATGATGTTCCAGATACTGTAAAACAAGAGCGCGCCAATGAGATTATGGAGTTACAATCACAAATTTCATGGGATTTAAATCAGGAAAAAGTAGGTCAAACGTTCCGATGCATCATCGACAGAAAAGAAGGTGGCCATTTTGTAGGCCGAACTGAGTTTGACAGTCCAGACGTAGACAATGAGGTTTTAATAGATGCATCAAAACATTATGTAAAAACAGGAGAGTTTGTGATGATCAAAATTATCGAAGCAACGGAATTTGATTTGTACGGAGAACCGGTATAATTTTTTAAACGATTTTTTAATATTTTAAAATGCTACATATGAAAACAATTCAATCAGTACTAGTGATCACATTTGTATTATTATCAGTCCACACCATTTCAGCACAATACGGAAACGGCGGTTATAATAATGGATATGGAAACGGGAACGGTTACGGAGGAAATCGTAGGATGAATAGCGGAATGGATCAAACCAGAACTCCTGAAAAACCTAAAGAAATTCCTGTTGAAGTTTCAGTTGCTAAAATAATGGAAACTATAAAACCGGAACTTAATCTGGATGAACTCCAAGTGGTAGCAATGTCTAATATCTTCATTGAAAGCTTCAGAACTCAAGGAATGCTTCTAAAGGCAGAAACCAGTCAGGAAGATAAAATTAAAAACATCGAGGCACTATCTGAAGTTACCGATAGAAAATTAATGGCATTATTAAATGAAGATCAGAAGGAAAAATTCATTATTTTAAAAAAAGAGCAGAAAAATCCAAAAAAATCAAAGTCTAAAAAGAAATCGAAATAATCGTTTTTTTATTTCATTATAAAACTCAAATCCTAATGAGAAATATTTTTTATACCCTATTTTTCGCCCTTGCTATTGCTGCTTGCTCCACAAATCCATACAAGAAAACTGAAAAGGTATATGACACCAAACTCAAAACATTAAAAAAAACGATTTCTAATAAGGATCCTAAACCCCTTCCGGTTGTTCCTCCGGTTGAATTAAACAGAGATACATTATACACGCAGCAATTACATACCTATAAGGATACTATTTTCAAAATGGGATCTACGTTTTTGGAGAATGGAATCAATACAAAATGGATTGGTACCGTCAATTTTAATTTACGCAAGCCTAATTTTATCATTATTCATCATACAGCGCAAGATTCATTGCAACAAACCATAAATACATTTACAAAAACAGAAACTCAGGTAAGTTCCCATTATGTAATTTCAGATGATGGTAAAGTCGTGCAAATGCTGAATGACTACCTAAGAGCCTGGCATGCCGGAAATGGCTCTTGGGGAAAAAATACGGATATTAATTCAGCTTCTATAGGAATTGAACTCGACAATAACGGATCCGAAGTGTTTTCAGAATCACAAATCAATAGCTTATTAGCCCTTCTAACTAAGTTAAAAAAAGATTATAACATTCCTGCTCAAAACATTTTAGGTCATGCGGATATTGCCCCAACCAGAAAAAAAGATCCCAGCGCCTTATTTCCCTGGAAAATTTTAGCCGAAAAAGGTTTTGGAATTTGGCCTGATGAATTTCTACAAACAGCTCCTTTTGATTTTAATGTCGATCAGGGATTACGAATTATTGGGTATGACACTAAAAACATATCTGCTGCTATTATTGCTTTTAAACTTCATTATATTCAAGATGAAGTTACTGATGTTTTAGATGAGAAAACAAGAAATACCATTTATTCTATTTACAAACAACAATAGCAAAAGCCCCTAAAACAATCCTAAACGGTTTTTTGAATTTTCAAAGAGCCGTTTTTTGTGTCCAAAATTGAATAATTAATATTTCTCCAAACCACTGCCGAAATTATTAATGAGTACTGAAGTAAAACCAAAATCGGCATTAGTTTTTAGTCATACATTGGCACTCGTTGGGTGCAATTGTTCAAAACGTCAGTCCGAGTGTTTTTTGTGGAGTAAAACGGAACAAAGCATCTCGATACGCTTCGCACTTGAAGTGACGTGTATCGAGAACCGTTTTTAATACTAATTTTCTAGTTCTTGATATAATCCCGCCCAAAAGCGGGATCATTCGAACTGACGAAAATTTCCATCAAAAACTAATTACACCCAACGGGTACTTTAGGAAATTTTAAACAAAAAAACTGCCAAAATACAAAAGAGTATCCTGGCAGCAAAAAAAATATTGTTTTAAATACTAGAATGAATAGGTTGTAGCGAGCAGTGCAAATGCGGTCAAGACTTTTGGAGCAGCATCATTATTTGAAAAAATAGCTTCAGAGGCGGAGTCAAGTCTGAATTCCGGAATGATAGTCAAGTTACCAACCTTGTAGTTTAATGACAATGTATTCCCTATAACACTAGTTCCAGCAAGCAATCCCAGCGCAGGAGTTGCCTCTTTTGCATCTAAATATTCCAATCTGTATGTCAGACTTAGAGATTCTTTTATAGCAACATTTGCATAGCCTACTAACGCAAACCACTCTCCATCCAATGAACTGTCAAAGTCGTTATCAGTCATTGCATACGTACCATTAAACCCTAAGAAAAATGCGTCACTAAGTTTCTTTGTTCCAACGAAATCAAACTGCGTCTTATTTTCATCAGAAGCTGGATTACTACTACCAGATGTTACATTAAAAAAGGCGCTACCTGTGTCGCCCAGAAACGCAAGTTGCCCTATAAACGTTTTTTGAGTTGAGCCTGCATCAATAGTAGATTTAAAATCTGTAGGATTAGTAACTCCCGCCATAAAACTGAATTTTCCAGTAGTATATTGTGCTTTTACCCCTGTATTAAAAAAGGGTCCGTACGTAAAGGCATAGGACATACTGTAGTTTTTATTATCGACAGCATCCAATAATTCATATCCCAGATGAGTTCCAAAACTACCAGCAGTAACTTTGAACTTATCTGAAAATTCATATGTGAAATTTAATTGCTTAATCATAAAAGTTGCATTGGTATCATTATAAGTAAACTGAGCGGCTCTGTTACCAAAACCTAAATCTACAAAAACAGAACCTTTACCCCTTTTATGTGACGCTTCGATAGAAACCATTCCTAGTTCAAACGAGTTATGAGAATTAGTAAAACTTGTCAAACTGTTGTCTATTCCGGAAAAATCATATTTGTAATATGCATCTGCAGATCCCGCAAAAGTTGTTGCTGGAACCGCAGAGCTTTCTTGTGCAAATATAAAAGTTGTGGTTAGCAATACTGCTAAAATAGTTACTGTTTTTTTCATCTTTAAGGTGTTTTAATTAATAATACAGCTTGGTAATTATTTGGTTTTGGTTACTATTTAAAAAAATCAGAACTAAAATAATTGCTAAAAACATTATTTTATGCTGCTTTTGGTGTGAATTTTTCCCTAATCCTAAAGCGAATTTATTAACTTTTACTCCACTTAAATTACTATTTCCCACTTTTTTATCTTGTTTAGAAAAGAATTATCAATAACGAAAAATCAATAAAAAAAAATCATTATTCCATATTTTTACGAAAGTATTTTAAAAATTCAATAATTAAATTTTACAACACACCCCACTTTTTTTTGATTAAAATAAATTTAAAGTGCAAAAAATAGAATATTATCAATAAATAAACGCTGTAAACAACAACAACCCCCTATAAAAAAGACAGTTAAAAAAATTAAATGTTTTATATAAAATTTAAATAATTTTGTTTTTTATAGTTCTGCACTGTGTAACACAAAAAATTATCCTTTTTTTTTTAAGTCTAAGAAACGAGTTTCAATGAGAATTAAACAGTAACAAAAACCGTTTTTTCTATTTTTTCTTTTATGAAAATTTTAATGGTAACTCCCATTCAATTGTATTAAATTTATACCATGATTCGTAGCCTAATTAAATTAAATCTTCAAGTCCTTTTTGTTGCTTTTTCCGTTACATGGATTAGTGAGGCAGTTGCTGTTCTTGTCAATGATAGGAAATACGAATTATACGAAGTATCTAAAAATAATACGGAAGAAAGCAATTTCGAGAATAAACTAAAAACGCTTTTCATAGGTACCGTAGCCCTCCCAAATGCATTAGCATACGATTCCATTGTTCCAAACAGAATAAACGCTTTGGATTTATTCAAAGCAAAAGAGTCGCATTTAAAAAATTCAACTCCACCTCCGGAGTGTATTGCTTGATTCTATTATATGTTTCCTAATACACCAAAAGGAACTACACCTATATAGAGCCATTACACACTCGAGATATGATTTACTATCAATAGCAATCGAACTGTACTCAAGTATTTTTTTTATTAGCTGATAGGAAAGCGCTGTAATTAAATCAAAGAAGCTGGCAAAACAGCAAAAGCAAACAATCCCTTAATATCTGAACACATGAAAAATCTATTTATATTATTCACAATTTTATTCAATGTTGCATTAGTTGCACAAACTCACGAAATCATTACGCATGACAACAAAAAAATGGATGTAAACTTCATCAAAATGGAGAATAATCTGGTTTATTTTGCAGTACCAGGCAGTAGTGAAGAAAAAAAAATCAGCCAATATGCCGTTGCTCAATTAAATGAAAAATCAGCTACCGATTCAAAACTAGTTTCGGAAAAAATCAATGTCCTTGCAAAATCAGATTATAAAAAAGTAATCGTCTTAAAAGACTTTCAGACAATTGGTCTAAAAAAATCCGGGGTCATCACTAGTTTTTATGGAAAAGCAAAAGGAGAAACTAATACCTCCTTTATACATGGAGGAGAAAAGCGATTAAAAGAGAATGCTGCTCGCAAAGGATATCCGTTTATTGTTATTCTATCCAATACACCTAACGATATAAAAGCAATTACTTATACGTATTAAGGAATCGTTTTTAAAAAGAAAATTTATACCATGCAAAAAAGCTGTAGTCCAAATTTTAGACAACAGCTTTTTTTAAATACACTCAATTCATTTTTTAATATGAAAAAGTAACTCCTGCTACTAAAAATTGCTTTCCAAATGGTTCTAAATTAGCTTTGTTTGATGCAGCATTATAGGTATAATTTAACCAAATAGGCATTGTTACGCTTTCACTTAATTTAATATCTTTTGATGCTTTGCACCCCAAGTTTACGAACGAAAGTTTATCATAATCACCAAAGGTATAATAGCCCGCTTTGTTATTAAGAACTGCTCCTACAACAGGAGACAAACTTATGCCCAAAGGAACTTCAAAACTATAGCCCACTTCCATGTAAGTAGTAAAATTTTGTTTGCCTTTTAAATCATTCTCATCTTTATATCTAAAATCATTCCCAGCAACCAAAGTACTCAGAGTAAACCAAATAGGCACTCCTTTTTCAGAAAAATCAAATAAAAACTGTAAATCAATAGATTGTGAACCATCATTTCCAAAATTAAAAAAATCATTAGAAACCCCTTCTTGTTTGTCTGTGGAAGGCCAATAATAATCTTGTAATGAAACGGTTAAATAATCAGTAACTGCGTAATTAATAACAAAATCTAACTCTCGATACCCTTTTGAAGCGCCATTTGCATCATAATATTGTTTTTTGAAATTATGAGTTGCCCACAAACCCAGAGAAAGTTTATCAGTTACATTATAATTTCCATACAACTGAACTACAGGATAATTTCCTCCCCAAGATTGTCCTCTCCAAATGTATCTACTGGCGATATCGAGATTTATATCCCATTTCTTTTCGGTTTTGGTTGTGTCTGAAACTTTTTCTTGAGCAAAAATTAAGGAACTGCTTAGCATTAATGCTAAAAAAACGATTAGATTTTTCATGTTTAAATTGGTTTTCATTATTAATTTGGATGGTTAGGTTAATCTATTTTTTAGGTTCTTAGCCTAAGTTCAAACTTCTTTAATAAAGATGTAAATTAGCATCTGTTATCTTCATGAATTCAATATTCTAATTAATTTCACACATAAAAACAGCTAGCATGTTTTTATTCAATAACTAAGGATTTCATATTCATAAATTCTTTGATTCCAACTTGAGATAATTCTCGCCCATAACCCGACTTTTTGATTCCTCCAAAAGGAACACGAGAATCAGAACGCACTAAAGAATTTACAAAAACATTTCCTGCTTCAATTTTTCTGGCTAGTTTATATGCCTTTTCTCGATCTTCTGTCCAAATTGCAGAAGCCAAGCCATAACGATGATTATTAGCGATAGCAATAGCATCATTTTCATCTTTAGCACGCACAATGGTGGCTAATGGCCCAAAAGTTTCTTCTTGGAAAGCAATATTATTAGAATCTACAAAATCTATTAATGTAGGCTGAAAATTACAATTTTCACGATCTCCTCCTACTATTAATTTCGCACCTTGTTGCAATGCTTTTTCTAATTGATGGCTTAGTTTTTCGGCCAAATCCAAACGAGCTAATGGTCCCATATTAATTCCATCTTGTACAGGATTTCCTTGACTTAAAACGCATACTTTTTGGGCAAAAAGAGCCGCAAATTCATCCGCTACTTTTTCGGTAACGATAAATCGTTTGGCACAAATACAAGCCTGGCCTGCATTGAGCATTCTGGATTGAGTGGCAACAGTCGCCGCTTTTTCAATATCGGCATCATTCAAAACTATGAATGCATCCGAACCACCCAATTCCATAACCGATTTTTTGATGTATTTCCCGGCTAATGATGCTACCGAAGAACCGGCCATTTCACTTCCTGTCAAGGTAACTCCATGAACAATATCCGAAGCAATTACTGCTTCTACCTGCGGTATATCAATTGTTATTTGTTGGAAAACTCCTTCTGGAAAACCGGCTTCCAAAAAGGCATTTTCTATAGCTTTGGCACAGCCTATAACATTTGGTGCATGTTTTAAAAGAGTTACATTTCCCGCCATAATTGTAGGAGCAGCATAACGCAACACCTGCCAAAAGGGATAATTCCAAGGCATAATTGCAAAAACGGCTCCCATTGGGTCGTAAACCGACATGCTTGTAAAAGGGGTGTCGTACTTTTCGTCTTTCAGCATTCTCTCAGCATTCTCGGCATAAAAATCGCAATTTCCTGCTGATTTTTCAACTTCAGAAATTCCTTCGGATAAAATTTTACCCATTTCATTAGTAATTAATAAACCCAACTCATCCTTCTTAGCTCTCAAAATGTTAGCCAGTTTTTTCATTTTATCTCCTCTTTCCTGAAAAGACGTATTTCGCCAATTTTTAAAAACTCTTTCTGACATTTCCAATTTCTGATTCAATTGTGCGTTCGTCAACACTTCATGCTCCGTGATGATTTCTCTTGAAAATGGATTTATTGATTTGAATATCATAATTTTTTTTGTTTAAAATTTAATGTTGTACGCTTAAAGTTCCTTGACAGAACTCCATTGCGACTGAACACTGAATACTTCGAACTGACCACTTTTTTAATGGTTTTCACTCAATTTCGTATTTGGATCCAAAGGCCAATACATCAAAACCGAACAATTACCGCTTCTGGGATCATCTAAATAATCGAATAAAGGTTCCACTAAAATAAAACCACATTTAGTTTGAGCGGTAACAGTGGGGTCAATAATTTCTCCTTTAATTAATTTATCACAATATTCAGCAATAGTCATTTGATCTTTAACATTATCAAACCCAATAGGCATTCCTGCGGTCATTTGCCCTTTGGTTCCCAATGCTCTAGCTACCTCCTGACGTGCATTGTAAATTTCTCTACCAATACCTTTTCCTTGATAATCCGGATGAACTGAAACGTCTAATCCGTAAAGCCATTCCGCTTTTGGATCGTGTGTTCCCAACCATAAATTATCCGAAATTTCCAAGAAAGTATGATTTCCTTCGTGGTAATTTTGCAGCAAAGTTGTTGTTGCGGCAATAACTCTATCGCCATCTAAAACAACCATTTGTCCTTCAGGAAAAATCTCCATGTGACGTATGTATTGTGCTTCAGTCATCAACTCTTCTTCAGACAAAGTTGGAAAAACAATTTTTTGAAGTTCAGCTTCTTGTTTGGCATATTCAGGAGTAGCTGTTCGCAAAATGTATTTACCTAAAATTTCTTTTTTCATATATTTATAATTAAATGATTGAAAGATTTAAAATTTAAAAAAGTAATAATATTTATGACTTTCGACTTTAAAAACATCTATGACATATTTCCATAACTGATCAATTTCAATTCCATGTATTCTTTCAACCCTTCAGAACCTGATTCATGACCGATTCCGCTACTTTTTATTCCTATGAAAGGCAATTCCGTTCCATGCGCCGCCCATTCATTGATTCCTACCATTCCAAATTCTAGGTTTTCCGCATAGAAATTAGCAGTCTTAATATGATTCGTAAACACATAAGAAGCCAAACCGTATTCGGTATCATTCGCCCATTCCAACACTTGTTCTTTAGTATCGAAAGGAATCACAATCATCAATGGTCCAAAAACCTCAGTTTTGATAAATTCTTGAGTTTGTCTGGCTTCAATCAAAGCCGGATGTACAAAAAATCCTTTTTCCGAAACTTCACCACCAATATGAATGGTTGCTCCATCGGCTTTGGCTTTTTCAATCATTGTCACAATATGCTTTTGCTGTGTTTTATTAATTAATGGTCCCACAAAATCAATAGCGCCACCATTAATTCCTGTTTTTAATTTCGAAATATCGTCTTTGACAATCGAAACAAATTGGCTAAAAATATTCGAATGCACATAAAAACGTTGGGGAGCCACACAAACCTGTCCGCAATTTCTTAGTTTGGCAACCAAGGATTGATGTGCAATTGCTTCCACATCTACATCTTTTTCTATAATTACTGGTGCGTTTCCGCCTAATTCAAGCGATAATTTAGTTGCTGTTTTAGAAGCGCCATCCATTAAAATTTTTCCTACTCTAGTGCTTCCAGTAAAACTTATTTTTTTCAATAAAGGATTTTCAATCATCTCTGTTCCTGTCGAAACCGGTTCGGTATTGATTAAGTTGAAAACACCTTTAGGAATTCCTGCTTCGTGTAAAGCTTTTGCCATATTAAAACTAGACAAAGGCGTAAACTCTGACCCTCTCATTACTACGCTACAGCCAGCAGCTAAAGCAGCTGCAACAGCACGAGCTGGATTGTAAGCTGGAAAATTCCAAGCAGTAATCACACCAACCACTCCTAAGGATTGATAAATGACCATGGAACGTTTGTCTATTCTGCTGGAAGGAATTACTCGACCATAACTGCGTTTTCCCTCTTCGGCAAACCACTCAAAAAGATTAGCCGAAACCAGCCATTCACCACGAGATTCGAGCATAGGTTTTCCTGTTTCCAGTGCTGTTTCCTTGGCGAAAACCTCTACATTTTCCCGCATGTAATTAGCTGCTTTTTTTAAAAATTCAGCTCTAAAATAAGGTGTCGTATTTTTCCATTCTTTAAAAGATGCTTCAGCTGCAACAATTGCTTTTTTGCAATCAGCAGCATTTCCAAAAGGAACTTTATCTAAAATTTCTTCGGTTGAAGGACTTTGTACATCCCAGGTTTTGCCATCTATGGCGTCGCACCATTCTCCGTTTATATATTGTTTTCTCATGACAGTATTTCTTTTATTGTTTCTTCTAAAATTGACAAGCCTTTTTCTAAAATTTCATCTTCTATAAATAAAGGACTTAATATTCTGATACAGTTTCCGTAAGCTCCAGAAGTGATTACAATCAATCCTTTCTCTAAACATTTATCCACAATGGCTTTCGTAGAAACACCATCAGACATTCCAGTTGTTGGATTCGAAAATTCGATGGCCAACATTGCTCCTAGGCCACGAACATCAGTAATGTTTTGTGGATACAAAGTCTGCCATTGAATGAATTTTTCTAGCACTAGCTTACCTACTTTTTCACCAGCGGCATTGATATTGTTTTTTTGCATGTAATTGATGCTCGCCAATGACGCGACACAACTCAACGGATTCCCTAAATAGGTTCCTCCAATAAGTCCTGGTTCAACGGCATCCATAATTTCCTGTTTTCCAATAACGGCACCAATAGGCATTCCGCCTCCCATAGATTTTGCCCAAGTTGACAAATCCGGAGTTACACCATAATGCTCATAAGATGCCCATTTTCCGGTACGACCAAAACCAGATTGCACCTCATCAAAAATCAATAAAATGTTGTTCTCAGTGCAGAATTTACGCAAATACTGCACGTATTTTTTAGATGCAACAGTAAAACCACCCTCACCTTGTACTAATTCCAAAATGATTGCAGCGGTTTGACTCACTGAAACGGTTGTTGAAAAAGTTTTATGCAACTTCATAATCATCAAATCATCGAATTCAGCTTTCGACATTCTTTTATTCATCGAAGGTTTGTAATACGGATATTCCAAACGATATACTTCAGGAGCATAAGGTCCCGCTCCTTCTTTATATTTTACATTTGAAGTTAAAGTCATCGCCATCATTGTACGTCCATGAAAAGAACCATCATAACATATAATCCCCGCTTTTCCGGTTACTGCACGAGCAATTTTGATCGCATTTTCTACTGATTCTGCACCGGATAAAGTCAACATTGCTTTTGTAGCTTCCCCGTGTGGCAATATCTCACATAACTTCTCGGTTAAGTCTAAATATTGCTCATAAACAGAAACATTAAATGAGGCATGAATGAATTTTTCGGCTTGTTTTTGAATCGCATCAATAATTTCAGGAACACCGTGACCGGCATTATTTACACCAATTCCTCCTGCGAAATCAATTAATTCTCTACCATCGGCATCAATGATTATGGCACCTTTAGCCGATTGAATGCTCGATGGATTAAAAATTCCTAAAGCGTTTGGAACACTTTTCTTTCTTCTTTCGTATAATTTGTCTGTATTATTCATTTTGCTTGCTTGCTTGATAATTTTGCTAATTCTAAATCGGGTTGCGCGAATTTGTAAATTTTCATATACATATTCGTTTTGGTGTCAAAAACACCTTCCATCGAATGAATTTTATCGCCTAATAATTCATTCAAATGCTCCATATCCCGACACATAATATTAGCTTCAATATCATAGTCCCCTGAAACAGAAGCCAAAAAACTAATCTCAGGCAACTTTCCTAATTCCTCAAAAATGGTTTTCATATATGATTTTGGTTTAACGGAAATCAAAACACTTGCATAAGCATTAAAACCAATTTTGTTAGGATCAACCCTTCCTATAATTTGCAAAGTCCCATCTTCAATCAAGTTAATATAACGGTGTCTAATGGTACTCACTGCCACATTAATTTCTTTAGAAATTTCAGTAAACGACATTCTCCCGTCTTTTTGAAGCAGCTTCAATATTTGGTAATCTAATTCATCATCTAATACACTCATCGTTTGTAGTTTTTCCTCACCCCAACTCTCTCCAAAGTAGAGGGAACCGAGTCTGAGAAAGTTGTTTTATATTTTTTTATATTTTAATTCTCCATTTACCCATGTTTCATTGACTTCAACGGTAGAAACATCGTCTAATTTAAACGGGTTTTTACTCAGTATAATAAAATCAGCATATTTCCCTACAGAAAGACTTCCTTTTATATTTTCTAAATGATCCGCAATCGCACTTCCTACAGTATAGGCATGCAATGCTTGCTCAAAAGTTATTTTCTGGCTTTCGCCAATGACAAAGCCATCCATCGCTTTTCGGGTAACCGCCGTTTCCATATTGAGCCAAGGATTTATTTCTTTCACCACAGGACCATCGGTCGATAAGGCCAAGTTAATTCCATTATCTAAAACCGTTTTACACGGATAAACTACATCCAATAATGCATCCGGCAAAGTACTTTTAAAATTATTTGCCAATTCGTAAATGAAGATGGGCTGCATCGCTGCAGTCATTTTCATATTTTTAAAATCTTTTATATTTTCATTCGATAAAAATCCAACATGCTCAATTCGGTGACGTAAACTAGGGTTGATTTTGAATAAATCTCGATACACTTTCAAAGTCAAATCAACCGCCTGATGACCAATGGCATGAGTTGCAACAGAAAATCCTTTATCAACAGCTTCTTTGGCCGTTTCGAAAAACTTGTCATAATCCAATCTCAAAACGCCTTTATATCCTTCGGTATTTTTGTAAGGAACATTCAAGGCAGCTGTAGCAGAACTCAAACCTCCATCAGAGAAAAACTTTACCGTTTTTATTTGCAAGAATTCCGATTCATATAATTCCGGTAAAACCTGAATTTCGTCACTACCATCCGGAATTCTAAGCGGAAAAACGTTCATTCTCACTTTCAACAATCCTTCTTGGTCCAATTTAATGTAAGCCGCCAATAATTCTTCATTTGCAGCCGGATCCGTCGCACTAGTAATTCCTAAACTCAACAAATACTTATGCCCTTCCAGAATCATGTTTTTATATTCGTCGAAAGTAAAGGCTGGAATGTTATTCATGATTAATCCCAAAGCTCTTTCAGTAAAAATACCTTGCAGACTTCCATCTTTATTTTTGCGAATTTCTCCTCCAAAAGGAATTTCCGTAGCTTCATCAACTTCTGAAATTGCCATGGCTATTGAATTGGCAATTCCAATGTGAGCACAAGTTCTAATTATAAAAACAGGTCGGTCAGAAATAATTTCGTCCAAATCTTCTTTGGTCGGCAATCGTTTTTCTTCGAGAATCATTTCATTGATTCCACGAGCCATAATCCATTCGGAACTTGGGTTTTTCTCAGCAAATTCTTTTAACAATCTTTTGAATTCCACTATAGATTTCACAGCCCGAACATCCAACATATACGTTCTAAGATGCCCAATTTTCCAAACATGAATATGCGCATCATTCAATCCCGGAACAATCGTTTGTCCGCTAAAATCAAATTCATTGGAAAAAGAACCAAATTGATTTCGCAATTCAGTTACACTTCCAGTGGCTTCAATATGGCCGAAATTATTAATTACCATGGAATCTGCTTTTGGAAAAGCAGCATCCATTGTAATAATATTGGCATTATATATCAGTTTAAAAGTCATAAAGTCTATTATTATAAAGTCTAATATCGAACTAGTCTTATGACTTTCGACTTTGAGACTTGCGTCTAAATTATTTTCTTTCGTTCAACACTTCTTGGATAGCATTTTCAATTACATCCAATCCTTCGTTCAATTGCTCATCAGTGATTACAATTGGTGGCAAGAAACGAATACAGTTCGTGTACAATCCTGCTCGAATTAATATTAATCCGTTAGCTACTGATTTTTTAATGACGGCCATGGCCATATCCATATCCGGTTCTTTGGTTTTTCTATCTTTTACAAATTCAACTACGAGCATGGCGCCCAAACCACGAACATCTCCGATACAAGGAAATTTTTCTTTCATGACTTCTAATCGCGTTCTGATGATCTCTCCCACATGAACTGATTTTGCCAAAAATTCTGGTGTGTTTATTTGTTTTACCGTTTCAAGAGCAGCAACCACAGCAATTGGACTTCCGGAATACGTTCCTCCCACACCACCTAAATGAGGAGCATCCATCATTTCTGCTTTTCCCGTTACTGCACTGATTGGCAATCCGGAACCTATAGATTTTGCCATTGTCACCATATCAGGAACTACTTCGCTGTGCTCGATAGAAAGGAATTTCCCTGTTCTTCCAGCTCCGGACTGAACCTCATCAGCAATAAAAACAATGCCATGTTCATCACAAACTTTTCTGATCTTTTCTAAGAAACGTTTTGGCACAGGAATAAAACCCCCTTCGCCTTGAACCGGTTCGATAATAATTGCTGCAACCGAAGAGGGATCTACGTGTGAAATTAAATTCTGGTCGAAACGCTCGATGCAAAAATCGATGTATTCTTCTTCAGTGAAGTTATCCGGTTTACGGTACACATTTGGAGAATGAAACCGATAGATATCTTGTGAATAACTACCAAATCCTCTTTTGAACAAAGCATATTTACTGGTCAAACTTAAGGTAAGTAATGTTCTCCCATGATATGCCCCTTCAAAGCAAATAACAGCTGGTCGCTTCGTATAATATCGTGCAATTTGGACTGCATTTTCTACTGCTTCAGATCCTGAACAAGCTAGTAAGGTTTTTTTAGGAAAATCTCCTGGTGTAATTTTATTAAGTAATTCTGCAAATTCTAAATACGGTTCGAATGTAGTGACTAGCGCTCCGGTATGAAGGTATTTATCCATTTGATCTTTTATGGCATCAACAACTGCTTTTGGTCGGTGTCCCAAATTTACCATCCCAATTCCTCCTGCAAAATCTATTAATTGATTTCCATCTACATCCCACACCAAAGCACCTTCCGCTTTTTCAACAACGACCTCAGTAGATTTTCCCAAACCAGCAGGCAAAGCAGCAGTTCTTCTTGCTAACATTTCTCTACTTTTTGGTCCAGGTATTTCTGATACTTTTTTAATTTGAGTTCCCATTTTTTTTAATTTTTAAAGGCAAAAGGCATTCGCCGATAGCCATTCATTCTTATTGATTAGTTTATTTTTGTTTTTTGGCGCAGGCCTAAATACTATAATTTTCGTCTACCGGAAGGTACATTAACATGCTTGCATATCCACAATCCGGATCATTAATATAGTTATACAAAGGTCGTATCCATCTAAATCCCGCTTTCCTTTGAGGGGTGATTGTAGGATCTGTATATTTATTAATTTGCAAAGCCAAACAATAGTCTTCAATAGTCATTTTATCTTTAAATCTTCCGTAACCAATGGTCATTCCGGCAATAATTTGCCCTTTTAACCCAAGGGTTTTACAGATTTCGGTTCGGGCTTTGTACATTTCTGTCGAAAGACCCAAACCTCGATATTCTGGCAAAATCCCCATATCGATTCCGTACAACCAATCGCCACGAGCAATTTGAACATTGGTAATCCATAAATTATCGGTTTCCTCCAGAAAAGTACTGTCATGTTCCGGAAAATCACATCTGAAGGCACTTGCAGAACCTACTAACTTCCCTTCTTTTTCAACTACTAATTGCCCTTCCGGGAAAACCTTAATATGATTTGCAAAATGATTTCTATTCATAATCTCTGATTCATGTAGTGAGGGATAACACTGCAACTGCACATATTCCATATGATCCGCATCAGACGGAACAGCATTCCTGATGAAAAACTGATTGTTTAATATGTTTTTATAAATCATAGGCAAAAAGTTTACATAATAAATCCACAGATAAAATACATCACAGCCGAAACTCCAAATATTATTAATTGATATGGAAATTGTGAAATACCATGTTTCATCATATCTACTTTACAGGATTGTGCGGTAAGAACTCTATTATCCGAGAAGAAACAGGCCGCTGCTCCCCAAACTGTTCCAGATACTAAAGCACCCTGAGAAAGCCAGAAATTAGCGCCTAATGAATGTGACAATAAGGCTGTCGTTGGCACTAAAATAGCGTATATTCCCCAATTAGACCCCGTTGCCCAACAGATCCATGAAACCAAAGCAAAAACAATAAAGGGTAAGGTCGATCTATTTAACCAGCTAATTCCTTGCAAGTGAGACGTTACAAATTCATTAAACCCTAAAGCATTTTGAACATCTTTTAACAAATAAGTAAAAGCTAAAACGGCTAATACAAAAGTGATCGTTTCCAGTCCCATTACAAAATGTCTGGAAATTTTATCAAATTTAATAACTCTAAAAATAAGAAAATAGAGATACGTAAAGACAACCGCAGTAGCAATTCCGCGTAAAGCATCAATACTTCCAAAAATCATATCAGACGAAAAAGTTAAACTTCCCCAATAATCCATATCATAAGGATAAGGGAAAATGGTACACCATACCAAAACAAGTAACGGCATGATAAAATAATATAATTTTCCAGCTTTTTTAGCAGGATTCTTTCTGATTTTTTCCTCTTTAGGTTCTGGAATGACTACTTCAGCCTCGGCATCTCTTATCCCTTTTAAATCTGGAACAACTTTAAATACCACTAAACCTCCCAAAATTAAGGAAATCCAAGCCGAAAAATTATAAGGAATTGTTCCTAAAAATGCTTGAATTGCACTTGGACTCACACTCACATCTCCAATATTTCCCAGGGCCGACAATTGAGTTCCGTAAAAAATAGTCCAGGTAGAAATAGGAAACACTACAGTCAAGGGCACACAAACAAAACTCAGAACCAAAGCTAATTTAGCTCTGGAAGCTCCAAACTTATCTGTTATTGGCCGCATCGTATTTCCCACAGACAAAGCACTTAAATAGTCATCCAAGAAAAAGAAAAAACTTAAAAAATAAGTCATGATAAGTGATTGTTGTTTCGTTTTTACATGATTTTCAGAATAGGTTGCAACTGCTCTTATTCCTCCAGAAGCAACTAATAATTGCACAAAAGCACCATATAAAATACAAACTAATATTACCCAAATTAAACCTTGATCATGCGCATCTCTTGATATCGAACTGAACAAACCATCAAACATATTTAAAGGAAAAATCATTCCTTTCCCCTCTGGAAAAAATTCTGTAGATCCTCCTTTTGATGCTAACAAAACAAAACCCAAAGCACATCCGATAATTAATGGCTCCAATGCTTTTCTGGTTATAATAGCAATCCCTAATACAGTAAATGCAGGAACTAAAGCATCCCAATTAATAAAATAACACAAGGCCGACAGGAATAACAAGGCAACTCCAATAATGGTTGAGATTGATTTCATTGATTTTATGGTTTGGTTAATAGAAAATAATATAAATTGGTTAATATTTAAACTCAAATTTGACATTAATAAAAAACCTAAATATTGTAAATAAATTAATTTATATATGTTTATTTTGTAAATCTAACCATAATTTAGATATAATAACAAAAAAATTACTAAATTTTTATTTAAAAGTGTACATTTGAAAAACTAAAATAAATTAATTATGATATTTAATGAAGTAAAAAATTTTATAAATGGAGCGTTTAAATCAGGAAGCTCCAGCAAAATTCATACTATTATCTCCCCTTTAGATGGTCAAGAATTAACTACTTTCAAAGAATCTACCGTGGATGATTTGAATGAAATTATCGCTTTTGCTCAAAAAGCTCAAAAAGCCTGGCAAAAAGTTACCTTAAAAGAAAGAGTCCAGGTTTTCTATAAATACAAACAATTATTAGAAAAAAACATAGAGGAACTGACCGAAATTATTTACCTCGAAAACGGGAAAATTCATGGGGAAGCCAAAGCTGAAATTGATAAAGCCATCGAACTTACAGAATTTGCCTGTGCTTTGCCTCAATTTGTAAATGGAGAAAACATGGAAGTTAGTAAAGGTGTTTATTGCTCCTCAAGCCGAGTTCCTTTGGGGATCGTTGCTTCTATCGTTCCTTTTAATTTCCCAAGCATGGTTCCGCATTGGACTATTGTAAATGCCTTGGCTCTTGGAAATGCTTTTATTTTGAAACCCTCCGAAGCGGTACCAATCAGCAGTCAATATACAGCAAAACTTTTGAAAGAAGCCGGACTTCCTGATGGCTTATTCAATATCATTAATGGTACACAATCTACAGTTGAAAATCTTTGCGATCATCCGGATATTAAAGCCATAACTTTTGTCGGCTCCACGAAAGTAGCAAAAATAGTATATCAAAGAGCAAGTCAAAATTTGAAACAGGTTTTAGCACTTGGCGGAGCAAAAAACCACATCATTTTATTACCGGATGCAAATCCCGAAATGGCTTCCTCTAATATTGTAGCTTCTATGAGCGGTTGTGCCGGGCAGCGTTGTATGGCGGCTGCAACTTTAATCGCTGTTGGAAATTGCGATGTGATACTGGGTAAATTAATTAAAGACGCCAATAAAATTCAATGTGGTACAACATTAGGTGCCGTAATTTCGAAAGCAGCCAAAGAAAGGATTGAGTTATATATCACTGAAGCCGAACAACAAGGTGCCAAAATCGTTTTGGATGGCAGAAATACGATAGTTATGGGAAAAGAAAATGGTTTTTATGTCGGGCCAACGATTATTGACTACGCAACTGCTGATATGAAAATTGCAAAAGAGGAAATATTTGGACCAGTTCTAACCATTGTTCGTGTTAGTACAATTGATGAAGCTTTAGCAATTGAAAATGGAAATCCTTATGGAAATGCGTGTTCCGTATTTACACAAAGCGGCGGTTTAGCAAATTATGTAACCGAAAATGCTTCCGCAGGAATGTGCGGGGTAAATATTGGAGTTCCTGTTCCCAGAGAACCTTTTGGTTTTGGTGGATGGAATGAATCAAGATTTGGTTCTGGAGATATTACAGGGAAAAGCGCTATTGGCTTTTTTACGAAAGAAAAGAAAACAACCACGAAATGGAATCCCGAAGCTGGAACCAACTGGATGAGTTAAATAATTATGATAGAAAAAGTTAAAGCATCCGATTTTTTATTCATTTATGAATTATACATGCATCCAGAAGTAAACCCTTTTTTGCTCTACGAAATAATGGATTCAGAAAGTTTTAGACCTATATTTAATGACTTGCTAAAAGAAGAAATTTTATATCTATATAAAGAAGATTCAAAAACTATTGGAATGTGTAAACTCATCCGACAAAAGCACAGAAATAGCCACATTATGTATCTGGGAGGAGTAGCTATTCATCCTCATTATTTTGGAAAAGGATTTGGAAAAAAAATGATGTTAGAAATCATTAATATATGTAAAATAAAATCCGTTTCCAGAGTTGAATTGAGTGTCGACACTCATAATTTGAAAGCCATAAAGCTATATAAAAGTGTAGGTTTCACAAAAGAAGGAATTTTGAAAAACTATACTTTTTTAAAAAGCATGAACAAATTCATAGATGAACAAATCATGTCTAATTTAATAGAAAAATAATACAATTGCACAAAGCTTACATGAACGAACGAAATTTATAAGATGCAAATTCTGTCCTACTTTATGATTTTGTTGTCTAACCAATTGAAACTAAAATTTTAAATATAATGTTAAGTAAAGAACAAATAATAAGTGATAGTAAACAATTCAGTTTGTTTACTTGGGTTGCTCAAAAAAATGTAAATCCAATCCCTATCGAAAGAGCCGAAGGCGTTTATTTATATGAAGTTGGAGGAAAAAAAATAATTGATTTCTCCAGCGGATTAATGTCAGTAAATATTGGTCACGGCGACCAGCGGGTCACAGATGCAATTGTCGAACAAATGCAAAAAGTGAGTTATGTGACCCCATCTTGCACTACAGAAATCCGGGCGCGTTTAGCAAAAAAACTTGCCGAAATTTGTCCCGGTGATTTAAACAAAGCTTTTTTTACACTTTGTGGCGCTTCATCAATCGAAAATGCAATAAAACTGGCTCGTTTATACACTGGAAAGCACAAAATTTTTGGAAGATATAGAGGATTCCACGGAAACTCTTCTGCCAGTATGACTTTAGGCGGAGATCCTAGAAAACTTTTTAGTGATGCCCAACAAGCCACTAATATTTTTCACCTAGATGATCCCTACGATTTTTATGGTTTGAGTGATCAAGACGAAGAAACGAAATTAAAATGGAGCCTTGATTCAGTAGAAAGAATCATTCGGTATGAAGGCGGGCACACGATTGCAGCCTTTGTCTTTGAAGGCGAAAGTGGGTCATCAGGTTGCTTGCATTATCCAAAAGGCTATCTAAAAGGGATTAAATCCTTGTGCGAAAAATATGAAATTCTATTTATTGCCGATGAGGTAATGAGTGGTTTCGGCCGAACCGGAAAATGGTTTGGTTTTCAACATAGCGACATCATTCCAGATATGATTTGTATGGCCAAAGGTCTGACTTCTTCTTATTTACCCTTAGGTTGTTTGATGGTATCGGATAAAATTGCAGCAAAATATGACGATTCCCCTTTGTGGTTGGGATTGACTTATAATTCACATCCAGTGGCTCTCGCAGCTTCACTTGCCGTTATAAATATTTACGAAAGTGATCATTTGATAGAAAACGCAGTCAAAATGGGTACTTACATGGAAAAACAAATTAACAAAATGCGTGCCCAACATCCTTCAATGGGTGATTTTAGAAACAAAGGATTATTGGGTTGTTTGGATATTGTGAAAAGTAAAAAACCATATCAACTAATGGCTCCTTTCAATGCTAATGCTGTCGAAATGGAAGTTATGAACAAAGTGAGTGCCAAGTTAAGAGAGCAAGGATTATATACCTTTGTTCGCTGGGGTTATATTTTTATTGCACCACCATTAATGATTAACGAAACTGAAATTGACGAAGGTTTATCAATTATTTCTGAAGCTTTAAAAATAGCAGACGAGCACATGAATTAATACATTTTTTCCACAAGAAAATTTAGTATATGACCGAAAAAAGCCGACAAAAGAATTTGGCTTATGCCTTTCATTAGAGGTTGAGAATAAAAAACCAAAAAGTGTTACAAGAGGAACTCCTCAGATAATTCTAGGAATTAATTTCCATAAAAATAACATCCAATAGCGCAAAGACTTTTTCCTTGTCCAAAGGTTTTGTAATGTAGTCATTAAAGCCGCACTGAACTATTTTTTCTCTCTCTTCTGCGGATGAATACGCTGTCTGGGCTATGACCGGAAGTTCCGGTTTAATTAACTTTATTTTTTCAAAAGCCTCATAACCACTCAAAATAGGCATTTTTATATCCATAAAAACCAAACTGATATCCGGATTTTCGGTACAAATAGTAACTGCTTCCTGACCATTAAAAGCACGCAAAACTGTATGGTTTTTTGACTCAATAATTTTCTTTAACAACAAGAAATTGATAGTATCATCTTCAGCAATTAAAATTATTTCATTCTCCTGGTTTCCTGAAAAAGATATCGTCTTACTTGACACAATGTCTTTTTCAGTCTGATCAAATTTTAATGGAAACGAAAATGTAAAAACAGATCCTACTCCAATTGTAGATGTCACTGTTATTTCCCCACCCAGCATCTCTACATACGCCTTCGAGATGGACAAACCAAGACCTAATCCCGTTAATTCAGTAGTGCCGTCCCCTTCAATTCTTCGGAAACGATCAAATATTACTTTCAGATGATTTGTACTCATACCGATCCCTGAATCTTCAATAGTAAACGCTAAAATTCCTTTTTCTTTGTGGACTGTGTATCCAAAAGCAACAAATCCATTATCGGTAAATTTTACCGCATTTGTAATTAAATTCACAATAATCTGTTTCAGTTTCGTTTCATCAGTAAGAATATTTTCTGTAATTTTAGCTGAATTTTCAAGAATATAAAATTGAATATTTTTATCTTTAGGAATCGTAACTTTGATGGAATCATACAACTCTGTCATACATTTTTCAATGTCTAATCCTTTATAATTAGGTGTAATTTGCTTGGCGTCAATTTTAGACATTTCAATAAGATCTTCAATTATTGAAACCAGGTTGTTCCCACTGTTTTTTATTATTTTTAAATATTCCAATTTCTCACTTTCTGTCAAATTTGCATCCGTTAGCAAATCACTAAATCCCATTATGGCATTCATAGGAGTTCTGATTTCATGCGATAAATTAGCCAAAAAAGAAGATTTTAAGGTATCGCTTTCCTCCGCCTTTTGTTTGGATATTTCTAATTGTCGCCTTTGATTGCTGTTCTCTTCAAAAAGATTTCCTATATACCCAAACTCTCCTTTGAATTTTCTTAACGAAGCTATCGCTTTAACATTACCTGTTTCTAGAATACTTTTGACTAATTTTAGTGGATTATAAACCCATCGTTTTGTATAATACACAAAAATAAAAATGTTCAATAAAGAAACCAGCACCACAATAAAAAGAATTTCTTTTGAATTTTTATAATTCAAATTGAACGGCCTTTTGAAAAGCAATGTAGCCACAACGTCATCTTTCCAGTCTTTCAGATCTAAACTTACAATTACAAAATCACTTTCTTCAAGAACCGTACGATGCGCCGGAACTAAATTAACTTTTGAACTGCTTATATTTCCTAAAGAATTCAAAAAAGGCTTATCTAAAAGTCTAGCTATAAAAAAGTAACCGGACGGAGCTGTTTTATTCTTTTTAGGATCTATTGAAGGATGAATCGTTGCACCAAAAACCTCGACAATTCCTTCTGGAATTTTAATATAGAATTTTTTTAGTTTCGATTTATAAAGCACTGTCATCATCTCTTTTGGGATAAAGTCAAGGCTTTTAATCTTAGAGGAAGCTGTTTTATTTATTATTTTTTTGTCAAGGCCATACACCCCAACATAATCCGCATTATAAAATTCAAATTCGCTTAGAATATATTTATCATACCATTTTGCATCTTTTGTTATAGTATAACTAACCAAATTATCCCAATGGGTAACATCAATAATGGTGGCGGTAGTGGTTTTAGAATTGAGTCTAAACAAAGATCTCACTTCTTTATCGTATTGATTGTAAGTGGTTTTATAAAAATTTCGTTCTTCCTGAATAGTATAAAGATATAAGGTGATGTAAATTACAAAAAAGAAAATACTTGCCGAAAGTATCAACATCAGTAGTTTATAGTACGTATTTAATCTAATCAATCTTTTCATGGAATCACTCGAATAAAACTAAAACACAGCCTACTTTTGTAAGACATATCAGTTTTTTTCTATGCCGCAAGTTAACCATTTTTATCAGTAAAAAAAATAAGCCACTTCAAACTAAGTATTTTTTTTATAATAAAACCTTATTTATCAGCGGTATACTTTTAAAAAAGCATTCTAATCTTTCTTAAATCCCTTTTAAATGGCAACTTTTCATTTTTTTTCAGAATTAAAAAAAGATTATTTTTTTTTCCTTGTCAAAACAGAAGTGATTCGGTTCTCTTTTAGCAACCAAGCCAATGTCATTTGTGTCAAAGGAGAAAAAGCAACACAACCCTCTCCTTTGTCTTCGAGAACATCTAATAATCCCGCTTCTGGTTGCCACGCAAACATGGAATATTTCACTTGATGAATAAAGCAGGGTGTCTCCAATTGTTTCAGTATTTCAGTAGTTTCCTTAGTTTGCGCTGCTGTATAATTAGAAATTTCCACATACAATGCTTTTCCGCTTCGTACGGCGTAATCCAGCGCCATCATGGTTTCCTCCAATAGCGTTTCCGGATCAAAACGATTCGAATAAAAAAGAAATTTGTGGCAGTAACAAATCACTTTTTCCACATCTGTCCTATTTCATCTAGTTGTTTTTTTAGCCAAATTCTAATTTAATTTTTATAGTCCGATTGAAAGATACTAAAACGTCAAATGATCCCCCAAAACACCAACTAGTTTTTGATATTAAATGTAAAACTAAAAAACCACCTAAAATAATCAGGTGGTTTTTTCATTTCTTAAAAAAATACTACAACGGAATATTCCCGTGTTTTCTATCTGGAGTAACACTAACTTTATTTTCTAGCATGCTAAAGGCTTTTATCAGTTTGCGTCTGGTGTCTTCCGGTAAGATTACCTCATCCACAAAACCACGTTGTGCTGCGGTATACGGATTCGCAAACAAATTCGCATATTCAGCTTCTTTTTCCAAAAGTTTAGCGGCAGGATCTTCGGCCTCATTGATTTCTTTCTTGAAAATAATTTCAGAGGCTCCTTTGGCTCCCATCACAGCTATCTCGGCACTGGGCCAAGCAAAATTCATGTCGGCACCAATGTGTTTCGAGTTCATCACATCATACGCACCACCGTAGGCTTTACGTGTAATTACCGTAACTCGTGGCACGGTCGCTTCGCTTAAAGCGTACAATAATTTCGCTCCGTGAACGATAATTCCATTCCATTCTTGGTCCGTTCCCGGCAAAAACCCCGGCACATCCACTACAACCAATAACGGAATATTAAAACAATCACAAAAACGAGTAAATCGAGCTGCTTTTTTCGAGCTGTTCACATCCAGACAACCCGCTAAAATCATCGGTTGGTTGGCTATAATCCCAATGCTTTTTCCTCCCAATCGAGCAAAACCCACCAAGATATTTTCGGCATAGTTTTTATGAATTTCATAAAACGAATCTTCGTCAATAATGCCGCTAATTACCTCGTGCATATCGTACGGTTTATTGGGATTATCCGGAATAATAGTCGCTAATTTGGGACGAACCTCATCATTGAGTTCATACCGTAAATTGTGTGCTTTTTCTTTGTTGCTTTGTGGTAAATAACTCAACAAGCGTTTCAAATCTTCCAGACATTCCACATCATTAGCAGAAGTAATGTGCGCCACACCGGATTTCGTAGAATGCGTGCTTGCCCCTCCCAATTCCTCTGAAGTCACCGTTTCATTGGTTACTGTTTTCACGACATTCGGGCCTGTTACAAACATATAACTGGTATCTTCAACCATCATCGTAAAATCAGTCATGGCTGGTGAATATACCGCTCCACCAGCGCAGGGACCCATAATTGCAGAGATTTGCGGAATTACGCCACTGGCTTGTACGTTTCTATAAAAAATATCAGCATAACCACCCAACGAACGAACACCTTCCTGAATACGTGCCCCACCAGAATCATTCAGGCCAATCATGGGTGCGCCCATTTTGACTGCCATATCCATAATTTTACAAATTTTTTCGGCATGAGTTTCAGATAATGATCCCCCAAAAACGGTAAAATCCTGCGCAAAAATATAGACCAATCGACCGTTTATAGTTCCGTATCCGGTAATGACACCATCTCCAAAAAACAGTTCTTTTTGCATTCCAAAATCAGACGTTCGATGGGTAACTAACATCCCGATTTCTTCAAAAGAGCCTTCATCCATCAAATAATTGACGCGCTCTCTTGCCGATAGTTTTTTATTAGAATGTTGTTTTTCGATACGTTTTTTACCGCCGCCCAAATGAGCTTCAGCAATTTTATCGTTTAATGTTTTTATTTTAGATTCCATACTTTATTTAATTGGATACTATTGTTTTTTAAAATTTCGTCACTTCGAGTGGTTTTGAACAGTAATGCGATAGCTTTAATGTTTAAAATTGTATCGAGAAGCCTTGTTAAATGTAAAGTTCTCGATACTTCCCAAAGGTTTTTTGTTTAAAACCTTTGCTCAACTCGAACTGACGTTTTAAGAGTTTAGTAAGCGTACGATTTTTTGATCTTCAAAATACTGTTTCAACGCCACCAAAGCAGCGATTTCGGCTTCTTGCTCCATTTGATTTTTCAATACATCCATATTGTAATAGTTCTTTACAAAATGCGTGTCAAATTTCCCGGAACGAAATGCCTCGTGTTCAAAAACAAATTTCCCAAAAGGCAACGTTGTTTGTACGCCTTCCACATGATAATCTTCAATGGCTTTGAGCATAATTTGAATGGCCTCTTCGCGGGTTTCGCCGTACGTAATTAATTTGGCTAACATAGGATCGTAATAAATAGGAATGTCCATGCCTTGTTCAAAACCATTGTCCACACGAATACCCTGGCCAACTGGCAATTGATACACCTCCAAATTCCCCACACTCGGCAAGAAATCATTCATCGGATCTTCGGCATACACACGTAATTCCATTGCATGCCCTTTTATTTTCAAATCTTCTTGTTTTATTGCTAATGCTTCTCCCCTGGCCACTCTGATTTGAAGTTCAACCAAATCAGTTCCTGTAATCCATTCCGTAACAGGATGTTCTACCTGCAAACGAGTATTCATTTCAAGAAAGTAGAAATTATTATTTTCATCCAATAAAAATTCGACAGTTCCTGCTCCTAAATAATCACATGATTTAGCTACCAAAACAGCAGCTTCTCCCATTTTTTTACGCAATTCAGGTGTTAAAACCGAAGAAGGCGCTTCTTCTATTACTTTTTGGTGACGACGCTGGATACTGCACTCTCTTTCGAATAAATACAACACATTCCCGTGGCTGTCTGCCATAACTTGAATTTCGATATGCCTTGGCGAACCCACATATTTTTCGATAAAAACAGAACCATCACCAAAAGCGGAAATCGCTTCACTGATGGCGCGATCCATTTGAGATTCGAAATCAGCTTCACTCTCTACCACACGCATTCCTTTTCCGCCACCACCTGCAGAGGCTTTAATCAGAATTGGAAAACCAATTTTTTTGGCAACCACTTTCGCTTTTTCGACATCCGTAATGGCTTCGTCAAAGCCCGGAACCATTGGAATGTTGTATTGCTTAACAGCCTCTTTCGCCGCTAATTTACTTCCCATGATTTTGATCGCTTTCGACTTTGGACCAATAAAAATGATGTTATTTTTCTCTGCTTCTTCGGCAAAATCAGCATTTTCACTCAGGAATCCGTACCCGGGATGAATTGCATCTACGTTTAATGATTTCGCAACCTCTATGATTTTACTTCCCAATAAATAGGATTGATTAGAAGGAGCTTCGCCAATCCAAACGGCTTCATCAGCAAATTTTACGTGCGGTGCATTTCTGTCGGCAGTAGAATATACTGCTACAGTTTTAATGCCCATTTTTTGTGCGGTTTTCATCACTCTTATGGCGATTTCACCTCTATTGGCAACTAATAATTTTTTCATTTTATATTTTTTAACCGCAGATTCGCTAATTTTAATTCTCTCACAATCAATTGCGTTGTATAACTTAAAATTTTCTTTTAAATTAGTGGTGTTTTATTCGAATTCAATTAACAACTGTCCTTTATCTACGGCATCGCCCATCATTACTGATATGGTTTTGATAACGCCATCACGCGGAGAAAGAAAGCTATTTTCCATTTTCATGGCCCCTAAAATAATAAGGTTGTCATTCTCTTTGACGGTTTGTCCTACTACCACACTGATTTCGAGAATTAAACCTGGCATGGGTGCTTTGATAAAATTGACTTGTTTGGTAAGCCCTACTTCGAATCCCATTTCCTTAATCAAAACATCCAAAGGATTTGAAATGGCAACGGTGTAGGTGTTATTGTTTACCTTTACGGTGTAGCTTTTTTGAAGAAAATCAGAAGTGATGATTTCCGCTTGATAAGGAGTGTTTGAGTGCAAAACATGAAACTTATTCGTTTCCACACTTACTGCATCCAGTTGTGAAATACTTTTCTTTTCTAAATCAAAATGAAAAGTGTCATTTACATTAACTTTATAACCAATACTCATTTGCTTTTATTTTATGGTCGTAAAAATAGGCAAAAGAAAACGTTTTCGTAAACCAATGAAGAAAGTTTTATGCTAATTTAGTATAGGTATCAAAAATAAAATTATAATACTAATAACCCATATTCCCGCAGCGTTTTAATTGGTTTGGAGTACCAAAACAATTCAAAGTCCTCCAGATATGATTCGAAATCTATTTTTATTTCTTGAAAGCTGTGAGTTTTAGAATTCGAAACAGCGATTTTCTGTAGCATTTCTACCAGCCATTCTCCCTCCCTTTTATTCGTTTGAATACTGAAACTTTCTTTTTTATCATGAAATATCAAAGTCATTAGTTCCCAAGAATTTCCTTTTTTAGATTTGGTAAAATGTTCCACAAATGGTTTGCCGCCTAACCAAACGATTTTAGCAGTGGGTTTGACGC
This sequence comes from Flavobacterium sp. ZB4P23, assembly GCF_003970375.1. Lineage (NCBI taxonomy): Bacteria > Pseudomonadati > Bacteroidota > Flavobacteriia > Flavobacteriales > Flavobacteriaceae > Flavobacterium > Flavobacterium sp. ZB4P23. The sequence continues at coordinate 196,684 of NZ_RYDK01000005.1, forward strand.
TAAAATCATTGTCTTCTTGTAGAGCATCAAAAATAAAATCAGGTGAAATTTTAGTTTTTGGAATTTTAAATTCAAACCAATCCTGCAATTCGTAATCAAAACAGATTCCGTGCATGAAATTGAACAACGATTTCTTAAGTCCAAAACTGAATTTATCATGGTCGATTCCTGTTGCATCGGTATAATTAATATCGTTATTGGCAAAAGTTCCAATGATTTCGGTTTCTTTTGTCACACCAAATTTCTCTGGATACAAGCCTACTGGACTGTGCGCCGTCATAGCAAATTGATGCCAAAATCCCGATTGTAATACCCCAACTTCAAATAACTGACGCACCATTTCGAGACTATCTATCGTTTCCTGAATGGTTTGCGTAGGATAGCCGTACATCAAATAGGAATGAACCATGACTCCTGCTTCGGTAAAATTTCTGGTGACTTTAGCCACTTGCTCCACCGTAACGCCTTTGTCAATCAATTTTAATAATCGATCAGAAGCTACTTCGAGACCACCAGAAACCGCAATGCAACCGGAAGCTTTAAGTAGCAAACACAAGTCTTTGGTAAAACTTTTTTCGAATCGAATGTTCGTCCACCACGTCACGGCTATTTTCCTACGAAGAATTTCGAGAGCTAGTGCCCGCATTAAAGCCGGAGGCGCCGCTTCATCTACAAAATGAAATCCGTTCTCACCTGTTTGGGCAATCATTTCCTCCATTCGGTCGCACAATAAATTGGCCGCCACGGGTTCGTAAATTTTGATGTAATCCAAAGAAATATCGCAAAACGTACATTTCCCCCAATAACAACCATGTGCCATGGTAAGTTTATTCCATCTCCCATCACTCCACATGCGGTGCATGGGATTCACAATTTCGATAACCGAAATGTATTTATCCAAAAATAAATCCGAATAATCCGGAGTTCCTACTTGTGATTGTTTGTAATCGTGTTTCAGGGAATTATTTTTATAAACTACCTTTCCGTCTTCCAACAGAAAGGTTCGTTTATAAGAATTGTAATCTGTCCCGAAATTTCGGGATTCAATATTAGAGATTAATTCTTCTATTGGCATTTCCCCATCGTCCAAAGTAATAAAATCGAAAAACTCAAACACACGAGCATCTGAAAGCGAACGCAATTCTGTATTTGGAAAACCACCACCCATCGAAATCTTGATATTGGGATAATGCTTTTTAACCCATTGTGCCGAACGAAAAGCCGCGTACAAATTTCCTGGAAACGGAACTGAAATCAAGAATAATGTAGGTTTTATAGTTTCTATTTTTTCTTTTAAAATAGAAAGAAGAACGGTATCAATATAAGTTGGTTCCTGTTGCAAGGCTTCATACAATTCGTCAAAAGAATTCGCACTTCGTCCCAAACGTTCTGCATAGCGGCTGAAACCAAAATTAGCATCTACACATTCGACAATAAAATCTGAAATATCTTCGAGATACAAAGTCGCTAAATGCTTGGCTTTGTCCTGTGTTCCCATCGTTCCGAAAGCCCAATCAAGTTCTTCCAATTGTGCAAAACGGGACGCTTCCGGCAAGAAATCTTCCTGACAAATTTGAAGCGCCAATGTTGGATTTTTTCCTTGCAGAAAAGCAATCACGGGATCAATCGTTTTTAGATATTCATCTTGCAAAGCTTGAATTCTTTGGGAGTTGGGTGTTAGCTTTTGGGTCCTAGCTGTGGCAATAGCAAACACATTTTGCAAACCTTCTTTAGAAAACAATTCCAAAATCACCTCAATACCCAAATCCGCCTGAACAGACTCAATGTTTTTGGTATTCAGAAACCCTTTAATATAAGCGGTCGCCGGATACGGTGTGTTGAGTTGGGTAAACGGAGGCGTGATGATGAATAATTTGGTTTTCAAAAGAAATAAGTTTTGTGCAAAAATAAGGGATAATTCTGTTCTTATCACCAAAGTAAAAGTCCATATTATTATTTATTCTTTGGATTCAAATATAAAACAAAGCTATTTTTAGTTTCAACGTAATATATAGGTATTTAATTATATTTATCTTGCTGTAAATCTTACTTCTGAAGCGAATTTTTCCTTTTTCATTTACAATGCAAAGTCAATGTTTTGATTGTGCCAAAAACCTACGTGGTTGCAATGATGATGATGCTGCCGATTTAAAGAAAGCAAGCGATGGTATATACCTAGCAAAGAATTAAACAATTAACTCAAAAATAGTTCATGTGACGGAAGTCTTAATGGTCATCAACTTCCATCAGGTGATTATTGGTATACAGCAACCAGAACTGATGAAAATGAATACAAAGGTCATTTTAGTTTGAAGCGATAGCAAATCATCAAAACTTATGCTCTTTTTTGCTGACCATCAACAATGAAAATAAAGAGACACAGGCTGCCGTACTTAAGTAAAACCCAACGTAGGTCAGGCTATACTGTGTAGCTAACCAAATCGCAATCATAGGGGCAAAAGCGGCTCCGATAATTCCTGCCATGTTAAATGCCAAAGAGGTCCCTGAATAACGCACCGTTGTAGGAAACAGTTCCGATAAAAAAGTCCCCAATGGGCCATATGTGAATCCCATCAGCGCCATTCCAACACATAAAAACAAAGTCACAAGAACCGAACTGGCAGAATTTAAAAAAAATGAAAATGCAAAACCAAAAACAGCTATTGCTATCGTTGCATAAATAAGCATTTTTCTACGCCCAATACAATCCGCAATTAAAGCAGAAACAGGAATAAAAAGCGCAAAAAACAATACCGAAAACAATTGCATCAATAGAAAATCCCTTTTGGAATAACCTAAATCTGACGTTGCCCAGCTAAGCGTGAACACCGTCATGAGATAAAAAACCAAGAAAGTTGTAATCGACGCAAATGTGCCAAAAATCAATTGGTTTTTATAAAATTTTAATAAAGTAAAAAAGGGAATTTTAACCTCTTGTTGTTCTTTTTTAGAGTTTTTGAAAGCAGGAGTTTCATCAATTTTTAATCGGATATAGAAACCTACAACAACCAATAACGAACTCCCTATAAACGGAATTCTCCACCCGTAGTCCAGAAAAGCTTCGGCACTCATTGTGTCTGTCAAAATCAAGAAAGTACCACCTGAAAGCAACAAGCCTATTGGAGCTCCCAATTGCGGGAACATACCATACCAAGCACGCTTATTAGGCGGAGCATTTTCGATTGCCAATAAAACCGCTCCACCCCATTCGCCACCTAAACCAACTCCTTGACCAAAGCGACACAACATAAGTAATAAAGGAGCTGTAATTCCAATACTGGCATAACTTGGTAAAAAACCAATACAAACAGTTGAAATCCCCATTGTTAATAATGCAATTACTAAGGTGGTTTTACGTCCAATTTTATCACCATAATGGCCAAAGACTGCGGAACCTAAAGGTCGGGAAAGAAAAGCAATCGAAAAAGTTGCAAGAGATAATAAAACAGAATTAGTATTATCTGTTGAAGGAAAAAACAATTGAGGAAAAACTAAAACTGCTGCATTAGCATATATATAAAAATCAAAAAACTCTATAGTTGTACCAATTAAACTGCCAAAAAGAACATGTTTTAAAGAATTTTTATTCGTAAGCTTTAAATTATCTTTCATAAAATTGTTAATTTTTTTTGATAAAATTGATACTATTTTTCGAAAGTAACAAATATTATAGTTCCAATATTTTTCGGTAATTTAGCCTCAAATAAAATTCCATATGCCAACCGACTGTATCAGCTATCAAAATTCAGGATATTTCTCTTCTTTGATGAACGATTATTTAGATCAAAAAAATAATTTACATTCTCTATACAATAGATTTCCAACGCTGGAAAACTTTGAAAAGCAAATCCTTGAAAAGCAAAATAACTTCCCCTCCCCAGCCCTCCCCGAAGGAGAGGGAGTCGAAATGGATAAAAAAATTGTCAATGACAATAAAAGAAATATTTTAGTTTCAGTCTTAAAAAAACAATATTCGGCTATTTCAACTTCTGTTTTAACAAAACAAAATATTGAAACTTTAGCCCTTCCAAATACATTTACTGTAACCACTGGCCATCAGCTAAATTTATTCAGTGGACCTTTATATTTTTTATACAAGATTATTTCGACAATTAATTTGACAACCGAATTAAAAGCGAAATATCCCACCTATAATTTTGTCCCAATTTACTGGATGGCTACCGAAGACCATGATTTTGAAGAAATCAATTATTTTAATTTTAAAGGCAAAAAATTCCGTTGGAACAAAGAAAGTACAGGTCCTGTTGGACGATTGTCTACTAAAGGTTTATCCGATTTTCTAGAAGTATATGCGCTGGAATTAGGTTCCGGTACGAATGCAGATACTCTAAAAAAATTATTCAAAGACTCTTATCTGAATCACGATAATTTAGCCGATGCCACACGATTTTTGGCAAATGCATTATTTGGTGCAAATGGTTTAGTCATTTTAGATGCGGATAATTCAGACTTAAAAAGAGCTTTTATTCCTTTTGCAAAAGAAGAATTACTACACCAATCCTCGCATAAATTAGTACTAGAAACTGCCGAAAAATTAAAAGAGTATACGATTCAAGTGAATCCTCGTGAAATCAATTTGTTTTATATTGAAGATAGTATCAGAGAACGCATCATCTTTGAAAATGATCGATACAAAGTAAACCATACTAAAATTGAGTTTTCTGAAACAGAAATTCTATCCCTTTTAGAAAATCATCCAGAGAAATTCAGTCCTAACGTGATTATGCGTCCGTTATATCAAGAAGTGATTCTCCCCAACTTATGCTACATTGGCGGAGGAGGAGAGATTGCCTATTGGCTAGAGCTACAATCGTTTTTTGCCGCTGCAAAAGTAACTTTTCCAATACTTTTGCTTAGAAATTCCGTACTATTAGCAACCGAAAAGCAAGCTAAAAAAGCAGACAAATTAGAATTGAATTGGGAAAATTTATTTTCGAAACAGGCGAATTTAGTACCTACTAAAACCAAAGAATTATCAGATTTCCCAGTCGATTTAACGCATCTCAAAATCCAATTGGAAAAACAATTTCAGGAGCTTTATGATGTTGCGACCAAAACCGATAAATCTTTTATTGGAGCGGTAAAAGCCCAGGAAATAAAACAAAACAAAGGATTAGAAAATCTGGAAAAACGATTGCTAAAAGCACAAAAAAGAAAACTAAGTGACGTTTTAAAACGCATCACCTACTTGCAAAATGAGCTGTTTCCCAACCAAAGTTTACAGGAACGACAAACTAATTTTTCCGAATTTTATTTGGAATACGGAGATAAACTGATTCCTACATTAATCAACCAACTCCAACCGCTGGACAACAAATTTGAAATTATTGTACTTTAATCAAATTATGATTATTTGAGTGCAATATTTGTAAAAATATTCAATAAAAAAATGCTAATTTTGCATAAAATTAAAAAAAATAAAAATGGCTACTAATAGAACTTTTACAATGATCAAGCCGGATGCTGTTGCTAACGGACACATCGGAAACATACTTGCAATGATTACTACGGCAGGTTTCAAAATCGTTTCTTTAAAATTGACACAATTAACTGTTGCTGATGCACAAGCTTTTTACGAAGTGCACGCTGCAAGACCTTTCTATGCTGAATTAGTAGAGTTTATGTCAAGAGGACCAATTGTTGCTGCTATTTTAGAAAAAGACAACGCTGTTGAAGATTTCAGAACTCTAATTGGAGCTACAAACCCAGCTGACGCTGCTGAAGGAACTATCCGTAAAGCATACGCAACCTCTATTGGAGAAAATGCAGTTCACGGTTCTGATAGCGATGAAAATGCAGCTATCGAAGGTGCGTTCCATTTTGCCGGAAGAGAGCAGTTCTAGTATCGGTTTTCATTCGCAATTGACAGTTACGAATTATAATAAAATAGAAATCCCGTTTCAAAATTGAAACGGGATTTTTTTATATCAAAAATCTGAAATCTAAATTCGTTAATCAACAATCTAAAATCATTACCTTAAAACCACATCCTTCACCACATCTCGTCTTAGTTCCTCATTAATCATAGCCACAATTTTTGATTTACCATGACTTAATTCCTCTCGTAAAACGGACGAGGTCAACTCTACATACAACGTACTTCCTTTCAAAACTACATTATTGGTATAACTGTTCACACCGTTACCCATCAAGTTTTTCCAAGCGTATTTTACGTCCATTTGATCCATTCCGGGCTGCAGCTTATTTACTTGGATAATTTGTTTCAAAACATCCCCTATCGTACTTTGATTATTTAGTCTCTTTGCCATCGCCCAGTAAATTTATTGGTGTTGCTTTCTTGTAATGATATGCTGTTTTTTCTTTGTTCAGTAATACTAATTCTTCCGCTGACACTGCAATTATTTCCTCACTCCATTTCATATAAGGTGTTGAATAATCCACAAACGCCTTGTCATCTGCAAATCGAATTGAAACCTTTTCATACGCATCATTCACCATAAAAGTACCGTCTAGTTGTGGCATGACTTTCTTTCGAAACCCTTTATTCTTTTTGTCAACTTCAAAATAATCATACACTTCATTCATCTTATACTCCTTGTTTTCCCCCTTATCAAAAACAACCTTTTTAATTTCCCAATAGCCGTTTATGTTGGCAATATCAGCAGGTATAATTTCTTGCTGGCATCCCACAAAAAGGAATGCAATAAAAAGAAAGCTAAATGTATTTTTCATATAATTAATATTTTTAGGAGCTATTTCCTGCTTTTCACTTCAATCTTTTTATCCGCCGAAAAAACGGCTAAAAAAGGATTTCCGCTTCAATCAGGGCTAGGTATTTTGAAGTAACCATACTTAAATTGCATACAACAAAGTTACTCTTATTAAATTCACAGAAAACAAAAAAAGTAGAACACATTAAACTATTTTATATATTACTAACCATAAGGTAATTAGAACTAAATTAGAGCGAAATGTAAAAAATAATCTACCGTATCGTCCTCACAATATTTTGCATAAGCTACAGTTCTGAAACTTCAGAACCAACGCCTACTCCAACAGATACACTCTATTTCCTTCCACTAACCGGCGCCACTTGGGTAACAAAATCTAGTATCATTCTTGTCAACGGCCGAATTGTTATGGAAAATCATTTCAATGGTCATCACGCCAATTGGAATTCAACGGTAGTTTAATACCAACAGCTCCTGCCGACATGTTTATGGCCTTAGGCAAAAACGATCAAAAAATTTATGTCATTCCGAGCAAGAAAATGGTCGTTATCAGAATGGGAGAGGTGGTAAACCTTGACAATCCAACTTTAGCTTTATCTGATTTTGATGAAATATTACAGCAGAAAACTAGTGTTTTATATCAGTAAATCTATTTGGTTTTCAAACGTTTAAGAAACCCTAAAACAAAGAAAACCAATCCCATAAGTATCAAAAAATAATACAGACTGATACTTATATCTCGAATAAGATTAGCCGTTATAAAAGAAACTATACTCCCAAAATAAAGGTTTAGTGGTGGTACATTTTTTAAAGAAGAAAAATCCATAATTGTCTTTTATTTAAAGAATGAATCTACAAATTCATATTTATTAAAAACCTGAAGATCCTCAATTCCTTCTCCAACACCAATATATTTTACAGGAATTTTAAACTGATCTGAAATTCCTATCACCACACCGCCTTTGGCAGTGCCGTCAAGTTTTGTAACCGCTAAACAAGTAACCTCAGTAGCGGCAGTGAATTGTTTGGCTTGTTCAAAAGCATTCTGACCCGTTGAACCATCCAAAACTAACAGTACATCATGTGGTGCATCTCCAACAATTTTTTGCATCACTCGTTTTACTTTGGTCAATTCGTTCATTAAATTAATTTTATTATGCAAACGACCTGCGGTATCAATGATAACGATATCCGCATTTTGCGCCACCGCGGATTGCAAGGTATCAAAAGCCACCGAAGCCGGATCACTTCCCATATCCTGACGAACAATAGGAACCCCTACTCGATCCGCCCAAATTTGCAACTGGTCAATGGCAGCGGCCCGAAAAGTATCAGCTGCGCCCAGCACAACGTTGTATCCTTGTTTTTTAAACTGAAAGGCTAATTTACCAATAGTAGTAGTTTTACCAACTCCATTTACACCCACTACCATCAAAACATACGGCTTAGTCTGAGTTGGAATTACAAACTCAGTGGCTTCACCGGAGTTAGTCTCTGATAATAAAGCCGCAATTTCTTCTCTGAGGATCAGATTGAGTTCTTCAATTCCCAGATATTTATCTGCTGCTACCCGACTTTCTATTCTTTCAATGATTTTCAAAGTCGTATTGACACCAACATCGGAAGCAACCAGAATTTCTTCTAAATTATCCAGGACTTCCTCATCCACTTTTGACTTTCCGGCAACCGCTTTGGTTAACTTAGAAAAGAAATTTGTTTTTGATTTTTCAAGACCTTTATCTAATGTTTGCTTCGCCTGTTCGGTTAGGCTCGGGTCTTTTTTGTCTGCTGAAAATATTCTTTTGAAAAAACTCATTGTGTAAATAGTATTAAGAATGAAGTATTTAAGTCCAAAGAACAAATACAATTTCTAATGGTAAATATAGAAAATAAAAAAGCTACTTCCGAATGAAAGTAGCTTTTCTATATACTGCTGTTGTAAATTATTTCTTTTTCAAGAATTCATCAACTGATTCTGGAGTCATAATAGATTCTACGAATGTATATGCACCTGTTTTTGGAGATTTCACCATTTTGATGGCTTTTGATAATCTCTTAGAAGATGTCTGTAACGATGCTACGGTTTTCTTTGCCATGATTCAAATGTTATTTAAATTTAAATAAAATCTCTAAATGTGACCATTTCTAGATTTCTATTAAAATCTCTAATTATTATTTAATTTCTTTGTGAACAGTTACTCTTTTCAAGATTGGATTAAATTTTTTAATCTCTAATCTGTCTGGAGTATTTTTTTTGTTCTTTGTTGTTATGTATCTTGAAGTCCCTGCAACACCTGATGTTTTGTGTTCAGTACATTCTAAAATTACCTGGATTCTATTACCTTTCTTTGCCATCTTGCTATTTTTTTATTTTGGAAGGGATTATTTAATAAATCCTTCTGCTTTTGCTTTTTTCAAAACTGCAGCGATTCCATTTTTATTAATTGTTTTTACCGTAGATGCAGCTACTCGTAGAGTAATCCATCTATCTTCTTCTGGAAGATAAAAACGCTTTTTAACTAAGTTTACAGAAAATTTTCTCTTAGTTTTGTTCATAGCGTGAGAAACGTTATTTCCTACCATCGCTCTTTTACCTGTAAGGTCACAAACTCTTGACATTATACTTATCTTTTATCGTTATTCAAAATCAGGGTGCAAAGAAAAGAAAAATAAACCTATTAAGCAACATATTTACTGCACATTTTTTAAAATTTCTTTCTGTACTAGTTCTAAACTTTTTATTACCGCTCTATCTATCACTTTTTCACGGGGTTGACCAAAATTGAATTCTTCAACAATTACTTCCTTTGGTGTTGCTATTGCAATAAAAACAGTGCCAATTTCTGCATCTGAGTCGCCTTTTGTTGGTCCGGCATTTCCTGTTGTCGCAATTGCATAATCCGTATTCATTCTCTTTTTTATGCTCAAAGCCATTGCAGAAGCTACCTCCTTACTGACTGCGGAATATTCCTTTATCAGACTTTCCGGAATACCCAAAACATCTATTTTAGCTTGGGTTGAGTACGAAACTACACTTCCTGCAAAATAATTGGAAGCACCGGCAACAGCACTTAAAAGCGTTGCTATTTTACCCCCTGTACAACTCTCGGCTGTGGCTATGGTTTTGTTTTGTTGGGTCAAAAGTTTCCCTACTGCAACTTCAATCGTTTCGTCTTCATCATAACCAACGATGATATCATGAATAATTGCGTCCAGCAAGTTTACATTTTCAAGTAGCGCAGTCTCTAATTTATTTTTATCTGTACCACGTGCCGAAAGACGCAATCGTACGCGTCCCGGAGCAGGCAAATAAGCCAGCTTAATAAATACAGGAAGGTTATTTTCCCAATCCTCTATTCGTTCCGCCACCAGACTCTCGCCCTGACCATAGGTCAGAATTGTTTTATGAATTATATAAGGGCGCTCATATTCCCGAACTACTTTCGGGATGATTTCATGCTCCATTAAATACTTCATTTCATAAGGAACTCCAGGAAGCGAAATAAAAACAGTGTTTTCCTTTTTCATCCACATTCCTGGTGCCGTACCTACCTGATTGTGAAGTACCGTACATTTCGAAGGAACCAGCGCCTGATCTTTATTGATTTGCGTAATGGTTCGCTTATAAAAACCTTCTATAAGTTGCGTGACATGAGCTAACACTTTTTGATCAACAACTAATTCATCTTCAAAGTAATCACAAAATGTTTTCTTGGTAATATCATCTTTTGTTGGCCCTAGACCTCCAGTTATAATAACCAAATCGACTTTGTTTTGAAGTGCTGTAAACGTATCAAAAATGTGTTTTTTATCATCACTAATCGAAATCATTTCGTTGATTTCAACACCAATTTTATCTAACGATTTGGCTATAAAACCAGAATTTGTATCGACAATTTGGCCTATTAAAATTTCGTCACCTATGGTAACTATGGTTGCTTTCATTTTTTTTGGTGCTGCTTATTTTGTAAAACTGTATTTAAAAAAGGAAAGTGTAAATTGGCAGATTCCTTTTTTTGCGTGAGGGATAACAGTGAAAATCCTTCCGTTTTTTCGGAAGATTACTTCACCTAAACAATTATTTTAATAGGGGTTCAGTGAACTTCGTTTGCAACGGATAGCCCGACCACGCTTTAACGTAAGTGAAAGCGTGGTCACGCCCAAATTTTACAAATCAAAGTCTTTTTTAATTTCTTTAATGGCTTCTTTCACCTGATTTTTTACACTCTTAAACGTTTCTTTGATTTCTTTCTTTTTACCTTCAGTCTTTGTCCAGGCTTCAACTTGAAGAATTTCTTCAAAAGCAACATTAAGTCCCATCAAATCCAGGGTTGGCTTTATTTTGTGTGCATAAGCATAGGCATGCTTGTGGTCTTTCTTTTTTATTCCTTCTTTAATTTGCTCTAGATCTGCCGGAACTTCAGTCACAAACAAAGTCAGAATTTCATTTACAAATTCAGGGTCGTTGTCCGACAGTGCGTACACTTTTGACAGGTTGTAGTTTATTGCCATTATTTTACTTGTATTCTAAATAGTTGTTGCCCTTCTAAAAATCCTTCTAAAACGTCCTCCGGCTTTACCGCTGCCACTCCTTCCGGGGTTCCTGTAAAAATGATATCGCCAATTTTTAATGTGAAAAACTGAGAAACGTATGAAATCAGCTCATCAATTTTCCAGAGCATCAAACTCGAATTACTCATTTGAACCGTTTCATTATTTTTCTTTAATTCAAAAGTAATATTTTCTACGGAACTAAATTCATTTTTTGATACAAATTCACCTATAACTGCCGAGCCATCAAATGCTTTGGCTTTTTCCCAAGGCAGCCCTTTTGCTTTTAATTTGTCTTGTAAATCCCGAGCGGTAAAATCGATTCCCACACTAATTTCGTCATAATATTTATGAGCAAACTTAGGCTCGATGTATTTCCCTACTTTACTTATCTTGACTATAATTTCGATTTCGTGGTGCACCTCTTCCGAAAATTCCGGGATTACAAACGGATGTTGTTTTAATAAAACGGCTGAATCCGGTTTCATGAAAACCACAGGTTCCGTGGGCCGCTCGTTTTGTAATTCCTCTATGTGATTGGTATAATTCCTACCGATACAGATTATTTTCATTTTTTATTAATTAAAAAATTTAATGATTGAAAGATTCAAAAATTAACTTAATTTATTATTCAGTTTTCGTAGTTTAATTGCCGTTAAAACTTTCTTGGTGTACAACGGAAAATCGGCATTTTGAATCCAACTGAAATAACCGGGCTCTGTTTCCAGAATTTTACCCACTTTTACTCCTTTGTGTTTTCCAAAAGTAAAAATCTCCTCCTCATCCTTATCAAAAGCAATCATTCCTGCGAAATCAGCAATTTTCTTTCTTGTTGTAAACTCGGACAATAATTTCATATCGTTTTCAAGTTCCGGATAGCGATCCAGTTGCGCTTTCAGAATCTCGTAAGTTGCCATGGTATCTGCTGCTGCAGAGTGTGCATTTTCAAGCGTTTTTCCACAATAAAATTTGTGAGCTGCGCTCAATGTACGCTCTTCCATTTTATGAAAAACGGTTTGCACATCAACAGAAACCCTTCCTTTCATATCAAAATCTACTCCGGCACGTAGCATTTCTTCAGCCAATAACGGAATATCAAAACGATCCGAATTAAATCCAGCTAAATCACTGTCTTTAATCATATTATACACTTGCGCGGCCAGTTCATTAAAAGTAGGTTCATTGGCCACTTTTTCATCAGTAATGCCATGAACAGCGGTTGTTTGAGGTGGAATTGGGATTGTTGGATTGACCAACCACGTTTTACTTTCTTTATTTCCGTTCGGAAAAACTTTTAAAACTGAGATTTCTACAATTCTATCTTTTCCGATATCAATCCCTGTGGTTTCTAGATCGAAAAAACAAATTGGTTTATTGAGTTTGAGTTCCATTTTTAATTTTTGTGTGGTTACAAATATAGAAATTTGGGTTTAATTTCATTTAAAGTTCACCGTTTAAAGTTTCATAAAATCTTAAAAAAAGAAAACCCGATTGATTTTTAAAAATCAATCGGGTTTTTATTCTAAATATTAGCTTTTAAACATCTCTGTTTACATCAAATGCTTCTAAGTATTCAGCGACTCTTTTTACAAAACTACCGCCTAAAGCTCCATCTACCACTCTATGATCATAGCTGTGTGATAAGAACATTTTTTGACGAATCCCGATAAAATCTCCTTCAGGGGTTTCAATTACAGCGGGCATTTTACGGATTGCTCCAAGGGCTAAAATACCCACTTGAGGCTGATTTAAAATTGGCGTGCCAAAAACACTTCCAAAAGTTCCCACATTAGTAACTGTATAGGTTCCGCCTTGAGTATCGTCCGGTTTTAGTTTTCCAGCTTTTGCACGACCTCCTAAATCATTGACCGCTTTAGCCATTCCAACTAAATTCAACTGATCCGCATTTTTAATAACGGGAACAATTAAATTTCCGTTTGGTAACGAAGCAGCCATTCCTAAGTTGATGTTTTTCTTCTTGATAATATAATCGCCATCCACAGAAATATTCATTCCTGGAAAATCTTTTATCGCTTTAGCAACCGCTTCCATGAAAATTGGCGTATACGTCAACTTCTCCCCTTCTCTTTTTTCGAAAGCAACTTTATTTTTCTCTCTCCATTTCACAATATTAGTCACATCAACTTCGATAAACGATTGTACGTGAGCCGAAGTTTGTACCGAAGCGACCATGTATCCCGCAATTAGCTTGCGCATTCTGTCCATTTCTATAATTTCATCACCACCGCTTACGGATACCGGAGCTGCTTTTTGAGCTGCTGGCACTGCAACCGGTTTTTGAACTGCTGCCACCGGAACTGCAACTACAGGCTGACTAGTTCTGTTTTTTACATACTCTAAAATATCATTTTTAGTCACTCTTCCCTCTTTTCCTGTTCCCGAAATTGCTGCTAATTCAGCCACAGAAACCCCTTCTTCTTTAGCAATATTTTTTACCAAAGGCGATAAGAATTTTTCAGATTCCGAGTAATCGGAAGACAAATCTACCGGAGTCGCAACACTTTCGTTGGATCCTGAAGCTTCGGGATTAACCATTTTTGTTACTTCAGCAATAACCTCAGGAGCTACAGCTTCTTTAACAATTGGAACAAGCGCTCCATCTTCAGTCTCAATAATAGCAATAGTTTGCCCTACCTGAACTAAATCATCTTTACCAAACAGTTGTTCTACTAAAATTCCCGAAACTTCGCTTGGCACTTCACTGTCTACTTTATCAGTAGCGATTTCAAGTACTGCTTCATCCGCTTCAATTTTGTCGCCAACTTCTTTTAACCAGTTTGTAATGGTTGCTTCTGCAACGCTTTCTCCCATTTTTGGAAGTTTTAATTCAAATCTTGCCATATTGTTAACCTAAAAGGTGATATTGATTTTCAGTTTGCGAAATTACTAAATATTTCAAACATAAATTACATTAAATGTAATTTTCTACTCTATTTCTATAATCTCACCTCTCTCATTACTATTATTACTTCCTATTAAAAAATTAGCGTTTTTTGGTATAATTTTAAAGGTAAATCCTTTATTCCTTGAAGATTCGAGAATTGCGATACATTTTTTGAAAGAAATGAATTCGTTATCTAAAATAATTTCTGTACCTATTTTACTTTTAACAGAAGACGAAATTACTATTTTTTCTGTTTTCAAATCGTGAAACAGGACTTTTTTTTGCAAAACCAAATGGAGCTTATCTGCTAATTTTTGGTTAGCTGAATACAAAAGATATGATTTTGGAATGATTTTTATTCCTGGTTTCCCTTGAAACATTTTCGCCAAAGAAAAAAAGACAATCCCAATTTTCATAAAAAGGGAGAAAAATAAAACACTTTTAAAATGCTTTTTGTAGAAGAAATTCATCGCTTCCTGAAACCGTTTCATATACGTTTCATCCTTAACCGTGCTTTCTCCTTTGTAGTGAATTGCGGTCGTTTCATGGAAATAATAATTGAATCTTCCTTCTTTCAGGACTCGATACGACAAATCAATATCGTCAGAATACATGAAACAATCTTCATCAAATCCGGCTACTTCAAGATACAAATCTCTTTTCATAACCATAAAAGCACCCACAAGAATGGCTACTTTTCCGGTTTGGTTTTCACTTAAATGTTGCGCATAATATTTCCCGAATGTTCCAGGAAATAATTTGTATAAACCTGTGATTTTGGTAAAAGCGACCCAAGGTGTCGGAACGCCACGTTTACTTTCGGGCAGAAATCTTCCGGTTCCATCGATGAGTTTACAACCCACAATTCCTAAATCCGATTGTTTTTGGGCGAAAGCCAATACTTTCATAAACGTATCTTCGGCAACAACAGTATCGGGATTCAGAACGCAAATGTATTCGCCTTGCGCTTGGGCTACCCCAATGTTATTGCCTTTGGGAAAGCCAATATTTTCTTTGTTTTGAATGAGTTTTACGTTAGGAAAAAGCTTTTGCATCATTGCACAACTGTCATCCGAAGAATTGTTATCAATTACAATAATTTCGCCGTCAATGGTTTCTAATGCGTTTTGAACGCTTAAAACACAGAGCTCCAGAAAATAGCGAACGTTGTAATTGAGAATAATGACGGATAGTTGCAAAGCTTATTGTTTTAGTTTTTTGGGATTTTGTTTCGTGTTGAAAATTCTCAAAACTACAACACTTTCTTTCTCTACGGAATAGATAATTTTAAAACTCCAAATGGCCACAAATCTAACTTTTTGGATATTAATTATTGGCTCAACCGGAAATTTATAAGGAAAATTCGGCAGAGAATTTGCCAAATCATAAATTTCATTAAATACTAAAATAGCATTTTGAGGACTTTCTTTTTTTATGTACTTATAAATAGCTTCTAGTTCATTTGATGCTTTTTTACTCCAAAGCACCCTCATTAACCTAGAATTTTTTTTCTGACATCTTCACTAGAATAGGTTTCTAACTTTCCTTCATTCAATTGATGTAAAGCCTCATGAATGTCTTTAGTATATTCTTTTTCAGAAATTGGGTTTCCATCTGCGTCATAACCAACTATATTTTCTTCATCAAGAAGTTTTGCTATTTTACTAAGAATCTTATTGTCGTTAATACTTAAGATTCTTTGCGTGATGCTGATTTTTAAAGTCTCCGTTTTCATGATACAAATTTTTAACCACTCAAATTTACGTCATTTTATTGAAAATTAAAAAAAAACATGTTTCTCCACTAGCCCCGAAGGAAGGGAAAAATTTTTTTTGTTCTTTCTTTAAGGACTAAAAGAGTACTTCACCAAGTTAATATTTTCATCGGTGTTCAGTGAATTTCATTTAGAATGAAAGCTGGACCTTTAGTTCCAACTAAAACCAAGTCATTCGCTCCTAAAAAACAGGTTATCATGTTTAGTTTTAACATTACTTAAACGATAAAACTTGAAACCTAATATAAATGAATTACTTTTGCAAAAAAGTTATGTTTAGTAATGCATGCATCTCTTATAATTTATAACTCATACCCTACAAAGTGAATTACTTATCTGTCGAAAATATCTCTAAATCTTTTGGAGAAAGAACACTTTTTGAAAACATTTCTTTTGGAATTAGTAAAGACCAAAAAATCGCCTTCATTGCCAAAAATGGCTCTGGAAAAACGACTATCATGAGCATCATTAACGGTTTGGAAGAATCAGATACCGGACAAGTTGTACTCAGAAAAGGTATCAAAATGGCCTTCCTTTCGCAAAATAACAATTTGCAGGAAGAATTGACGATTGAAGAAAGCATTTTCGCATCGGATAATGAGACTTTGAAAGTGATAGAAGCGTATGAAAAAGCATTAGAAAATCCGGAAGACGAAGAAGCCTACCAAAAAGCTTTTGACGGAATGGATCAGCACAATGCGTGGGACTTTGAAACACAATACAAGCAAATCCTGTTCAAACTGAAGTTGGAAGATTTCAAACTGAAAGTAAAAAATCTTTCTGGTGGACAGAAAAAAAGACTTTCATTAGCTATTATTTTGATCAATCGTCCCGATTTATTAATTCTGGATGAGCCTACCAACCACTTGGATTTAGAGATGATTGAATGGCTGGAAAGCTATTTTACTAAAGAAAATATTACGTTGTTTATGGTGACGCACGACCGTTTCTTCTTGGAGCGTGTTTGTAACGAAATCATCGAACTGGATAACGGAAAATTATACCAATACAAAGGAAATTACTCGTATTATTTAGAGAAAAAAGAGGAACGCATTGCATCAGAAAATTCGAGTGTGGATAAAGCGCAAAACCTTTTTGTAAAAGAACTGGAATGGATGCGTCGTCAGCCAAAAGCGAGAACGACCAAATCTAAATCCCGTCAGGATGACTTCTATGACATCAAAGAAAAAGCACAAAGCCGCCGCCGTGAAAACAAAGTAGAGCTTGAAATTAACATGGAACGTATGGGAAGCAAGATTATCGAGCTTCACAAAATTTCCAAGAAATTCAAGGATCATGTCATTATGGATAATTTCAGTTTTGATTTTCAACGTGGCGAACGCATTGGAATCATTGGGAAAAACGGAACTGGTAAATCTACTTTCTTGAATTTATTGACCGGAAACGTTTCGCTTGATAGCGGTAAAGTGGTGATTGGCGAAACGATAAAAGTGGGTTACTACACGCAAAGCGGAATAAACCCAAAACCGGGTCAACGTGTGATTGATGTAATTAAGGAATACGGAGAATTCATTCCATTGATGAAAGGGAAATTGATTTCAGCTTCGCAGTTGTTAGAGCGTTTCTTGTTTGATGCTAAAAAACAATATGATTTTGTGGACCGATTAAGCGGTGGCGAATTGAAACGTTTGTACTTGTGTACAGTTTTGATTCAGAATCCGAACTTCTTGATTCTGGATGAGCCTACGAATGATTTAGATATTGTGACGCTGAATGTTTTGGAAAGTTTCCTTTTGGATTTTCCGGGTTGTCTTTTAGTGGTTTCTCATGACAGGTATTTCATGGATAAAATTGTGGATCACTTATTCATTTTTAGAGGTGATGGTGTCGTGGAAAATTTCCCTGGCAACTATTCTGATTTCAGAGCCTACGAAGACAGCACTGATGTGGCTCAAAAAGAAGAAAACAAAGCCGAAAAGAAAGACTGGAAACAAAACAATCCAACCGGTAACCTAACGTTCAACGAGCAAAAAGAATTCCAGAAAACAGAGAAAGAAATCAAGGACTTAGAGCTTCAGAAAATAGCTATTGAGCAATTATTTTCGGACGGAAAAATTACTGATGCTGACATCGAGAAAAAAGGAAATGAATTGCAAAACCTCATCCAAAAGATGGAACTCAAAGAAGAGCGTTGGTTTGAATTAAGTGCCAAAATGGAAGGATAAAAAACTTATAATTGTATTCAATTTTTGTAAAAACCCCATCACAAATTACATAATAGTAGCTTGTGGTGGGGTTTTTCGCATGAGTATATTAACAGAAAATTAGCACAATTACATAACTTGAGTATTGAAATAACATATACATTTGACTATCAATTTCAATCATCAAACTGTAAATCAACTCAAATGAACGTAAAATCTACAAACACATCCATCAAAAAAAAATCTAAATTCATACCATACCTGCTCTTGTTGAGTACTATTTTGTTTTTTCAATATTCTTGGTCACAAAATATTTCAGTAAAAATAATTGATGCAACTACTAAAGAACCTATTCCCTACGCCACCATCAATATTGATAAAAAAGAGCATTTGATTTCAAATGCCGAAGGTTTTTTTAACCTATCTGAAACTGCAATTCAACACGAAAATACACTAATCATTACGTATCTTGGATATAAAAATCTTGAAGTTAAGGTGAGTCAATTATCAAAACTAGATTATATCATAGCACTCACTCCTACTATTTTTGAATTAAATGATGTACAAGTAAATGGTGAAAAACCAAATCCTTATGTTATCATGGCTACGGTAAAGGCTAATCTTTCTATAAATTATAGAAATACCGATAATCCTATTAAAGACATGTTATTTGTGAGAAAATCAACGGCGACATATCCTAAAGAAGTTGTAGTTGATATAAATCAGTCGACAGGTTTTTCAAAACAAGCGCTTAAGCAAGTCAATAGTGATGTTCAAAATTTCACCAATGCCTTAATTAAATCACCCCCAAAAGAGTATACAGACATGTTGTGTAATTTATTTACTCATACTATTAAAAAAGATAATAAGTCATTTGAATCGCATAAAATTAACGTTCTTAAAGCAACTGTTCTCAAAAATGAAGGAAGTACAACCTCATCAGAAGAGTTGAAAGAAATTGGTATAAAAACAATGTTAAAGCACTTAGATTCTACAAAGTATTACCGCATTAAAAGTGGACTCATCGGTTCTCGAGATACTATTTCTTTAAGAAAAGATTTCAACAAAAAGAAAACAAAATCTAAAACAGCAGATCAAAGTACGCTTTTAACAACTACCAAATACAATTTAATACAATTCATCAAGAACAATAATTTAGGTAAATCTTCTGAGCATGATTTTATAAATAATCCAGAACTGTACACTTACAAATTTGAAGGAACTACTTTTACTGAGGATAACGATTATGCATTTGTACTTTCATTTTTACCAAAAAAAGGTAGTGCAAAATTTACCGGTAAACTCTACATTAATGAGTCGGATTATGCAGTTCTTAGAGCTGAATACCAACTTGATGAAGGAGAAAATCTACACAATGTTAATTTAAAATGGCTTTTAGGCATTAAAGTAGCCCAAAATAACAACAAAGGAATTTTAATGTTTCGCAAAAAATCTGAAAACAAGAATTATTACTTGCATTATGCCTCTGAAGAAAATGGGAATTATTTTTATATAAACCGACCTTTGAAATTTATTGAAATCACCAAAGAAGACAAAGACATTCTATCATTAGACATAAAATATGAAGGAAACTCTACGACTAAAACTGAATTTTTAAATCTATCACATTCCCTTGTAACAGATACTGATGTTACTAAAGTTGTTGAAAATGAATTCAACATTGTATCCTTAAAATCATACGATCCTAAAATATGGAAAGGATACCATGCTATTGAACCAGTAGCAGAATTAAAGCGTTTTAAAGTTAAAGAATAATACCTCATCACAATGTTTCTGTATCAAATCTTTTTAAAAACTAGATTCAACTAATTAAAAAAAAACCTCATCAATAAAATTGAAGAGAAAGAGGAACGCTGGTTTGAACTGAGCGCGAAGATAGAAGGCTAGAGTCATTGCAAGGCACGAAGCAATCCCATTTTTTGCTCTCGTTATGTGATTGCTTCGTGCCTCGCAATGACAAAACTGACTAATTATCAAAACACAACCCCAATATTTTTAGCGGTAACGCTAGAAATGTTGGGGTTGTGTTTTTTAGGAAAAACAGTGATTACAAATTAGTAAGAAATATTAGAATTAATAAAAAGTCCATTTGATGCTTTGTAGTTTTATTTTCACAGCTATCCGAAAGTTTTAATAAAAATCAAAAGTTCCCTTCCTAGCTCATATAAACAGGCTCTAAGTATTTTATTACCCTGAAAAAAAGTCTGGTTTAAATATAATTTCAGATTTTTTCCTTATTTTTTTAGCAGCCCCGCTCTTCAAAGCATACAATAGTTCTTGATTATGCTGCGCAAATGTCTCTGACTTTGCGCTCACAATAGTAGTCACAAAACAACCACAGCAAAATCCAATTCTACTGTGGTTGTTTTATTCTATATCCTTTTTTAATTCCCCCTTCGGGGGTTAGGGGGATTTCTACCAAGGAATCGGATTGTAATCTTTCAAAAACTTCCCGCACCAATGTTTTCCTGTATTAATACCGTCAAACAACGGATCCATCACTCGTGCTGCTCCATCCACAATATCCAATGGCGGTTGAAAATCCTCTTCTTCCTGTTTTCTTTTGGCTAATTCTGCAGGATCTTCGTCGGTTACCCAGCCGGTATCAACCGCATTCATAAAAATGCCGTCTTTTGCTAAAGTTCCTGAGGAAGTATGTGTCAGCATATTCAAAGCAGCTTTGGCCATATTGGTATGTGGATGACGGTCTTCTTTGAAAAAGCGATGAAACTTCCCTTCCATCGCCGACACATTAATGATGTGCTTTTTCCCAGTGCTCTCTTTCTTCATCACTTCCGAAAGGCGGTTACATAATACAAAAGGCGCCACGGAATTTACCAGTTGCACTTCGATCATTTCTGTGGTTTCTATTTGTCCCAAACGTAAACGCCAGCTGTTGGTTTTTCTTAAATCGACTTGCTGTAAATCGGCATCAAGTTCCCCTTCCGGGAAAACTTCATTTGCCACCAAAGCATTATCAAACGAATACGGAATTTGAGACAATTTAGCGGAAGCCCGCAACCCAATTCCAGGTTCTGGTCCGTGCCAAGTCACCGGCATATTCTGATTGGAGGAAGCCCCTGCCGTCAACACTTTTAATTCATCCAGACAATTCGTATGATCCAGTAATAATTCCTGTGCCTGTTGCGGCAAAGAAGCAATGGAACGCTCCTCATTTTCCATTAGATGCGTATAAAATCCCGCAGGACGCCTCACCGTTTGCGCTGCATTATTAATCAGAATATCCAAACGATCGTATTTTTGCTCTATAAAATTGCAGAAAATCTCTACACTTGGGATGTGTCGCAAATCCAATCCGTGAATTTTCAAACGATGTCCCCAATCCATGAAATCGTCTTCCTTAGAAAAACGCAATGCGGAATCCACCGGAAAGCGAGTTGTTGCAATAACGGTTGCTCCACCACGCAACAACATCAACGTAATGTGATATCCAATTTTTAGACGAGAACCTGTGATAACGGCAACTTGCCCATTTACATCTGCGGTTTGAAAACGTTTGGCATAATTAAAATCGCCACAATCGGTACACATTGTATCGTAAAAATGGTGCATTTTAGTAAACTCCGTTTTACACACGTAACAGTTTCGTGGAGTTTCCAGTTCCAATTGTTCTTTGTTCACAAGATCATTGTAAGCCAAAAGTTTTGGCGCCATAAAAACACTTGCTTCACGCGCATGGCGGATTCCGGTTACCTTACGGGCGGTTCGGTCTCGTTTTTCCATTTTGCGTTTAGCAGCCACTTTACCGTCTTTTTTTCTCCGGGAAAGCTCGTCACGATCGGGTCTGGAAAACATACCTGCCGCTTTGATTAAAGCGGTGCGTTGCTCTTTTGGAATATCAAATATTTGATCCGTATCCGTATTCAATTGTGCTAAAATAGCGATGCAGCGGTCAATTTCTTCAGAGCTTATCGTAGTTTTATGTTCTATTTGTTCAATCATCATCGTAAAAAAAATGGATATTATTCTTGTGTAAATTCCAAGGCTGCAAATATAGCCTTTTTAAAGTCGTAATGTTTCGAAGCAATACTGTCGGAAGTCGAAGCGCAAAGATGATAGAATTGTATTTTGACTTTCGACTATTATCTTACTATCTTCGCACCCACAATGTTCTTTCACCAAGATGCACGAAGCAACCGCAAAGATTCACAAAATTGAAAAACTCAGTGTATCTTCGTGTTTTCTCTTTGAGAATCTCTGTGTAACAAAAAAGTTCCATGCTGTTTCAAATCAAATCGTATTTACAATTCCTTTGGCACTCAAAAAATGAGCATGCGGTGCATTCGCCATTTGTGTTTACTTTATTGACGAGATGCTTTTATGATAAAAAATCAAAACCGGAATATACGATTTTAAGAGAATATAGAAACTCGCTTTTAGCAAACAATAATACCATTGAAGTCACTGATTTTGGTGCGGGTTCCAAAGTGTTTAAATCGAATTCCAGAGTTATTGCCAAGATTGCCAAAACAGCAGGGATTTCTCCCAAGCGAGCTGAATTACTTTTTAGAATCACCAATTATTTTCAACCGGACTCTATTTTAGAAATTGGAACTTCATTGGGATTGGCGACTTCTGCCCTAGCTTTAGGGAATTTAAAAGCCCAAATAATCACTTTAGAAGGTTGTCCTGAAACCGCTAGACAAGCTCAATTGCAATTTAAAAAATTCAATTTCAATACTATATGTTCCGAAATAACAGAGTTCAGTACTTATTTACAAACCGAAAGCCTAAAGCCTAAAACCCATAACCTAATTTACTTCGACGGCAATCACTCCAAGAAAGCAACATTAGACTATTTTGAAGTATTACTTCCTACCATTACGAACGAAACCCTTTGGATATTCGATGACATTCACTGGTCGCCAGAAATGGAACAAGCTTGGGAAATTATAAAAAACCATCCCAAAGTAACGGTAACAATTGACACATTTCAGTGGGGATTGGTATTTTTTAGGAGAGAACAACCAAAAGAACATTTTGTGATTCGAACCTAAAAAAAGTGACAGCCATTGCTGACTGCCATTTTCAATATCGAATAACTACTTTTTATTCTTTAGCTTTTTTCATTTCTCCAGATTTTGCTTCCATTCTGTTTAGCGTATAAATTGGTGCAAATTTTAATTTTAAACCCGAAATTTTTCTGTTATCATCCACTGAAAGTCCTTCTTTTTCAACTGTATTTTTTCTACTGTCCAATGCTTCATACATCAATTTGATTTCGTCCCAGTCTTCACGAGAATACTTATCTTTATTCGTTTCAACTGCATCTACAAATTGCTGGTACACGCTAAGAATATTATCTTTATCCACCCAGGCAAAACTCATATCCTCACCCACTTTCCCTTCACCAAATAAAGTATTCCTCATTTGTTGTTTTGGGTTTGCAGCAGCGGCGGCTTTATCTTGAGCCTCTATTTTGGCTTCGTATTTTGCTTTCAAAGCCTCGTATTTAGCATTTGCTTCATCAAGGTATTTCTGCGCCTCCGCATTGTCTTTCATATTTGCCAATGCTGCCTTTGCATTACCACTTTTTAATTGATACGTAGCTTCAATTCCTTGCCAGTTTGCTTTAGCATTCTCGGAAGAAACATTCCCTAATGAATCCACATACATCACATAAGAATCCACTATTTTCTCCGCTTGCTCTGTTTTTTCATCTTTACAGGAGGCAAATCCTAAAGCGACTACCGCTATTCCTAACACCATTTTTGTACTTTTCATAACTTCTTGATTTGATTAATACTTTTAACAAAAATAAGTAATATTATTATATTATCAATTATAACCAAAAAATGTTATAAATAATTAAAATAATTATGAAATAAATACCAATAAAGTGTAAATTATACAAATTTATACTATAATAACATAAAATTTAATAGAATGATTTAACGTATTAAAAAATACATTTACCAAGAAAATAGAAAAAAACGCAAGTACTTCATTAATAAAAAATTATCTGACCGCATAAACCTAAGCTCAAAATGTAACAAATTTAAAAAACATCTACTTATTAATAATTCAAAAGTCTTTTGTACTTTTAAAATCTAATTTAATAGCACCCTACGCACCGTCGAAGGTCAAAAAATCATACATTCTAATGGCAAACCCGCTAATCAAAATAACCAATATCAAACGAGATTTTGTACTTGGAAATGAAATTGTATATGTTCTCAAAGGCATTGATTTAGAAATAAATAAAGGCGAGTACGTAGCATTAATGGGACCTTCAGGATCCGGAAAATCTACCTTAATGAATTTATTAGGTTGCTTAGACACGCCAACTTCTGGCAGTTACATCCTGAATGGGAAGGAT
The DNA here is from genome assembly GCF_003970375.1 of Flavobacterium sp. ZB4P23. Lineage (NCBI taxonomy): Bacteria > Pseudomonadati > Bacteroidota > Flavobacteriia > Flavobacteriales > Flavobacteriaceae > Flavobacterium > Flavobacterium sp. ZB4P23. Next base: position 221,153 of record NZ_RYDK01000005.1, read on the forward strand.
GTCAGCCAGATGAAAGATGATGAATTAGCCGAAATTCGCAATAAAGAAATAGGATTTGTTTTCCAAACTTTCAATCTTTTACCCAGAACAACCGCACTAGACAATGTAGCTTTACCCATGATTTATGCCGGTTTCTCTAAATCTGATAGAAATAAACGCGCCACGGAAGTTTTAGAACAAGTAAATCTTGCTGACAGAATGGATCACCAACCCAACCAACTTTCAGGAGGTCAACGCCAGCGGGTGGCAATTGCACGTGCCTTGGTCAATAAGCCGTCCATCATTTTAGCGGATGAACCTACAGGAAATTTAGACAGCAAAACCTCTCTTGAAATCATGAAACTTTTTGGAGACATCCATACCAATGGGAACACCGTTATTTTAGTAACGCACGAAGAAGAAATTGCCGCGTATGCGCATCGAATTATACGTTTGCGTGACGGAATTATTGAAAGCGATACGACCAAATAATTTTTTTTAGGAGCTTTTTCCGGCTATACGCTTGTATCTCTTTCTTTTTTAAAAAGAAAAAAGAAACAGGATACCGCTTCTATCCGGGCTAAAAAATCTCACTTACAAATATCTTTTAAACCCCAAATAAAAACTAGTACCTAAAATGAATATCGCCATACTAACCTGCCAAAAACTTCCCGATTTAAATCCTGAAGATCAAAAAATAATTCCTGCACTAGCCAAACATAATATTAACGCCAAAGCGGTGATTTGGAGTGACAAAACCATTAACTGGGCTGATTTTGATTACCTAATTTTTCGCAATACTTGGGATTATTTCGAAAAAGAAACCGAATTTAATATTTGGCTCCACCAAATAGAAAAACTGGGTATCAAAACACTTAACCCGATTGAAATAATCAAACAAAACATACACAAGTTTTATTTGCGTGAAATGCAAAAGCAAGGAATCACAATATTACCAACCGTATTTATTGACAAAACAGACACTCTGAATCTAGCTGAACACCTACCTTCCCATTGGAAAAAAGCAGTCATAAAACCCGCATTTTCGGCAGGATCGTATCTCACTGAAGTTTTTGAAACATCAGATAGTGAAGAAATAAACCAGAAATATGCGACCATAGCTGCAGAGAAAGACTTGCTGTTACAGGAATTTATGCCGGAGATTCAGACTCTAGGTGAAACTTCATTTATCTTTTTCAATAAAAAATTCTCTCATGCGGTTAACAAAAAGCCGGTAAATGGAGATTTTAGAGTACAATCCCTATTTGGTGGCATCTATAATTTGGTACATCCCAGTTCAGAATTGATTGAAAAAGCACAAAAAGTTGTTGATACTTTTCAAGAGAACTTACTGTACGCCAGGGTAGATGGGATACTGATTGATAATGAACTTTATTTAATGGAAATTGAATGCATTGAACCTGATTTATATTTCAATTTAAGTGAAGGTTCACTGGAACGATTTGTTACGGCAATAGTGGAATTAATACAGTAAATTTGTTTCCATCAAACAAATTACAAATTAACACAAACCTTGGATGAAAGTATATACAAAGACTGGTGATAAAGGAACCACGGCACTTTTTGGCGGAACCAGAGTCCCAAAGGATCATGCACGAATAGAAAGTTATGGTACGGTAGACGAATTGAATTCTCACATTGGACTAATCCGAGATCAGGAGATGAATTCCCATTACAAAGAAATTCTAATCGAGATTCAGGATCGTTTGTTTACAGTAGGCGCTATATTAGCAACGCCACCGGAAAAAGAAGTACTGAAAAACGGCGAACTTCGTTTGAAAAAACTCGGAATAATTGAATCAGATATTGAACTGTTGGAAAATGAAATTGACAGCATGGAAGAAGCATTACCACCCATGACTCATTTCGTACTTCCTGGAGGACATACAACCGTGTCATATTGTCATATAGCACGTTGCGTATGCCGTAGAGCGGAGCGTTTAGCAGTTCATTTAAGCCACAACGAACCGGTTGCAGAAATCGCAATAAAGTACCTGAACCGACTTTCTGACTACCTTTTTGTGTTGGCACGAAAGTTGTCTCATGATCTGAAAGCTACGGAAGTTCAATGGATTCCTAGAAAATAATTTGCAGCATTTAAGGTCTTTTTCAGTTGTATTTATAGTGAAAAAATGCAAACTTTTTAACCGCAAAATTTAAATCAAAAAAAACGTTCTTAACTTTTTATTAAAATAAATGATTTTTTACTTGTCTTTTTCAGTAAAAAATTTATTTTTGCACAAAACTAAACAGACAACAAGATGTATTGGACATTAGAATTAGCATCCTATCTAAGTGATGCACCGTGGCCTGCTAACAAAGACGAACTTATTGACTACGCTATTAGAGCTGGAGCTCCATTAGAAGTAGTAGAAAACCTTCAGTCTATAGAAGATGAAGGCGAGATATATGAATCAATGGAAGAAATTTGGCCAGATTATCCTACAGACGAAGATTATCTTTGGAATGAGGATGAATATTAAAAAGTAAACCAAGAAAAAGTCTCTAAAGAGGCTTTTTTTTTGTTTAAATTTACAGAATTACACAAACAGAAATAAAAACATATTATGAGTTTTATAAATAGTATTATCAAAGTCTTTGTTGGGGATAAATCTCAAAAAGATGTGAAAGCTTTACAGCCGTATCTTAACAAAATTAAAACTTTTGAAACTCCTTTAATGGCATTATCTAATGATGAGCTTAGAGCGCGTACTGCATTTTTCAAAGAAAAAATAAAACAAGACCGTTCTGAAAAAGATGCTAAAATTAGTGCTCTGAAAGTAGAAGTTGAAAGTATTGAAGATATCGACAAACGAGAGGATATTTACGTCGCTATTGATGCGCTGGAAAAAGAGGCTTATGATATTTCGGAAAAAACGTTGTTAGAAATTCTTCCGGAAGCTTTTGCTGTAGTCAAAGAAACGGCTAGACGTTTCAAAGACAGTACACAAGTAATTGTAACTGCCACTGCAAAAGACCGTGAACTTTCGGCAACAAAAAGCTATATAACTCTAGATGGAGACACTGCGATCTGGGCAAATTCTTGGAGTGCTGCGGGTAAAGAAATTACTTGGGACATGATTCACTATGACGTACAATTAATTGGCGGAATGGTTTTACATGAAGGAAAAGTAGCAGAAATGCAAACAGGTGAAGGAAAAACATTAGTGGCAACTTTGCCGCTTTACTTAAATGCATTGACAGGAAACGGAGTACATCTAGTGACTGTCAACGATTATTTGGCAAAAAGAGATAGTACATGGAAAGCACCTTTATTTGAATTTCATGGTATGTCAGTAGAATGTATTGACAATTATCAACCAAGCTCAGAAGGAAGAAAAAAAGCATACGATGCTGATATCACGTACGGAACCAATAATGAGTTTGGTTTTGACTACTTGAGAGATAATATGGCACATTCTCCAGAAGATTTAGTGCAAAGAAAACACAATTATGCGATTGTCGATGAAGTCGATTCTGTTTTGATTGATGATGCAAGAACACCATTAATTATCTCAGGTCCAGTTCCTCAGGGAGATCGCCATGAGTTTAACGAATTGAAACCAAAAATTGAAAATTTGGTTAGTTTACAACGTCAATTGGCAAACGGCTTCCTATCTGAAGCTAAAAAATTAATAAAAGAAGGAAACACTAAAGAAGGTGGATTCCAATTGTTAAGAGCCTACCGAGCATTACCAAAAAATAAAGCATTGATTAAATTTTTGAGTGAAGAAGGAATTAGACAATTGCTTCAAAAAACCGAAAATCAATACATGCAGGATAACAAAAGAGAAATGCACAAGATTGATGAGGCATTGTATTTTGTTATTGAAGAAAAAAACAATCAGGTAGAACTGTCTGACAATGGTATCCAATTCCTTTCCGGAGATACTGATTCTGACTTTTTTGTACTTCCGGACATTGGAACCGAAATTGCCGCTATCGAAAAAAGAAAACTTGATAAAGATGCAGAAGCGGAAGAGAAGGAAAAATTATTTCAAGATTTCGGAATCAAAAGTGAGCGCATCCACACCCTGACACAACTTTTGAAAGCATACGCTTTATTCGAAAAAGATGTAGAATATGTAATCATGGACAACAAAATCATGATTGTTGATGAGCAAACGGGACGTATAATGGACGGTCGCCGGTATTCTGACGGTTTACACCAAGCCATTGAAGCCAAAGAAAATGTAAAAATTGAAGCAGCAACACAAACATTTGCAACAGTTACATTACAGAATTACTTCAGAATGTACAACAAACTGGGAGGAATGACAGGAACAGCCTCTACTGAAGCAGGTGAGTTGTGGCAAATATACAAACTGGACGTGGTAGAAATTCCTACGAACAGACCAATGGCCAGAAAAGATAAAGAAGATTTTATTTATAAAACTACTCGTGAAAAATTCAATGCCGTAATCGAAGACGTTTCAGAATTATCTAAAGCAGGGAGACCGGTTCTTATTGGTACAACTTCAGTAGAGATTTCAGAATTGTTAAGCCGAATGTTGAAAATGAGAGGTGTTGCACACAATGTCTTGAATGCAAAAATGCACAAACAAGAAGCGCAAATCGTTGAAGAAGCAGGGAAACCTGGTGTGGTAACAATTGCAACAAACATGGCTGGTCGTGGTACCGATATTAAATTATCTGCCGAAGTAAAAGCCGCAGGTGGATTAGCAATTGTAGGTACGGAACGTCATGATTCGCGTCGTGTGGATCGTCAGTTGCGTGGTCGTGCAGGACGTCAGGGTGATCCGGGAAGTTCTCAGTTTTATGTTTCTCTGGAAGACAACCTCATGCGTTTGTTTGGTTCTGAAAGAGTGGCAAAAGTAATGGACAGAATGGGATTACAAGAAGGTGAAGTGATTCAGCATTCTATGATGACCAAATCTATTGAACGTGCTCAGAAAAAAGTAGAAGAAAACAACTTTGGTGTTCGGAAGCGTTTATTGGAATATGATGACGTAATGAATGCGCAACGTGAAGTAGTGTACAAACGTCGTCGTCATGCTTTGTTTGGAGAGCGTTTGAAATTAGATATTGCCAACATGCTGTATGACACCTGCGAACTCATTATTGATCAAAACAAAGCGACTAACAATTTCAAAAACTTCGAATTCGAATTAATTCGTTATTTCTCTATTACATCACCGGTTACTGAAAGTGAGTTCATAAAACTCAGCGAAATGGAATTAACAGGTAAAGTATACAAAGCTACATTAGAATATTACACCGAAAAAACAGTACGAAGCGCCAGAGAAGCATTTCCTATTATAAAAAATGTTTACGAAGACAAAAACAACCAATTTGAACGCATTGTTGTTCCATTTACAGATGGAATCAAATCGTTGAATGTAGTTACTGATTTGAAAAAAGCCTACGAAACTGAGGGAGCTCAACTTGTTGCTGATTTTGAAAAAAATATTACATTATCTATTGTTGATGAAGCTTGGAAAAAACACTTGCGCAAAATGGATGAGTTGAAACAATCGGTACAACTTGCGGTTCACGAACAAAAAGATCCATTGCTAATTTACAAACTCGAGGCTTTCAATTTGTTTAGAGCTATGATTGACAATGTCAATAAAGAAGTAATTTCGTTCTTGTTCAAAGGCGATTTACCGGCTCAAGAAAACCAACAAATTCAAGAAGCGAAAGAAGTACGTCAGAAAGAAGACTTTCAATTGAGCAAAGACGAGGTGCTGAATTCTGATGAATTAGCAACACAAAATCGTGAAGCGGGACAAACGCAACAACGCCAAGTTACCGAAACTATCGTGAGAGATATGCCAAAAATTAATCGCAATGATACTGTTACGATTCAGAACGTGGCCAACGGACAAACTCAAGAAATGAAATACAAAAAAGCCGAGAGCTTAATCGCTTCAGGACAATGGGTTATCGTTAACTAATAACCGTTTCGATACCTTAAATTAAATTCCTCAATTACGAAAGTAGTTGGGGAATTTTTTTTATCCTGAATTTATTTCAGGATCTAATTTCAGGAGCCATTTCCCGCCCTACGCTGCAAGCTATTTGGTTTTAAACCCTTTTTCTAGCCGCTGTCAGGTGCTTCCGTCGGTCGCTCTGCCACCACCAGAAAAAAGTAGTTTTCAACCGGCATAGGCTTTCCGCTGCGGTCGGGGCTAGGGATTTTGCGATAAATAACTCCGTTTACGGTTTCCCGTAATAATCCTATAATCAAAGAATATATCTTTGAAAATAAATGAATTACTTTTTTATTTTATAAGTATTTTCAGTGATTTATTTATATATTTGAAAGTAAATAAAAATTGACGTTTATCAGACAAAGCGACCCAATTTAGGGTGGATAAGTCGGACGTCGTCAGTAGTATATACAAGTTATAGGCAATTTCCGAAAATACGCACAATTAATATATGAAACAATATTACGATCACCTGTTTATAAAAGAAGGAAGTACGATAGAAGAGATAAAAAGTGCCTATAGAAAATTAGCTAAAAAATTTCATCCTGATGTCAATCAAAATAATGATTATATTGAGGAATTTAAAATGATCCACAAAGCTTATGAATCTCTAATTTCTCACATAGAAAACACTAATAAATCTTCTTCTCAAAGTAAAGACAATTCGTCAAAAGTAGATAAAAAGAAATCTGTAACAGAACATTTCGATTATAGTGATTACTCTGACGAAATTCAAGTCGAAAATTTAATTTATCAAATCAAAGAAACAAAATTCACTAAAGAAATTAGTATTCATTACCAAAAAATAGTTGCTGATGGGATTTACTTCATTGTTAAGCTAGGAATTAAAAATATTGACAAAGAAGTTCGGAAATTATCATTCACTGACTTCAAATTATACGATGAAGATTTAAATTGTTATTCAAGTTTAGGACAAGAAATAAGATATTTAAATTTAAATCAGAAAGAAATGATATTTGAAAAAGAATGTCAACCACATTTACCTACTATCGGTTACGTGATGTTTGAGGTTCCGAATATAAAAACGTATTTTTTAGAACTTTATGGTGGAAGAATTCCAGGAAGACCAAGCTATAAAAAGAAAATAATACCATTAGAAATTGACACAAAAAATTTAAATGTCTAAACTAGAAACTTCCTATAATAGCTACTCCAACGTTGGCAGTCAGTTTGCCTAAAAAAACTTATAAACAAAACCTTTTAAAAATTTAAATTATGAAGAAAATTATTTTAGGATTATCATTAGTTATTGCTTTTGCGTCTTGTACTAAAAGTCCAGAAAATCAAGCCCAAGAAAACGTACAAGAATATATAACTACAAAAATGGATGATCCAAAAAGTTATGAATCTGTAAGTTTCGGTAAATTAGAAAAGGGAAAATCATCTTATCAAGATGAAGAAAAATATAAAAATTTAGTTTTAGAATATAATGATATGGACAAAAGAGTTTCTGACGCTTATGATTTTGCAATGTCTATGACTCACGAAAACACCATCAAATCAGCAACCGAAAGTTATGAAAAATTAGCATCAATGCGAAGCTCTGTTTTAACTGAGACTGAACAATATTTAAAAAAATATAAATCAGTTGATATTTTTAAAATGAAACATCTTTTTAGAGGTAAAAATAAAATGGGAGCGATAATTTTAGACAGTTGCAATGTAATTTTAGATAAAAATTTAAAAGTAAAATTAGTTCAACAATTGTAATCGAAAAAAACCGAAATATCCCTCGTGCCCACAAAGTAAACACAATATTAATGCGAATCAAGGGTTTAAAAAGAAAGAAATATCTGTTTAAAATTATATTAATAATCTGATAAACAGTATATTTATAGTGTATCTAACGCACGTTTAAATATATGATTAATCAGCCTAAAGCCCTAAAATTAATAAAAATCTACTCAATAATCTGCGACAGATTTGAAAAAGATTTAAAATATACTTGCGAACGTTTTAGCAACCCCGCTAGCGCGAGCGCAATGTCATTAAGTTAAGGGATTTTCATATTGCATCTTTCTGATTTTTAAGAACCAAAGGTCTTATTCGAGTTCTATACTTGCCTGCTTCACGTTTGTTACTCCGGTTTAATCGAATTGGAATTGTGTTTTGAAGAAATAGATTTTCCCCGCTAGCGCGAGCGTCTCGCTCGTGCCCACAAAGTAAACACAATATAAACTAAATGAGCACAAAATATAAATTTGGAGAGAAAACGGGAGCTTATTTTGTGAGCTTCGCAACTGTAAATTGGATTGATGTATTTACTAGAGACGCATATTTTTGTAATATTATTGAGTCATTGGACTTTTGTCGAAAGAAAAAGGGAATGGAGATTTACGGCTATTGTATTATGCCTAGTCATGTGCATTTAATATTTCGTTCCGAAAATGGAGACCCATCAGGATTGATGCGTGACTTCAAAGGTTTTACATCAAAAAAATTGCTCAAAACAATTGAAGAAAACACTCAAGAAAGTCGAAGAGAATGGATGCTTTGGATTATGGAACGAGCAAGAAAAAAGAATAGCAATGTAAAGCATAGACAATTTTGGCAACAGGATAATCATCCCATTGAGATTTGGTCGTTAAAAGTTTTTGAACAAAAGCTTACCTATATTCATCAAAACCCTGTAGAATCTGGTTTTGTAACCGATCCGATAGATTGGAAATATAGTAGTGCTAGAAATTATGGAAATAACGATCAAACGATTTTAGAAATTGATTTGAATTGATTTAGATTGTGGGCACGAGCGGGACGCACGCGCTAGCGGGGATCTATTGGAAATATAGTAGTGCTAGGAATTATGGAAATAACGACCAAACGATTTTAGAAATTGATTTGAATTGATTTAGATTGTGGGCACGAGCGGGACGCTCGCGCTAGCGAAGGTCTAGAATCAGACAGTCTATAGAATCTCTTTTTAATTAGTTGATTAAAAACACAAATATTCAAAGAGCATGCAAAGTTAGATCCGCAAAAGGATTATTAGTGCAGCTGCTTGGCAAGATTGCAGCTGCCTTTATAAACTTAATATTTTAACCCTTGATTCGCTTTATTTGCCATTGGAAATAACGGCGTCTATCGCTATAAAATGAATCCGAACAATATAAAAGACATACAACTAGAAAGTGAAACAACGTTTTAATGCTCCTCAAAATACCGTTCTTCAATTCGCTTAATGTCTTTTATTGAATTTTTGGCCCAAGCCAATCGCTTTTCTAAAATTTCATTTTCGGATAAATGCCAATCAATATTTGAATTGCGCAATCGATTCGTCAGGTTTTGAATGATAATTGCAGCTGAGACTGAAATGTTTAAACTCTCTGTAAAACCCACCATGGGAATTTTTAGAAAACCATCGGAGCTCTTCAAAATTTCTTCTGATAATCCGTCTCTTTCTGTTCCAAAAAATAAAGCGCTGGGTTTCGAAATGTCAAAATCTTCCATCAAACAATCATTCTCATGTGGCGTGGTAGCGATTATTTGATATCCTTTACTTTTTAACGCGTCCACACAGTTTGTAATGCTGTCGAAGGTATTGATATCGACCCATTTTTGGGCGCCCATGGCAATTTCCTTGTCGATACTTTTTCCGTAGCGTTGCTCGATAACGTTCAACTCCTGAATTCCAAAAATCTCGCAGCTTCGCATCACTGCACTGGTATTGTGCATTTGAAAAATATCTTCTACAGCAATGGTAAAATGATTGGTTCTGTTTTCTAATATTTTCAGGAATTTTTCTTTGCGGTTATCCGTTAGGATATTTTCAAGAAAATTAAGGTAATCAATGTCGACCATTAGAATATTTATTTATGCAAAAATAGTAAAAAAGACTAGCTTTATAGCTTCAAAAGTAGATTCTGACAGCTGCTTTTGGGATTGTTCCATAAAAGCTGAATTATAAATGATTGCGGAATTTGCGTGAGGGATAGAGGCGGTATCCTTTTTGGGCTTTTTAGCCAAAAAGATAAAGCTGAAAGCCCGACCCTTGTGGTCACGCCCAAATTGATATAAAATGAAAAAGAAATTAGTGGTTTTGACAGGAGCGGGGATTAGTGCCGAAAGTGGCATCAAAACCTTTCGGGATAGCGACGGACTTTGGGAAGGGCATAATGTGCTGGATGTGGCCACTCCAGAAGGTTGGCATAAAAACCCGGCTTTGGTACTGGATTTTTATAATCAAAGACGAAAACAACTCAAGGAAGTACACCCTAATTTAGGCCACCAAATTCTGGCTGAATTAGAAAATGAATTTGATGTTTTCATCATCACACAAAATGTAGATGATTTACACGAACGCGCCGGAAGCACGAATGTGTTGCATTTGCACGGCGAATTGTTGAAAGTAAGAAGCACCAAAAACCCAAATTACATTCTGGATTGGCAGGACGATTTGAATTTTGGCGATTTCGATGAAAATAAAAATCAATTGCGTCCACATATTGTTTGGTTTGGCGAGGAAGTTCCAGCACTTGATCAAGCCATTAGAATTAGTGAAGGTGCAGATTATTTTGCGGTGATTGGGACATCTTTGCAAGTGTATCCTGCAGCCGGATTAATCGATTTTACAGCCCGCGAAACACCTATTTTTTATATTGATCCAAAACCCATAAAAATTCCAAATCTCCGAAATCCATTAGATGTGATTCCTGAAGTGGCATCAGAAGGAATGAAAACACTAAAAAAGAAGCTAATCGGCTTTATTTAAAAACCATTCGTTTTCTATTTTGTCACGAAAGGGTTATATTTGCGCCTTTCGAACAAACAACAAAACAATGACTACTTTAAACGAATTGAATGCTATTTCTCCTATTGATGGAAGATATAGAAACAAGACTATTTCGCTGGCTCCATTTTTCTCTGAAGAAGCCTTAATCAAATACCGTGTATTGGTTGAAATTGAATATTTCATTGCTTTGTGCGAAGTACCTTTGCCTCAACTTGCAACCGTAAACCCAGATGTATTCGACAGTTTACGTAATATTTATAAAAACTTCTCTACTGAAGATGCCCTTTGGATCAAAGAGACGGAGAAAGTAACCAACCACGACGTAAAAGCGGTAGAATATTTCATCAAAGATGCTTTTGAAAAACTAGGCTTATCCCAATATAAAGAGTTTATTCACTTTGGATTAACATCTCAAGATATTAATAACACGGCGATTCCGCTTTCGACAAAAGAAGCTTTCGAGAAAGTATACATGCCTTCCTTGATCACTTTGACATCAAAATTAAAAGATCTAAGTGTCGAATGGCGCGATATTCCAATGCTTGCCCGTACCCACGGACAACCGGCTTCACCAACGCGCTTGGGTAAAGAAATTGGTGTTTTTGTAGAACGTCTGGAAGAACAAATGCGTTTGTTGTTTAATATTCCTTTTGCAGCTAAATTTGGTGGTGCAACTGGAAATTACAATGCGCATCATGTGGCGTATCCTCAAATTGACTGGAGAAAATTTGGAGGGAAATTTGTGGAGGACAACCTTGGTTTACACCACTCCTTCCCTACTACTCAAATTGAACATTACGATCATTTTGCTGCATTTTTTGATGCGTTGAAAAGAATAAATACAATCATCATTGATTTGGACCGAGACATTTGGACGTATGTTTCGATGGAATATTTTAAGCAAAAAATCAAAGCGGGAGAAATAGGTTCTTCAGCTATGCCACATAAAGTTAATCCTATTGATTTTGAAAATTCAGAAGGAAATTTAGGAATGGCCAATGCGATTTTCGAACATTTATCAGCTAAATTACCTTTGTCTAGATTGCAACGTGATTTAACGGACAGTACCGTTTTGAGAAATATTGGTGTACCAATAGGACATACGTTAATCGCTTTTGAAGCTACTTTGAAAGGCTTGAACAAATTGTTATTGAACGAGCCAAAATTCCACGAAGATTTAGAAAAAAACTGGGCTGTAGTTGCCGAGGCAATTCAAACAATTTTGCGTCGTGAAGGATATCCTAATCCGTATGAAGCATTAAAAGGATTGACCAGAACCAATGAAGCTATTGATAAAAAAGCGATTCACGGTTTTATAGCAACACTTGAAGTTTCGGATGCCATTAAAGCTGAATTAATGCAAATAACTCCTAGTAATTTTTTGGGAATCAGCTAAAAAAAAATAACCCGTCTTCTTATTAAATTCTGCTTCTATAAAATTTTAACGTTTTATGGGAGCAGAATTTTCTTTTAAGACTAAAATTATCATAAAAAAAAGTTATCCTTTAACGTTTTTTTTGATAAATAATAATAAAATTATATATTACAACAATACCAAAAAACATTTAATACAAATCAGTACATCCATCAATGAATCCCATAGAAGCAACATCACAAATAACACAACATTTACATCCTCTGATCAGTGATTTAGGATTAATATTAATGACCGCTGCAGTTGCGGTACTTTTATTCAAAAAAATAAGACAACCTTTAGTCTTAGGATATTTAATCGCTGGTTTTTTAGCGGGGCCAAATTTTATTTTTTTTCCATCAGTACAAGAAATAAACAGTATCGAAGTCTGGGCTGAGATTGGTGTTATTTTCCTTTTATTTAGTTTAGGCCTGGAATTTAGTTTTAAAAAACTGATGAAAGTTGGAGGTACAGCCGCTATTACGGCGCTGTTTCAAATAACCACTATGATCGTTTTAGGGTATCTCGTCGGACAATGGATGGGATGGTCCTTGATGGATAGTATTTTTTTAGGCGCTATTTTATCGATGTCTTCAACAACAATTATTCTTCGTGCTTTTGATGAGCTGAATGTAAAGGGGAAAAAATTTGCTGGAATTGTTTTTGGAACCTTGATAATAGAGGATATTGTAGCCATTTTGCTGATGGTCTTACTTTCAACAATAGCTGTCAGTAAACAATTTTCAGGAATGGAGTTATTCGAATCTGTTTTAAAACTCTTTTTCTTCTTAATATTATGGTTTGTAGGTGGTATCTTTTTCATACCCACCCTTCTTAAAAAAGCAAAAAATTTATTCAATGAGGAAACCCTATTGATAATATCAATCGCACTCTGTTTAATGATGGTTATCTTAGCTACAAAAGCAGGTTTTTCCCCAGCACTAGGTGCCTTTATAATGGGCTCTATCATTGCTGAAACCATTCATTCAGAAAGAATTGAGCATTTAATTAAACCCGTAAAAGATTTATTTGGAGCTGTTTTCTTTGTATCGGTAGGAATGTTAATCAACCCAAATACTTTAGTAGAATATGCAGTCCCTGTTGTAGTAATCACGTTAATTACAATTTTTGGAAAATCGATAAGTACGATGTTTGGAGCGCTAATTGCCGGTCAGCCCCTAAAGCAATCAGTCCAGTCAGGGATGAGTTTAGCACAAATTGGCGAGTTTTCTTTTATCATTGCCACCTTGGGAATGACATTAAAAGTGACAAGTGATTTTGTGTATCCAATTATTGTTGCAGTTTCAGCAGTAACGACTTTCACTACCCCATTTATGATCAAAATAGCGTTGCCAGTTTATGAACGCTTAATAAAAATACTGCCTAAAAAATTGATAGATGCTATAGATCGATATAGTGTGAATTCACAATCTGTAAAAACGACCAGTAATTGGCAGATTGTTTTGAAAGCAAAGTTGTCACAAATTGTGGTTCATTCTGTAATTATTATTGCCATAATTATTTTATCTGACCGCTATATTATTCCAATGACAGAAAGTTCTAAATTTGGAAACGCAGCAGCAGCCTTGGTAACATCCATAATAATAGCTCCTTTTTTATGGGCGTTATCCTTCAGAAAAGTGGCGGTAGAGCAGATTGAAGCTTTACAAAAAGCAGGCAAACATCGTGGTCCAATAATGGTATTGATTCTAATCCGAATTAGTTTAGGAATCTTTTTTATTGGCTTCTTATTAAATAATTTTTTGTCGCCTTGGATAGCCTTCGTCGCTTTGATCGCTGCAATATCTGTTTATTTATTGTTCCCAAAAAAATTAAACACTTTGTACAATAAAATTGAACTTCACTTTTTTCGAAATTTCAATGATAGAGAAATTTCTCAAGCACAGAAGAAACGAAGTGATTTAACTCCTTGGGACGGGCATATGGCATTTTTCGAAATTACCAAAGAATCAAATCTGGCAGGTAAAGCATTGAATGAACTTGAAATCCGAGAAAACATGGGTATTAATATTGCTTTTATAAAACGTGGAGGCATTACTATAAATATTCCTGATGGCAATGAACGTGTATTTCCCGGTGATGAAATTTGCGTCATTGGAACCGATGACCAAGTTCAAATATTTAAATCTTATCTGGATCAGAATGAAATTGAAGTTCCTGAATTAGTACAAGAAACCGCTATAATATTAAAACAAGTAGAACTAGAAAATGAAGAATTTATCGGAAAAAGCATTCGGAAATCACAGCTAAGAGAAAAAACGAATGGTCTGATCGTCGGGATTGAAAGAAATGAAAAACGGATTCTTAACCCGAATTCGGATATTATCTTAGAGAAAAATGATATTCTTTGGATTGTAGGAAACGAAAAATTACTCACTGCCTTTTTTGAAAAGTAAAACAAGGTCTTTTGTTGTACTCCAAGTTTGATAAAATTATAATTCAACAGGGTCCTCTTTTATTTGAGATGTATTTTACCATCGTCTAAAATAAATTATTATCTTTATTAAGAGACGTTCTCAATAAATCTATCGATTTTTTTGCCAGGATTTCTTGTTTTATTTTTAGTAGTACTGTAGCAATTAATATCATTATTAAATTTTAAATGCGAAAAAAAAATATAATTCAATAAGCTAATCACCTTATCAATTTTATGTCAAAAAACAAAATATTAATCCTATTTTCCCATCCACTTTACGAGAAATCGCACGCAAATAAAGCCTTGGTGGAAAATATTCCAGAATCAGAAAACATAACTTTCCATGATTTATACGAAGAGTATCCTGATTTTGATATTGATGTAAAACACGAACAGGTTTTGTTAAGTCAGCATGACATCATCATTTGGCATCATCCCATGTACTGGTATAGTTGTCCGCCATTGATGAAACAATGGATTGATATGGTACTGGAACACAACTGGGCATACGGAAAAAAAGGAAAAGCCTTGCAAGATAAAATTATTTTTCAAGTAATTACTACCGGCGGAGACAAAGAAAATTATTGCAAAACCGGCAGTGAACGGTACAGTATTCCCGAATTGCTCGAGCCGTTTAACCAAACCGCAAAAGTATGCAACATGATTTACTTACCCCCTTTTGTTGTGCATGGCACACACAATATGTCCAAAGATGATTATAAACAAAACGGTTTAATGTATGGCCATTTTCTAGATTACATAAACAACAATAATTTAGATACGGAAGTACTTTTGCAGTACCATTATTTGAACGAATGGTTTGCCACAATACAACAATAACATGGATACCAATTTTTTACTTCAGGCTATTATTTATTTATCAGCTGCCGTTATTTGTGTTCCTATTGCTAAAAAATTAGGATTAAGTTCTATTTTAGGCTATTTATTTGCCGGCATAATAATAGGGCCTTATGTAATGGGGTTTATTGGTCAGGAAGGCCAGGATATTATGCATTTTGCTGAATTTGGCGTTGTGATGATGTTGTTTTTAATTGGTTTAGAACTGGAACCCAGTAAGTTTTGGAAAATGAGGAAATTTATTATTGGAATGGGTTCCGCACAATTAGTAGGAACAACGCTTCTTTTATTTTTTGGATGTCTTTATTTTATGGATTGGAAATGGGAAACCACACTGGCCGTTTCCTTAGCGCTCGCATTATCCTCTACGGCCATTGTATTGCAAACTTTAAAAGAAAAAGGATTATCTAATACTTCCGTGGGACGTTCGTCATTTGCTGTTCTTCTTTTTCAGGACATCGCCGTAATTCCGATTTTAGCATTTTTGCCGCTTTTATCTACCGTAAATCTAGAAACTACAAATGAAATTCAACAATCCCTAATTACAGGTTTCTCCAGCTGGTTGCAAACTTTAATAGTCATCGGATGTATATCAACAATATATTTTGCAGGCCGCTTTTTATTTGTTCCGCTATTGCATATTATCGCCAAAACTCGGTTGCAGGAATTGTTCACCGCATCGGCATTGTTATTAGTTGTAGGCGTTTCTTATTTGATGCAGCTGGTTGGGTTAAGTCCCGCTCTAGGAGCATTTATGGCTGGAGTCGTACTGGCCAACTCTGAATTTCGTCATGAGCTGGAAGGGGATATTGCTCCGTTTAAAGGATTACTGCTTGGTCTTTTTTTTCTTGGAGTAGGCGCATCGATAAACTTTAAACTGATTCTTGACAATCCCCTTTTCATATTTGTTTTTGGAGCTATTCTTACTTTGGTTAAGTTTTTCGTTTTATTTATAATCAGCCGCTTTCATAAAAAGAAAATAGACCAAAACCTATTATTTGCTTTTGGGTTAAGTCAGGCAGGAGAATTTGGTTTTGTAATCATGAGCTTCTCTATGCAGCTAAACATCATTCCTAACATTTTGGCCAATCAAATCATGGCTGTTATTGCTATGAGTATGATAGCAACACCTTTTTTACTGTTAATAAATGAACGCTTAATTTATCCTAATTCAAAATTTCAAGAAAAGGAAACAAAAAAAGACAGTGATTATATTGATGAAGACAATCCTGTAATCATAGCTGGTTTTGGTCATTTTGGGAGTACAGTTGGACGCCTATTAAGAGCCAATAACGTAAAATCAACGATCCTAGATTATGATTCTGATCGAATAGATGTATTACGAAAAATGGGATTCAAAGTATATTATGGAGATGCCACTCGTTTAGAATTATTGAAAGCTGCAGGTTGTGATACTGCCAAACTTTTTATTGCTGCCATTGATAATCCTACGGTAAATTTGCAAGTAATTGAAACCTTAAAAAAACACTTCCCAAATTTAAAGATCTTAACTCGTGCCCGAAACCGGATTGATGCCTATGAATTAATTGACCATAAAGTAGAACACATTTATCGGGAAACGTTATACAGTGCGGTCAATATGGGGGTAGATGCCTTAGTAGAATTAGGTCACAGGAAATATACCGCTACCAGGCAAGGGCAGCAATTTATAAAATATGATGAAATTACCACCCGAAAATTGGCGGAAAAACGTCATGATAAAATGGCCTATCTGATCACCGTAAAAGAAGAAATTGAATTACAGGAACAATTGTTGAAAAGTGATATTTATTCCCAAGTTGCTGCCACCAATCACAGTTGGGACAGCGAGCATTTGAAAAACAACTTAGCAGATACTACAGAATAACGATTTTCCGAAAACTGAAAAAAGACATAATTAAAACCTTAAGCGGAATTAATTATGCCTTTTTTTATTGTTTAAAAAAACTAAAAATTATCTTGAATAATTAGGCGCTTCTTTTGTAATGGTTACATTATGAGGATGACTTTCATTGATTCCGCTAGCTGTTATGCGAACAAAACGACCGGTTTCCTGTAAAGTTGGAATGTCTTTAGAGCCACAATACCCCATTCCGGCACGAAGACCACCAATAAATTGTTGCATGCTTTCGTTCAATTCCCCTTTGTAAGGAACCCTTCCTACAATTCCTTCCGGAACCAGCTTTTTTACATCATCTTCTACATCTTGAAAATAACGGTCTTTAGAACCTTCTTGCATTGCTTCAACAGAACCCATTCCACGGTACGACTTAAATTTTCTGCCTTCGAAAATAATAGTTTCTCCTGGAGATTCCATGGTACCTGCTAATAATGATCCTAACATTACACAATCAGCTCCTGCAGCAATAGCTTTTGGAATATCTCCAGTGTAACGAATTCCACCATCAGCAATAACTGGAACTCCAGAACCTTTGATCGCCGCAGCTACTTCAAGAACAGCTGAAAACTGAGGAAAACCAACGCCTGCTACAATACGAGTCGTACAAATAGACCCTGGACCAATCCCTACTTTTACTCCATCTGCACCATTCTCAACTAGATATTTAGCTGCTTCAGCAGTGGCAATATTACCAACAATAACGTCTAAGTTAGGGAATTTCGCTTTAACTAATTTTAGTACATCGACAACTCCTTTCGTATGTCCATGAGCAGTATCGATAATAACTGCATCTACTCCGGCATTAACCAAAGCAGTAGCCCTTTCAACAGCATCGGCAGTTACACCTAACGCTGCAGCTACACGTAAACGTCCGTATTTGTCTTTGTTTGCATTTGGTTTTTGAGTCAATTTAGTGATGTCTCTAAAGGTAATCAGGCCCACTAATTTATAATCAGCATTTACTACTGGAAGTTTTTCAATTTTATGACCTTGCAAAACTACTTCTGCTTGTTCCAGAGAGGTACCTTCGGCAACAGTTACTAAGTTTTCACTGGTCATAACCTCAACAATAGGTCTTGAACTATTTTTTTCAAAACGTAAATCTCTATTGGTAACGATTCCTTTTAATATTTGATTTTCATCTACAATTGGAATACCTCCAATACCAAATTCTTTCATGGCATTTTTGGCATCTGCTACTGTTGAAGTTAATGGCAAAGTAACGGGATCGATAATCATACCGGATTCGGCTCGTTTTACTTTTCTAACTTTCGCAGCTTGCTGTTCGATGGTCATATTTTTATGCAAAACGCCTATTCCACCTTCTTGAGCCATCGCAATTGCCATCGCGCTTTCGGTTACGGTATCCATAGCAGCGGATACAATAGGAACATTTAACGTTATATTTCTTGAAAATTTGGATTGAATACTCACTTCGCGAGGAAGCACATTTGAGTAGTTGGGAACTAATAGAACATCATCGTAAGTTAATCCTTCACCGATAATCTTAGAGTTGTGTGCGATCATTGCAATTGTAGTTGGAGTTTAATTGCGTGCAAATATAGATAATTTTAAGCAAAAAATCGCTATCATTTTCCAATAAATAATTAAATTGCCGTTCAAAGTCAATTCTTTGGTTCTAAAATACACCTTGGTTTCCAATCCAGAAAATCGGTTTAATTTATTTTGCTATGACAGAAACCCACACCAATTAAAAGGACTTTCTAATGAAGCCGTTTTTCTTTCGAGAACAAAATTTGGCTCGAATGCAATAGTCAATCAAGATAAAAATCAGTTCTTGAAATCCCTATTCGAAATGGTAAAGGAACTAATGTTCTTACTATTACTCTCCGCAACTAGTGCTTATTTCATTATTAGTGATTATGGAAACTGAATTTTGATGAGTGTAGCAATTGTATTGGTTTCCGCTATTTCACTGTATCCGGAATCCAAAAGCAGAACAGTAATTGAAGCCTTAAAAAAATTATTCCGATACAAAAGCAAAGTCATCTGCAACGGCTAAATCATTGAAATTTCAAGCGAGGAAATAGTTGTTGGCAACAAAACTCAACTAGGCATAAAAATAGGGCAATCATTCGGGAACTCTTGAATTATGGAAAAATAGCAGCTTAAAAACTAACGAAGTATTGTTAGATAGTACTTTATTTTTTATTGTTTTTGAAAATAACATTTAACCCCAGTTGAAAAGAAAGACTATTTGCCTTGGTAACATCGCGGTATTCCAAAAGATTATCAGCAAGAATATAGAAATTTACTGGTCCAAAATGACTGGACAATCCCAATCCTATATTCTTATACGAATACGAATCTATGGTGTACGTGGCTTTCATTTGCAATGCCTTGAAGAGTTTTCGCCTGTAATAGGTGGTAAAAGCGACTAGTGGAGTTCGTGGTGTAGACATAACAAATAATTGAGCGCCAACTGCACTTTTATAAATAGTTTCCGGATCATAATTAAGACAATTGCAATCTTCTGGTCTTTCTTCGTCAAACGAATACTGAACCGAAGTATTAAATTTTGCCGGTCGCCAAGTTGTATAATCCGCATATAAGGTGTCCAAAGGAATGGCATCATTGAATTCCTTGTATCCGTTTCCTGCTGAATTACCGGAACTGAAATTTGGAATCACACCTTCATACTTATAGGTTCCTTTGTATGTTAAACTCTCTACTTCTTTGCTGTGTTTAATAAAACCCACATCAATAACACTGGCCGTAAGCTGTATGTTTTTCTTTGGATAATAGGTAAAACCAGCATCAAATCCCAAACCTAAATTACCTCCTAAAAAAGCTCTTTTAGTAATGTCTTTCGCCACATTAGGCTCGTAATTCTCATCATCATATTGAGCAATTCCAGACGTATTGAGTTGTAATTGTGAATAAATTATCTGTTCATAGACTCCTGTAGTGGAAGGAATAGTGTAAATGTAGCCTGAGTTATTGGTAGAATTAGCATTGTAAATACTCGAATAAATTTTCCCTCGTACTCCTAAAATAAACTTTTCATTGATGTTTTTATGAAATCCAACATGAAATACCGTTAGCAATTCTGCTTTGACACTCAAATCACCTAAATTAAAAACTTTTCCCAGATAAGCACTATTTCCGTCTAAAGCTAAAATGGCAATGTCTTTAGGAACATAACTCAACATATCAAATTCCTGATACATCCCAAACGAAATATAAGAATCATTTTGTTCTCCTTTGATTTTAAAACCTCCGTTAAAAATTTCTATTTGTTCATTGATCGCTACTCTGTCTTTTCTAGAAGATGAGAATACTGCATTGCGTAATTTTACATTAAAATCGACTCCGTTATCCGCAAATAAATCATACGCCGAAAATCCGCTTGAGCCTACATTTGCAGAAATTCCAGACAATAAAGGAACTCCAAAATACCAATTATATTTGAAATCTGCTCCCGGATTAGTCATCAAAGACTGAGGAACTGAAGTGAAATTATATAAAATTTGTTTGTTTTGCGAAAAGCAATCTACAGCTAGAAATAAAATAAAAATTAAGATTACTTTTCTCATTCCAGCACTAAATAAGCGGTTGCACCTGAACGCAGTTTCAAACTCCCAGCACTATCCTCGTTCAATAGTGCACCAGGCGACATTGTCAGTGTAAAAGCAATTCTGGTAGTTCTTTTTAATAAATCAAGCTGGGCATTTTCAAAAGTTTCTGTCTTAGTCATTTTGTTTTCCAGACCGGTATAAGCCGGAACAGTAAAATTTATAGCGTGAACGCGTTGGTAATTTTTGTCCAAAAACACTAGATCCACTGAATATGCTCTACTAATGGTGTTTTCCATTTCAAATGAAAGTTCCACTTTTTTTAATCGCTGTCTAAAAAAATCATCATTAAACACATCCAATACGGGTGCATCATAGATCACGCTTTGCTCTACTCCATTGGTGACAAAATCTTTTGCCGGAATATCAAAATATGCTAAATTAGATACAAAAACAGGCTCTAACTTTAAAGTGTTCACCTGATCATAATCTAAATCACTCGCGCATGAAAAAGAGAACAACAACAATATTAGTATTCCTATAACTCTATTGAAAGCCAGTAGTCTCATGGTATGATACGTTAAAGAAAAAAATTTGATTCGTATACTTAACGCATCAATGATAAACTTATTATTGCCAAAATAAAAGAGTTCCACACGGTTTCCTTTCTTTTATTTCTAGTGAAACTCTCCAAACAACTTAGAAGCCTCATTATAAGTACTTTCAAAACTCATTGGACTCATATTCGTATATTCTTTTTGGGCAGTAAAATATGATAATAATTTCTCCGTGGGCATGTTCCCAGTCAGATCATCAGTAGCCATCGGACAACCACCAAAACCCTGAATGGCACCATCAAAACGACGGCATCCTGCTTTATAAGCGGCATCAATTTTCTCAAACCATTTATCAGGTGTGGTATGGAGGTGTGCACCAAATTCTATTTCTGGATATTGTGGAATTAAATTTGAAAACAAATACGAGATTACATCAGGGGCAGAACTTCCTACTGTGTCCGAAAGCGACAGGATTTTGACTCCCATACTGGCCAATTTTTGAGTCCATTCACCAACAATTTCAACGTTCCATGGATCACCATAAGGATTTCCAAAACCCATTGATAAATACGCCACGACTTCTTTGTTGCTTTTAGCTGCAATTTCAAGAATTTCTTGTAAGGTAATTAACGATTCAGCTATGGTTTTGTGGGTATTCCGCATTTGGAAATTCTCAGAAATCGAAAATGGGAAGCCCAAATAGCGTATTTCAGGATGAACAGCCGCAAGAGTTGCACCTTGTGTATTGGCAATAATAGCCAATAATTTGCTTTTGGTTTGAGATAAATCAAGTTGTGCCAGAACTTCTGCTGTATCCTGCATTTGCGGAATTGCTTTTGGTGAAACAAAGCTTCCAAAATCTATAGTATCAAAACCCACACGCAACAAAGACTGAATATAAGTCACTTTTCTTGTCGTAGGAATAAAAGGTTTGATGCCTTGCATGGCATCCCGTGGACATTCTATAATTTTTATTGGTTCCATAGAAAGCCAAAGATAGAAAAACAATTAAGATTATTAAATTATGATTTTTAAAATTTCTAAAATTGACATTATTACCTATTTTGGTAATAAATTAAAATATTACGTAATTTGGTAATAACAAATATTATTACGTAATTTGGTAATAATTTAATTCTAACCTTTTGAAATTGAATTTGATTTTTTAATTACAGTTGAAATATGATAAGTATAATCACAGGAGACATTATTAATTCGAGACAACTACCTTCTGCAATATGGATTGACGGCTTGAAAGAGCTATTGAATACCAGAGGTAAAAATCCGAGTGAATGGGAAATTTATCGGGGTGACGAATTTCAAATAGAAATTATAAATCCTGAAGAAGCACTACTCACAGCTTTTCAAATTAAAGCGTATCTAAAAACGCTGAAACTCGATGCGAGAATGAGTATTGGTTTTGGTGATAAAACCTATTCTGGAGCAACAATTTCCGAAAGTAACGGAACTGCATTCGTTCGATCCGGGGAACTTTTTGAAACTTTAAAAAAACTAAAAACGACCTTAGCCATTAATTCCGGCACTAGCGATTTAGATACTGAAATAAATTTAATGCTGCGTTTAGGATTGACCTTTATGGACAATTGGCTGGCGCAATCGGCTGAATTTATTGTGGTTTCTATGGCAAACAAAATGCTTTCTCAAGAAGAAATAGGCACAAAATTAGGTATCAATCAAGCCGCTGTAAGTCGGAGACGAAAACGAGCACAATTTGATTTGGTATTGGAATTGGATAATCATTTTCGGAAAAAAATTAAAAACCTCCGTGTATGATTATTTTTGTAAAACTACTATTGGCCCATTTACTTGGTGATTTTTTGTTGCAACCCACATCTTGGGTTTTAGATAAAGAAAACAGGAAACATAAAAGTATTTATCTTTACATCCACACGTTTATTCACTTTTTTCTGGCTTGGATTTTAATTGGTAAGGCTAATTTTGTTTGGTTTGCGACTGTACTAGCGGTAACACATGGAGGAATTGATTTTATGAAATTACACGTTCAAAAAGACAAAACAAAACGCAATTGGTTCCTAATTGACCAACTTTTACATCTTATCGTGCTCATAGCAATTACACTATTTTACAATAACGACCGTATCGATTTTGCATCATATGACAATCAATTTTGGATCTTTGCAACCGGAATACTTTTACTGACACAACCTACATCGATACTGATAAAAAATATCATTTCGATTTGGACTCCAGAAAACAAAAAAAACGATGATTCTCTATCCAATGCTGGAAATTATATTGGAATATTAGAACGCTTATTTGTTTTTTACTTTGTAATTAGTGCCCATTTTGAAGCCATCGGTTTTCTATTGGCTGCAAAATCTATCTTCCGTTTTGGAGATTTAAAAGAAGCCAAGGACCGAAAACTTACTGAATATGTTCTTATCGGAACCTTATTAAGTTTTGGAATTGCTTTATTGACAGGGCTTTTAGTACAATATGGGATATTAGAATTTTTCTAAAATTTTCATATTTATGGCTTTCACTAAAGCTGGTCCTTCATAAATAAAACCGGTATACAACTGAATTAAACTTGCACCGGCGTCTAATTTTTCTATTGCATCTTCGGCTGAATGAATTCCCCCTACTCCAATAATCGGGAAGGCTTTATTGCTTTTCTCAGCTAAAAAACGGATTACTTCAGTAGACCGTTTTGATAATGGTTTTCCTGACAAACCCCCTAATTCGGCTTTATTTTCGGATTGCAATCCTTCACGGAAAATTGTAGTATTAGTAGCAATAACGCCCGCGATTTTAGTTTCCTTTATAATAGCAATAATGTCAAGTAACTGCTCATCTGTCAAATCAGGAGCAATTTTCAGTAGAATTGGCTTTTGCTTTGGCTTTGCCAAATTCTTATTCTGCAACGTTTGCAACAGTTGCGTCAATGGCTCTTTGTCTTGCAAAGCACGGAGATTTGGCGTGTTTGGCGAACTCACATTCACTACAAAATAGTCCACATAATCATACAAAGCGTCAAAACATATTTCATAATCTGAAGTCGCTTCTTCGTTTGGTGTCAACTTATTTTTTCCAATGTTTCCACCTATCAAAATACCTTTATTTTTTTTTAATCGTTCCACCGCTTCTTGAACTCCACTGTTGTTGAAACCCATTCGGTTAATAATGGCGCTGTCTTCTTTCAAACGAAACAAGCGTTCTTTAGGGTTTCCTTCCTGCCCTTTTGGGGTAAGTGTTCCTATTTCGATAAAACCAAAACCAAAGCTGGACAATTCTTTATACAACTTGGCGTCTTTATCAAATCCAGCCGCAAGTCCTACGGGATTTTTAAATTTTAGTCCAAAAACTTCTGTTTCTAATCGGGGATCCTTGACTTCATAAAGCAATTTAAAAAGAGAAGAAAACCCTGGGATTTTAGACAAAAAGTGAATTAATGAAAAAGTAAAATAGTGCACTTTTTCAGGATCAAACCAAAAAAGTATGGGACGTAAAAGTAATTTGTACATGGGTGCGTTGTTATGGAGTACAAAAATAGAATTATCTAACCGATAAATAAATATTTAGAAAATAATTTATATAAATCATTTTGATTACTAAAAATATCCGGGAGTACAACGCGTATTAGAGGTACTGATCCGTAAAAATGGTGACTCGGCAGGAATTACAAATTGTAATGCTTTTAATTCATGATGCCCAACAGTAAAGCAATAGTAGTCCGAAAAAATCTAATTCCTATTTTTAGTGGTTTAATAAAAGACGGAATCACCAACTTTTATATAAAAATAGTACCTATATTGATAGAGGAAAATCACTGGGACTTTGGACAAAAAAAATGGAAAATAGAAACTTTTCCGCGATTGTTTTAACGCTGATATACCAATGGCAAAAATATAATCGTTAATTATTTGCCTATACCGACACAAAAATAATAGTGCAGGCATTGTTATTTCAAAAGATTAAATCAAACAAAATTCACACCAACATTTACTTAAAAATGCTCCTTAAAAAATGATTATATTTGCATAAAACAAAGAAAAATGCAACATATCATAGACCGTTTTATCAGTTATGTAATTATTGATACCGAATCTGATTCAAACTCAGAAACTACTCCAAGCACCCAAAAACAATGGACTTTAGCCCATAAACTGGTTGACGAATTAAAAGCTATAGGAATGCAAGACGTAACAATAGATGACAAATCATATATTATGGCTACTTTGCCCAGTAATGTGGCTCATGAAGTGCCAATCATAGGGTTTATTTCTCATTTTGACACTTCTCCGGATTTTTGTGGAGCCAATGTAAAACCTCAAATTGTGCGCAATTATGATGGAAAAGATATTGTATTAAATCCAGATAAAAACATTGTATTATCCCCGAGTTATTTCAAAGATTTACTGCAGTATAAAGGACAAACACTAATCACTACAGATGGCACAACATTACTAGGAGCTGATGACAAAGCCGGAATTACAGAGATTGTTACCGCAATGGAGTTTCTGATCAATAACCCGGAAATCAAACACGGAAAAATACGAATTGGCTTCACACCAGACGAAGAAATTGGTCGTGGTGCCCACCATTTTGATGTAGATAAATTTGGAGCTGAATGGGCGTATACTATGGATGGTAGCCAGGTAGGCGAATTAGAGTATGAAAATTTTAATGCAGCTGGTGCCAAAATCACTTTCAAAGGCAAAAGCGTACATCCTGGTTATGCCAAAGGGAAAATGATCAACTCTATGCTGATTGCCAATGATTTTATCAATGAACTCCCCTCCGGAGAAACACCTGAAGAAACTAAAGGATACGAAGGTTTCTTTCACGTACATCACATAACAGGAAGCATCGAAGAAACCGTTTTAGAACTTATTATTCGGGATCATAACAAGAAAAAGTTCGAAAGGCGTAAAGAATTAATCGAGAAAATTGTTCGAAAAATCAATAAGAAATTTGCAAAACAATTTGGTGAAGACATAGTTATCACTGAGATTAAAGATCAATATTACAATATGAAAGAAAAGGTTCTGCCTGTAAAACACATTGTAGATATTGCTGAAAAAGCAATGAAAGAAATAGGAATCAAACCGCTTATTAAGCCTATTCGTGGTGGAACAGACGGTTCACAATTATCCTATAAAGGATTACCATGTCCTAATATATTTGCAGGAGGACACAACTTTCACGGAAAATACGAATACATTCCTGCTGAAAGCATGCAAAAAGCAGTTGAAGTAATCGTGAAAATTGCTGAGCTAACAGCATTAGGAGATTCAATTATAAAATAAGCCTAATTTAGAATATTCAAAAATCAATACCTATTCTTGGGATAAAAATAATAATTGGTATGCCTAATTATAATTTCTCAAATTAATTATTGCCACAACAGAATTAGCAGCAGTATTTCAGAAATTCTATCCTTGCAAACAATACGAATTCTTAGCATATCTTGAAACAGCAAAACGAGACGAAATTAAACGTTCCGGTATTGAAAAAAGAATACGAATACTATCAGAAAATATTAGTCTTAATGACAAATATGGATGACATTAAGTCCCATTTCTAAGAACTCAGAGTGGGACTTTTTAATTTAAAAAACACTAAGAAAAGAACATTCACTACAAATCATTCAGAGTAAATCTCCCTAAAATCTTACTTATAGTCTTTCATCAACAATTGTCTCCTACCTCTATTTCTGGTATACTTGAAACTTCCAATTTAGAATATTGAAAAGCTTAACATTCGAAAATAAATTAAATCACTATATTTGCTAACAATTACTTAACCATTTATTAACATTGAGCCGTTTTTTTTAAGTTTTTAATAAAATCAAAAACGACACTAATAATACACACTATGATACAAAAAAAAGAAAATCCTACAGTACCTACTTCCGTAAAACCTGAAATTGATAAACCCGTAAGGGCACCCAAAAACAAAGTTATCCAACCTTCTGAAGAAATTATAGTACCACTTAATGAAGTAGTAATAACTGAAACAATAGAAGAAACCATAGAAATTTCAGTAGAAGACAAAGACGATACAACTGTGGAAGTTCTAAATAAAAAGGACGATACAAAAGATCTTAAAAAGAAGTTAAAAATAAAAGACAAAGACATGAAAGACAAAGACAAGAAAAAGGCTAAAAAAGCTGACGCAAAAGAGAAAGCAAAGCAAAAAGCGAAAGCGAAAGCAAAAAAGGCAAAAAAAGCAAAAAAGGATAAAGCAAAAAAAGCAAAAGTAAAAGCCAAGATAAAAGCCAAGAAAGCCAAAGCAAAATCTAAAAAAGCAAAGAAAGCAAAGAAAAACAAAAAATAATTCGATTATTTTTTATCCAAAAAAAGTCCCAATCCGAAACCGGATGGGACTTTTTTAATTTCTTAAACCAAAAATTATTTTTTGTTCAATACTGCACTCATTTCCATAGAAATAGCAGAACGCTCCATTTTTAATTTTCCTGACATCGTCTCTACAACAACCGTTGTATCCGCTAGTTCAGAAACTTTTCCGTGAAGACCACTTTTGGTGATAATTTTATCCCCTACTTTCAGTGTGCTTTCAAATTCTTTTTCGTTTTTTGCTCTTTTTTGTTGCGGTCTGATCATGAAGAAATAGATCACCACAAACATTAATATAAACGGTGCAAATTGAGTTAATTGTTCCATAATTTTATTTTTATTTGTTAATTATTACATTAAGCCACGACCGGCTTTTATAATTCTTTTGCTGGCTTGAAGCTCTTTTACGAGACTATCTAATATTCCGTTGATAAAAATACTACTTTTTGGTGTAGAATATTCTTTGGCAACCTCTAAATATTCGTTAAGAGTTACTTTTACGGGAATAGACGGGAATTTCAAGAACTCACAAATTGCCATTTTTAGAATGATAGTATCTATTTCGGCAATCCTATCACTGTCCCAGTTGGGCGTTTTATCCACGTATTCCTTGGCTAATTCCGTTTCATTCAAGACTGTTTTTCGGAACAAGTCTTTCACGAAATCCTTATCTTCATTGTCTTTATATAACTTTGGCACTCTGAAATTATCATCTTCACCAGATTTGATTACCTTCAATTGCTTGATAATATGTGTGTTTACTAACGGAATATCATCCACCCAAGTCAATTTGTCATCTTCCAGATACTCATACAATTTCTCGTTAGGCACAATTACATCCATGAATAAATCAACAATAAACTGTCGATCTTCCTCAAAGGTGTTCACCGCATTATTCATGTATTGTGCATACAACGTGCTGGCTTTAATATCATTCAAAAGCAATAAAATATAATCGTCGTTTAACGTCCAATTATTGATTTTACGGTTTTCCAGCGCGATACTTAATGAATTATTTTCGGAAAGAATTTGAAAAATTCTATTTTTGATGAATTTTTCGTTTGGTTTACGTTCCTCAGGAGTTGCAAGATGTTTCAAACTGGATTTATGCAAAAAAATAGTTTCTGTTTTGCAAATTTCAATCAGCGAAGAAAGCATTATAAGATATAAATCTTGAATATTGTCGATACTGTAAAAAAGGAATTTTTCTTCTTTTTCCAGATTATCTGAACCGCTTTGATGCATCGCATAAATGGATTGCATAACCTTGACGCGAATGTGTCTTCTATTTACCACCTTGTAAGAACTTTTATTAATTAGGGTGCAAAAATAAGTATTTCATTTTTTAAAATAAAATATATAATCGGTTATTTTATTGCATTCAATCAACAGTATTCAGTGAATGGTACAAAAATGTTCGCTGAATACTAAAAACTGAGCCTTGAAAACTACTTTTTATTGTTTTCTATTTTTCTTTGATAGATGCGATTTTGAGCAATCGTCAAAGCCGCATGATGCGTTGTCATGTTGTTTGCAAGGGCAAAATCAAATATTTCTAAGGTTGTGTTGTAAATATTTTCTGTTTTACGCATGATCTCCGCTTTGTCATAATGTGCTAATTCAGCATACACATTAATAATTCCTCCGGCATTAATCAAAAAATCAGGCGCATATAAAATGCCTCTTTCTTGCAGAATTGCTCCGTGAACATTCTCATCCGCTAATTGATTATTAGCAGCTCCAGCAATAACTTTGGCTTTAATTTTATAAACAGTATTGTCATTTAAAGTTGCTCCCATGGCACAAGGCGCGTAAATATCAACATCAGCACTGTACAAATCGTCTCCTCTGAAAATTGCTGCATGGTACTTCGCTCCTACTTCATTCAGTTTTTCTTCATTGATATCAGCAATGGTGACAATAGCTCCTTCTTTAGTCAAATAATCAACTAATGTTTCGCCAACGTGACCAATTCCTTGTACCAATACTTTCTTACCACTCAAAACATCCGACCCAAATTGTTGTTTTGCAGCCGCTTTCATGCCTAAATATACTCCGTAAGCCGTAACAGGTGATGGGTTTCCGGAACCACCTCTTGATTCAGAAATTCCAGTAACATACGGCGTTACATCTCTTACGGTATCCATATCTTTAGTTTCCATTCCCACATCTTCAGCAGTAATATATCGTCCGCTTAAAGAATGTACGAATTCACCAAATTTACGCATCAACTCCGGGGTTTTTTGTGTTTTGGCATCGCCAATAATCACCGCTTTACCGCCACCAATATTCAATCCTGTAATTGCTGCTTTAAAAGTCATTCCGCGTGAAAGTCGCAGTACGTCGTTTAGGGCTTCCCATTCATTCGCGTAATTATACATCCGCGTACCACCCAAAGCAGGACCCATAACCGAATTATGAATACCAATAATTGCTTTTAAACCTGTATCTTTGTCGTTGCAAAATACAATTTGTTCATGATCATCAAATGATAATTGACCAAAAACGGGATCCATTTTTTGAAGTTCCTTTACAGTAGTGAAAGCTGCATTCATAGTGTGAAATTTTTATAATGATAAAATTATGAATTTGTCAAAAAGACGATCCAAAATTACACAAAAAATAAATATGCGGTAACATCTTATATAAAAATTGTTTATTCAGCAATTTACACAATCGAAAAATTATTATTAAAATTACTAAAAGCAAAATTTTATACCATCAATAAAACTATTTCAACATAGAATATCATAAAAATGAAAGAATTACGTTATTTAAATAAATATTTCGTCAAATACAAATACAGTTTTTTACTGGGGATTGTTTTTACCATTATTGCACAGATCTTTATGCTTTTTACACCCAAGCTGATCAGCAAGTCTTTTAAGGTAATTGAGGCTTTCGCCAAAGATAAAACCGTAGCCAAATCAGTCATTTACGAGGAATTAGTTGCGAATATTTTACTAATTATTGCCACAACAATCATTGCTGGTTTTCTTACTTTTTTGATGAGACAAACCCTAATCGTGATGTCGCGCCACATCGAATTTGATCTAAAAAACGAAGTGTTTCGGCAATATGAGAATTTATCTCAAAATTTTTACAAACAAAATCGTACCGGCGATTTGATGAACCGAATCAGCGAAGATGTATCCAAGGTCCGAATGTATGTAGGTCCTGCGGTGATGTATACTATAAATACCGTAATTCGTTTTGCTATTGTAATTGTGTATATGTATAACGTATCGCCAAGATTGACTCTGTATACCTTGCTGCCTTTGCCGCTATTGTCCTATGCCATTTTTAAACTTAGTTCCGAAATCAACGTAAGAAGCACCATTTTTCAACAATATTTATCTAAAGTTTCTAGTTTTTCGCAGGAGATATTTTCAGGAATCCGAGTGATCAAAGCATATTCATTAGAAGATCAACACCAAAAAAACATGGTGAATTTAGCCCATGAGAGCAAAAGCAAAAGCTTGAATTTAGCCAAAGTACAATCTTTATTTGGACCATTAATGCTTGCCCTTATAGGAATCAGTAACTTAGTGGTCATCTATTTTGGAGGTCTGATGTACATTGATGGAACGATCAAAAGCATTGGAACCATCGCTGAATTCATCCTATATGTCAACATGCTGACCTGGCCCGTGGCTTCACTAGGTTGGGTTTCGTCAATGGTTCAGGAGGCCGAAGCCTCTCAAAAAAGGTTAAATGAATTTTTAAAAATTGAACCCGAGATAAAAAACAAAAACGAAAACAAATCCATAATTGAAGGTTCTATTTCTTTTGAAAACGTAAGTTATACCTACGAGGACACTAACATCAAAGCGTTACAAAATATTTCGTTCACAGTAAAAAAAGGAGAAACCTTAGCCATTTTAGGAAAAACAGGTTCCGGAAAATCGACTATTTTATCGTTGATTTCCAGAATGTATGATGTTACAGCCGGGAAAATAAATATTGACGGAAATGAAATAAGCACCATTAATCTGTTTGATTTACGCAACAGCATTGGTATTGTGCCACAAGATGCCTTTTTGTTTTCGGACAGTATCAAGAATAATATTATGTTTGGGAAAGAAAATGCTTCAGAAGAGGAAGTGAAATCTGCTGCCAAAAGTGCTGTGGTACATGACAACATTATGGGCTTCAACAAACAATACGAAACGGTTCTGGGCGAAAGAGGAATTACACTTTCCGGAGGTCAAAAACAAAGAGTTTCCATTGCCAGAGCAATTATTAAGAATCCCCCTATTTTACTTTTGGACGATTGCTTGTCAGCAGTGGATACTGAGACCGAAGAAGCGATATTAAACAATTTGCAAGAAATCTGCAAGGACAAAACAACTATTATAGTGAGTCACCGCGTATCATCAGCTAAAAATGCCGATCGAATTATCATTATCGAAAAAGGACAAATTATCCAACAAGGCTCTCATAATCAATTGATAAATCAAGAAGGGTATTATGCTGCTTTGTATTTGAAACAACTTTCAGAAAAAGAAATGCTATAATTGTTGTATAATACATATTTTTTATAGATTTTTGGATACTAGTTAACAACCATAAATTGACAGAAAGGATTATGAGAGAACATGACATGTTAGAAAAAGAAGAGATATTTTCTAAAGTTTTAAGAGCTGGAAGAAGAACGTATTTCTTTGATGTGAGAGCGACAAAAGCAGATGATTATTACATTACCATTACTGAGAGCAAGAAATTTACGGAAGAAGATGGATCTTTCCATTTCAAAAAACATAAAATCTATTTATACAAAGAAGATTTTGCTGCTTTTGCAGAAATTCTTGGCGAAATGACTTCTTATGTTTTGAACCACAAAGGCGACGAAGTAATATCAGAAAGACACCAAAAAGATTTCAAAAAAGAATATGCCTCTGAGAAATCAGAAGATGAAATCATACCGCAAACATCAACTTTTACCGATATAGAATTTGATGATATTTAATATTTAGTTCCTTACTTACCAATAAAAAAGTCCAAAAATCATCTGATTTTTGGACTTTTTTGTTATAGAAAATTAATTTACAGTTGATTGCAAGAATTCCTTTCACAAATTAGCCAATTCGCAATCCGTTTTGAATTTTGAAATCCGGCGCCAGTAAAATCACGTCCCCTTCCTGACCAACTGCTCCTAAAATTAAACATTCACTACTAAATTTTCCAATTTGTTTTTTAGGAAAATTGACTACGGCAACAATCTGTCGGTCTAGCAAATCCTCTTTCCGGTACCGTTTCGTTATTTGTGCGGATGTTTTTCGGATTCCAATTTCGGAACCAAAATCTATTGTGAGCTGATACGCTGGTTTTCTCGCTTCGGGGAAATCATTCACTGCCAGAATTGTTCCTATACGCATCTCTACTTTTTCGAATTCAGTCCAGGATAATTCCATAAAATCTTAGTTTTAGTTTTGAGTTATAAATATACTATTTTAACTATTTATACAACGCCAATCCGCAAGGAAAAACCAGCTCTTAATCGACAAACTCAAATACAGCAATAGTGATAGAAATATCCGTGACATATTCCTTACCAATAAAAACCTAAAATACGAGTCCTTCACACAAAGGAATAATATGGCCTTTTTTTACTTTTTCATGTATAAGTTAATTATATTCGTAGTTTTGTGCCTCAATAAAACAGTAACTATACATTGAATCAATCCTACGCAATGATCACCATACAAGAAGCAAAAACAAAAAGCGAATTAACTGATTTTATCAAATTCCCTTTTTCTTTATACAAAAACAATAAAAACTGGGTTCCGCCATTAATTGCTGAAGAACTGGAAGGATTTGATAAAACAAAAAATCCCGCTTTTGAAACTGCCGAAGCCTATTTTTATGTTGCTAA
The DNA here is from genome assembly GCF_003970375.1 of Flavobacterium sp. ZB4P23. Classification (NCBI taxonomy): domain Bacteria; kingdom Pseudomonadati; phylum Bacteroidota; class Flavobacteriia; order Flavobacteriales; family Flavobacteriaceae; genus Flavobacterium; species Flavobacterium sp. ZB4P23. The sequence goes on from NZ_RYDK01000005.1 coordinate 254,775, forward strand.
AAGAAATACCGAAATAGTAGGCAGAATTACGGCAATTATCAATTGGAGTGAGGTAAATGATCAGCAAAAAAAGAAAGTGCGTTTTGGCTGGTTTGACGTCATTGATGACATCGAGGTAACGAAAGCACTCTTAGAAAAAGTATATGAATTAGGACGGAAAAACAATTTAGAACATGTTGAAGGCCCGATGGGATTTTCAAATCTAGACAAAGTAGGTATTCTGACCGAAGGTTTTGACCAAATAGGAACCATGATTACTTGGTACAACCATGAATATTATGCACGTCATTTTGAGCAATTGGGCTATGTAAAAGAGAAAGAATATATTGAGAGTAAATTTCCTTTTGAAAACGTAAAACTACAATTTTTTGAAAAAGCAAATGATTTAGTCAAAAAAAGATACCAGTTAAGTCCGCTTAATTTCAAAACAACTAAAGAGGTCATGCCTCATGTGGATAAAATGTTTGATTTATTTAATAAATCCTACGCTTCCCTATCGTCATTTGTTGCTATTTCCGACACTCAAAAAGAGTATTTCAAGAAAAAATACATCAGCTTTATCAATCCTGAATTTATCAAATTTGTAGAAGACAAAGATCATAACATCGTGGCCTTTAGCATTGTGATGCCTTCTTTTGCAAAGGCAGTACAAAAATCCAAAGGGAAATTATTCCCGCTTGGATTTCTACATTTACTATTGGCAAAAAAATACAGCAAAGATGTCATTTTCTATCTGATAGGCGTATTGCCGGAATATCAAAACAAAGCCGTTACCGCAATTATTTTTAAAGAATACTATGAAACTTTCCGAAAAAAAGGGATTGTTAATTGTTTTAGAACCCCTGAATTAGCTGATAATGCTCCCAGTCTAAACTTGTGGAAACATTTTAATCCATTAATTCACAAACGAAGATGCACGTATCGGTTAGAATTGTAGTATTTGACAAGTATTGAATTAAAAAAATTCATCAGTTTTGCTGATGAATTTTTAGTTTTAAATGCCTGCATGCTAAATTCTTAAAAGGAAATTATAAATCAAAGGATACAATTTACTTTAGACAACACCACACTTACATTAAATTTTAATTGCTTTCTATCTTTAAACGTTACTTTCCCTTTATTATCAACCACATCACCATAACCTTCCACATAAGTATTCCCTTTTTTTAAGAAAACAACTTGCCGTACAGTCATAAGCCCTTCGGACATGAAGGTATACGCTGCATAAAGCGTATCTCCTTTTATTTCTCCTACTAATGTCCCATTATTTTTATCTTTTTCATAGAAATTATACCTTAATTTTCCTGAAACATATTGCTCATTTTCTATTTTCAAAATCATAGAAATGGTATCATTCTTTATAACACCGGTGTAACATTCTTCCATAATAGACTCTTTAACATCCTTTTCTATAGAAACATTTGGACTTGCGGCTTCTTCCAGCTGTTTACTTTTATGACATGAAATTAAAAAACTAAAAAAAATGACACCCAATACAATCCCTTTTTTCATACCCTTTGTTTTTTGTTGTATAAAGATATCACTTCTTTTTAAGTATAAAAAAATCCATCCTGCTAAAGAAAGCAGGATGGATTAGAATAACTTATTTTATAAGACTAAGCGTCTAAATCAACTTTTGTTTTACTTGCAATCTCTTTATAGGTTCCATTTACTAATTTTTCACGAATGGCTTCAAAAGCAACTAGTGTTTCCTCAATATCTGATAATTCATGTGAGGTTGTAGGTATCATTCTCAATAAGATAATTCCTTTTGGAATAACAGGATAAATTACAATCGAAAGGAAAATTCCGTAATTCTCTCTCAAATCGTTCACCATAACCATAGCTTCCGGAACACTGCCTTCTAAATAAACAGGAGTAACACATGTGTTTGTGTCTCCAATATTAAAGTTTCTGGTTCTTAATCCGTTTTGTAATGCATTAACATTCTCCCAAAGTTTGTCTTTCAATTCTGGGTGATTACGCAACAATTCCAATCGTTTCAAAGAACCAATTGTTTGAATCATTGGCAAGGACTTAGCGAACATTTGAGAACGCATGTTGTATTTAAGATAATCGATAATGTCTTTATCCGCAGCTACAAAAGCACCAATATTAGCCATTGATTTAGCAAAAGTGGAAAAATAAACATCAATATCATCCTGAACTCCTTGCTCTTCACCTGCTCCGGCACCTGTTTTTCCAAGTGTTCCAAATCCATGTGCATCATCAACAAGCAAACGGAAATTATATTTTTGTTTCATGTCCACAATCTCTCTCAATTTCCCTTGCTGTCCACGCATTCCAAAAACGCCTTCCGTTATGAAAAGGATTCCTCCTCCAGTTACTTTAGCTAATTTTGTGGCGCGTTGCAGGTTTTTTTCCATACTTGCAAGATCGTTATGACGGTATGTAAAACGTTTTCCCATGTGCAAACGAACACCATCAATGATACAAGCATGTGCATCAACATCATACACAATTACATCATTTTTAGTTACTAATGCATCAATTGTAGACATAATTCCTTGGTAGCCAAAATTCAATAAATATGCTGACTCTTTGCTTACAAAAGCAGCTAATTCATTTTCTAATTGCTCATGATATTTGGTATGTCCACTCATCATTCGGGCGCCCATAGGATAAGCTGCTCCATATTGTGCAGCCGCATCAGCATCTGCCTTCCGTACTTCCGGGTGATTAGCAAGACCCAAGTAGTCATTTAAACTCCAATTCAAAATATCTTTCCCATCAAACTGCATTCTTGGACCTAACTCACCTTCTAATTTAGGAAAAACAAAATAACCTTCCGCTTGTGAAGCCCATTTTCCTAATGGTCCTTTATTGTTTTGAATCCTTTCGAATAAATCTTTTACCATAATATATTAAGTAATAATTTTAATTTTTAAGAAGTTGCAAAAATAATTATTTATATTTTATAAAGGACTTGAAAACAAATTTATTTTTAGTTTATTACAACGATAATTCCTGACAATTTCCTACTATATGCGATATCTGTTACATTATCTAAAAAAAAATGCTTCATTCCTGCTAATAACACAACAAAAAGTATATCTCACTAAACTTTGAAACGATTTTGATTCAAAATCGTTTTATCAATAAACATTGTATCTTTGAATAAATATTTCAATACTAAAGTTTATGGCACAGGACACAAAAGAGTTAAAATTAGCGGTTCTAATTGATGCTGATAATGTTCCCTACAGCAATGTAAAAGGAATGATGGAAGAAATTGCTAAATTTGGCACACCAACCACCAAACGTATTTATGCTGATTGGACGAAACCTAATGCTGGTGGATGGAAAAGTGTTTTATTAGAGCATGCCATTACGCCTATTCAACAATACAGCTATACTGTAGGAAAAAACTCCTCAGATTCAGCGATGATTATTGACGCAATGGATCTATTATATTCTGACAAAGTGGATGGTTTTTGTATTGTATCCAGTGATTCTGATTTTACCCGTTTAGCAATTAGGCTTAGAGAATCCGGTATGAAAGTGATTGGTATTGGAGAGCAAAAAACACCCAATTCATTTATTGTCGCCTGTGATCGCTTCATCTATATTGAGGTTCTGGATGGCGCAATCAAGAAAAAAACAAAAAAACCAACGGCCACTGATCCTAAAAAAGTTGCCCCAAAAACGTTGAACAAAATTGATTTGCACACCATTGAATTAATAGAATCAACCATTGAAGACATAGGTGATGACAGTGGATGGGCATTTCTCGGTGACGTAGGAAATCTTATTGTGAAGAAAAAACCAGAGTTTGATCCTAGAAATTATGGCTTTTCTAAATTAACTCCAATGTTGAAATCATTGACCGATATTCTGGAAATTGACGAAAGAGACTCCGATAAAAAAGGAATCAAACACGTTTATGTACGATTGCGATTTAGTTAACTAATTTTTTGATTGCCTCATATAGCACTTCTTTTTTGATTGGTTTAGACAAATAATCATTCATTCCTATTTCCTTAACCCGCTGTTTTGTGGCCTCCATGACATCCGCTGTTACAGCAATAATAGGAATATGCCTATTGTGTATACCTGCTGCTCCATTTCTTATTGCAATTGTAGCTTCATAACCATCCATCACTGGCATTTGAAGGTCCATCAGTACAATATCAAATTGATTTTTAATCAATGCCATTATCCCTTCCTGACCATTATTAGCAAACATAACTGTGGTATTCAACCATTTTTTAGTAATCATTTTGATCACCATCTGGTTTATAGGATTGTCTTCAACTACTAAAATGGATTTCCCTTCTAAATCATTTTCAATTCCCATTTTAGCAGTTGTTCCTATGCCTTTTTTTTGTTCAGAGACCTCAAAATCAATCGTCATGACACAGGTGGTTCCCACATTAATCACGCTATCCATTTTAATACTTCCGTTTTGCATATCTACCAATGTTTTCACGATATAAAGTCCTAATCCAAGTCCGCTGAATTTTTTCTTATTATCACTACTCTTTTGATAAAAAGAATCAAAAATACGTTCCCTTTTATCAGGAGAAATCCCCACCCCGGAATCTGAAATGGTCAATATCAAGCTCGCCCTGTTGCCGGGCAATAATTCCGCATCAATAGTAAACTTCACACACCCTTTTAAGGTGAATTTAATGGCATTACTTAATACATTATTAACGATCTGAACCAATCGATTAGCATCTCCAATCAAAAAATCAGGAATATTCTTTGATTTCGAAAATTGAAACTCAAGTCCCTTTTCATTCGCTATATTGATCGCATTATTATTTAAATACTCTAAAACCTGTACGGGATCAAATGGATTGTTTTCCAGTTTTAATTCCCCTTTTTCAATTTTAGAAAAATCAAGAATATCATTGACCGAACTCAATAAACTATACGAAGAATACTTTATGATTTTGCATTTATGTTTGATCGTATCATCTTCAACTTCATTAGAAATTGACTCAATCAAATTCATAATAGCATTCAATGGAGTACGTAATTCATGACTAATATTGGATAAAAAATAAGATTTCAAATCATTCATTTCTTCAGAACGAATCAAAGCAAGACGATTGAGGTTGTCTTTTTCATTTTTAAGATTCCGAATCAAATTAGCCATAGAAAGGGAAAGAAAAATAACTTCCAAACCAGTACCTAATTTAGAGCTGTTATCTGTTAGAAACGAATTGGGAATTTGACTGAAGTTATTGAGAATAAAAATGCCAAAGCCGAGCACCAAAAAGAAAATACCCATTGTAAAAAAACCATCTACATGTATTTTTTTACAATACAGATACACGACAGAACTTATAATCAAGATAAGAATCAGCAATCCCAGCACGTTTGCCAATGGATAACACAAAGCTAAAGCCTTAGGAACAAATAAAATACATACAATTAAAACAAAAGCTAAAAAATAAAGAACAGTAAACAAAAAGTAAATTATTTTATTATGTTTTTTGATATTCAAAAAAACTTCACTGTATTTGCCCAGCAAAAAACCTGCAATCATCGCAAAAAGCAACACTGCACGAAGCGAAAACCAACCGCCTTTAGGGGTAATTAACTCATAAAAATAACCATCTAAAGAGAACTGCATTAAGCCGATAAAAACAACATATAAACTATAATATAAAAATGCTTTTTGGCGTAAGGCAAAATAGAAGAATAAATAAATAATAGAAACAATGGCCAGAATACCATAGAATATACCAAAAAACAACTGCTCGTTTGAAATCAACTTTATAAAGTTTTCTGAAGAGTACAACATGACCGGCATGTTGACAACTTCACCATCACTTTTTAGATGCAAAAATAATTGCTGCCTCGAATTTGGCAAAATTTTAATCTTAAAAATAGTTTTACGATTATCAAAACTTCGCTCAGAAAAGGGCATATTATCACCGCTTACCATTTTGGTAATTTTCCCCGAAGTGCTATCAATAAAATACAATTCTACTAAATCCGTTATAGGTCTGGCCGTTTCTAAATAATAATTCAAAGTCCGATCACTAGCGTTTATAAGCTCCGTTTTTGACCAAAAATTATTTTGAGAAAAACCTAAATCATCATTTTCAGTTTGAAGTTTTTTAGGATTAAATGAATTAAAGTTGGCAAGAACATAGTGAATATCTAGATTTCTTTGACCAACATCTGCAACTGTAGTGTAATTGTGCAATGAAACTTCTTTGGGTATAGTTCCATTACTGAATTCATATTGAGAAAATGATTTAGTAAAAAACAATACAACTAAAGAAACATAAATCCATTTATCTATTTTTTTACCCATCGCCGCAAACTGTATAATTAAATATTAGTTTATATACGTTGAAAGATAAAGTTTGGTTTTATAACAGGTTTTAAAATTGCTAGCATTTGATACAAAAAAGTAACTCGTTGGGTTTACTAATTCAAAGCATAATAACCCCCTTCAAATAGAGCTTACAACACACGAATTCAAACGTTCATTTTCAAACGTTCATTTTCAAACTTTTAAATGCAATGTTTAACAAATATTTCCTTTATGATAGCGTTTAGAAAGCACCATAAAAAAATACTGCTGCTTTGTTTGATACAATTATTAATTAAAACATCCTATTTTGACAAACACCTAGCCCAGATTGAAACGGCATCCTTTTCTTGCTTTCTTTAAGCAAGGAAAGATACAGTGTAAAGCTGGAAATAGCTCCTGAAGAAAAGTTTAATCGCTGAATTGGTAAATGGTTATTTGAAAACCTTGGCATCTTTGTACCTTTGCCCTTTTCAAACTAAGATTTAAAATTATGCGCATTGATATTGTTACTGTTCTGCCAGAATTATTGCGAAGTCCGTTTGAGGCTTCGATCATGAAACGAGCTATTGACAAAGGTCTGGTGGAAGTTCATTTTCATAATCTGCGGGATTACACGACCAACAGACAAAAAAGCGTAGATGATTATCCCTATGGCGGTGGCGCCGGAATGGTGATGACCGTACAGCCTATCGACGCCTGTATTACGCATTTGAAAAGCGAGAGAGCCTACGATGAAATCATTTACATGTCGCCGGACGGGGAAACCCTAAACCAGAAAATGGCCAATACGATGTCAATGTATGAAAATATTATTATCCTTTGCGGACATTATAAAGGAGTAGATCAGCGGGTACGCGATCATTTTATTACCAAGGAAATCTCTATTGGTGATTACGTTTTGAGTGGTGGTGAATTAGGAGCATTAGTATTATCAGATGCATTGATCCGATTGATTCCTGGTGTTTTGAGTGATGAAACCTCCGCATTGACGGATAGTTTTCAGGACGGATTATTATCAGGTCCTATATACACTCGTCCGGCAGATTACAACGGATGGAAAGTTCCGGAGGTTTTGACCAGCGGGAATTTTGCCAAAATTGACAAATGGCGCGAGGATATGGCCTACGAACACACGAAGAACAGACGACCGGATTTGTTGGAAGATTAAAATTTGTTTGAAGTTTAAGGTTTAAAGGTGGTATTCAAGAACTTCTAAACTTTAAACAAGAAAAACTTTAAACTTTAAACTTTTTTATTTACTTTTGCACCCACATTAGCTCAACCTCTGGCGAGATCCGTGAATGTTGACTTAATACAAACCATAATTAAAAAATATCATGGCAGATTTAATGAAATTCGTTCAAGACGAATTTGTAACAAGAAAAGATTTCCCAGTTTTTGCAGCTGGAGATACTATCACTGTTTACTACGAGATTAGAGAGGGTGAAAAAACAAGAACTCAGTTTTTTAAAGGAGTTGTTATTCAAAGAAGAGGTTCTGCTAATACAGAAACGTTCACGATTCGCAAAATGTCAGGTGCTATTGGTGTAGAGCGTATCTTCCCAGTAAACTTACCAGCTTTACAAAAAGTGGAAATCAACAAAAAAGGTGCAGTTCGTAGAGCTAGAATTTTCTACTTCAGAGAACTTACTGGTAAAAAAGCTAAAATTAAAGACAAAAGAAGATAGTCAAATATCTCTTTATTATAAAAGTCCTGACGTTGTCAGGATTTTTTTTTGGTTTAAAGTCAAGCTATTCAATACTATTCTACCAATTTTATTAAAATTGAATGCATTTGAAGCACTTATTTTTTGACAAGAAATAAGGAATATATTTTCCATATTCTTATTTTGACCATCCTAAAGTAATAATTTGACAATTCATTTTAAACAAATGAAAACGCATTTTCTTTTACGATAACGTTTTATTACATTTGTAGCTACATTTAAAAAATAAGAATTACATATATCAATACATTATGACAAAAATTAAAGTAGCTAATCCGGTAGTTGAATTGGATGGTGACGAAATGACACGAATTATTTGGTCCTTTATCAAGGAAAAATTAATTCTTCCTTATTTAGATTTAGATATTAAATATTACGATTTAGGAATGGAAAGCAGAGATGCTAGTAATGACCAAATCACTATTGACTCTGCTGAGGCAATAAAAAAATACAATGTTGGTATTAAATGTGCCACAATTACTCCTGATGAAGACCGTGTTACCGAATTTGGTTTAAAAAAAATGTGGAAATCTCCAAACGGAACCATCCGTAATATTGTAGGCGGAACCGTTTTCCGTGAACCAATTATCATGAAAAACGTACCTCGTTTAGTACCGGGTTGGACACAGCCTATCGTTATTGGTCGTCATGCTTTTGGAGACCAATACAAAGCTACAGATACTGTTATCAAAGGAAAAGGGAAACTAACAATGACTTTTGTTCCTGAAGAAGGAGAAACTCAAACTTGGGAAGTATACGATTATAAAGGAGACGGAGTCGCAATGGCAATGTATAATACGGATGAAAGTATTTACGGTTTTGCACATTCCTCTTTCCAAATGGCTTTGACAAAAAAATGGCCTTTATATCTTTCTACAAAAAACACTATTTTGAAAGCCTATGACGGACGTTTCAAAGATATTTTTGAAGAAGTATATCAATCTACCTACAAAGCACAATTCGTTGAAGCAGGAATTGCTTACGAACACCGTTTGATCGATGACATGGTTGCCTCTGCAATGAAATGGAGTGGTGGTTTTGTTTGGGCGTGTAAAAACTATGACGGTGATGTTCAATCTGACACTGTTGCACAAGGTTTTGGTTCGTTAGGATTAATGACTTCAGTATTAGTTACTCCTGATGGAAAAACTCTAGAAGCAGAAGCGGCTCACGGAACAGTTACACGTCACTACAGACAACACCAACAAGGAAAAGCAACATCAACAAACCCAATCGCCTCTATTTTTGCATGGACAAGAGGATTGGAACACAGAGGTAAACTGGACGAAAATCAAGCTTTAATTGATTTTTGTCATACTCTAGAACAAGTATGCATTGATACTGTTGAAAGCGGAAAAATGACTAAAGACTTAGCGATGTTAGTAAAACCAGAAGGGTTGACTGCTGCAGATTACTTGACTACCGAGGCTTTCTTAGCAGCGATACAAGAAAATTTAGATGCTAAACTAGCTTAATTTTTTTACTACATAATATTAAAAAGACAACTGGAAACAGTTGTCTTTTTTTTTACCTTAGCAATACCTTAACGGTTGTTATATGTCAAATACTGTTCTATTTAATGTAATTTGCATTTTTGTATTTAGAAAAATTTAAACAATGACTCCAAAGAAAATTATTCCCTTTTTAGTGGTATTACTATGCTCCTTTTCATGCTTCGCTCAAGAGAAATTTACGCTAAGCGGAACTATTATTGACGCCAACAGCAACGAAACTTTAATAGGCGTCAACATTGTAATCCTTGAACTCAAAACCGGAGTAACTACCAATGAATATGGATTTTACTCCATCACAGTTCCAAAAGGAATCTATAACGTACAAATTAGCTATTTAGGATTTCAAACCAAGGAAGAGCTAATCGACTTGAGTCAAAACCTAAAAAATAATTTTAATTTATTCAGTGATGAAACCGCCTTGAAAGAAGTTGTTATTACGGATAATGAAACCAAAATAGACATCAAAAAACCCGAAATGAGCGTCAATAAACTCTCCATTTCAGCGATCAAGAAAATGCCCGTTGTGCTGGGCGAAGTCGATGTTTTAAAATCTATTTTATTACTGCCCGGTGTTACAAATGCTGGTGAAGGCGCTTCAGGATTTAATGTTCGTGGTGGCGGTGCCGACCAGAATTTAATTCTGCTCGATGAAGCTACCATATTCAATTCTTCACACGTTTTTGGTTTTTTCTCTGTTTTTAATCCGGATGCCATCAAAGATTTGAAGTTGTACAAAGGCGGAATTCCAGCTCGTTATGGTGGAAGAGCCTCTTCTGTGTTGGATATTTATCAAAAAGACGGCAACAGCAAAAATTTTCATATCAATGGAGGAATCGGATTGATTTCCAGTCGTATTTTGGCTGAAGGACCATTGGTAAAAGACAAAGGTTCCTTCCTGATTGGTGGCAGAAGTTCCTATGCGCATTTATTCCTGAAGCTATCCGAAAAACAAAAAAACAACTCCGCTTATTTTTATGACCTAAATACCAAGTTGAGTTATAAATTAGATGCAAATAACAGTCTGTATTTATCGGGTTATTTTGGCCGAGATGTCTTCAGCCTGAACAAAAGTTTTACCAATATTTATGGAAACACCACTTTAAACTTGCGCTGGAATCACTTGTTTTCTGAAAAATTATTTTCTAATTTATCGCTCATTTACAGCGATTATTATTACGGTTTGGATTTGGATTTTGTAGGGTTCAAATGGGATTCCGGCATCAAAAATTACAATATCAAATACGATTTCAAGAATTACATTTCAGATATATTCAAATTGAATTACGGAGTAAACGGAATTTATTACGAATTCAATCCGGGAACCATCAAGCCATCTGATACGGACTCCGGAATAAATTTTGCTCAATTGGATAAAAAATATGCTTTTGAACCCGCAGTTTACATCAACGCTGATCACGAAATATCCGACAGAATAGCCCTTTCCTACGGACTTCGATACAGTATATTTTACCGTTTAGGGCAATCTACCGTGAATATTTATGAAAATGACAATCCGGTTATCTTCAATTCGGAATTACAGATTTATGAAAAAGCGACTCCAATTAACACTAAATTTTACGACAAAAATAAAGTCATCCAAAGCTATAATTATCTGGAACCTCGTTTTTCATTGGCGTACAAAATCAATGACAACCAATCCATAAAAGCAAGTTACAACAGGATGGTACAGTATTTACAATTAATTTCGAACACCACATCGCCAACTCCACTTGATGTCTGGACGCCAAGCGATAATTTCATTAAACCCCAAATTGCAGATCAGGTGGCTTTGGGTTATTTTAAAAACTTTCAAGAAGGAATGTATTCCCTTGAAGTAGAAACGTATTATAAAGAAGTGCAAAACCGCTTGGATTATATTGATGGTGCTAATTTGATTGCCAATAAAGCCATTGAACAAATAATCCTGAACGGGCAATTACGATCATACGGTTTAGAAATCATGTTCCGAAAAAACGAAGGGAAATTTAATGGCTGGATATCGTATACATTATCCAAATCCGAGCAACAAACTCCGGGAAGAACCTCAATCGAAACCGGAATCAACAACGGCCAATGGTACAATTCCGTATATGACAAACTGCACAATATTGCAATAACCAGTTCCTACAATCTAAATGAAAAATGGTCTTTTGGAGCTAATTTTGCCCTGCAAACTGGGCAACCGGTAACATATCCTGTTGGACAATATGAATACTTAGGCATCAATCTACCCAGTTATGGATTGAGAAATAGAAATCGGCTCCCCGCTTACCACCACCTGGATATTGCCGCTACTTTGACTCCTAAAAGCAACAAAGACCGCCAATGGAAAGGCGAATGGGTTTTTAGCATTTACAATTTGTACAATCGGAAAAATGCCGCTTCTATTAATTTTAGACAAAATACAGATACAGGAATCAATGAAGCTGTAAAAACTTCGATATTTGGTGTAGTTCCAGCGGTGAGCTATAACTTTAAATTTTAAGCTTAGCATTCTACAAGGCAACTAAATAAAAAATAAAATCATGAAAAAAACAACACTATATCTGGTACTTCTCATCGCTATTTTTTCGGCAAGTTGTGAAGATGTTGTCGAAGTAGATTTAGATAATGCTCCACCAAAACTGGTAATTGAAGCAGCAATTAATTGGAAAAAAAGAACTTCGGGAAATCAACAAAAAATAAAACTGACTACAACAACTGGATTTTACGGTACAACTATTCCAAAAGTTTCCGGAGCAACAGTGTCTATAAAAAATAGTGCTAATGTGGTTTTTACTTTTTCGGAAATTGCAAATACCGGCGAATATACTTGCGCTACTTTTATACCGGTAATCAACGAAACCTATACACTGACAGTTATCAGCAATGGCAATACGTATACCGCAACCGATACACTAAAACCCGTTACGCCAATCACAAAAATTGTTCAAAACAATCAAGGCGGTTTTACAGGGACTGACATTGAAATTAAAACATTCTACCAAGATCCAGCGGGTGAAACCAATTATTACCTATACAAATATGTGTATTCAAACCAATCAAAATCAAATTTTTATGTTGACCAAGATGAGTTTTTCAACGGAAACGAATTTTTCAGTATGTCGCAAAATGACGAGTTAAAAAAAGACGATAAAATTGAAATAATCCACTTCGGAATTTCAAAAGCATACTACAATTACATGAGTGTATTAGTGAGTATTGCAGGAAATAATGGTGGCGGACCGTTTCAATCTCCGCCTGCTACCGTAAGAGGAAACATAATCAACACCACGGATTCGGCTAATTATCCTTTGGGTTATTTCTCCCTTAGCGAAGTTGATGTTAGAAGTTACACGATTGAATAATCAGGAGCTAATCCGGCTGTTCATTACAACCAAAAACAGGCTCTAAACAGTTTTCCAGACCGTATAAGGAGCTTCCTTTGGTCGCTCTTCTACTGCCGGAAAACTAAAGTTTACAACCTGTTTTGGTTTTCATTGCCATCCGGGCTAGTACGTGAGAGATAAAACGAGAACTTTTATTTACTTTTACACCATAATTCATAATTCATAATTCACAATGTCTTCACACCATATCGTTCGCGACGACCAAGAACCTGCTTTAATCATTGCCAATGGCGCTTCCTGTAACCCGGAACTATTGGGTCAATTACTGGAATGGTCACCACTCGTGGTCGTATTAGATTCGGCTATGGTTCGCGTTATGGAACTAGACATCAAAGTCGATGTGCTTTTAGGAGATTTTGACCGAGGATTTGACCCAGAAATTTATAAAACGTCTCAATATCCCATCGAAATAATTCATACTCCGGATCAGAATAAAACCGATTTAGAAAAAGCTTTTGACTATTTAATCGAAAGAAAAATTCCTGCTGTAAACGTCGTTTGGGCCACCGGACGAAGAGCTGATCATACCATAACCAATATTACCAACATTACGAGATATAGAAATTTATTGAAAATTGTCATTCTGGACGATCACTCAAAAGTATTCCTTTTGCCTAAAAAATTCGAAAAATGGTATACGGCAAACACTCCTATTTCATTAATCCCTATAGGTCACGTCACTGGAATTCATTCTGATAATTTATTTTATCCGCTGAAAGATGATAGTCTGACTATTGGTTACAGAACCGGCAGCAGCAACCACGTCCTCAAAGACGGAATCGTAACAATAGAACATAATGAAGGTGATCTATTAATGATGGAATGCCTGGATTAGTTTTATTGCATGTTCAACAATACATTTCTTATAATTTCATAATGACTCCAAGGAATAAAATGATTCGCTTTTTTGATCGTTATTGAATCGATTGATTTAGCATTGGTAAACTTTTTTTGCATAAAAGCAACATTGCTGTACGGCACCAAAACATCTTTTGTTCCATGAATAATCGTTACATCACATGTATTTTTTTTCATGAAACTTCGATATTCTTTGAGATTGTACCCTTAAATTTTCTGCATCGCCAAAATCACTGAATCCAAAACCCGATAGGTCAATCGCAATCATTCGGTATTTTTTAAGCAATAAAGCATCCTGAAAATATTCTTTAAAAGCATTCCAACTGCCAGGCGAGCCGTGAATAAAAAAAAGGTCGGGTTTCGAAAAAACGCAATATTCTAATTTTGTGATTTATTTTTCATCTGTTTAGTGGGCCAAAAACGTCTTTATCCATTTACAAAATAGTTATGCCTATATTTGCATCGAAATAAAAAAAATGAAAGCGAAAACGATTACCGAAAAGACTAATTTACATCCCAGAAATCTGGATAGATTTGGATATAATTTTGAGGAACTAATTCAAAAATCCCCTGAATTAAAGCCTTTTGTTTCCGCCAATAAGCACAATCCAGACGCTTTGGAAGAAACAATTGATTTTAGTAATCCCGATGCGGTAAAGTCGCTTAACAAAGCATTATTGTTGTCCCATTACGACATTCAAAACTGGGATATTCCTAAAAATTATCTTTGTCCGCCCATTCCCGGAAGAGCGGATTACATCCATTATATAGCAGATTTATTAGCTTCAAGCAACAACGGAATCATTCCTGAAGGAGAAACCGTTCAAGGCTTAGATATAGGCGTAGGTGCGAATTGCATTTATCCTATAATTGGTAATTCAGCGTACGGATGGAGTTTTGTAGGTACAGATACCGATTTAAAAGCAATTGAAAATTGCAGTGCCATTATTGAAGAAAATCCAAAATTGATTGACGCTATCAGCTTACAACAACAAACGGAATCGCGCTTTATTTTTAAAAATATAATCACTCCCGAAGACAAATTTACGTTTACCATTTGTAACCCACCTTTTCATGCCTCGCAAGATGAAGCCACGAAAAGCACGATTCGAAAAATCAACAATTTAGAAAATGCTAAAACTACAACCCGAGGTACAGCCGAACGAAGTGACGCTAAACCTGTTTTAAATTTTGGTGGTCACAATGCAGAATTGTGGTGTGAAGGCGGTGAATTAGGTTTTGTAACCCAGATGATTTACGAAAGTGCAAAATATCCGATGCAGTGCTTGTGGTTTACAACTTTGGTATCTAAAAAAGAGAATCTTTCCAGTCTTTACAAAACATTAAACAAAGTAAGTGTGGTCGAAATTAAAACCATCGATATGGCTCAAGGCCAAAAAACTAGCCGAATTATTGCTTGGACTTTCCTCAGTGAAGCACAACAAAAAGCTTGGAAATTTTAAAAAATCAGCCTAATTACTCCTTGTTCTGGTTAGAAATGAAAGATCTTTATCAATAAAAATAGTACATGTTCAATAAGAAGAACTCAAACTAGTTTTTTCATAAAAAAAAATGTAAATAATAATTATTTGCCATTTAACAAATATCTTGATTGTTTTTATTCTAATTAACGCCATTTAAGTAGTATTTTTACGGTTCTAACATTAAATTACCAAAAATGAAAAAACTTTTCTTTATTCTAACTTTAATTTTTTCAGCAGTAATAACTGCCCAAGAAATTAGAGTCTCCGGTGTTGTTACTGACGACTCCAACGCCACCTTACCTGGAACAACCATTATGATCAAAGGAATTGCAAAGGGCACTACTTCAGATATAGATGGTAAATACACCATTACTGCAAAAATTGGAGATATTTTACAATTCTCCTATGTAGGTTTAGAAACAAAATCAGTTAAAATCACAGGAAGTACACTAAACATTACTTTAACGGGAAGTGGCGAAACATTACAAAATATAGTTATAATGGGCTCCCGTAATCCTACAAGAACCGTAACGGAATCTGCAGTGCCTATTGATGTTATTTCTATGAAAGAGATCGCTTCACAAGGTGCTCAAACGAATTTGAATCAGATTTTAAATATGGTTGCGCCATCATTTACCTCAAATACAACCACTGTAGCTGATGGAACGGATCACATTGACCCTGCACAATTAAGAGGTTTAGGTCCTGATCAGGTGTTGGTTTTAATAAACGGAAAAAGAAGACACACTTCTTCTTTGGTAAATATTAATGGATCCCCTGGTAGAGGAGCTGTAGGTACCGACTTGAATTCCATTCCCGCTTTTGCTATCGAAAAAATTGAGGTATTAAGAGATGGAGCTTCAGCTCAATATGGCTCAGATGCTATTGCTGGTGTAATTAACATCAACATGAAAAAAGATACTAAAAAATTAGAAATAAACCTTTTTGGAGGAAGTCATTTTTCTAAAAATGCTAACGACCATACCGGTGGAAATGATGGAAACAACATTCAAATTGACTTGAACTACGGAACAAATTTAGGAAAGGAAAAAAGTTTCATTAATATTACGGCAAGTGCTCAATTGCGAGGTCAAACAAGTCGTGCTAAAGAAGTTAAAGGAAATTTATTTAACCGATACAATGCTGTTGAAGAAAGAGCTAGAATAGCAGGTATTAACATTAATAGTTTGTATGCGAATACGTTACTACCCCTGGTTTTTATAACGGTTTGCTGAACACAATTAATACGTATGCGCAACAAGTAAGTTATTTTGATGCAGCAACAAAAACTGCAATCCAAAATGCTGCTACATCAGGGAATTTACCGGGGATGAGAACTTTATTAGGAGTTGATGCCACAACTGACGAACTAGCCTTTAG
Organism: Flavobacterium sp. ZB4P23; assembly: GCF_003970375.1. NCBI lineage: Bacteria > Pseudomonadati > Bacteroidota > Flavobacteriia > Flavobacteriales > Flavobacteriaceae > Flavobacterium > Flavobacterium sp. ZB4P23. Next base: position 271,425 of record NZ_RYDK01000005.1, read on the forward strand.
AGGTTTAGTACGAAATGATTTTAATATGCGAGTAGGTCAATCATCACTTCAAAGCTCACAATTCTTTGTAAATGCTGCCTATCCTTTAACTGATAAATTAGAATTGTATGCTTTTGGAGGGAACAGCTACAGAACTGGTGAAGCCGCCGGTTTTTACAGAAGACCAAATCAATCTAGATCGTATACCGGATTGTATCCAAATGGTTTTTTACCAGAAATACATTCTACAATCAACGATATCTCAGCAGCAGCGGGTCTTAGAGGTATAATTTTCGAAAATTGGAATTTTGACTTAAGCAATACTTTTGGAAGAAATGCATTTGATTATGGCGTTGAAAATACCGTCAATTCTTCCATGAGAGAAAACTCTCCTACTGAATTTGACGCTGGTGGATTAGCCTTTAGCCAAAACACAACTAATTTCGACATGAACCGAAAATTTGGTGATTTGAACGTTGCTTTTGGAGCTGAATACCGAAATGAAAACTATAGTATTAGTGCAGGACAACCAGAATCATATAATTTATATGATATAAATGGTGATGTCGCTTTACCAGGAGTAACCCCCGCTAATCTGATAGTAACTGATTTCTTTGGATCTATTAGAGGGAATGGCTCCCAAGTATTTCCGGGTTTCAGGCCAACAAATGCTATTGACAAAGGTCGTAACAGTACCGCTATTTATGGAGATCTTGAATATGATGTTACAGAAAAATGGTTATTGAACGGAGCCGTTCGTTTTGAAAACTATTCTGATTTCGGAAACACTACTAATTTTAAAGTTGCCAGTCGTTATAAACTAACAGACAACATTAATTTGCGTGGTGCTGTTTCCACAGGTTTTCGCGCTCCTTCTTTACATCAAATCAATTTTAATGCTACAGCGACTCAATTTGTTGGTGGTGTACCATTTGAAGTAAGCACATTTAGTAATGATTCCCCGGCAGCACAAGCCCTTGGAATCCCACAATTGAAACAAGAAGAATCTAAAAGTGCCAGTATTGGTTTTACCGCTAAGATTCCAGAAGGAAACATTACTTTGACTGCCGATGCTTATATTGTAAGAATAGATGACAGAGTAACTTTGACGGATCAATTTTCTCGTCCATCGGGAACGTTTGCTGACGGAACGCCACAGAGAGAGCTTCAATTACAATTTGATCTCGCTGGAGCAAATGCGGCAACCTTTTTTGCCAATGCTATTAGTACAGAGTCTAAAGGAATTGATATCATTATAACACATAAGCTAAATTTAGGAGCCATAGTAATCAAATCTGATTTAGCTACTACTTTTTCTCAAACAAGACAAGTGGGCGCGATTAAAGGTTCACCTACTTTAGTTGCTAATGGTCAAATCAACCGCTATTTTTCTGAAATGAGCAGAGTCTATCTAGAAGAAGCCATTCCAAGAGTTAAAGGAAATTTAACCAACTCCTTTACTTATAAAAAATTCGATTTCTTTTTGAGAAATGTTTACTTCGGCCAGGTTACTGATCCAAATACGGCTGATGTAAATGGAGATGGAAGAGTTGAAGGAGCAATAATAAATGGTCTAGCAGTCGAAATTGAGCATCCAATCTGGGGCGCAAAAATAATCACTGATTTATCTGTTGGTTTCAAAATTACGGAAACTACAAAAGTTGTAATTGGGGCTAACAATATTTTTGATATCTATCCTGATGTAAATCTTGGTACACAAACTGCAAAAAGAGCAAATGGTGTTGACACAAATGGCAATGTAACTTATGCTGCCAATGCAACAACAATTGACTTGTCAAATGCAAATCAATTTGCATATTCAAGAAACACCTCTCAATTTGGTCAAAACGGAAGATTTCTTTTCGCTCGATTAAGCTTGAGTTTCTAGAACTCCCTGTTTTACACTAAAAACCATTCGCCCACGCGAATGGTTTTTTTTTGGCTCATCCTTTGGTAAAAAAAAGAATCCAAACTTGTATCTTTACAGCTCTAAAACTTTGCCACTTAACACCAATGAATTTTCAAGTAGTATCCGATTACCAGCCCAAAGGCGACCAACCACAAGCGATTGACAAATTAGTTCAGGGGATTATTGATGGTGATAAATTCCAAACTTTATTAGGTGTTACCGGATCCGGAAAAACATTTACGGTAGCCAATGTAATTCAGGAAGTACAAAGACCCACTTTGGTTTTGGCACACAACAAAACGTTGGCGGCACAATTATACTCGGAATTCAAGCAATTCTTCCCGAACAATGCCGTGGAATATTTCGTTTCCTATTACGATTATTACCAACCCGAAGCTTTTATGCCTGTAACCGGCGTTTTCATCGAAAAGGATTTATCCATCAATGAAGAACTGGAAAAAATGCGAATGTCAACCACTGCATCCTTGCTTTCTGGACGAAGAGACATTTTAGTTGTGGCCTCCGTTTCGTGTTTGTACGGTATTGGAAATCCTGTCGAATTTCAGAAAAACTTGATACCAATTGAAAAAGGACAAATTATTTCCCGCACCAAATTATTACATCAACTGGTGCAAAGTTTATATTCCAGAACGGAAGCCGATTTTAATCCTGGAAGTTTTAGAATAAAAGGAGACACCGTTGATGTGTATCCTAGTTATGCTGACGAAGCCTACCGAATCCATTTCTTTGGTGATGAAATTGAAGAGATCGAAAGTTTTGACACCAAGAACTCTCAAGTACTTGAAAAATTTGATAAACTGACGATTTATCCGGCCAATATGTTCGTGACTTCACCGGATGTTTTACAAGGTGCGATTTGGGAAATCCAACAGGATTTAGTAAAACAAGTCGATTATTTTAAGGAAATTGGAAAACATCTGGAAGCTAAACGACTGGAAGAACGTACCAATTTTGATTTGGAAATGATTCGGGAACTGGGTTATTGCTCCGGAATTGAAAATTATTCTCGTTATCTGGATGGTCGTTTACCTGGAACAAGACCTTTTTGCCTGCTGGATTATTTTCCAAGTGACTTCTTAATGGTTGTTGATGAAAGTCACGTAACACTTTCACAAGTCAGTGCTATGTATGGCGGGGATAGAAGCCGAAAAGAGAACTTAGTGGAATATGGTTTCCGACTTCCTGCAGCAATGGACAATCGCCCTTTGAAGTTTGAAGAATTTGAAGCCATGCAAAATCAGGTAATTTATGTTTCAGCAACACCTGCTGATTATGAATTGCAAAAAACGGAAGGTGTCGTTGTGGAACAGGTAATTCGTCCGACAGGATTATTGGATCCCATTATCGAAATCCGACCAAGTTTAAACCAGATTGATGATTTAATCGAAGAAATTCAGGTTCGGGCAGAAATTGACGAACGCGTTTTAGTGACAACTTTAACCAAAAGAATGGCAGAAGAACTCGCAAAATATTTAACGAAAGTCAATATTCGCTGTCGCTATATTCATTCTGAAGTCGACACTTTGGAACGAATAGAAATCATGCAAGATTTACGAAAAGGAATTTTTGATGTATTAATTGGTGTCAATTTACTTCGTGAAGGTCTGGATTTACCGGAAGTTTCTTTGGTGGCCATTTTAGATGCAGACAAAGAAGGTTTTTTACGAAGCCACCGCTCACTTACGCAAACAATTGGTCGCGCAGCAAGAAACCTGAACGGTAAAGCAATTATGTATGCGGATAAAATAACCGCCAGCATGCAAAAAACCATTGATGAAACAAATTATCGCAGAACCAAACAAATCAATTATAACACTGAAAACAATCAGACACCACAGGCATTAAACAAAAAAATAGAAAGTGCATTTACCAAAAATCCTTTGGTAGACTATGAATTGGGTCTCACTTTGAATGCCGCAGCAGAACCGGAAACTGCATATCTATCAAAAACGGAAATCGAGAAACTTATCCGGGAAAAACGGAAATCGATGGAAAAAGCCGCAAAAGATCTGGACTTTATGCAGGCGGCAAAATTACGGGATGACATCAAGAGATTGCAGCAACAATTAACTTAATTATGTTGCTCTTGAAAAACAGTCAATAAGACTTCAGAATTAATAATTGCGTTTGGCGCTTCATCCATCAGCTTCAGAATTCGTTTTGTTGCAGCAGGATTAAGTCCCATTTCAATTGCTATTTGTTGGATGTTAACAGCTTCTTTCTTGTGCAAAATTCCGTCGCTATGCATCAGTAAGGCCAATCTATAAAATTGCTGTATCCGCTGAAATTCGGATTTAATGGGCAACTGGGGCAATTCTAAATGAAACAAATCATTGAAACCTCCTTTTTCTATATTCAATTCATTGGCTATAATAAACAAAAAATCATATTCTTTCTTGTGTAAATGACCATCAACTGTAGAAAAAGCAATCATCTCCAAAAGTAAACTTCTCTTTTCTTCGAATGTATCCATCAAATTATTATTTTTAGCTAAAATATTGTTTTTAAATTGAATTACAAAACGAACTAATGATTCAACGATACCTATTATTGCTGTTTATCCTTTTTTTGATACCAGAAATCAACGCTCAAGAGCCAAGACCTTCAGTTAGAACTTCGAAGCAGCGTACGGCATCAAAACAAGTTTCCACTTTTACTATCGAGGCTCCACAGCTTCAATCGACAAAGAAAATTTGGGTGTATTTACCCCAAAAATATGCCACATCCAAAAGAAAATTATCCGTAATTTACATGCATGATGCTCAAAATTTATTTGACGCTACAACTTCTTATTCAGGTGAATGGAATATAGACGAAAAATTGGATAGCCTAAAAGCACCCGTTATTGTTATAGGAGTTGAACATGGAAATGAAAAACGCATTGATGAACTGACGCCTTTTAAAAACGAGAAATATGAAGGAGGAAAAGCAGACCGTTATTTAGAATTTATCGTAAAAACCTTAAAACCGCACATCGATAAAACGTTCAGAACCAAAACCGGCAAGAAAAACACTATCATCATGGGAAGTTCCCTTGGCGGTCTTACTTCGTATTACGCTGTTTTAAAATACCCAGAGATATTTGGAAAAGCGGGAGTATTTTCCCCTTCCTTTTGGTTTACCAAAGATATTTATGATCTGACTGAAAAGTCTAAAAAAATAAAGTCTAAAATCTATTTTCTATGTGGAGACAATGAAAGTGAAGATATGGTGACCGATTTGAATAAAATGGAATATTTACTGAATTCCAATAGATGTTCCTGCCTTAATTTGAATGAAAAGAAAATTGTAAAAGGCGGACAACACAATGAAAAATTATGGCGTGATGGTTTTGTAAAAGCTGTTTTATGGCTTGGTTACTAAATTATTCTGCTGCAAGTAAACACAACAAACATTAAAATCACATTCCTTATGGAACTAATCTTAAGAGCATACAACCTTAAACTGAAACATACATTCACGATTTCGAGAGAATCTATAGACTTTCAGCCTTCTTTGATTGTGGAATTACAAAGTGATGGTTATTCAGGTTTTGGCGAGGCAACTTCTAATCCGTACTACAAGACAACTGTTCCGGTGATGATGCAGGACTTGGAAAAAATTCGATCTGTAATTGAAACTAAAACAAATGAAACCCCTGAAGAATTTTGGGCTGCGATTCATCCGTATTTAAAAAACAATATGTTTGCCTTATGCGCTTTGGATATGGCCTTTACGGATTTGTATGCTCGTAAAAAAGAAAAAAAACTGTACCAATTGTGGAATTACACTACCGATAAAAATCCATTGACAGATTACACAATAGGAATTGCATCGATAGAAAAAATGGTGGCTAAAATGAAAGAATTACCTTGGCCAATTTATAAAATAAAATTAGGTACAAAGGAAGATATTGCCATTGTTACTGAACTTAGGAAACATACTGACGCTGTTTTTAGAATTGATGCCAACTGCGGCTGGGGTGTAGCAGAAACCATAAACAATGCCGTTGAACTAAAAAAATTAGGTGTCGAGTTTTTAGAACAACCCATGAAGGCAAACAATTGGGAAGAACACAAGGAAGTTTTCAAACATTCTGTTTTACCAATTATAGCCGACGAAAGTTGTATTATAGAAGAAGATGTAGCCAAATGTCACAATCATTTTCATGGGATAAATGTCAAATTAGTAAAATGTGGAGGACTAACTCCCGGAAGACGAATGATTCAGGAAGCCAAGAAATTAGGGTTAAAAACCATGGTGGGCTGCATGACCGAATCAACAGTTGGAATATCCGCAATTGCGCATTTATTACCGCAACTGGATTATGTAGATATGGATGGCGCACTATTATTATCCGAGGATATTGCCACAGGTATTACCATTGATTTCGGCAAAATAAGCTATTCTGACTTGAACGGAACCGGTGTAACTTTAATGTAGTTTTAAATGAAAGTCAATCAATTTCCAGATCGAATAATTGAAGTAGAAAATGAAGAATATCTTTATTTTGGCGGAACAGCTTATTTGGGTTTGCCTACACATTCCGAATTTCAAAACTTAATTATCAAAAATATTTTGCAATGGGGAACGGCGTACGGAAGTTCCAGAAGTGCCAATATTCAACTGACTGCCTACGAAAACGGAGAACGCTTTATAGCCCATTTTATCAAAGCAGATGCTGCACTTACTCTTTCATCCGGTATGCTGGCAGGGAAAATAGTTATTGAAATACTCGAGTCGCAAACCAATTGTTTTTTTCATTTTCCAGGCACACACGCCGCCATCAAAGCTCCTAACAGCTTACCTGTTTTTACTGAAAATGAATTAAATCCTCGTTTACTAGATACCGCAACTGAAAAAATTACGATTCTAACGGATTCTGTTCCATCCTTTCAGATAAGACCAATCGATCTTTCGATTTTAAATTCGATTCCGTCCAATAAAGAAATCACTTTGGTTATTGACGAATCGCATTCGCTTGGAATTTTGGGAACAAATGGTTGCGGAATTTATTCGACCATCAATCTTCCTAACATCAAAAGAAAAATCATGATGGCCTCTTTAGGGAAAGCCTTTGGATTAACGGGTGGCGTAATTGCCAGTGATTCTGAATTTATTAATCAGATAAAAACTTACGATACTTATATTTCCAGTGCCGGAATGAATGCCGCATTTGTACAAACTATGGCAGATGCAGCAGCAATTTATTTGCAACAGCATCAAAAACTAAAAGAAAACATTCAGTATATAGATGCTCATTTAATTAAAAACAAAGCCATTCATTTTGACCCTAAGTATCCGCTTGTTTATCCGAAAATCATTGGACTTGCTGAAATTTTGACTGCAAATAAGATCATAGTGACCAATTTTAAATACTTGACAGATACTCAGAATTTAAATAGAATTGTAATTACTGCCAATCATAGGAAAGAAGATTTAGATACTCTAATTCAGATTTTGAATTGCAACCAATTCTAAATCTAAAATTGTGTTGCAATTGCTTTTAAACCGTACCTTTGTAAAAAATTAGAATATGATGACAAACAACGATATCTTTAAAAAACTTCGCGTCGCTTTAATGCTGCGTGACGATCAAATAGTTGAAATATTGGAATTGGTAGATTTTAGAATCACTAAATCCGAATTGGGTGCATTTTTCCGCGATGAAAAACATGAAAATTACATAGAATGTGGTGATCAGGTGTTGCGTAATTTTCTAAATGCATTGGTTATTCACTTGCGTGGAACCAAAGAAAATCCAAAAAACCCAAATGATGTTTTAGCCAAGCACAAAGCTCAAATTCCTGCAAAAGAAGGAGCTAAAGATAGACCCGAGTTTAAGGCAAAACCAAGAGACGAAGAAAAATCAAGAGGCGACGAAGCACCATCAAAATCAAGACCTGCTACAAAAAACACTTCTAAAAAACAGTATCCAAAAGGAAATTCAAAAGTCCAAATAGTGGAGAAAGTGAAATTTAATTTCGGAAAAAATAAAAAATCATAAGTAGTAAAGAGTTATATCCTCTACTATATTAAATTATAAAATCCTGAACGAGAATTCAGGATTTTTTGTATATTTAGTTCATCTTAATGAATTTACGTCATCAAAATGAAACAGCTCCTAACCTTTTCTATATTATTTATTACAACATTATTTTTTGGACAAAACACTAAAAATCCAGATGCAGCTATGTTTTTTGATTCAATTTTAATGCCTGTAAATATGATGGAATATTTTGACCCAAATGAAATTGAATCTGTGAATGTAATCAAAAAAGACACTACAATAAATGCTGTTTTGTATCATGACCAACTTTATATTGCTTCTAAAAACCCCAAGAAATATGATTTTATAGGTTTAGATCAAATTAAATCTGAATTCACAAAAATCAAAAGTAATGATGTCATTTATATGGTAAACGGAACACTAATAAAAGACAATATTGAGACTTTCAAAGTAGACCGAAACTATATTCTAGAAGTTGAAGTCACCAATACAGAAGCACATTACAATCTAAGAAAAAGTGACACCAAATTTGACATTATAAACATTTTGGGAAAAACCAAAGAAAATTTAGATAATAAAAATAATATTTTAATAAGAGGTCAAGAGGTAATTGGTGTTAAATAGATTTTAAAAAAAACATTAAATGACTGTGCTTTGTGAATACCAATATATTTAATTTTATTTAAAAGATGTAGTTTGGCAACTACAGGACATACCTAATTTAATATTTTTTAAACCATTTTTAAGAACTACAGCTTAACATAGAACACCCCACTTTATCTCTGGCCCAATCGGGTCTTTTGGCAAACCACTTTTGAAAATTTGGTTGTTCATCATACGGCTTTTTAAGCATTTCGAATAATTCGTTTAGCAACGAATAATCTCCTTTATCCGCGTCATCAATACACAATTGTGCCATATAATTCCGCAATACATATTTTGGGTTCACGGCATTCATTTGATTTTTTCTTTCTGTATCCAAAAGTATTTCTTCATTGATTCGAATGCTGTATTTCTCCAACCAATCGTACCAATCTTTCAAGACCGTTTCATTTAAATCCTTTTCATTGTAAAAAGCGTCTTTTATTGAACCGAAAGCGGTTATTACAGGATCAGCTTTGGTCACATCACTCAGATTTCTAAAGAAAATAGTCATATCTGTTTCTACCCGTTCCAGCAATTGGGTCAAACTCTGAATCAAAACAATATCGGATTCCTTTTTAATTTGGAAACCGAGTTTATTTCGCATCATATCCAAATACTCCTTTTCGTATTCCGTACTAAAAGCGTCCAAAATAGTTTCAAGTGGTTTGGCCTCATGAATTAAAGGATACAACGCATTCGCCAATTGATACAAATTCCAGAGTGCAATTTCAGGTTGATTGCCAAAACGGTATCTTTTATGTTGACTGTCCGTTGTATTAGGTGTCCAGCCGGAATTATAATCTTCCAACCAACCGTAAGGCCCATAATCAATCGTGATCCCGTGAATAGACATATTATCAGTATTCATAACGCCATGAACGAAACCAACGCGTTGCCAGTGTACAATCATTTTAAGTGTAGTTCGGGTTACTTCCTGAAAAAAGGCGAGATATTTTTCGATACCTTCCCCTTGAATGTGAGGAAAATGATGTTTGATCATAAAATCAGCCAGTAATTTGAGATTAACATAATCTTCTCGAGAAGCAAACATTTCGAAACTACCAAAACGGATAAATGACGGAGCCACTCTGCAAACGATAGCGCCTTTTTCATAGGCAGGATTTCCATTATACATTACATCGCGCAATACCTGATCACCAGAAAGCATAAGCGATAGCGAACGTGTTGTGGGAACACCTAAATAATGCATGGCTTCAGCGCATAAATGTTCCCGTATGGAAGAACGCAATACCGCAAAACCATCTGCAGTTCTGGAATATGGAGTTGGACCTGCTCCTTTTAGTTGTAAAGTATATATCTTATTTTCATGAATAACTTCGGTGAGATTGATGGCGCGACCATCTCCCAATTGTCCGGCCCAATTCCCAAATTGATGTCCGGCATAACACAAGGCAAAAGGATTTGTTTCCGGATAAATGGTGCTTCCTGAAAAAATGTGCAAAAAATCAGCTAAAAGTAGGTCTTCATCAGAAATGCCAATGGCATGAGCCACTTCATTAGAAGCATGAATTAGTGATGGGTTGGATGGTTTTTTGGGCAACACATACGAATATGCCGATTGCTGAACCTGTCTTGGTGTATTGATTTCAATGGGGTCAGCCGGTAATTCAGAAGTGAAATTATTTTTTATGTGGAGTTTCATAATACTAAAAAACATTAAAAACAAAGATAATTGTTATAAGCCAGAAAACTTTGCACTTTCGATTATTATTATGATTTGTTCGGTCAAAATAATTAAAAATTAATCCAAAAAAAATCCTGTTTGCCCAGCAAACAGGATTTTTCAATATATAACAATTTTCTAATTAAGAAAGTGCAGCTTTTACTTGATCTGCAGCTTCTTGAAATTCAACAGCAGATAAAATTGGCATTCCTGAATTATCAATTAATTCTTTTGCAATAGCTGCATTGGTACCTTGTAAACGAACAATGATAGGCACTTTAATGGCGTCTCCCATATTTTTGTATGCATCAACAACTCCTTGAGCCACACGGTCACAACGAACGATTCCACCAAAAATATTAATCAAAATAGCTTTTACATTTGGATCTTTTAAGATAATACGAAAAGCAGTTTCAACACGTTTTGCATCAGCAGTTCCACCTACGTCAAGGAAATTAGCAGGTTCAAAACCAGCATATTTAATTAAATCCATAGTTGCCATCGCTAAACCAGCTCCGTTCACCATACATCCTACTGTACCGTCAAGATCTACATAGTTCAAACCTACTTCTTTTGCTTCCACTTCGATTGGGTTTTCCTCACGAACGTCACGCATATCAGCATATTTCTTTTGTCTGTATAAAGCATTATCATCGATATTTACTTTAGCATCTACAGCCATAATTTTATTGTCAGATGTTTTCAAAACCGGATTGATTTCAAACATCGACGCATCAGAACCTATGTACGCATTGTACAAAGAATCGATGAATTTAACCATTTCTTTGAAAGCATTTCCAGAAAGACCTAAGTTAAAAGCAATTCTTCTGGCTTGAAAACCTTGCAGTCCAACAGAAGGATCCACTTCTTCGGTAAAAATTAAATGTGGGGTGTGCTCCGCAACTTCTTCAATATCCATTCCACCTTCAGTAGAATACATAATCATGTTACGACCTGTAGCTCTATTCAATAAAACAGAAACATAAAACTCAGAAGTTTCACTTTCACCAGGATAATAAACATCTTCAGCGATTAAAACTTTATGTACTTTCTTACCTTCCGCAGAAGTTTGAGGTGTAATCAATTGCATCCCGATGATTTGTTCTGCAATTTCTTCTACTTGTTGTAAGTTTTTTGCTAGTTTAACTCCACCACCTTTTCCGCGTCCACCTGCATGAACTTGGGCTTTTACAACATACCAACTTGTACCAGTTTCGGTAGTTAATTGTTTAGCAGCAGCAACCGCTTCTACTGGACTATTAGCAACGATTCCGCGTTGAATGCGAACCCCGTAACTAGCTAAAATCTCTTTTCCTTGATATTCGTGTATGTTCATAATATAGAATTTGTCTGGATTCTGAATTTATTCCAGAATAAAAGTGCCACAAAAATAGCAAAATTAAACGTAACTGTTATTTTTTTTTTGATTTAAATGGTGTCTAAATTTCAATAGTCCAAACGAAACTACAACTCCTTTCAAAATAAAAAAATATAAAGATTAACTCCAAATTTGTTATAAATTCAAAAGCAAAATGATCAGTAAAATATTTCTTTCAAAACTATCAATCCATCGGCTTCTATTTGGTTTTCTCGTTGTAGAAAAATCAAATCGAATGCGTTAAAATCCTATTATTATGTTTTATTTAACCTTTTTCTACTATAACTGTAAAAACAAGCCGTTTTTAACTTTTACACCTATTATATGTTACTAAATCTTTAATTTTGTATAAAAAATATTAAGCATGAAAGTTAAAGAACAAGGCCTTTATTTGCCCGAATTTGAACACGACAATTGCGGAGCAGGATTCATTTGTAATCTAAATGGAATCAAATCAAATGATATCATACACAAAGCATTGGATATTCTAATCAAATTAGAACATCGGGGTGCGGTGAGTTCAGATGGCAGAACGGGAGATGGAGCGGGAATATTATTTGATATCCCTCATGATTTTTTTAAGAAAGTTTGTGATTTTGAAATCCCCGAGACAAAACAATATGCCGTAGGAATGGTCTTTATGCCCAAAAGTAAAAACCAAGTTGTTTTTTGTAAAACGACTTTCGAAACTTCGATACGCGATCAAAATTTAGAAATATTAGGATGGAGAGACGTACCGGTTGATGCCACTAATTTAGGACGAATTGCCGGTGAGAAAGAACCAACCGTGAAACAAGTGTTTGTGGGTAAAAAAGGCTTAGACCTAACGGAACAACAATTTAATGCTAAATTATTTGCAGCGAGAAAAATTGCAGAACATGCGATCCAAAATTCAAGGATTTCAGAAAGCCACATGTTCTATTTTTCCAGTTGTTCCACCACCACAATCATCTATAAAGGATTATTGATGCCGGAAGACATCAGTAGGTATTATACGGATTTATTAGATGACGATTTGGTAACCCGATTAGCTTTGGTTCATCAACGTTTTTCCACCAACACATTCCCATCTTGGGAATTAGCGCAACCGTTCCGTTACATGTGCCACAATGGTGAGATCAATACACTACGTGGAAATATTAGTCGCATGCGTGCTCGTGAGGAATTGATGAAAAGTGATGTTTTTGGTGACGATATCAAAAAATTATTTCCAATCATTTTAGAAGGAAAATCAGATTCTGCTTCAATGGATATGGTAATTGAACTGTTATTGATGACAGGCCGCTCCTTGCCGGAAGCTATGATGATGGTTGTCCCTGAAGCGTGGGAAAAACACCAGACGATGTCCGCCGATAAAAAAGCTTTTTACGAATACAATGCTTGCATCATGGAACCTTGGGATGGCCCAGCCTCTATTCCTTTTACTGATGGTAATGTTATTGGTGCTTTGTTAGATAGAAATGGATTGCGTCCTTCTCGTTATACATTGACTAAAAGTGGTTTCGTAATTATGTCTTCAGAAATTGGTGTTCTTGATATTAAACCCGAAGATGTAGTGCAACATGGTCGTTTAGAACCCGGAAAAATGTTTCTCGTGGACATGAATGAAGGCCGGATTATAGAAGATGACGAGATCAAAAATGCAATTGTCACAAAACGTCCTTATCAGCAATGGCTGGATGAAAATTTAGTACAATTATCTCAAATACCGTATACTCATAATCAAATTCCTGTAGAAAATATTGATTTTGAGACCAGACAAAGACTCTTTGGATATACACTAGAAGACTTAAAGACCATCATAAATCCTATGGGAATCCAAGGGGCAGAGGCATTAAGTTCTATGGGAAATGATACTCCTTTAGCGGTTTTGTCAGATCAGCCACAGCTTTTGTACAACTATTTCAAACAGTTATTTGCTCAGGTTACCAATCCACCATTAGATGGTATTCGCGAAGAAATCATTACTGATATTAGCCTGGCTATTGGGGGAGATTATAACATATTTGACATTGTTCCAAAACATTGTAAGAAACTAAAAATTCAAAATCCAGTAATCTCAAATGAGGATTTAGATAAAGTAAAAAATATTGATCATGCTGATTTCAAATCAGTAACAATTACAACTTTATACGACATCGAAAAAGGAGTAAATGGTTTAGAACGCGCTTTAGAAAGAGCAGTTCAAGCTACTTTCAAAGCCGTTTCTGAAGGGTGTAATATTGTAATCATTTCGGATAGAGGAGTAAGCGAAAAAATGGCTCCAATCCCAATGCTATTGGCTTGTTCCTATATTCATCATTCGATGAACATCCTGAAATCTCGTTCTAAGTTTGGAATCATCATTGAATCTGCAGAGCCACGAGAGCCGCATCATTTTGCCTTATTATTTGGTTATGGTGCCAGTGCAATCAATCCTTATATGGTAAATGAAATCATTCATAACCAGGTAAATGAAGGTTTTATTACTGGTATTAAAGCAGATTACGCCATTAAAAATTACAATAAAGCGATTGCTAAAGGGATCCTGAAAATCATGAATAAAATTGGTATCTCTACGCTACATTCGTACAGAGCAGCACAGATATTTGAAATTTTGGGATTAAATAAAACATTCACTTCTAAATATTTTCCCTACACTCCTTCCAGAATTGAAGGAATTGGTCTGATGGAAGTGGAAAAAGAAATCAAGAAAAGATACCAGAAAGCTTTTCCAAATTCGAAAGTGAGTAATTTACTGCCTCTGGAAATTGGCGGAATTTACAGATGGAGAAGATCAGGAGAAAAACACATGTTTAATCCAACAACGATTTCTAAATTACAACAAGCGGTACGTTTAAATAGTCCTGAAAGTTATAAGGAATACTCTGATATGGTTAATGACCAAAGTGAAAATCTAATGACAATTAGAGGTTTGTTTGAGTTCAATAATCTGGATCCTATTTCAATTGATGAAGTCGAACCTTGGACCGAAATTGTAAAAAAATTCAAAACTGGAGCCATGTCCTATGGTTCAATCAGTCAGGAAGCCCATGAAAATCTAGCAATTGCTATGAATAGAATTGGTGGAAAAAGCAACTCTGGAGAAGGTGGAGAAGATCCAAAACGATTCCAAAAAGACTTAAATGGAGATTCAAGAAATAGTGCTATCAAGCAAGTCGCTTCCGGAAGATTTGGAGTTTCTATTAATTATCTGACCAATGCCAAAGAGATTCAAATAAAAATGGCTCAAGGTGCAAAACCCGGAGAAGGTGGACAATTACCCGGCGAAAAAGTAGTGCCTTGGATTGCCGAAGTACGAAATTCTACTCCTTATGTTGGATTAATTTCGCCTCCACCCCACCATGACATTTACTCTATTGAAGATTTATCCCAATTAATTTTTGATCTAAAAAATGCCAATCGTGAAGCCAGAATTAATGTAAAATTAGTTTCAGAAGTGGGCGTTGGAACGATCGCTGCCGGTGTTGCCAAAGCAAAAGCCGATGTGATTTTGATTTCAGGATACGATGGAGGAACTGGAGCTGCACCATTAACTTCACTACAACACACCGGTATTCCATGGGAACTTGGCCTTGCCGAAGCGCAACAGACCTTAATCTTGAATGATTTAAGAAGCCGTGTCGTATTAGAATGTGACGGACAATTGAAAACAGGACGTGATGTAGCTATTGCAGCTTTACTTGGAGCTGAAGAATTTGGATTTGCGACTGCTCCTTTAGTCGCATCCGGTTGTATTATGATGAGAGCCTGTCACTTGAACACCTGCCCCGTAGGTATTGCGACACAAGATCCAGAACTGAGAAAAAATTTCAAAGGAACACCGGAACATATTATTAACTTTATGTATTTTATTGCTGAGGAGTTAAGAGAAATCATGGCGCAACTTGGATACAGAACCTTAAAGGAAATGGTGGGACAATCTCAGAAATTAAATGTCAATAAAGCCATCAAGCATTATAAAGCCAGCGGATTAGATTTATCGGCTATTTTGTATAAACCTGAAAAAGCAAAAGAGGTTCCAAACCACAATACTACAACACAAGATCACGCACTAGAACACGTGCTTGACTTTGACATCATAAAAGCCGCTATTCCATCCATTTACAGGAAAGAGAAAACGAGAGTTACATTTGATATTAAAAATACAGATCGTTCCGTTGGAGCTATATTGAGTAATGAAATTTCAAAAATATATGGTGCACAAGGATTACCAGATGATACCATATTGGTAGATTTCACAGGTTCAGCAGGTCAAAGTTTTGGTGCTTTTGCAACTAATGGCTTGTCCTTTAAAATACATGGAAACTGTAATGATTATTTAGGAAAAGGACTTTCTGGTGCAAAATTAATTATTAAAGTTCCTCCTACTGCTACTTTTAAACCAGAAGAAAACATCATTATTGGTAATGTAGCACTGTATGGCGCTATTAGTGGCGAAGCCTATATTAACGGTATGGCGGGAGAACGTTTTTGTGTTCGAAACTCGGGAGCAACAGCTGTTGTTGAAGGAATTGGAGATCATGGATGTGAGTATATGACAGGTGGAACAGTGGTGATCCTTGGCAAAACAGGAAGAAATTTTGCAGCAGGAATGAGCGGTGGCATTGCGTATGTTTTTGATCCAAATAGAAAATTTGACGCTACTCTTTGTAATATGGAAATGGTCGCTTTTGAAACATTAGAAGATGATGACTTTACTAAACTGAGACGTTTAATAAAAAATCATTCATTGTACACCAATAGTCCACTTGCAAAAAGAATTTTAGAAGATTGGGAAAACCAACGCAACCATTTTGTCAAAGTGATGCCTACTGATTACAAAAAGGCATTAGAAAGATTAGCCGAAGAAAAAAAAATTGAAGAACTACTAGCACTATAGTTATGGGAAAGATAGGAGGATTTAAAGAATATAATAGAACAGATGAAAGCACTGTACTAGTTGAAGAGCGTGTATCAAATTACAATGAGTTTACAATTCAGTTAGAAAAAGATAAAATTAAAGAACAAGGATCCAGGTGCATGGATTGTGGGATTCCTTTTTGCCACAGCGCCTGTCCGTTGGGAAATTTAATTCCTGATTTTAACGATATGGTGCATCAGGAAGAATGGGAAGGTGCCTTGAAAATATTACAATCAACCAATAATTTTCCTGAATTTACGGGTCGTTTATGCCCCGCTCCATGTGAAAAGTCATGTGTTTTAGGAATTATAAGTGAGCCAGTAGCAATTGAAAATATTGAAAAAAATATTATCGAAAGAGGTTTTGCTGAAGGTTGGATCAAACCACAACCACCAGAAATTAGAACAGGGAAAACAGTGGCCGTTATTGGCTCCGGTCCTGCTGGATTAGCAGCAGCACAACAGTTAAATCGTGCAGGACACACAGTTACCGTTTTTGAAAGAGACAACGCCATTGGTGGATTACTACGTTACGGAATTCCAAATTTCAAATTAGAAAAAGGAATTATCGACAGACGTGTTGCTGTTTTAGGAGCTGAAGGAATCACTTTTAAAACGAATATAAATGTTGGCGTAAACTATAGTGTTGAAGAATTGAACGCTTTTGATTCAATCGTATTATGCGGTGGCGCCACAGAAAGAAGAAGTTTGCCTACCAAAGGAATAGAAAGTCAAGGAGTAGTGCAGGCAATGACTTTCTTGACACAACAAACTAAATCACTATATGGTGAAGTAATTCCAGGTCAAATAATGGCTACCGGTAAGGATGTGATCGTTATAGGTGGCGGAGATACTGGTTCTGATTGTGTGGGAACATCAAACAGACATGGGGCTAAATCAGTGACTAATTTTGAGATTTTACCTAAACCACCCGTTGGAAGAAGTGAAACTACCCCTTGGCCGTTTTGGCCATTACAATTAAAAACGTCCTCTTCTCATGAAGAAGGGTGTAATAGAAACTGGTTGATCAATACCAAAGAATTCATTTCTAATGAAAGCGGCCAACTTGTAGGTTTAAAAACCGTTGAAGTGGCTTGGAAAATGACACCGGGACAAAGACCTGAATTGATAGAAAAAGAAGGTTCAGAAAAAATTTGGCCATGTGATTTAGCTTTATTGGCACTTGGATTTACGGGTCCTGAAAAAACATTAAGTGATCAATTAGGATTAGAAACTGATATGAGAAGCAATTATAAAGCAACAAATTATCAAACGAATGTTCCTCATATATTTACTGCAGGTGACATGCGAAGAGGACAATCTTTAATTGTATGGGCAATATCTGAAGGTCGTGAGGCAGCCAGAGAAGTTGATAAATACTTGATGGGGTATACCAATTTACCTACCAAAGGAAATGGTGATTTACCCAACTTATAATTCTTGCTACCATTTTGTAACCCTTGACAGAAAAATTTGTCAAGGGTTATTTTTTTTTAAATCAACAATAGATGTTCAAATTATAACTTTTTGTTAGAATTTGTTAGAATTCAGTTATTAGCTTGTAGGACTAAATAAAGAGTAATAAATTTGCTGAAAATTAATAACCATGCAATCAAAAGACTTACTACAATTAGCAGAACAATTTGGCAGTCCAATATACGTTTATGATGCCGAAAAAATACAATCTCAATACAATAGATTAACTAAAGCTTTTTCTAAAGTAGATACATTACGCATCAATTATGCCATGAAAGCATTGTCAAATGTTGCAATACTCCAATTATTAAAGGATATGGGAGCTGGTCTAGATACCGTTTCTATTCAAGAGGTGCTATTAGGCCTTCATGCCGGTTATGCACCCGAAAAAATATTTTATACTCCAAACGGAGTTTCTCTCGAAGAAATTGAAGAAGTAAACGCGATGGGAGTTCAAATAAATATTGATAATTTATCAATATTAGAACAATTTGGGACTAAACATCCTAACGTACCTGTTTGCATTCGAATCAATCCACACGTAATGGCTGGTGGAAATACGAATATTTCTGTAGGACATATCGATAGTAAATTTGGAATCTCGATTCATCAATTGCCACACCTTGTTCGTATTGTAGAAAACACCAAAATGAATATTGTAGGCATTCACATGCACACTGGTTCTGATATTTTAGACATCGAAGTCTTTTTATATGCTGCCGAAATATTATTTGATGCGGCTAAAAACTTCAAAAATCTTGAATTCCTAGACTTTGGAAGTGGATTTAAAGTGCCATATAAAAAAGACGATATCGAAACGGACATCGAAGAATTAGGCAAAAAATTATCCAAAAGATTCAATGCGTTTTGTACTGAATATGGAAAAGAATTAACCTTGATATTTGAGCCCGGCAAATTTTTAGTTAGCGAGGCTGGCTTCTTTTTAGCTAAAGTTAATGTAGTAAAACAAACCACTTCGACTGTTTTTGCTGGAATAGACAGTGGTTTTAATCACCTTATCAGACCAATGTTGTACGGATCGCAACATTATATCGAAAACATCTCTAACCCCAAAGGAAAAGAACGTTTTTACTCCGTAGTAGGATACATTTGTGAAACGGATACTTTTGCAAACAACAGAAGGATTTCAGAAATCAAAGAAGGGGATATTTTATGTTTTAGAAACGCCGGAGCCTACTGCTTCTCAATGGCATCAAATTACAACTCCAGATACAAGCCAGCAGAGGTTTTATGGCTAAATGGGGAAGTCCATTTAATCCGTGCCCGCGAGAGTTTTGAAGATTTACTTAAAAACCAGATTCCGTTACCCATAGCAGCGACAGTCTAAAATAGGAATCCCATTTGTCCATGCAAATGGGGTTTTTTTATTATTAAACCCATAGCAATTTGAAACCTGTTTCATTCCAAAAAAATAATCAATCCTTAACATACTGCGTGAAGTAGTTTCTTTACATTTGGAATTCTTACAAAAAAAGAAACAATGAATAGACGGAAATTTTTCAAGAATGGTTCTTTATTTGCAATTGGCGCAACTGTACTAAATCCTTTTGAAGGCAATGCACAAAATAAATTTTAGCCTAAACAAGACTCTGAAAATCCTGTAAAATAAAAAACGCCTGTCTTTATCGTAAAGACGGGCGTTTTATTATTAAACTCGACTTAGGTTTATTTATCGTCATCTAAAAGTGTGTCTAACACTTCAGACTCCGTACCATTTGGAAAAGGAATTTTTAGCATTTGTGAAAGTGTAGGAGCAATTTGCGTAATATACTTTTTAGCATGCAACTCCCCTTTAGGAACTTTCCAACCATAAAAAAGCAACGGTACATGAGTATCATAGCTATTAAGTGTTCCGTGCGTAGTTCCGGTAGCTTGATACTGTATATAACCCGCCTTATCTAACACCACAATTTCACCGTTTTGTCTCGGATCATATCCCTTAGAAATAAAACTCAAAAAATAATCATCTCCGGAAGAAGCTAAAATTTCTTCCTCAGTATACACTCTTTTAACTTGCTCCTGTGTCATCAAAAACGTCTTAAAACTTTGTTTTACAACATTCATATCCAATCCTTTATTCTTAATAATTTCTGTATTAAAAAACAGATTAAAATTAGAATAATCCAAAACTAAATCAGCACCGAAACTTTCGTTAGAAAACTTTTTCAATGCTGTAACAATATCTTTAGAAGGTATATTTTTTACATTGTATTTATTATCTTTTAAATAATTTGGATTTTCGGCGCCTGCATGATCAGCAGTCAAAAAAAGCAAATAATTGTCTTTTCCAACCGTTTTATCTAAGTAGGTTAAAAACTGAGCAATAGTCTCATCTAAACGTAAATAAGTATCTTGCAACTCCATAGAACGAGGCCCAAAAGTGTGACCAACATAATCAGTAGAAGAGAAACTAACAGTCAAAAAATCTGTTATATCATCTTTTCCGAGGGATTCATTTTCTATAGCTTTCATCGCCAAGTCAGCTAAAATATCATTGCCAAAAGGAGTAGAACGTAAAATATCAGCCCCTTTTTCTTTATAAATTTCTTTCAAATCATAAGGAAAAACAGGTCTTTTAGTTTTATCCAATTTTCCTTCATATGGATTATCATCTGCAAGACTTTCATTATAAGTAGCAACCGGCTTAAATAAATCCCAGCCTCTATTGATATAATTCATATATCGTTTTTCTTCATTGAATTCTGTAACCCAATCCGGTAATGCTAAACCATAAAAAGTACTTGAAATAAAGGCTCCTGTTTTACTGTACCAAAAAGCCCAATTGGCAAAGTGACCTGCTGGTAAAATGGCACCACGATCTTTGATACTCAACCCGATTACTTTGCCTTCAAAATTTGTTGCCATTCTTAATTCATCAGTGATGGTGGTGCTTAAAAGGTTTTTTGGAGACATAGCCCCCTCATTTTCTAAACCATCCCCAACTGTTTTCACAGAGGCATCGTCAGTGCAATACAAATCCTTTCCTGTCGCTTTATTAAACCAATCATTCCCTACAATGCCATGAGTAGATGGTGTAGCTCCAGTAAAAATACTGGCATGACCAGGGGCAGTATAGGTGGGTACAAAATTATAATGCATGTTATGAAAAGTGTACCCCTTATCCATTAATCTTTTAAATCCATTTGATGAAAAATCATCCGAAAAACGATATAAATATTCCATTTTCATTTGATCCACAACGATACCAACTACTAATTTGGGTCTTTGTTGCGCTTGCAAATTTGACATAAGAATAAAGACACAAAACAAAAATATTTTTTTCATAATAAAAATTTTAATGTTACAAAAGTACATTTTTGATTTCGAAAAAACTTAACTATGGAAAATCTACAGATAAATTTAACGGTAACATAACCATTACAATCCTAGTAGCATGAAAACAAGTCAATAAAATTCTCAAACTATTAAAAAACTAATTTAATTAAAAAAATCTCGTTAAAAAAACTGCACCATAATAATAGAAATGGACATTAACAAAGAAAGGCAACGAACCGAGCCCGCAGGGCGAACACGTGGTATCTATAAACAAAAGAACCCCAGTCTTTTCAGACTGGGGTTCAAAT
>NZ_RYDK01000006.1:0-281503 GCF_003970375.1 Flavobacterium sp. ZB4P23
AATGAGCCCGATAAAATATCGAGCTCATTATTATCAAAATTAATTATAAATTTGTCTAAACTTTTGGGTGCAGTCTAAACTTTCGCGAGGCTTTTTTTATATTTTAGTGATGTAAAACTTCTTCACCTTCTTTCATTGGAACATTTTGAGGTACAAAATCTACATCATGAGCTGGATTACTGTAGTCATAAGGCCAACGATGAACCTCAGGAATTTCTCCTGGCCAGTTCCCATGAATATGTTCCACAGGTGCAGTCCACTCTAATGTATTTGATTTCCAAGGATTCATTACTGATTTTTTACCGTAGAAGATACTACTGAAAAAATTGTACAAGAAAACCAATTGAAAGGCACCACCAATTAAAGCAAATATTGTGATCAAAACGTTAACATTTTGTAAATCATCAAATAACGGAAAGTTGGTGTTAGTATAGTAACGTCTTGGCAGACCCGCTAGTCCAATAAAGTGCATCGGAAAGAAAACTCCATAGGCACAAATTGCAGTTACCCAAAAGTGTACATATCCAAGATTCTTGTTTAACATTCTTCCAAATAATCTTGGAAACCAGTGATAAATACCTGCAAACATTCCATAAAGTGCAGAAATTCCCATTACCAAGTGAAAGTGAGCTACAACAAAATAAGTATCGTGTACATTAATATCAAGTGTACTATCCCCAAGAATAATCCCTGTTAAACCACCTGTAATAAATGTAGAAACCAATCCAATAGAAAACAGCATAGCCGGATTCAATTGTAAATTTCCTTTCCACAATGTTGTAATATAATTAAACGCTTTTACCGCTGAAGGTATCGCAATTAACAATGTTGTAAATGTAAATACAGATCCTAAAAACGGATTCATACCGGAGACAAACATATGATGCCCCCACACTATCGTCGATAAGAATGCAATTGCAATAATTGACATAATCATTGCTCTGTAACCAAAAATTGGTTTACGAGAATTTGTAGCAATCACTTCAGAAGTAATACCCAAAGCAGGTAATAAAACTATATAAACTTCAGGGTGACCTAAAAACCAGAATAAATGCTCAAACAATACTGGAGAACCTCCTTGATAATGCAACACTTCCCCTGCAATATAAATATCAGATAAGAAAAATGAAGTACCAAAGCTTCTATCAAAAATCAATAATAAAGCAGCTGATAAAAGAACAGGAAAAGATACTATACCAATAATAGCAGTCACAAAGAAAGCCCATATAGTAAGTGGTAATCGAGTCATAGACATTCCCTTAGTTCTTAAGTTAATTACCGTAACAACATAGTTCAAAGATCCCATTAAAGAAGATGCAATAAAAATAGCCATTGAAATTAACCATAATGTCATACCCATACCTGAACCAGGAATAGCTTGTGGTAAAGCACTTAAGGGAGGATATATCGTCCATCCTGAAGAAGCAGGACCAGCCTCAACAAAAAGGGAACCAATCATGATTACACTAGATAAGAAAAACAACCAATACGAAATCATATTCATAAAACCGGATGCCATATCTCGCGCTCCAATTTGAAGTGGAATCAATAAGTTACTAAAAGTACCACTCAGGGCAGCCGTTAAAACAAAGAAAACCATTATTGTTCCATGAATAGTAACCAATGCTAAGTAAATATCATTAGCCATGACTCCATTAGGAGCAAATTTATCCCCTAGTAAAATATTAAATATTCGGAAAGATTCTTCCGGCCATGCTAATTGCATTCTAAAAAGCATAGACATCCCAACACCAATAATCCCCATAATGATACCCGTAATTAGGTATTGTTTGGCAATCATCTTATGATCAATACTAAAAATATATTTAGTAATAAAAGTGTCTTTATGGTGATGTTCGTGTTCGTGATCTATTGCGTGATCGTGACCTTCTGCTGACATATATGTTTACTTTAAATTTTTTTTATAATATTATTTCATTGCCGTTACAGCAGCAGCAGTATCAGTACTTGCTCCAGTATCTACAGGAGCTGGCGTAGCTAAAGCTGCTTTAACTTCATTAACGATAGTAGCCTTCTCTTTCAACCAAGCTTTATAGTCTTCAGGAGTATCTACAATGATCTTCATTTGCATGTTGTAATGAGATGTACCACAAATTTTATTACAAAGTAACAGATAATCAAAAGTATAAGGATCTAAAGCTGCCTCTCCTTTTGCCACCAAACCAACACTTTTCTTAGCCCTTAAAGCATTAATATTTGCAACTTTTTCAACCATATAAGGCAATTCTCTGTATTCTACAGTGGTATAAACAGGCTCAAAAGCGAACTCAGTTACCATACCAGGAACACAATTCATTTGCGCTCTAAAGTGAGGCATGTAAGCAGAATGTAAAACGTCTTGAGAACGCATTTTGAAATGAATTTTCTTCCCTTTTGGAATATGCAATTCTGTTACCAATATATCATCTTGAGAATATGGATCCGATAAATCAACTCCTACAGCATTTGCACCTTCGATAAACCTTACATTTGCTTTTCCAAGTACGTTATCCTCTCCTGAATATCTGGCTTTCCAGTTAAACTGTTGCGCATATAATTCGATTACGATTGTATCTTCATCTTCATCAACAAACATAATATTATTCCAAGCATACAATCCATAAAGTATTAATCCTGCCAAAACTACTGCAGGAATAACGCTCCAAATAGCTTCTAATTTATTATTATCGGCAAAATAAAGTGCCTTTTGATCTTTTTTTCCTCTGTATTTGAAAGCAAAATAATGCAATAAAACCTGAGTAATAGCTTGCACAATAAAGATAAGAATCCAAGTTATGTTCATCAAATAATCCACTTGTTCACCATGAGCAGAAGCAGATGTATGAAGGACTAAAGGTCCCCAAGCAAACAAACCATATATTGAAAAAATATAAATAAAGGCCAAAAAACCAAACATTAAATAACCTTGAACGTTATTGTCATTATCTGTAGCTACTTCAGAGCTATCGGAATTGGATCCAACTTGCGTCAGATCGAATATTTTAGTCAATTGCCACAAAGCAACAGCTAATAAAGCTAAAACTATAATTACCAACAAACTTGTCATCTGTTTTTTTCTTTAAATATTAATAATGGAAATGTTTACTTTCTTCAATAAATGGATTTCTTTTTGGCAACAAAGGAACTTTTGTCAATGCTGTAAAAACAACATATATAAATAATCCAAGGAAGAAAAGAACAGAAGCTATCTCTGAAACCCCAATGAACCATCTGTCTCCAACAGTTCCTGGCATAATCATGTTGAAAAAGTCTATATAATGTCCAACCAAAATAACGGCACCTGCCATGACTAAAACCCATGTAATTCTTTTAAAATCAGTATTAACTAAGATCAACAAAGGAAATACAAAATTCATAACCACAGCACCAAAGAACGGAATATTATATAATTCGATTCTAGTTATATAATAAGTTACCTCTTCCGGAATATTAGCATACCAAATAAGCATATATTGTGAAAACCATAAATAAGTCCAAAATATACTAAAACCGAACATGAATTTTGCTAAATCATGAATATGACTCGTATTAACGTGCTCTAAAAAACCTCTAGATTTCAAATACAAAGTAACTAATGCTATCGTGGTGATTCCACTAACAAAGAAACTTGAAAAAACATACCACCCAAATAAAGTACTAAACCAATGTGGATCGATAGACATAATCCAGTCCCAGGACATTATCGATTCTGTAACAATAAAGAAAACTAAGAAGACAGCCGATAATTTAAAGTTTTTCTTGTAAAATAAATCATCACTAGCATCATCTTGCGCTAAACAATATTTTCTAGAAAAATAGTGATACAAATTCCAACCAGTCAAAAATATAGCTGCCCTAATAATCCAAAAAGGAAAATTTAAATACCCCGCTTTATTCGCAATTAATTTATCCGTAGCAACAACTTCAGGATCTAACCATATAAAAAGATGATTAAGATGAAGACCACATAACAATAATACTATAAAAAAGACAACAGACCCTACTGGTAAATAAGACGTTATACCCTGCATAACTCTAAACAAAACAGGCGACCAACCAGCCTGAGCTACTTGTTGAATAGCATAAAAAGCTAAAACACCCAAAGACACCAACATAAAGAATATACAGGCAACATAAAAAGCAGCCCATGGCTTATTTTGCAACTGATGCAAAACATGATTCAAATGTTCCGCATGTTCCGCATGTTTCACTTCTTCACTAATTTCATGTTCACCCTTTTTTACAGCTACTTCGGTGTGTAACGAATTCTCATGAACTTCATTAATAACTTCTGAAGTGCTGTCCGTAGGCGATACTATTGCATTGCCCTCTTTTGTACTTTGAGCTTCCTCGTGCCCGTTAGAAACAACATGCTCTTCAACAGGTTTTGAAGTTTCATGTTTAACTTCTCCATGACTACCATGGCTTTCAGCAGCAAGAAGAGTTTCAACTTCTTGAATATCCTTTGGTGCACTCCAAAAACCATATCCAATCCCTAATACGCCTATGGCCATTAAGAGGAAAGAAAAAGTTTTTAATTTACTTGAAAATGTATACATATCTATTACGATCAGTTTGTTCAACAATTATAATTCGCTTTTTAGTTTTAGAACATAGTCAGTAACCAACCAACGTTCATGGGCACTCAACTGGTTTGCATGCGAGCCCATAGAATTCAAACCATACGTTATTACATGATAAATACTTCCCTCAGTAATAACTCTATCTTTATAACTAGGAACACCCAGAAATTTTTCTCTTTCTACCAGTTTACCTTTACCGTTTCCAGAAGCACCGTGGCAACTGATACAATAAATTTCAAAAAGTTCTTTTGCCTTTTCAGGTTCTCTACTTAAGGAGTCTAAAGGAGATTTAAGATTCACTTTAGCTAACTCATATCCAGCCGTAGAGTTTTCGTATTCAAAAGGCTCAAACCCTCGGTTTATGGATCCTTGAGCAGGAAGTTGTCCTTCTTTACCATTTTTAAATGCATTTGATTCAGAATAAGTTTCATACCCTACTGACTCATACATATTTGGAAAATACTGATAGTTTGGTGCCGCATTATTATGGCAGGAGGAAACTAAAATAGTTATACCAAATAAAAGTGTTATTTTATATACGCTTTTCATATCTATAATTAATGCTTTTCTATTACTTTAACTTCTACAGCTCCCGTGCTTTGGAAAAAAGAAACTAATTCCTCTTCATTATTGTTTACAGCAACTTCCATTAAAAAATGGTCATCTGTGGTTCTTACATCAGGATTTTCCGCTTCTTTGAAAGGCCATAATTTACTTCTCATATAAAAAGTAATAACCATTAAGTGAGCAGAAAAGAACACTGTAAGCTCAAACATAATTGGAACAAAAGCTGGCATATTTTCAATATAACTGAAACTTGGCTTTCCACCAATATCCTGAGGCCAATCTTGAATCATTATATAATTCATCATGGCTGTTGCTACCGAAATACCTACGCAACCATACAGGAAAGCACAAATCGCTAATCTCGTTGGTGCAATTCCCATAGCTTTATCCAAACCGTGTACAGGGAATGGAGTAAAAACTTCTTCAATATGATGATGGGCTGCTCGGGTTTTTTTAACCGCATCCATCAAAATATCATCGTCATTATAAATGGCGTATATTACTTTATTACTCATGGTGTGAATCTTTATTTGCTTCTCTTTCTCTTTTGTAATTATCTCCGGTTCCTTTTAAAATTGTTTTCACCTCTGCCTGAGCTATCACAGGAAATGTTCTGGAATAGAGTAAAAACAGTACGAAGAAGAATCCTATAGTTCCAATAAAAATTCCAATATCAACAAATGTAGGAGAGAACATTGTCCATGAAGATGGCAAATAATCCCTGTGCAATGAAGTTACAATGATTACAAATCTTTCAAACCACATTCCAATATTCACTACAATTGAAATTATAAAGGAAAACATAATACTTGTTCTTAATTTTTTAAACCACATGAATTGTGGAGAAAAAACATTGCAAGTCATCATAGACCAATAAGCCCACCAGTACGGTCCAGTAGCTCTGTTTAAAAAGGCATATTGTTCATACTCTACACCGGAATACCATGCAACAAATAATTCCGTAATATAAGCAACACCTACAATTGAACCTGTAATCATGATTACGATATTCATCAATTCAATGTGTTGAACTGTGATATAAGCTTCTAAATTTGAAACTTTTCTCATAATAATCAGCAACGTATTTACCATTGCAAACCCTGAGAAAACTGCTCCAGCAACAAAGTAAGGCGGAAAAATTGTAGTATGCCAGCCAGGAATAACTGACGTGGCAAAATCCATTGATACAATTGTGTGCACCGAAAGCACAAGCGGAGTTGCTAAACCTGCAAGAACTAAAGAAACTTCTTCAAATCGTTGCCAGTCTTTTGCTCTACCGCTCCAACCAAAACTCAATATAGAATATACTCTTTTATTAAAAGGAGTTATTGCTCTGTCACGCAACATGGCAAAATCAGGTAATAAACCAGTCCACCAAAATACTAATGAAACAGAAAGATAGGTAGAAATTGCAAATACATCCCAAAGTAATGGTGAGTTAAAATTCACCCAAAGAGAACCAAATTGATTCGGAATTGGTAAAACCCAATAGGCTAACCATGGACGACCCATGTGAATAATTGGAAATAAACCTGCCTGGATAACAGAGAAAATTGTCATTGCTTCAGCAGAACGGTTAATAGCCATTCTCCAACGCTGACGGAAAAGCAATAATACTGCCGAAATTAAAGTTCCAGCATGACCAATACCAACCCACCAAACAAAGTTCGTGATATCCCAAGCCCATCCAACAGTTTTATTTAACCCCCATGTTCCAATACCTGTAGAAACAGTGTAAATTATACAGCCTAAACCCCAAAGGAAGGCTATTAATGCAATTGAAAATACAATCCACCAATGTTTATTTGCTTTACCTTCAACAGGTGCTGCTACATCTACAGTTACATCATGATAAGTTTTATCACCTATAACTAAGGGTTTTCTAATGGTTGCTTCGTAGTGAGACGACATAATCCTTTATATTGATTCTTAATTAATTCTTTTTTTGTACTAAGTATTTCTAACTTTAACGTGATAAATCACATTAGGTTTTGTTCCAACATGCTCCAACAAATGATACATCCTTTCGTCAGCAACTAAGGCAGCCACTTCCGCATCTTTATCATTTATATCTCCAAATTTCATTGCTCCATTAGAACAAGCATTTGAACATGCCGTTTGGAATTCACCATCAATGATTACTCTTCCTTCGTTTTTAGCTTTCAAAATAGTTGCTTGTGTCATTTGAATACACATTGAACATTTTTCCATAACTCCACGAGAGCGAACATTAACATCCGGATTCAATACCATACGTCCTAAATCATCATTCATATGATAATCAAATTCACTGTTTTTGTTGTATAAAAACCAATTAAAACGACGTACTTTATACGGACAGTTGTTAGCACAATAACGCGTACCAACGCATCTGTTATAAGCCATATGATTTTGACCTTGACGCGAGTGTGAAGTTGCCGCTACTGGACAAACTGTTTCACAGGGTGCATGGTTACAATGTTGACACATTACAGGCTGAAAAGAAACTTGAGGATTATCACCTGCCTTTTCCATTTCATTAAATGTAGATAATGAACTTGATAAACCTGCTATATTTTCTTTTCTTTCGTTATCACCTTCAAAAGTACTTTCAGAAGAATAATACCTGTCAATACGCAACCAGTGCATATCACGACTTCTTCTAATTTCAGCTTTCCCTACTACAGGAACGTTATTTTCAGCATGACATGCTATCACACAAGCACCACAACCGGTACATGAATTTAAATCTATAGAAAGATTAAAATGATGCCCGACAGAACGATCAAATGAAGACCACAAATCTACCTTAGTAGCCTCTACCTCCTTATGATCCAATGACACCATAGGTTGAGGATTCCAGATTTGAGCATCTTTTGTATTAAAAATTTCTAAAGATGTTTCTTTTATAATATCCCCTCTTCCCATCAATGTTTTCTGACCTTGAACACAAGCAAACTCATGTTCACCTTCAGCTTTTACCAAGGTTACTGATTGTACATTATTGAAACCTTTATATAAAGAATAGGCATTTAAACCCACCATCATTTCTTCCTTCAAAGCCGCTTTGCGACCGTACCCTAACGCCAAGCCAATAGTACCAACAGCCTGACCCGGTTGCACAATTACAGGAACATTTTCTAATTTAATTCCGTCTGCTGTGGTAATGCTAGCATAACTTCCGTTTAACCCCCCATTAGCAACAATTTCATTCGAAAGATCATATTTCTTAGCATCAGCATTCGAAACCGTAAGATAGTTATCCCAAGAAACTCTTGTAATTGGATCCGGAAATTCTTGTAACCAAGGGTTGTTTGCTTGTTGTCCATCCCCTAAACCAGTTTTGGTGTATAAAACAAGTTCTAGTCCTTCAGAAGCTTTTGATTGTGCCAAAGCAGTTGCAGCAGCACCATAATCAGCAGAACCTGCAGCTACAGTAGGTACAACACCCACATAAACACCATCATGCAACACTTTATTCCAAGAAGAACCTGCTATTATTGTCGAAGCATTCCCTTTAATATAATCGTAAAATGTACCAGTCATTCCATTTAAAGACAACAATACATCCTGAAATTGTTTGGTATTAAAAAGAGGACGGATCGTAGGCTGAGTAATCCCATAAGTTCCTTTGGTGAAACTTACATCATTCCATGATTCCAAATAATGAGGAACAGCTGCTGCAATTGTACTTACTAAAGCCGTTTCATCTTCTTTCAAAGAAAAAGATACTGATGTATTAACTTTCTTCAGTGCTTCAACAAAAGAAGTGCTGTCTGGTAAAGTATAGACTGGATTAACACCACTCATAATCAACGTATGAACACTTCCTGCTTTCATATCATTAATTAATTGATTCACTTTTTCATTTGAACCTTTTCTGATTTGTCTTACACCAGAGGTAGTAAAAGCCTCACTGGCCAATGCTTGATTCACAGCCAAAACTACTAACTGAGCATTTTTATCTTGAATACCAGAAACTAAAACTCCTTTTGCACCTGCAGCTTTTAACTGCTGAGCCGCTTTAGTAACTTCAGCTTTAAATTTATCTTCTAAAGTTACGCCAACAGAAGAACCTGTTACCACATTATAAATATGAACTAACGCTTGCTTTTGATTAGCCGTAGACATTGGCAAACGTTTATCAGCTGCAGCACCCGAGAGTGTCATATTAGCTTCTAACTGAAAATGACGAGACATTTTTCCTGCTTTTGGCACTCTTCCTTGCGTATAACCCGAATCATAACCCCCGCCTTGCCAGTCTCCAAGAAAATCAGCTCCAACAGAAACGATAAGAGATGCTTTTGAAAAATCATAATTAACTAAAGCTCTTTCTCCATAAACAGTTTCAAAAGCATCTAATGCTTCCGAAGAAGAAACAGCATCGTAAACAACATGTTTCGCATTTGGATTTTTGGCAATAAATTCAGCAATAAGCTTTTCTGATGATGGACTCGCCAGTGTATTAGTCAAAAGCACCACTTGACCGCCTTTTGCAGCAGCAGCAGCGATACTAGACTTTATTTTAGAATCAACAGCAGACCAAGCCGCATTTTTACCTTCTATCTTTGGTTCCTTCAAACGCATACTGTCGTATAACGAAAGAATAGAAGCATGAATTCTTGCATTAGCACTAAACGCAGCACCTTGAATAGTATTATTATCTATTTTAATAGGGCGCCCTTCGCGTGTTTTCACCAAAAGATTTGCAAAGTCAAAACCATCAAAAACTGACGTTGCATAATAATCGGCTACTCCGGGGATAATTTGTTCCGGCTGAAGCACGTAAGGAATAGACTTGTTAACCGGTCCTTCACAAGCCGCAAGCGTGGCTGCTGCTGTGCTAAAACCAACGTACTTTAAAAAATCACGACGTGATGTTGACGAAGATGACAAAGTACCATCATTTCCTAAAAATTCATCCGTAGGAATTTCTTCAACAAATTCGTTATTTCTAAGGGCCTCAACAACAGAACTATTTTGATCTAGCTCTTCAACACTTTTCCAGTATTTTTTGTTTGATGACATATATAAATATTAAAATCTTAATAATTTGATTAATAATGGCATTTACCACATTCTAAACCTCCCATTTGAGCCGCAGTCAACTTATCTACACCGTATTTCTTAGAAAGCTCCTCGTGAATCTTAGTATAATATTCATTGCCTTCCATTTTTACCTCAGTTTTCCTGTGACAATCAATACACCAACCCATTGTTAAAGGAGCGAATTGTTTTTGAATCTCATATTCTTGTACTGGACCGTGACAAGTTTGACATTCAATACCAGCCACCGTTACGTGTTGCGAGTGATTAAAATAAACAAAATCCGGCAAGTTATGAATACGAACCCATTTTACAGGCTGTGTTTTACCTGTGTACGTTTGAGTTGTTTGATCCCAACCAACTGCTGTATATAATTTCTGAATTTGCTCATCATAAAACGCCTTACTGTATTCAGGAGTAGCTGTTGTTTCAGCAACTTCAGCAATATTCTTATGACAATTCATACAAACATTCAATGAAGGAATTCCAGCATTCTTACTAACTCTTGCCGAGGAGTGACAATACTTACAGTTGATCTCATTATCTCCAGCATGTATTCTATGAGAATAATGAATCGGCTGAACTGGCGCATAATCCTGGTCAACACCAATTTGCATCAGATAACCATATACAAAATACGCACTCGCCAACAACAAAAATACAGAAGTAACCAATACTAAAAACTGATTTCTAACAAACGATTTCCAAATAGGTGTTGTTGGAGTTTTTGGAGCAACTTCAATACCATTTGCTTTTGCTACTTTAGTTAACACATTATTTACAAGAAACAACATTACCACAAGAACTAACATCACCAAGGACAAAGCCCCTAAAATAATATTATTCGAAACCCCACTGCCTGCATCAGCTGTTCCTGGAACCGCCTCAGTACCTGAAGCTACTGCAGGAGCCTCCGCTTTTGGCTCTGAAGTGTAAGCAATTATATCATCAATATCAGCATCCGATAATTGAGGAAAAGCAGACATTACGGCCTTGTTATTTTCCTCATAAACTTTTACAGCTTGAGCATCTCCTGATTTGATAAGATCTGAACTATTACGAACCCACTTATGAAGCCATGAAGCATCATATTTAGCACCCACGCCTCTAAGAGCCGGTCCTGTTGCTTTCGCATCAAGTTTGTGACATGCCGCACAGTTAGCATTAAAAAGCTCTTTACCCTTAACCGGATCAGCACTTTGTGAAGTAGCTGTAGCATCCGCAGTAACATCCGCTACTGCTGGAGTAGCTTCTTGAGCAAATGAAGTAAAGGAAACAGACAGCATTAAAGCTATGCTAAGAATTAATTTCCTTGAGATCGAATTATGGTTACCCACCTTTTTCATATAGTATAATGATTATCTACTAAAAATTGGCACAGTTTTTTCTAATTATTTTTATAAAAACTGATCCTTTATTTTAAACTTGCACAAAAATACGACTTAAGAACTACTCTCAAAACCTTAAAATAGTCTTAATTTCAATTTATATCTATTCTAAATAATATTCTGAGTTTAGTATGATTTATTAAATAGTACTTTTACACAAAAACAATCACATTATGAGAATTTTAGCCTCCAAAAAAGCTTTTTTTATCACTATTGCATTTTGTATATCTTATATACATGCAATTGCACAAGACAAAAACTTAACCGTTAATCAAGACCCTAAATTTGAACAATTACTAAATGAAAAGAGAAAAACAAATATTTCTAATGCTATAAATGACCAATATAAAATTCAAATATTTAGTGGCGAAAGTGAAAAAGCAAGAAACACTCTTAATCAATTTAGACAACAATTTCGAGATATTGACGGCACCATTATTTTTTTTACTCCAAACTACAAAGTTTGGGTTGGGAATTTCAAAACACGAATTGAAGCAGAACGAAATCTAATAGAGATCAAAAAAAGCTATTCCAATGTACATTTGATAAAGCCTAACAAATAAAACAGCATCAGTAATCATGCATCTCCTATTTTAAAAAAACCACTTCAAAAGTGGTTTTTTTGTTTTTATAATTGGATTAAAAAAAACCAAAGACAATTGAAAAATAGCAAAATTATCCTCTAATAAACTTAAAAAATATTCAAATTATATAAAATCAAGCTCTCTATTATTTGAAATAAGCAAAAAACTTTAAATCAGGATGACATAAACGAATAAGCTCAGTTCAACACAAACTCCTATCCCACTCTCGATTAAATAAAAAATCGCGTTTTACTAACTGAAATAAAAAAAAGTTGTCACTTTTCCTTAACAAATAAAAATCAGTGTTAAAACAAAAAACTTTTATTCAGCCATTAAAAAAGCTTTTCAAGACTAAACCTGTCTTTGTTTAAAACAAAAAAATCCCGACTAGTCGGGATTTTAATTAAAACAATATAATTCTATTTCAATTTCTTCTTAATTGCTACCTCATGGTAAGATTCAATAACATCTCTTTCTTCAATGTCATTATATCCCTTGATCTGAATTCCACAATCATAGCCTTTAGCAACCTCTTTAACATCATCTTTGAAACGTTTCAATGCTATCAGTTCACCTGTATGCACCACCACACCATCTCTAATGATTCTCATTTTAGCGCTTCTGGAAATTTTACCGTCCATTACCATACAACCCGCAATAGAACCTACTTTAGAGATTTTGAATATCTCTCTAATCTCCGCTGTACCCAAAATTTCTTCTTTCATTTCTGGAGCTAACATCCCTTCCATGGCATCTTTCAAGTCATCAATTGCAGCATAAATAATAGAATAGTAACGGATATCAATTTCTTCTTTATCTGCTAATTGTCTTGCGTTTCCAGCAGGACGAACATTAAATCCGATGATGATTGCATCCGATGCCGAAGCCAACATTACGTCAGTTTCTGTAATTGCACCAACCCCTTTATGAATAATATTAATTTGAATTTCTTCGGTAGATAATTTAGAGAACGAATCAGACAATGCTTCAACAGAACCATCCACATCTCCCTTAAGGATAATATTTAATTCTTTAAATTGACCCAATGCTATTCTACGTCCAATTTCATCCAATGTAATGTGTCGTTGTGTACGTACAGACTGCTCACGCATCAATTGAGAACGTTTTGAAGCAATTTGTTTGGCTTCTTTTTCATCTTCAAAAATATTGAACTTATCCCCTGCAGTGGCTGCTCCATCAAGACCCAGAACAGAAACCGGAGTTGAAGGTCCCGCAACTGTAACTATATTCCCTCTTTCATCATGCATGGCTTTTATCTTACCATGATGCTTCCCTGCTAACATATAATCACCAACTCGTAACGTTCCATGCTGTACTAATATGGTAGAAACATATCCTTTTCCTTTATCAAGAAATGCCTCAACCACTGTACCTTGAGCCGCTTTATTTGGATTTGATTTTAAATCTAAAAGTTCCGCTTCTAACAATACCTTCTCTAATAATTCTTTGACACCTGTACCAACTTTTGCAGAGATATCATGAGATTGAATTTTCCCACCCCAATCTTCTACTAGTAAATTCATACCCGCTAATCTTTCTTTTACTTTTTCAGGATTGGCATTAGGCTTGTCAATTTTATTAATGGCAAATATAATAGGAACGCCTGCTGCTTGAGCATGACTGATCGCTTCTTTCGTTTGTGGCATGATGTCATCATCCGCAGCAATCACAATAATTGCAATATCCGTAACTTGAGCACCACGCGCACGCATCGCTGTAAAAGCTTCGTGACCCGGTGTATCTAAGAATGCAATTTTTTGTCCGTTATCCAAAGTTACTCCGTAGGCACCAATATGTTGTGTAATTCCTCCAGACTCCCCTGCGATTACGTTTTCTTTACGAACGTAATCCAGTAACGATGTTTTACCGTGATCTACGTGACCCATTACCGTAACAATAGGCGCTCTGAACACTAAATCTTCTTCTCTATCTGCAACAACCTGAATTGCTTCTTCAATATCTACCGTGATAAATTCAACTTCATAACCAAACTCATCCGCAACGATTGTCAATGTTTCCGCATCAAGACGCTGATTCATGGTAACCATGATTCCAAGCGACATACAAGTTCCAATAACTTTTGTAATTGGCACATCCATCATGATGGCAATTTCACCAACGG
The DNA here is from genome assembly GCF_003970375.1 of Flavobacterium sp. ZB4P23. Classification (NCBI taxonomy): domain Bacteria; kingdom Pseudomonadati; phylum Bacteroidota; class Flavobacteriia; order Flavobacteriales; family Flavobacteriaceae; genus Flavobacterium; species Flavobacterium sp. ZB4P23. The sequence goes on from NZ_RYDK01000006.1 coordinate 14,291, forward strand.
TAACAAACTCAGTAACCTTAATCGTTTTGCTTCCTTCGTCTATGGCTCTTTGCTCGTCATCTGATTTTTGACGGTGCGTATCTCTTTTATCTCTTCTATATTTAGCTGCTTTAGATTTACCTCCTTTTCCTTGAAGTTTTTCTAAAGTCTCTCTAATTTGGTTTTTTACTTCTTCTTCCGTAGGCTCTACTTTAGCAACAATAGCAGGTCTGTTTCCTCTTACGAAACCAGGTCTTGCACTTCTGTTAGCATTAAATCCGCCACCACCAACATTTGGCGTAATCTTGTTAGGATTTGGCGCTCCCGGAACTCCTGGAACTGCAGGCGGCCTAGGAACTCCTGGTTTAGGAGCAATCCTTTTACGCTTGTTTTTATTTGCATTAGCCGCAGCCGATCCTGGAGCACCCGGTTTATTAGGAGTGATTTTAGGTTCTTCTTTTTTCTTTTTTGGTTTGTTGAATTGTGACAAATCAATGATCTGCCCTGTCAAAGTAGTTCCTGATAATTTTTGATATTGCGTTGTGATGGTTTCATCAACAGGCACGTCATCAGTTTTAGCAATTTCCGTTTTCACTACCTCTTTTGGTTCAGCAGGGACTGCTTTTACAGTCTCTTTTTTTACCTCTTTAATTCCAACAACCGGTTTTATCTCTTTTTTATCTGAAACAGGTTTTTCTTCTAAAGGTTTTTCTGGCGACAGTTTTTCTGTTGAAGCTTCTTTTTGAATTGCTTTCACCTCAGCTACTTTAGCAACTGGAGTCTCCACTTTTTCAACCGCTTTCACAGGAGTGACGATGGAAGGTTTTTTAGGATTAAGATCAATCTTACCTACCTGAACAGGACCCGCTATAACTGCTCTCGCTTTTATAACTTCTTGCTGTTTCAGACGCTCTTCCTCAATCTTACGTTTGTCTTCGATTTCTTTCTCTCGTTCTAAACGCAAAGCCTCTTTTTCTTTTCTTTTTTCTTCCCCAACTTCTTTCGAAGCTTCTTTATTCCCTTTGTCACCTGCAAACTGACCGCACAAGACATTGTATACATCATCAGAAATTTTTGTGTTTGGGTTTGCTTCAATAGCTATCCCTTTATCTTTTAGATAATCCACAGCTCTTTCCAAAGAAATATTCAATTCCCTTAAAACTTTGTTTATTCTAATAATTCTCTCTTCAGACATAAAACCTTTTTATTATTACCTTTTTTGTTATTCCTCACTTTACTCCCGACTCGATACCTACCGAGCAAGAATTAATTGTAAAATGGCATGTTTATCGTTGAAGACTCAATGACTAACTGTCAAATTCTTCTTTCAATATTCTCATTACATCCAGAATCGTTTCCTCTTCCAGGTCTGTTCTTCGTACTAAATCTTCTACATCTTGTTTTAAGATACTTTTTGCAGTATCCAATCCAATTTTTGCAAATTCTTCAATAACCCAGTCTTCAATTTCATCTGAAAACTCTGTTAATTCAACATCATCATCATCAGCGGTAGCACCAGCAACATCACCTTCACGAATAACGTCTAATTCATAGCCCGTTAATAAGCCCGCTAATTTGATATTGTGTCCCCCACGACCAATCGCTTTTGAAACTTCTTCAAGCTTCAAGAAAACCTCTGCTCTTTTAGTCTCTTCATTGATCTTGATCGAAGATACTTTTGCAGGGCTTAATGCTCTTGTGATAAACAATTGAATGTTGCTTGTATAATTGATAACATCTATATTCTCATTACCTAATTCACGCACGATTCCATGAATACGAGACCCTTTCATACCTACACAAGCCCCCACAGGATCTATTCTGTCGTCATAAGAATCAACAGCTACTTTTGCTTTTTCGCCGGGTATCCTAACCACTTTCTTTACCATGATTAAACCATCAAATACTTCCGGAATTTCTTGCTCAAACAATTTTTCCAAGAACTTCTCCGAAGTTCTAGACATAATAATTTGAGGTTTATTTCCCTTCAACTCAACGCTTTCAATTATCCCTCTTACATTATCTCCCTTGCGGAAAAAATCAGAAGGTATTTGTTTTTCTTTTGGCAAAATAATTTCATTGCCTTCATCATCAACTAAAATCACAACTCTTGGACGCACATGATGCACTTCAGCGGTGTAAATATCTCCTATTAAATCTTTAAACTGCTTGTAAAGATTGGTGTTATCGTGTTCATGAATTTTAGAAATCAAATTCTGACGCAAAGCTAAAATTGCTCTTCTTCCTAAATCAATTAATTTAACTTCTTCAGAAACCTCTTCTCCAATTTCAAAATCAGGCTCTATTTTTCTAGCTTCAGTCAATGTAATTTCAAGGTGATCAAAATCCAAGTCTTCATCCGCAACAATTACTCTTCTTTGCCAAATCTCCATATCTCCTTTATCAGGATTTATAATGATATCGAAATTATCATCTGAACCGTATTTTTTTTTCAATGCATTTCTAAATACATCTTCTAAAATTGCCATAAGCGTTACACGATCAATAAGTTTATCATCTTTAAACTCTGAGAATGAATCGATCAATGCTAAATTTTCCATGCGAATTCTTTAATTAAAATGTTACTGTAACAATTGCTTCTTTAATGTCTCCATAAGGTAGTTTAAGTTCTTTTTGAACGGTCTCCTTCCCTTTACCAATCTTTTTTGGCTCTCTTGCTTCCCATGACAAAATTACAAAATCATCATTAGCTTCCACTAATTCCGCTTCAATTATTTCTGCTCCAGTCTTCACAATCAATGTACGCCCTATATTTTTCTTGTATTGTCTGATCAATTTCAATGGAGATCCTACTCCTACCGAAGCCACTTCTAAAGAAAAATCCTGCTCCTCACGGTCCAGGTTATTGTCTAGTGAACGGCTCACATCAATACAATCCTGAAGCGCCACTCCATTTTCTCCATCCAAGGTCACAATAACCTTAAAAGCATCCGTGATAATCAGGTCTATCAAAAAAATTGACGGCTTCTCTAACAGGCCTTCTGCCAATAACGTGTTTACTTTCTCTTTAAATGTCATATGCTTATAAAAAGAGGGGACATTTAGTCCCCTCATTATCTAGATTTTAATAAATAACGGTGCAAATATAGTGTTTTTTTTTATAAATTAAAATAATCGATTGCTGTAAAATAATTTCTTACCTTTATTATAGCATTAAAATAACAGTTTTCATATAATTTAATACTTTCAAATGATGAAACGCATTTTAGTCCCCACCGATTTTTCCACACATGCTGAAAACGCACTTAAAGCAGCCGCCATAATTGCAAAAAAAAATAAAGGCGAAATATTTCTATTGCATTTATTAGAACTTCCAAACCAGATGAACGACGCAATAGTAAATGGTAGCAGCATTCCTGAAGTGATGTTATTTATCAAAAAAGCAAATGAAACACTTCAAAAAATCAAAGAGCAACCCTATTTAAATGGAATTTCAGTAATTGCATCTGTACAATTTGAAAAAGCCTTTAACGGCATCCTCTCGTTTAATAAAAAAAATAAAATTGACTTAATCGTTATGGGATCTCACGGAACTTCTGGAATTGAAGAAATACTCATTGGCTCCAATACCGAAAAAGTAGTACGACTCTCCGATGTCCCCGTTTTAGTAATAAAACACGATGTAAAAGAATTAAAATTTAAAAACTTTGTATTCGCCTCCGATTTTTCGAAAGAAATAGAAAAACCATTTAGAAAAATGATAGAGATTGTTAAAATTTTTGACGCCGATCTTTTTTTAGTAATGATTTGCACACCCAATAGTTTTAAGACCACTCTTGCTGCCGAAAAAGTGATGGGTGCTTTTATGGCTGATTTTGACCTTCCAAATTACTCCTCACACCTCTTCAATGATGCGAACATTGAAAGTGGAATAATCAATTTTTCAAAAACAATAGATGCTGATTTAATTGGACTTTGCACCCATGGCAGAACTGGGCTAGCACATTTCTTTAACGGAAGCATCAGTGAAGACTTAGTAAATCATACCACCAGACCTGTTATCACTTTTAGAATTTAACTCCTTTTGGCTTTGCAAATAACAACTGACCAACTTCATTCTCATATCCCGGAAACCCCAACAAACTCTACTCAGAATTTAGTATATAAAAAAACCTCTCAGAAATTGAGAGGTTTTTTGTTGGTCTACAAGGACTCGAACCTTGAACGACTGCACCAAAAACAGTTGTGTTACCATTACACCATAGACCAGCATTGCTGCTAAGCGAGTGCAAATTTAAAATAAAATTTAGTTTGCACAAATTTTTTTTGCCTTTTTATTAAAAAAAAATAACAAAAAATAAAATCAGCTGCAAAATATCTCAAAAGAGCTTTACAATCAATTGATTATTGAATTTCATTACTTTTCCAGAAAATAGTGTTAATGCTACTAGGGTTAAATAAAAAAACATTTTCTTTGTAACTTACATTTAAACTAAATTTTAGTACATGGACAAAGGAACATTCAACTTCAATAAATGGAACACAATTATTGGTTGGTTAACATTTGGAATCGCATTATTAACTTACACTTTAACTGTTGAGCCTACCATGAGTTTTTGGGATTGTGGCGAATACATTTCCACCGCAGCAAAACTTCAAGTTGGCCACCCTCCGGGAGCTCCTTTATACCAGATGATTGGCGCTTTTTTTGCCATGTTTGCATCAGATGATCAACACATTGCCTTAATGGTAAATATGATGTCCGTATTCTCGAGTGCCTTTACTATTTTATTCCTTTTTTGGTCTTCGTCCATTCTTCTAAAAAAATTGATTTCCCGATTTTCAGAGACTAACAGAAACAATGAAATCGTTATACTAGGAAGTTCATTTGTTGGTGCTTTAGCCTTCACTTTTTCAGATAGCTTTTGGTACAATGCTGTCGAGGCTGAGGTTTACGCCATGGCATCCTTGTTTATTGCCCTATTGTTTTGGCTGGGTTTACGCTGGGAGCAAGACATGAATACTCCAAGAGGAAATAAGTGGCTATTGATTATTTCTCTTGTTGTAGGACTTTCCTTTGGGGTTCACTTTATGGCATTACTAACAATTCCCGCAATAGGTTTTCTTTATTTTTTTAAAAACTATAAGGTAGTAACAGTTAAAAGTTTCCTTATTGCAAATGTTGTAGTAATTGCTATTTTGTTGTTTATTTTCAAATTGCTACTTCCTATGACCATGGGATTCTTTGGTAAAACAGAAGTTTTTATGGTCAATAGTTTAGGACTGCCGTTTGACTCGGGCACTGTGTTTGTTACAATAGCTTTGATTGCTTTCTTTTACTTTGGATTGAAATACACCAAACAAAAAGGCTTTGTGTTCTACAACACCATAATTCTTTGCATCCTTTTTATTTTAATTGGTTTCTCGACATGGATGATGCTACCCATTCGAGCAAATGCAAATACTGTAATCAATGAAAACAAACCGTCTGATGCCCGCGAAGTTTTAGCCTATTACAATAGAGAACAATATGGCGTAAATGCATTGTTCTATGGTCCACAATACACAGAGAATTTTGCCGGATTAGATGCCAATAATCCTTATTTAGACAAAGCACCCAATTATGAAAGAGATTATAAAACAGGGAAATATGTTATTGTCAATAATTATAAAAATGCTTCCCAAAATTCAGATGACAATCACAAAACCATTCTGCCAAGAATGTGGAGCGATGGACATATTGAAAATTACATGAATTTTACCAATCCGCCTCAATTCAAATTAAATCCTAATTATCCTTACGAGGATGATTTAACAAAATACGGTATTGATGCCAGTCAGCTTAGTGAAGAAGATTACAATAAAGCGATTGCACAACTCAAAAATGAAACTCAAAAAATAATTTCTGAATTCAGACAAGCCTACGCGCAAAAACAAATTGACAACGAAGGATATGTCACCTTCCTAAAAAGTTATGGCGACTATTTGATTGTTGAAAAACCAACAACTGCGGACAATCTAGGTTTTATGGTAGAGTATCAATTTGGATACATGTATTGGAGGTACTTGATGTGGAATTTTGTTGGCCGTCAAAATGATGTTCAGGGACGATACGATTATCTGGATGGCAACTGGCTCAGTGGTATAAAATTCATTGATGAATTGCATTTAGGAAGTCAGGACAACTTACCATCGGATGTATTGAACAATAAAGGTCGGAATGTATATTTCTTTTTGCCTTTTATTCTGGGCCTTATTGGACTTATGTATCATGCCAATAAGGATTTAAAAAGCTTTTATGTTTTGCTTGCCTTGTTCCTTTTTACGGGAATAGCCCTGAAAATTTATTTGAACGAAAGACCTTTTGAACCTCGAGAAAGGGATTATGCACTGGTAGGCTCCTTTTATGTATTTGCCATCTGGATAGGCTTTGGTGTTTACGCCTTGTATGAAAGTGTCAAAAAACATCTCGCTCCAAAAATAGCTGGCCCTCTCCTTATCGCATTAAGTTTAGTAGCGGCACCAGTGCTTATGGCGTCACAAAACTGGGATGACCACGACCGTTCCGGCAAATATACCGCCTTGTCTATGGCAAAAGCGTATCTTACCTCGTGTGACCCTAATGCCATCTTATTCACCATTGGAGACAATGACACTTTCCCGCTTTGGTACGCACAGGAAATTGAAAAAATAAGAACCGATGTCAAAATTGTAAACACCAGTTTATTCATGACGGACTGGTATATCGATCAAATGAAAACCAAAACATACGAATCAGATCCGGTACCGGTTTCATTTACACACGAGGAGTATGTGGGAGACAAATTAGACTATGTGGCTCATATTCCAAAAATTGAAAGTCGCTGGGATATAAAAGATTTTATCGATTTTATTAAAAATCCGAAATCAACGGTAGGAATGCAAAACGGACAAACCATCCATTTTTATCCAACCAATAAGATTCGGATTCCCGTTGACAAAAAAACGATCATACAAAACAAAGTAGTATCCCCTAAATACAATGACTCTATAGTGCCTTATATTGATATAGACATCAAAGGGAGTGCGTTGTACAAAAACAGATTGATGATGCTTGACATTGTTGCTAATAACAACTGGAAAAGACCAATTTATTTTAGCGGTGGTGCTTATGATAGCGAAGACTACATCTGGATGAAAGAATACCTTCAACTCGAAGGTATGGTATACAAACTAGTTCCAATAAAAACCCCAATGTCCAAAGATGGAAGTCTACTTGAAATGGGACAAATAGACACTGACAGAATGTATGCAAAGGTCATGAAATGGGATTGGGGAAATAGTGATAGTCCTTCTATTTATCATGATCCAGAAACCAGAAAAAATAGCATTACCTACCGAAACAATCTGTCAAGATTGATGAATCAGTTAATCCTGGAAGGACAGAAAGAAAAAGCCAAAAAAATCATTGATTTAGCTATGGCAAAAATGCCTTTGGACAGCTTTGGCTATTATTCATTAGTAGAACCTTTTGCGGGAGGCTATTATAAAACTGGCGAAAAAATAAAAGCCGAACAATTATTGGACCGATTAGTCTTTAAGTACCAAGAAAACCTCAACTATTATGGCAATCTTAAATCTTCTGAACAAAGCAGTATTGCAATTCCAATCATAACTGATATTGAGCGCTACAGAAGCCTCTTGCAAGTCATGAAAGAAAATGGCGATCTGGCATTTTACAATAAGAACAAAATTGTCTTCAATACGTACATCAAAATGTTTGAACGTTTTGGACGCGACAAAGAGTAATATTAGAGAGCCATTAAAAAAATAGCGACATTTTTCAATGTCGCTATTTTTTTTAATTTTAAAATGAAAAAAATGAAATTGTATTGGACAAAGACCCATTCGATTATAAAAAAAATATTCTCTAATTATAGTTGGGATGTCTCCAATACAGGAAATACTGTATACCTTACCTTTGATGACGGCCCCATTCCAGAAGTTACAGAATGGGTTTTGGTGGAATTAAAAAAATACGGAATCAAAGCCACTTTTTTCTGTATTGGAAATAATATCGAAAAAAATTCTGAAATATTCAAAAAGGTGATTCGGGAAGGCCACACCATAGGAAACCACACTTTCAACCACTTAAATGGCTGGCAAACAACTACTGATACGTACATCAAAAACACGAAACAAGCTCAAGAAGCGATTGAAAACCACACCCATCCAGACGCTAAACTTTTTCGCCCTCCGTATGGAAAAATAAAAAAATCGCAATCAAAAAAACTACAAAAACTAGGGTACAAAATAATTATGTGGGATGTCCTGAGTGCTGATTTTAATGCCACAATATCTAAAGAAAAATGCCTGAATAATGTGTTGTCAAATGTAAGACCGGGGAGTATTATTGTTTTTCACGACAGTATAAAAGCGTTCAAGAACCTACAATACGTGTTGCCAAAAACACTAGCTTATTTAAAAGAAAATAATTTTAAGTGCAACCCTTTATAAAAATATTACAATTGTTCCTGAACGAGACTAATTATCGTATTGGCGTCAAGTTCTCCGGACTGTCTCCAGATCATCTGACCTTGTTTATAGATCATCAACGTAGGCAACCCTTTGATCCGCAAAGCATCCGCTAATTCTTGATTTTTATCCACGTCAATCTTAATGACTTTCGCTTTATCGCCAAGAGCCGCCGCTACATCTCTGATCACAGGATGCATTAAAACGGAGGATTCATTCCACTCCGTATAAAAGTCAATTAATACCGGAATTTTAGTATTTATAAGTTCTCCAAATTTTGACATAAAACCAAAAATTTAATTTTTAAAATTCACTAAACAGAGATATTATTTTTACAAATGTAGCATTTTAAACGAATTCTGCTACATTAGTGCCTTTTTTTAGTTCGATGACCGTTATTTCCGGCATGATTCCTACTCTTCCGGGAAAGGCATGAAAACCAAATCCCCTATTGACATAAACGTATCTTCCCATGTTTTCATATAAGCCGGCCCATTGTTTGTATACGTATTGCGCCAAACTCCATTTGAAATAACCGGGAATTTCGATTCCAAATTGCATTCCGTGTGTGTGCCCGGAAAGCGTAAGGTGGTAGTGTTTATCATCGTGCTGCACCACGTGCTCCCAATGGGAAGGGTCATGGCTCATCAAAATCTTGAAATCTTCTTTCTTTAACTGCCCCGAAGCCTTATTCAAATCTCCGGCCTGCTTGAAATTATGTCCCCAGTTTTCGACACCTACTAATGCTATTTTGGCATCTCCTTTCTCGATAAACGTATGCTCATTCAGCAATAAATCAAACCCAATTTCTCCGTATAAATTTTTTATTGCCTTAAAATTAGCTGCTTTTGCGGCTTCACTTGGCCAGGTTACATATTCTCCGTAATCATGATTCCCCAAAACGGAATATTTGCCATATTCATGTTTCTTAATTCGGTTGAATGTTTCTATCCAAGGATGCATCTCTTTGGCGTGCGTATTGACAATATCTCCAGTAAACAGAATCATATCTGAATTTTGCTCATTTACCAAGTCAATCGCATAATTAATTTTTTCCGGATCATCAAAGCTTCCACTATGAACATCGGATATTTGAGTAATTTTAAAACCATCAAAAGCATCCGGTAAATCCGGAAAAAAAATACGCTGCCTGATCACTTTGTAATTGTATTTCCCAATCGTGACTCCATATATCAAGGATAAAAACGGAACCGCCGCTAACCCTAATCCTATTTGACTGATAAACTTTCTTCTGGAATTAAGGAAATCAGTACTCTTGTCATAATCCACGAAAAAATTTAAGGCTCCAGCACCTATTCTAAAAATGTCTTCCCCTATTAAAATTAAGGCTAAAATTAATTTTGGAACATAAACAATAAGCAACAATCCCATGCTAAACATGAATTGCTGGGTTTGTCCTACGCTACGGTCAAATTGCATTAAAGAATACACGATATATATTAAAACTAATAGGCTTATACCCTGAATTGAAAACAATATTAGTTTTGATTTTATCAAAGTTTTTAAGATCTGAAAAGTATACAGCTCAATAATAAGTAGAATTGAACACAAGAATACGACACGGAAAATCATTTTTAATCAAATTTTACACAAAATAACAAATTAAGAAAATAGTATGCGTTTTTATTAATCTAAATTTAACTAAAATTACATTAAATCAACTTGAAACAGCTTAGCTGAAATAGAAAAACTTAATTTTAAATAAAAAGCAAAACCGTTATCGTACAAATTATTCGTACTTTATTTAATAAACAAGTTTAACAAATATAAAATCGCTGCACCTAAGCCCCTGTTTCTCCTATTTTATTTTAAAAAACATAGTGAAATTGATTTGAAGAAATATTTCATGCCTTTATCTGACAAGTTTTGTACTTTTGAAAACTTTACAAAAATCACAATTCATGTCACAACAAAAACGCCTGTTTCTTCTTGATGCCTATGCCTTAATCTTCAGAGGCTATTATGCTTTTATAAAAAATCCACGGATCAATTCTAAAGGAATGGATACATCCGCCATTATGGGTTTTATGAATTCATTGATGGATGTTATAAAAAGAGAAAAACCAGATCATTTAGCCGTTGCTTTTGACAATGGTGGCAGCCAGTTGAGAAATGACATCTTCCCGGAATACAAAGCCCATCGTGATGCTACTCCGGAAGCCATAAAAATTGCTATTCCTTATATCCAAGATTTACTGAAAGCCATGCATATTCCTATAATAGAAGTCAAAGGCTATGAGGCTGATGACCTAATTGGGACCATTGCCAAACAAGCCGAAAAACAAAATTATAAAGTTTTTATGGTCACCCCGGATAAGGATTTTGCACAACTTGTTTCTGAAAACATATTTATGTACAAACCTGCCCGAATGGGGAATGGAATAGAGATCTGGGGAATTCCTGAGGTTTTGGCAAAATTTGAAATTGAACGTCCGGATCAGGTAATCGATTTCCTTGGAATGATGGGTGATGCAGCGGATAATATTCCAGGACTTCCCGGAGTAGGCGAAGTCACTGCAAAGAAGTTTCTAAAAGAATTTGGAACCATGGAAAATCTTTTAGCTAATACGGATAAGCTGAAAGGAAAAATGAAAGAGAACATTGAGGCGAACAAGGAAAAAGGATTATTATCTAAAACCTTAGCCACAATTTTACTGGATTGTCCCGTTATTTTTGATGAAACGGACTATGAATTATCCACTCCTGATGTCGAAAAAACAGACGCACTGTTCAACGAGTTAGAATTCCGCCGAATGGCAGAGCAGTTTGACGCTATATTCAAAAAAGGAGCGACTGCGACAGCCAATAACCCGGTTGATGAAACTAAATTATATAAAAAAACACAACCTAAAACTGAAGAACAGTTTGATCTTTTTGGAAGTGCCATTCAGGAAGATTCATCAGAAGAAACACGCCATCAATATTATAGTTCATTAGCAAATACAGAACATTCGTATCAGATAATCCAAGGGGATTTAGGGCTGAAGTTGCTGTTGCAAAATTTACAAAAACAAGCTTCAGTATGTTTTGACACCGAAACAACTGGTCTAGATGCTTTGCATGCCGAATTAGTGGGGATTTCGTTTTCTTTCGAAAAAGGAAAAGGATTCTATGTTCCTTTTCCGGAAAATCAAGAGGAAGCACAAGTTTTAATCGAGAAATTCATTCCTTTTTTCGAAAATGAAAACATCGAGAAAATTGGTCAGAATTTAAAATACGATTTAAAGATACTCTCTAATTACAAGGTTACCGTAAAAGGAAAACTATTCGATACCATGATTGCACATTATCTAATCAATCCGGATATGCGTCATAATATGGATATTTTGGCAGAAACATATTTAAAATATTCCCCGCAATCTATTGAAACTTTAATTGGAAAAAAAGGGAAAAACCAGAAATCAATGCGCGACGTTGAACTGGAAGAAATCAAAGAATATGCGGTTGAAGACGCTGATGTAACTTTGCAACTCAAGGAAATATTCACTTTAGAATTAGACAAAACCGGCACCAAAAAACTTTTTGAGGAAATCGAAATTCCATTGGTACCTGTTTTGGCCGCTATGGAAAAAGAAGGAATCCGCGTAGATGTCGATTTCTTGAAATCCCTGTCGAAAACCTTGGATGATGATATAAAGATACTGGAAGCAAATATTTATGAAACTGCCGGTGAAAAATTCAATCTCGCTTCCCCAAAACAACTGGGCGATGTATTATTTGACAAATTGAAAATTGGAGGAGCCAAACAAAAGAAAACCAAAACCGGTCAATACGCAACCGGAGAGGAAATCTTAAGCTATTTAGCCGCTGAAAACCCAATTGTAAAAGACATTCTGGATTGGCGACAATTGATAAAGCTGCAAAACACGTATGTTGATGCTTTACCCAACCAAGTTGACAAAATCACGAACCGCATACACACCGATTATATGCAAACCGTTGCGGCAACAGGACGATTGAGTTCGAATAATCCCAACTTACAAAACATCCCGATTCGAACCGAACGTGGCCGACAAATCCGGAAAGCATTTGTGGCACGAGATGAAAATTACACATTGGTTTCTGCAGATTATTCCCAAATAGAATTGCGGGTAATTGCTGCATTAAGCGGTGAAGAAAACATGATCAAAGCCTTTCAGAATCACGAAGACATTCACAAATCTACTGCTTCAAAAGTCTTTAATGTTCCGCTGGAAGAAGTGACTCGCGAGCAACGAAGTCATGCCAAAACGGTCAATTTCGGAATTATATATGGTGTTTCGGCTTTTGGATTGAGCAATCAAACTAACTTATCTCGTAAAGAGAGTGCTGATTTGATTGAAGCGTATTACCAAACCTATCCAAGATTAAAGTCTTATATTCAGGAACAAATAGATTTTGCAAGAGAGAACGGCTATGTGCAAACCATCCTGGGCCGTCGTCGTTATTTGAAAGATATTAATTCTCAAAACGCCATTGTTCGAGGTGGCGCAGAACGAAATGCGGTAAACGCACCAATTCAAGGCAGTGCTGCTGATATCATCAAAATTGCAATGATTAATATTCACGGAAAACTAACCTCTGAAAATTGGAAAAGTAAAATGTTGCTACAGGTTCATGATGAGCTTGTGTTTGATGTGCATAATGATGAACTCGAAAAAATCAAACCGATGATAAAATATGAAATGGAACATGCTTTCAAGTTAAATGTTCCACTAGAAGTAGATCTTGGTACTGGCAAAGACTGGCTGGAAGCGCATTAATAACTGCTTGAAATATCCCAGAAAGATTGCATCTAATAGTACAATTAGCGCTTTATTGCGGCAGTATTTCACTATTTCATTCCTGATAAAACGAACAAAAACAACTTATGAAAATAGCAAGATGACTAGATTTTTTTTGTTTTAAAAAGAAAAGGGGGAACAGTAGAAATCGAGAGCCAGCTCTAAAAAGCGAATTTAATTTTTTTTTAATTCGCTTATTAACAAGCCAGTTACCTTTTTTATAATTGCCATCTATTGATTCTCAATTATATAAATACTATCTTTGCGCAAATTAAGGAATATTATGAATAATAAGCAAGGCAACAATAAAGGAAGTGGTGCTAGAACAAATAGTTCAAGACCAAGTTCTAACAAGCCAAAACCTGCGATGCAAAAACGGGCACAAGGGCCAAAAAAAGTTAAAATAAATACTAAAGTTGTAGCTGTCGATACGGATAAAGTAGAAAAAAAACCAAATCAAGCTCCTAAAAGACCAAAGGTAAAAGACGAAATCCGTTTGAATAAATACATCGCCAATTCTGGGGCATGCTCGCGTCGTGATGCGGATATTTACATTCAATCCGGAACTGTAAAAGTAAATGGAATTCCCGTTATCGAAATGGGATATATGGTAAAACCGGGAGACGTAGTAAATTTTGACGGAGCCACTTTGACACCGGAGAAAAAAGTATACATCTTATTGAACAAACCAAAAAACTTTACTACTGCGATGGACGAAGGTCAGGAATATCGTAATGTACTGGAACTAGTAAAAGGCTCTACAACAGCAAAAATTGGCGCTATTGGGAGAATGGACAAGAATACAACTGGTTTACTATTGTTTACGAATGATACGGATATGATTCGTAAATTTACGTTACCAAGTCAAAAATCATCTAAAATCTACCAAGTTTCATTAGATAAAAACTTGAAATTTGAGGATTTAGAAAAAATAAACAAAGGACTGACTCTTGACGGACACCGTGTTTTTGTGGAAGATGTAAGCTACATTGACGGAGAAGCGAAAAGTGAAATTGGATTACAGTTGAGATCCGCTAACGTGAAAGTGGTTCGTAATATTTTTGAACATTTCAGTTATGATGTGTTGCGTATTGACAGAGTTGCTTTTGCTGGTTTGACTAAAAAGAATTTACCAAGAGGAAACTGGAGATTGCTTACTGAACAAGAAATTATCAATTTGAAGAACGTTTAATATTTCTTTGAAATTATAAAATTAAATCCCTTTTGCGTAGCAAAACGGGATTTTTTTAATTAAAAATGCAAATTAAAATTAGTATGATGCCAGAAAAATTACAATCTATAGCTTTTAAATGGTTTGAAACTTTCAACAATAAAGAATTAGAAAAACTATTGTCTTTGTATGATGACGATGCTGTGCATTTTAGTCCAAAACTAAAAATATTCAAACCCGAAAGCAACGGTTTTGTCACCGGCAAAGAAGCCTTGCGAGAATGGTGGAAAGATACTTTTGAACGTTTGCCGAGTTTGAATTACAATGTAAAATCGCTTACCGCAAATGGTGACCGCGTTTTTATGGAATACATACGAACGGTAGCCGGTGAAGAAGATTTACTGGTAGCAGAAGTATTAGATATCAGAGAAGGTAAAATAATTGCTTCCAGAGTGTATCACGGATAAGCCTTTTTTGAAGGACAATAAAAAACCCTACAACACATTATTTGTATTGTAGGGTTTTTGCTTTAGAACAAAATTATTTTATCCTTTTATCTTTTTAAATACTTCTTCTTTTTTGTCCAAACCACGTTTTCTCAACAGCGGTTCAATACTTGGCTCCGCACCGCGGAAACGTTTGTACAAAACCATCGGATCTTCTGTCCCTCCTTTTTCCAAAACATTCTCACGGAATAATTTGGCTTTTTCAGGATTGAACAAAGTAGTTGTTTTGAACGCTTCAAAAGCATCCGTATCTAAAACTCCTGACCATATATAACTGTAATATCCGGAAGAATATCCTCCAGAAAATATATGACTGAAATACGTACTTCGGTATCTTGGAATAATAGATGGAATCAAACCAATTTTTGTCATTGCTGCTTTTTCGAAAGCGTTTGCATCAACGGTAATGTCTTTGGTTTGAGAATGGTATTCTAAATCCAATAAAGAAGCTGCTAGATATTCTGTTGTAGTAAAACCTTGGTCAAAAGTCCCTGCTTTTTTTAATTTATTCACCAATGTTTCTGGAATCACTTCCCCAGTTTTATAATGCTTTGCATACATTTTTAAGACCTCTGGTTCAGCTGCCCAATTCTCCATAATTTGAGAAGGAAGTTCTACAAAATCTCTTGGAACACTTGTTCCTGCTAAACTTTTATAGGTAACATTAGACAGCATTCCGTGTAAAGAATGTCCAAACTCGTGAAAGAAAGTCGTAACCTCATCAAATGTCAAAAGTGCTGGGGCATTCGCTGATGGTTTAGTAAAATTACAAACAATAGAAACTACTGGAGCCACGCGTTTTCCGTCAACCGTTTTTTGAGTTCTGTACGAGGTCATCCATGCACCGCCTCGTTTGGATTCACGCGGATGAAAGTCCATGTATAAAACACCCAAATGGGTTCCGTCTTTCTCAGTCACTTCCCAAACGGTAACATCTTCATGGTATTTTGGAACATCCGTCAATACTTTAAACTGAAGCCCGTAAAGCTTTTCGGTTACTTGAAAAACGCCTTTTCTAACATTTTCTAAACTGAAATACGGCTTTAATTCTTCTTCGTCTAAATCAAAACGTTCTTTTCTAATTTTCTCCGTGTAATACCTCCAGTCATACGGCTGTACGGCACCTTTAATTCCTTCTTTAGCCATCATTTTCTGAATATCGGCAGCTTCCGTTTTAGCAATTTCCAAAGCTGGTTTCCACAAATCATTCAATAGCTTATTCACATTTTCGGGAGTTTTAGCCATTGATTCTTCCAAGACATAATTAGAATGTGATTTATACCCTAATAATCGTGCTTTTTGCCCACGAAGATTTGCTAATGCTATTGCATTCTTTTTATTGTCAAATTCATTATCTTGATTACCTCTAGTCTGGTAGGCATTCCAAATTTGCTTGCGCAATTCTCGATTAGAACTGTATTGCAGAAATGGCATCACACTGGAATTAGAAAGGGTAAAAACCCATTTTCCTTCTTTGCCTTTTGCTTTGGCATCAACAGCAGCAGCATCAATTAATCCTTGTGGCAATCCGGACAAATCTTTTTTGGTATCAACAACCAACTCGTATGAATTAGTCTCCGCCAAAATATTCTGTCCATACTTTAAACTGGTCAGCGAAAGATCTCCGTTTATTTTACGCAATATTTCCTTGTCAGCATTTGATAAATTGGCTCCACTACGAACGAAATCTTTGTACGCATTATCCAAAATTTTAGCCTGTTCTAAATTCAGTCCCAAAGTTTCTTTTTTGTCCCAAAGCGTTTTTACTTTTGCGAATAATTTCTCGTTCAGGTAAATATTATCTCTGTGCGCGGAAAGATTTGGTGCCATTTCTTTGGCAATATTCTGAATCTCTTTATTGGTATTCGCCGAATTCAGATTAGAAAAAACCGTATTCACATTCGATAATAATTCCCCTGCATTTTCCATGGCAAGAATCGTATTCTCAAAAGTAGCGGGTTGCGTATTATTTGCAACAGCATTAACCTCCGCTTGATGGGCACTAATTCCCTCTAAAATCGCGGGCTTAAAATGTTCGTTTTTAATTTTATCGAAAGGCGGCACATTAAACGGCGTGTCGTAAGCCTGAAAAAATGGATTCATACTAGTGTTTTCTTGTTTTTCTTGTGCTTCAATTGTTAGCATATTTCCGATAACTAACAAAATAAAAAAGGATTTTTTTCTCATTTAGGTGTGATTAATTAAAAAAGTAAATTTAGCAGAAATCTACTAAAAACAAACTGTACGATGGCGCGTTAACTAAATTTTATGACAAATAAAGATATTTTTACAAACGAAAAACTATCCTTACATTTGAATTTGAAAAAAAAACAATAAATTAGCTCAATCTATTACCAAATATAATTATGAAAAAAATAACCACTCTTTTACTTTCCGTAACCACTTCATTATTGCTACTTAATTGTAAATCGGAAGAAAAAAAACAAGACTTTAGCAGTCTGACAGAAAATTATTTTGACGACAAAAATGCTATGAATCCTCTGGATGCGACCCAAAGTGGTCAAAACCAATACAACGACCAACTGCAGTTTGAAATGACGGACAGTTTTAGAAAATCACAAGAAGCTTTCTTTGACAAATACCAAACTGCCTTAAAAGGATTTGCTATTGAAGACTTATCCGAAGAGGAAAAAAACAGTTACGAAATCATCAAATGGGAAGTTGAAATCGGGAAAGATTTATTAAAACAACCGACAAATTTGCTGCCGGTACATCAATTTTGGGGAACACATCTAACCATGGGACAATTTGCGGGAGGAACCGGTGCACAACCATTTAAGACAGAACAAGATTACACCAATTTCCTAAAAAGAATGGACAAATATGCTGTCTGGATCGATTCAGCAATGGTGTATATGAAAAAAGGAATGGCAAAAGGGGTTGTTTTACCAAAATCATTAACGGTAAAACTGATTCCACAATTTGCAGAAATGGCTACACCTAAAATCGAAGACAATTTGTTTTATTCTTCTATAATACTCCTGCCTACTACTTTTCCTGACAGAATCAAAAACGAGTTAACCGCAAAATATACCGCAACCATCAACAACAAATTGATTCCGCAATACAAGAAAATGGCCGATTTCCTGAATAAAGAATATCTTCCTGCTTCCAGAGCTACCAGCGGAATAGGAAGTTTGCCTTTTGGAAAAGAGTTATATGCCACGTATGTAAAACAATGGACCACTACTGATATGACTCCCGAACAAATTCACGAACTGGGATTAAAAGAAGTCGCACGATTGAACGCCGAAATGGAAAAGGTAAAAACGCAAGTAGGTTTCAAAGGCACTTTATTAGAATTCTTTGAAGTGGTTAGAAACAAAAAAGAATTAAAACCATTTACAAAACCAGAAGAGGTTATAGCCAATTTTCAAAGCATTTATACCCGAATCAAACCGAATGTAGATAAATTATTCGCACTCCAACCCAAGACGAAGTTTGAAATCAGAAGAACAGAAGCCTTTAGAGAAAAAACGGCTAGCGCCGAGTACAATCAAGGAACTGCTGATGGTTCGAGCCCAGGCATTTTCTATGTTCCGATACCTGATGTAGCGAATTATAATATGTACGGCGATGAAGATTTGTTTTTGCATGAAGCCGTTCCTGGGCACCATTTCCAAATATCCTTGCAGCAGGAAAACGAAAATCTTCCTGACTTCAGAAAATTCAATTGGTTTGGCGCTTATGGTGAGGGTTGGGCTTTGTACACGGAAAGCTTAGGAAAAGAACTGGGATTGTATCAAGATCCGTATCAATACTTTGGAATGCTGGGCAATGAAATGCACCGCGCAGTGCGACTAGTAGTTGACACTGGACTGCACTCCAAAGGCTGGACTAGAGCGCAAGCCATCCAATATTCATTAGCAAATGAGGCCGAAAGTGAAGCTAGTATTATTCCAGAAATAGAGCGGTATATGGCCATCCCTGGACAGGCTTTATCCTATAAAATTGGTCAGTTGAAGATTCTAGAATTACGTAAAAAAGCCGAAACAAAAATGGGTGCTAAATTTGATATTAAAAAATTCCATGAAAAAGTATTGGAATCCGGTGTAATGCCTTTAGCGATATTAGAAAATAAAATTAATGCTTGGATACCTAAATCTAACTAAAATGAAAAAAATAACCGTTAACGTCTTATTCCTGTTCTGCATTGTTTTAAATAGCTATTCTCAAGCATACTTCAATTAACAACCAAAACTAACCTGACAAAACTGCTTCTCAATCAATCTTTAGGCACAAAAAAAGTTATTCTGTTTTATGGATGTAGCTTTTTTTGGCTTTTTTGCCTGCCGTCGTTTGTGGGCACAGAATACAATTCTGCGCTAACGATTGTGGGTATCTGAGCGAACGGGGAACGGGGTTCAACTAATTGAAGTATTTGATTATGGGCACGAGCGGGATGCTCGCGCTAGCTGGCGATTGCTTGAATTTCGTCAGTCGTCATCAGGCTCGCTTTTGGAGGTACTACAATTCCATCATCTGGCATGCACTAGGCACAACGCAAATTGCATTTCTCAATTAGAGAAATACGCAAATAGTTGTGTTTACGTCCAAAATCATCTGTTAAAACAGCCTTATTTGATATCATGATTATTGCCTTTCAAAATATGAAAAACATGCAGCACATGAGGAAATATCGCATCCATAGATTCCTTTGC
Organism: Flavobacterium sp. ZB4P23; assembly: GCF_003970375.1. Classification (NCBI taxonomy): domain Bacteria; kingdom Pseudomonadati; phylum Bacteroidota; class Flavobacteriia; order Flavobacteriales; family Flavobacteriaceae; genus Flavobacterium; species Flavobacterium sp. ZB4P23. Next base: position 33,888 of record NZ_RYDK01000006.1, read on the forward strand.
GCCATTGGTTGAACCTGGCAAAGCCAATACCAACGAATTCCCTAAAGTTCCCGCGACTGTTCTGGAAAGCATGGAATACGGCATGCGTTGTTGCCCATAACTGCGTATGGCTTCCTCAATTCCCAGAATTCGGGTTTCTAATAAAGGCTCCAGTGCTTGCGGGGTGACATCTCTTGGCGAAAGCCCGGTTCCTCCTGTAAAAATGATTAATTGATTTTCTTTGGCAAAAGCTTTAGTCCGCTCCTGAATCACATCAATTTCATCCGGTATGATTTCGTAATGCGTCGTTTCTACACCGCTAATTTCCAATTTTTCAACGATTATTTTTCCGGAACGATCTTGTTTATCTCCCGCAAAAATAGAATCGGAACAAACGAAAACCGCCGCTTTAATTGCGGATGGAAATCTATTTTTGAAAGACGATTTTCCGCCTTCCTTACTGATTAATTTAATGGTTGAAATCTCGATATTTTTGTCAATTGGTTTCAGCATGTCATACATCGTAAGCGCCACAATCGAAGCACCGTGCATCGCCTCTACCTCAACTCCGGTTTTGTAAACCGTTTTCACGTTGAAAATAATATCAATGCGTAATTCGTTAATTTCATATTCCACCGATGTAAATTCAATTGGAATAGGATGACAATCCGGAATGGATAAATGCGTGTTTTTCACGGCAAATAAACCAGCCGTTTTAGCCATTTCCAGTACGTTTCCTTTGGGAACCAGATTATTTATAACGGCGTCAATTGTGGCTTGAAGACTCACAATTACTGTGGCCTTTGCGGTTGCTGTACGAAGCGTACTTATTTTATGTGTGATATCAACCATTTTTTTTTAAATGTTTAAAGTTTCAGGTTAAATCTGATAACGACTAATTATAGAAACTACGAACTACTTTTTAATTATTTTTGTACTTTAAAATGTTTAAGACAATCATTAAAGACAATCGCTATCGACAACGGACTTTATGACTTTCGCCTTTAAGACCTTCGACTCGGTTACTTTATGATATTTATACTACAACCTATTTTTATTCCCCGTAAAAGTACTGTTTTCAACTATTTCTTTATCAGAAACAGGTATATCTTCTACTTTCTTCTCTTGAAAATAAGCCGTTAGTTTTGAAGCATTTCGCACTACTTCTCCAATGACAATAATTGCAGGTGACGAAAGTTGGTGTTCTTGAACCAATTTCACAATAGAATTGATGGTTCCCACCACTTTTTTCTCCGTGTCTTTTGTTCCGTTCTGAATGATGGCAACCGGTAAATCATCGGTTCTGTTGTTTTGATAAATCGAAATAATTTCGTCTAATTTATTCATTCCCATCAAAATAACCACCGTTGCCGCGGATTGCGATGCCAAAGCCACATCTTTAGATAATTTATGATTCGAAGTAGTTCCGGTGATTACCCAAAAACTTTCGGCAATTTTTCGCTGTGTCAAACTGATTCCGTTAGACGCCGGGACACCTAAAGCCGATGAAATTCCGGGAACAATTGCGGTTTCCAAATCAAATTTTTCAGCATATTCAATCTCTTCGCTTCCTCTTCCAAAAACAAATGGATCGCCACCTTTCAACCGGACGACATGACCAAAACGTTTTGCCATCGATACAATCAACTCATTAATTTGATCTTGACTGTAGGCGTGACAACCAACACGTTTCCCCACAAAAATAATTTCGGCATTCGACGCATATTGCAACAATTCCTCATTTACAAGGGAGTCATACAAAACAACAGCGGCACTTTCTAATGCTTTGATCGCTTTCAAAGTAATTAACTCTACATCTCCGGGACCTGCCCCTACGATTGTCAATTTTGGTGTATTGGAATTTTTCATTTTAACTGGGATAAATTGGTATTCAATTCGTTCAACTCGGCAACAGCATTTATATTTTTAAACATCTGTCTTTTTTCATTCGGAATCGGAATCAATTGGCGTTGTACAGTTGCAATAAAGCGCATCATTTTTAACTCCTTTTCATCAATCGCCTTTTATAAAACTGGCACTATTCGTTTCGGATAGATTCCTATCAAAGGATGCATCCGATTTGCCTCTTCAAAAGCAGTTTTTTATTTATGATAAATAAATTAGATTTATACAAAAAGACAAAAATTATATTAAAATCCTAGTCGTTTTATCGTTTTAGTTAAAAAATAAAAATAATTCAAGATACAGTCAATATGTGATTATTAAGCAAAAAATCTATTATATCGTCGTTCATTAAGATAATTAACTGAATATAAAACAGAATAATATAAAAATATATGTTATTTTTTACATAATTCGTTTTTTGGATAATTGCAAATTTACTATAGTTATGCAAAATTTATATACACACGAACCTTTTCTTCTTTAAAAAAAATAGTTACACATAGCTTAAGCTCTGTAAGCAATACAAAAAACAGAAAGATACTAATAAATTTTATTTGAGAAATATTTATAAAACAACCACTGCATTTCCCTTATTACTCTTTTTTAATACAACAAAAGCATTCCTAATTTAAGAAATCGTATTGATTTTAAAACAAGGCAAGAATCGTGTTGTTCCCGCTGAACCAATAGCGGTTAAATTCCTGAAAAAAATATAATTACAAATAAAAATAATTTAAAACATTGATTTTTAGAATTTTGATTGAATACGCTTCGTCAAAAACCAATCCATTTTTGTTCTTGTCAGGCATGTATCAACCACAAACATACTTATCTATTCCGGTGCATTCAGGCTTTAATTTAAATAAAAACTATAGTATTTAACTTATATATATACCATATATTTTTATACTAAATATAAAATTGGACTTTAGCATTGTTGCAAGAATATTTTTTAACGCCTTAAATTCTAATTTATTATGAAAAAAACGTATTTGATAGCTTTCGTATTGCTCTTCTCTTTAAAAGGTTTTTCACAAGGTTCTCCAGATTATGGGGCTGGGATGAAATTCGATTTAAATGACGAAGGAACAAAATATCTAAGGGTGATTTCCTGGGCTCAAATTTGGTCCCAATACAATTCGGATCGCCCTTTAGATGCCAATGGAAACCAACAAGGCGATCTCGATTTTAGCGTTAGGAGATCCAGAGTATTATTGTTAGCACAAATTAATAAAGACTTTCTGATAGTCACTCATGTTGGATTGAATAGTTTAAATGCTAATTCAATGACGCCAACCGGACTTGGTGATGGCCCACAATTTTTTCTTCATGATGCATGGGCACAGTACAGTGTGGGCGCAAATAATGCCGTGGGAGCAGGGCTGCATTATTGGAACGGAATCTCCAGAATGAACAACCAAGGAACTTTGAACTTAATGACCTTAGACAATACGCGTCAAGGCTGGGCTACGCTGGGTTTATCGGATCAATTTGCCAGACATATTGGGGTTTATGCAAAAGGAACCGTTGGAAAGTTACAGTATCGCGTTTCTGTGAATGAAGCCTCAAATAATAATTTAGAACAATTAGTTGTGCCTACTAATGATGGAGCCGCCACCTATACCGGCAGAAGGTTATTGGGTTCAAAAGCTGCCGGAAAAACCTTTGCTGGTTATTTTGAATACAGCCTTTTTGATACCGAAAGTAATGTTTTGCCCTATAAAGTAGGATCCTATTTAGGAACACAAAAAATATTTAATATTGGAGCCGGTTTTTTTTCCCATCCTAATGGTGCAGTCGTAGCGGATGCTTCGGGAAATATAAGTGGTGAAAATGTAAACATTTTTGCTCTGGATGCTTTTTACGATGTCCCAGTTGGCACTAAAGGAGGTGCCATAACCGCTTATGGTATGTTTCAAAAAACAGATTATGGCGAAAATTTTAGATTAGGAACTACATACGAAACCGGCTCTCTAGTTCACGGTCATGTAGGGTATGTTATTCCGGGAGAATCTAAAACCCGTATCCAGCCGTATGTATCTTATGACAATCGTCAAATTGATGTTTTAGATGATTCTGCAAATCAATTTGGAATTGGCGCCAATGCTTATTTCAGCGGCCATAATTCAAAATTAACGTTAGAATTTCAATCTCTGAAATATGCTACGTTCAACACCATCAATACCATTACATTGCAAGCCATGATCTATTTATAAATTAATCTATTAAAAAAAACAGTATGACAACACCAGAAAACGCAAGCGCCTATTGTAAGGAAAATATACGATACCTCTTTATTTTACTAGCGATCTAGCTTATCGCTTCTTTTGGAGCAGGAATACTATTTGCAGAATAATTAAACACCATAAAACTGGGCGGATTTCCACTGGGATTTTGGTTTGCACAGCAAGGATCCGGCTTTTATAGCCACTGCTGAAGCAAAAGGATTCGGCTTTTATAGCCACTGCTGAAGCAAAAGGATTAAAGGGAAGTGAACTAAAAAATGACAATGACATTATGGTATTGGCAAATCCGGAAATTGCCAATTTACCGGATTGGGTTATTGCTTTGGTAGCTGCGGGCGCTTTGGCATTTCTCCAGAAGGTTTTGGTACAATCGCTATGCTAGCCAATTTCATTGTTGCTTTTATTATCAATAGTTTTACACCGGAACCACCGCAGGAAGTTCAGGAAATTGTAGAAAACATCCGAATTCCTTCTGGTGTTGGTGAAGACTCCTCCTTTAGAACCAATTTCAATACCAATAAAAAGCGCTATTCTTCAGATTGAATAGCGCTTTTTATTTACTACCGAAGATATTTTTGTCTAAAAAAAGTCACTACAAAGAGGCAAACCCTATTTAATTTTCAACACCTATTTAATTTCTATTTTCTAAAAACCATTTTATATAAAACTGCATTTATCTACTTATAATTAAAGCATTCCCCAATAAAAACAGATAGTGTGCAAAATAAATCCATTTTTTTTACACAATTCATTTTTAAATTGTTGCTAAATTACTATATTTATGCAAAATTTATATATATGGAGATTTTAAGCTGTCCTAAATGCCAAAACAATCAGATTATAAAAAGCGGCATAATTAACAGTAAACAAAGGTATTTATGCAAAAAATGCAAGTATTTTTTCACGGTTAACAAAATAGGAAAAAAGATTGATGATTACTATGTTACCAAGGCTTTACAGCTGTATCTGGAAGGACTCAGTTTTCGAGAAATAGAGCGTATTCTTGGCGTTTCACATGTTACGATCAGCAATTGGGTAAAGTCCTTTAACATCAAAAAACCTTCGCACGCAAACTACCACCCTACTTATAAGATTTTTAGTCACTTAGAACTGGTAGAATACCTCAAAAACAAACAATTGTTATCCGGGGCAGGCATGATCATTACAGAACTAGGAGACAAATTTATGCTCATAAAATGGGAACGATTCAAGGACTAACTATATATCTTTACATAAAAATATATCAAAATTTTTTTCTAGAATTAAATAACTCAATTTGGCACTTTATTAACCAACCATTTAATAACCAAAATTTTATTTATGAAAAAAATATTTTTTATAGCGGTACTATTATTATTGTCGCTAAAAAGTTTTTCACAAGGCTCTACTGACTATGGCGCTGGATTGAAATTTAACCTGAACGAAGACGGTTCCAAATTCATGCGTGTAATTGCATGGAACCAGATCTGGATGCGTTCCTCTCAGATGAATCCAGGAACAATGATTGGTGGCGAAGCAACTTCAACTGCAACCGACATTGGTAATCGACGTTTGCGTTTTCTAGCTTATGCACAAGTATCCAAAAGATACATGATCTTAACCCATTTTGGAATCAACAACCAAACTTTTATTAACGGTGGTGCAGCAGGATCCTCAGGTACTGGTGGCTACGGTGCTGGAAAAAAACCGGGTTTATTCTTTCATGACGCATGGAATGAATATGCAGTTGTATTGCCAGAAAAAGATAAGAAATTTAGTTTCACCCTCGGTGCTGGATTGCACTACTACATGGGATTGTCTAGACTTACGATGGCTTCAACGCTAAACTTCTTAACCATAGATGCCCCTGTTTTTAACTGGCCTTTAATAGAGAACTCCGATCAGTTTGCCAGACAAGTAGGTTTATTCGCTAAAGGAAAATACGGTAAGTTAGAATATAGAATGAGTTATAATAAACCGTATGCTACAAATTTAACACCTACAAACACCTCGAATGCATCGAATGCCGTAGCTGTAGATAACAGTGGAAATACAAAATGGTCTAAAGCGGGTTATTTTGAGTATCAATTTTTAGATCAAGAAGCTAATGTATTGCCTTTTAAAGTAGGTAGCTATTTAGGAACTAAAAAAGTATTCAACATTGGCGCTGGTTTTTACACTGCGCCTGATGCCACAAAAACTTCTGTAAACAGCACTATCAACAAACATGACATCAAACTTTTCTCTGCCGATGTTTTTCTTGATATGCCTATTGGAAAAAAAGAAAACAAAATGGCCGTTACAGCTTACAGTGTACTATATGATTATGATTTTGGTCCTAATTATTTGCGTAATGTTGGGATTATGAATATTGGCTCAGTAGATCCAAATTTCACAGGGAGTAGAGCTATAGCAGGAGCTGGAAATGCACAGCCAACGATGGGATCTGGAAATATTTGGTACACACAAGCTGGTGTTTTATTGCCATGTAAAGAAGCGAAACCTAAAATTCGTATCCAGCCTTTTGGTGCTGTTACCTATAAAAACTTTGATGCTTTGGAACAATCAAGCACACAGTTTGATGTAGGATCTAACTTTTTCCTAGATGGACACCATGCCAAAATAACGGCACAATATTCAACTAGACCCGTATACACCTCTCTTACAAACCGCTCAGGATCATTAGGAGACTTCATAGTACAACTTCAAATTTATCTATAATCAATTTTAAAAATAACAATACATGAAAGAAAAATCAACAAAAGGAATTTGGAAAGTTATTTCCGCATCCTCAATGGGTACCATGATCGAATGGTATGACTTTTACATCTTTGGAAGTTTAGCAGTTGTAATTTCAACTAAATTTTTCCCTTCGGATAATCCAACAGCTGCTTTCTTATCTACTTTGGCAACATTTGCAGCAGGGTTTGTAGTTAGACCATTTGGAGCCCTTTTCTTTGGAAGATTAGGCGATTTAATTGGCCGAAAATACACCTTCATGGTCACCTTACTTTTGATGGGTGGAGCCACGTTCCTGATTGGTTGTATTCCGAGTTATGAAACCATTGGTTTTATGGCTCCTTTATTAGTATTAATTCTACGTTTGCTTCAAGGTCTTGCTTTGGGTGGTGAATATGGCGGAGCCGCAACATACGTAGCAGAGCATGCCCCTGTAGGACAAAGAGGCTACTGGACTTCGTGGATTCAAACTACTGCAACGGTGGGTTTATTCATCTCTTTGATGGTGATTTTAGCCACTAGAAATATCCTTACGCCAGAGCAATTTGACGAATGGGGATGGAGAGTTCCGTTCTGGGTATCTATCATCATGGTTGGCGTTTCCTATTTAATTAGAAAAAATATGGATGAATCTCCTGTTTTTGCTAAAGCAAAAGCGGAAGGAAAAACCAGTACCAATCCATTGAAAGAGAGTTTTGGAAATCGTTACAATTTGAAATTTGTCTTATTAGCTTTATTTGGAGCTACTATGGGTCAAGGGGTCGTTTGGTACACCGGTCAATTCTATGCCATGAATTTCATGAAAACAGTAATGGCTATTGATTCGTCACAAGTTGACACTTTACTGGGAATTGCATTAATGCTTGGTACTCCGTTTTTCATCCTTTTTGGTTGGTTAAGTGATAAAGTAGGCCGAAAATACATCATGATGGGCGGGATGTTGCTAGCCATCATATTATACCGACCTATTTATAAAAGTATGTACGAAACTACCTCGATAGCCAATAAAACGGAAATGGTAGAAAAAACAACGCTAATCGCGGAGCTGAAAGAGAACAAGAAGCAAACCATGGACTCTATTTACACCACCAATAAAGAGTATGCGGATGGAACTACTTTTCAAGAAATAAAAACCGTACATTTAGAAAACGGAACGGCAGTAATTGTAGATGGCAAAGCAAAAGTAGACACCAAAACAACTATTAAGATCTCCACTGCTGACGAATGGTCGTTAATATTTCTAGTCTTCGTTCAGGTCATATTTGTTACAATGGTATATGGTCCAATTGCGGCTTTCCTTGTAGAGATGTTCCCTGTAAAAATTAGATATACGTCTATGTCGTTACCATACCACGTAGGAAATGGAATTTTTGGAGGACTGCTTCCTGCCATTTCAACCTATTTTGTTATAAATGCAAAAGAAGGCGGGAATCCGGAATTTTACCTCGAAGGACTTTGGTATCCAATTGTTATTGCTGCTATCAGCTTTGTAATTGGAATGGTTTACATTAAAAATAAAGACAAAAACGCTCACATTTAAAAAACACAGCTATGAATCAAATAAAAAGAATTTTAGGATTAGTTTGGATTGCATTAGCAGCTGCTGCAGCCTATTTTTGCATCTTCACTTTCGGATTGCCCAAATTTATGTCCGGTAAACAAGAGGATTTAGTATTCGGGATTATCATCCTATTCATACTCACCCCACTAATTGTTTTAGGATTGGGAGCCTTTGGGTACTTCTCCTTAATGGGAGATTACGATGAAAAAAACGATTAATTAAATGCATTCCTTAAAAACAATCTCTGCATTTTTTTGCAGAGATTGTTTATTTTTTTACAATGAAAAAAAGACATGAACAAAAGCTGGTTATACTCTCAGTGTTAATCTTATTAGCATTGAATATTCCGCTTTTGCTATTATTTGACAGTTCTAAACCTATTTTTGGTTTACCCCTAATTTACCTCTACATTTTTTCGGCATGGCTATTTTCAATCGCTATAACCTACTTAATCATAAAAAGATATTATGAATAGCGTAGGGGTTTTACTGATTTTAGCGCTTTATGTCTCCATTTTATTTTACATAGCGCATTGGTCTGAAAAAAGAAGACATTCTAAATGGACTAACAATCCGTATGTCTATTCTTTTTCATTGGCAGTATATTGTACTGCTTGGACCTATTATGGCAGTATAGGAGTCGCAGCAGAAACAGGACTAGCCTATTTACCTATTTATTTAGGCCCTATTATTATTATACCAACGTGGATGATCATCCTAAAGAGAATTATCCGAATTTCGAGAGTAAATAAAATCTCCAGTATAGCAGATTTTATTTCTTTACGATACGGAAACAGTAGATTTCTTGGAGCATTAGTCACCATGGTTTGTGTTATTGGGATACTTCCTTATATTTCACTACAACTAAAATCAATTTCAGATACCTTTCATATTGTCAGCAAAACACAATCAAGCGACAACATCTTTACGGATACAACTACATATGTGTGTCTTGCTTTGGCATTATTTGCCTCTTATTATGGAACACGCTACGTGGATGCTTCCGAAAAAAGACGTGGTATTGTAACTGCCGTAGCCATGGAATCAATCCTAAAATTAGTTTTCTTTTTAATGATTGGCATTTACGTAACCTTCTTTGTTTTTGATGGGTTTGATGATATTTATCAAAAAGCGAGTGTCCTTGAAAATTTTGACAAAAAAAACACCATTGGCGGGATTACAAACGGAATCAACTGGTTTTTCCTTTGTGTGTTGTCTATGTTTGCCATTTTTCTATTGCCAAGACAGTTTCATACTGCCATCGTAGAAAACAATAAAGAAAGCCACATTCGAACAGCCATTTGGCTTTTCCCACTGTATTTGTTACTTTTTAATCTTTTTGTATTCCCAATTGCTTGGGGAGGAAACATCTTATTTGAGGGGCAAGGACTCAATTCCGATACCTATTCATTGTTAATCCCACAATATTTCAACAACAACACCGTAATGGTTTTAGTCTTTCTGGGCGGATTTTCGGCAGCGATCTCAATGATAATCGTTTCCTCAATTGCGCTCGCCACTATGCTTAGTAACAACCTATTAATCCCTTATGGCTTTATAGGTTCACTCGAGAATGATTCCCAGAAAAAAAACAACAAACGCATCTTGATCAGTCGGAAAATAGGCATTTTTTCCCTCATTATCCTGGCGTATGCTATCTATCGAATTTTTATTCTGGACTACTCTTTGGTTTCCATAGGACTTGTTGCCTTTGTAGTAATCGCGCAATTGGCTCCTTCTTTTTTTGGTGCCATATTCTGGAAAAGAGGATCAAAAAATGGTGCTATAACAGGGATTTTACTTGGATTTATAACCTGTTTTTATACCCTTCTAGTTCCTTACGCCATTGGGATAACCGAATCAACAAGCTTATTCATTCAAGAAGGCCCTTGGGGAATTGAACTTCTAAAACCATTTCAGCTTTTCGGATTGGATTATTTAGAACCTATACCACATGCCGTTTTTTGGAGTTTATTAATCAATTTGATGAGTTATCTGGCCATTTCCGTTAGTTTTAAAGGGAATTACAGGGAACGCAATTATGCCGAAATGTTTGTAGACATCGACAAATACATTACCAATCATGAAAATGCTTTTATTTGGAAAGGAACGGCCTATATCTCCGACATTCAAAAAGTATTGCAGCGATTTCTAGGGGAAGAAAGAACAAAACGTGCACTGACCATTTTCAATTTGAAATACAACATAGACAAAGACATCACCACCGCCGATGCCCGATTTATAAAATTTGCTGAGAATTTATTGACGGGACACATTGGTACGGCTTCCGCCAAAATATTAATATCAAGCGTGGTCAAAGAAGATAAAATCAGTCTGCCAGAAGTGTTGCGAATTTTAGAAGAATCCAAAGAAAACATCATCATCAACAAAAAGCTGACAGACACCTCAAATGAATTAAAAAAAATATCCGAACAACTCAAAAATGCCAATTTGGAATTAATAAACAAAGACATTCAAAAAGATGAATTTCTTGACACTGTTACCCACGAATTGAGAACGCCAATAACCGCAATTCGTGCGGCAAGCGAAATCCTTCATGATGATGACGACATTCCGGAGGAGTTGAGAAAACAGTTTTTGCAAAATATCATTTCTGAGTCCGATCGTTTGAATCGTTTAATTGATAAAATTCTGGATTTAGAAAAATTTGAAACCGGAAAACAAAAAATTTACCTCTCTAAAAACAACATTTCAAAAACAATCAAAAAAACATTGAATTCCCTCCAGCAACTCCTAAAAAACAAAAACATAAATGTTGAATTTCAGGAGGAATCAAGAGAGATCAAAGCCTTTTATGACGAGGAACGAATCATTCAGGTGATTCACAATTTAGTATCCAATGCGATAAAATTCTGCGCTGAGACAAACGGGAAAATAGTGATTTCCATTCATGAAAACAAAGACAATATTGAAGTCAAAATACACAACAACGGCAAGGCAATTAAGAAAGAAGATTTTCAAGCTATTTTTGATAAATTTTACCAATCTCGAAACCAAAACGTAAAAAAACCAATAGGAAGCGGCTTGGGTTTAGCCATTTGCAAACAAATAATAGAACATCACAAAGGTAGAATTTGGGCCGAAGACGATACCGCTGAAGGCGCCACATTCGTATTTACATTACCCAATTATAATACAACAGAAAATAATTAAAAATGAAAAAAATTTTAATTGTAGATGACGAACCAAATATTGTAATGTCATTAGAGTACACTTTCAAAAAGAACAATTTTGAAGTTTTCATTGCGCGCGACGGTCAGGAAGCATTGGATATTTTAAAAAATAAACTTCCGGATGTCATTATTCTTGATGTCATGATGCCTATGGTGGACGGGTATGCCACATTAGAGCAAATAAAAAAAGACGAACGGTTGCAGCATTGCAAAGTCATTTTCCTTTCGGCAAAAAACAAGGAAAAGGACATTGAAAAAGGCCTTTCATTAGGCGCTAATTTATATGTAGTCAAGCCTTTTTCAATCAAAAAGTTAGTCGACCAAGTTCATGAATTAATTCAATAAGAAACAAATTCAACACAATGACATACAAGGAAATTTATGAGGAAAGCATTGAGCAGCCAGAAAAATTCTGGGCTGAACAAGCTGATGCAATTGAGTGGTACAACAAACCGGAGACAATTTTGTCAAAAGACGAAAATGGCTATCCGCTTTGGTACAAAGATGGCGAATTGAACATTTGTTACCTGGCGTTAGACAAACACATTCAGGATGGCTGTGGGGACCAGGTCGCTTTTATTTATGACTCTCCGGTAACACAAACCGTAAAAAAATACACTTTTTCGGAAGTAAAAACCGAAGTTGCAAAACTCGCAGGAGGCATGCAATCACTGGGATTAAAAAAAGGCGACACCGCAATAATTTACATGCCCATGATTCCACAAACAGCTTTTGCCATGTTGGCTTGCGCAAGAATTGGCGTAATCCATTCCGTTGTTTTTGGAGGTTTTGCACCACATGAATTGGCCATCAGAATCGATGATTGCAAACCCCGGGCCATTATTACCGCTTCTTCGGGAATTGAAGTGGATCGTTTGATTGCGTACAAACCTTTGGTCGATCAAGCTATTGAACTCGCTTCACACCGACCAAAAAAAGTAATCGTTTTCAACAGAAAATTAGGCGCCCGAATTCCGTTTAAGAAATATGACGTAGATTATGATGCCTTGGTTTATGGTTCAGAAGAAACTCCTTGTGTTCCTGTAAATTCAAATCATCCGCTTTATATTTTGTATACTTCGGGAACGACGGGAAAGCCAAAAGGAATTGTAAGAGATACTGGTGGATATGCTGTGGCATTGAAATTTTCTATGAAATACATCTATAATGTCAAAGAAGGCGAGACTTTTTGGGCCGCATCAGATATGGGTTGGGCAGTAGGTCATAGCTACATCCTTTACGCTCCGTTATTAAATCGAAATACTACCATAATTTTTGAAGGCAAACCGATTAAAACTCCCGATGCGAGTACGTTTTGGAGAATAATTTCAGAGCATAAAGTGGGCACTATGTTTACGGCTCCTACCGCCATTAGAGCTATCAAAAAAGAAGATCCTGATGGAACATTCATCAAACAATATGATTTAAGTTGTCTCAAAAATCAATTTTTGGCGGGCGAACGTTGTGATAATGCCACTTTAGAATGGTATCAACAACACATTCCTATTCCTGTAATTGACCATTGGTGGCAAACAGAATCAGGCTGGCCAATGATTGCCAATTCTCTCGGCATTGAAAAAATGCCAGTGAAATTCGGTTCTGCCACAAAAGCAGTTTGCGGATATGATATTCGGATTTTCAATGAAAACGGTGACGAATTAAGCGCCAATGAAGAAGGCTTGGTTGTCATAAAATTACCTTTGCCTCCGGGAAATATGTTGGGTATCTGGGAAAACGAAGCCCGTTTTAAAGCCAGTTATTTCAGCAAATTTGATGGCTATTATCTATCTGGTGATGGTGGTTATAAAGATGAGGACGGTTATATTTTCATCACCGGAAGAACGGATGATGTTATCAATGTAGCAGGACACCGCTTATCTACAGCTGAAATGGAAGAAGTTGTTGCTTCCCACCGATTCGTTGCAGAGTGTGCGGTCATTGGAATTCAAGATGATTTGAAAGGACAAATTCCGTTGGCATTGGTCGTAACGAAATTAGATATTGCAATAGAGCATTATCAATTGGAGCAAGAAATTATTAAATTGATTCGCCAGCAAATTGGAGCGGTCACTTCTTTACGAAATGTAGTTATTGTAACGCGCTTACCAAAAACGCGCTCGGGAAAAACCCTTCGAAAACTACTGCGCAGCATTGCAGATGGTGCCGAATTCCAAATTCCGTCGACCATTGATGACGAATCGATTGTGGAAGAAATTATCACCGCATTAAAAAAGTATAAAATAGGAATTAACAACATATAAAATTTATCAATAATCATGAGTTACTATAAAATTAATAATCTAGAAGAGTACTTTAAACATTACAAAAAATCAATTCGTGAACCGGGAAAATTCTGGGACAAAGTGGCCTCAGAGAATTTTACTTGGTACCAGCAATGGGATAAAGTAGTTGATTTCAATATGGCTGACGCCGAAATAAAATGGTTTACCAATGCCAAAGTAAACATTGTAAAAAACTGTATCGACAGGCATCTTGCTAAAAAAGGAGATAAAACAGCTATCATTTTTGAACCGAATGACCCAAATGAAGAGGCATTGCATATTTCATATAATGAGTTATACGAGCGTGTTTGCAAAATGGCGAATGTCTTAAAGGAGCAAGGCATACAAAAAGGAGATCGGGTTTGTATTTATTTACCAATGATTCCTGAATTAGCGATTACCACTCTGGCCTGCGCCAGAATTGGAGCAATCCATTCGGTTGTTTTTGCAGGATTTTCCGCCTCGGCAGTTGCCGCAAGAATCAATGACAGCGAATGTAAAATGGTCATCACTTCAGATGGTGGGTATCGCGGGAATAAAACCATCGATTTAAAAAGTATCGTTGACGAAGCCTTATTGAATTGCCCTTGTGTAGAGAACGTTTTAGTAGCTAAAAGAATCAACTCCACTATCCACATGAAAGAAGGTCGTGACCAATGGCTGCAACCACTTTTAGACCAAGCTTCGAATAACAATGTGGCTGAAATCATGGATGCCGAAGATCCTTTGTTCATCCTTTATACTTCCGGTTCAACAGGTAAACCAAAAGGAATGGTTCACACTACAGCCGGTTATATGGTGTATTCCGCATATACGTTCAAGAACGTTTTTAATTATGAAGACAATGATATTTTCTGGTGTACCGCTGATATTGGTTGGATTACCGGACATTCCTATATTCTTTACGGCCCGTTATTGAACGGAGCTACGACCGTAATTTTCGAAGGCGTTCCGTCTTATCCTGATTTCAGTCGCTTTTGGCAAACCATCGAAAAACACAAAGTTACCCAGTTTTACACGGCGCCAACAGCGATTAGAGCTTTGGCAAAAGAAAGCATCGAATACGTGCAACGCTACCAGTTGACCTCTTTGAAAGTAATTGGATCTGTAGGAGAACCCATCAATGAGGAAGCATGGCACTGGTACAACAACCACGTAGGCGATAAAAAATGTCCTGTGGTAGATACGTGGTGGCAAACGGAAACCGGAGGAATTATGATCTCACCAATTGCCTTTGTAACCCCGACAAAACCTACTTATGCTTCATTACCTTTACCGGGAATCCAACCCGTTTTGATGGATGAAAAACGAAATGAAATAGAAGGGAATCAGGTTACCGGAAGTTTGTGTATTAAATTTCCTTGGCCAGGAATTGCAAGAACAATTTGGGGCGATCATCAACGGTATAAAGAAACCTATTTTTCTACCTTTCCAGGTAAATATTTCACTGGCGACGGCGCTTTGCGTGACGAGGTTGGGTATTACAGAATCACTGGACGTGTAGATGATGTAGTAATTGTTTCCGGACACAATCTGGGGACTGCCCCTATTGAAGATGCCATCAATGAACATCCTGCTGTTGCGGAATCAGCCATTGTAGGTTTCCCGCATGATATCAAAGGAAATGCGTTGTATGGTTTTGTAATTCTAAAAGAAACCGGAGAATATCGCGACAGAGAAAACCTGAGTAAAGAAATCAACCAACACATATCCGATCACATAGGACCCATTGCCAAATTAGACAAAATCCAGTTTGTTTCCGGTTTGCCAAAAACCCGTTCCGGAAAAATCATGCGCAGAATTTTGCGTAAGATTGCCGAAGGGGATTATTCTAATTTTGGCGATACCTCAACCTTGTTAAATCCTGAAATTGTGGAGGAAATCAAAGACGGTAAAATTTAATATTTAGTTGTAATTGTAGTTAAAAACTGCTTCATTTATGGAGCAGTTTTTTTATACAAAAAAGGCTGCCTTTTTATGGACAGCCTTTTCAATCTTCAAGGTATTCTTAATTTTTCAACAGTTTCAATACTTTCATTTCATTATTTTCATCAAATGTTTTTACGATGTAAAGTCCTTGATTCAAATCACTAACCGAAAATTGAGATCCTGCCGTTTTATTGGTATCAAAACTTTTTAGCAATTGTCCCGTGATAGAAAACACCTGCACCTTAGCCGTTGTTTCATTCAATGTAAAATAATCAGATGCCGGATTTGGATACAACACAATCGTTGGTGATTTTTCGTAATCCGCTATTGCTAATGATGCTGTTTTATTCCCATAGATTTTAAATTCTCCCGGTTTCAAAGTAATTGCAACTGAGGTACTGATTACATTAATAGATGTATTGTCCATCAAATTGTACCATGTTCCGGTGTATGGAAACCCGGAAGGAGCATTTTTTGGCGTCACATCAAAATTAGCTACAATCAATACATCTTTCAGTTGTGTTGATGCTAGTGCACTGTTGGTAATTTTGATATTCGGTAATAACGAACTGCTATTATTGATTGTTACAGTTCCTAAAAACACAGGTTCTTCGGTCTTCATCGTAATCATTTTTGCCCAGTCGTCGTAAATTATGCTTCTGTTGGTATCTCCAAGCCAACTACCCGTCCATTGTGGCTGTGGCTTAGTGTCTAATTTACAATCCCCGGATGTACCATCAGAAGGAGAGTTCACAGTTCCATTATTGCAGGTAAAAATAGAAGAATTCCATCCTAATTCTCCAAATTGCCAAATCATTTTTGGCCCTGGAACCAATAAAGAAACAGCTCCTAATGCAGACATTCTGGATAAAGCTACAGTAAGGGTTCGTACATTATGGTCCGCAGTAGTATTGTTTCCTGCTTGCACATTATTGTACATTAAGCGCTCCTCATCATGACTCTCTGCATAGCCCATCAATCGGTGTGCAGTAAATCCTCGGCTTGATGAACTCATTCTTGAAATATTACCTGCATACCCTTTTGTAAGATTGTTATAGTCAAAAGTCATGATTCCCCACATCATCACGCCTTTACTTAGCGTTTCATTCAACCTATAATTGGCCCATTGTTGCTCTTCCTCATTACCACCCAAATGTTCAAAAATAACGTAGTGATTTGGATCTAAATTCCAAGAATAATCAGCATATTTTTTCAATACATCTATTCTATCTTGTTGTAAACTGCCGGTACAATTTTCTTGCCCGCCAGCTACGTTCGCTGGACAATTTTGTGTAAAACCTTTGGTTAAATCCCAACGGAAACCGTCAATTTTATATTCTTCAACCCATTGTTTAATGACCCGTTGTACATAATTTTGTGTTCTGGGCAGTTGATGATTAAAATCTTCCCCCACACTATAACTGTGCATCGCTGTTGTATTAAAATAAGGATTTTCAGTGGAAGGCGAGCCCCAACCATTGCCGTCAGGATCATTCATCCACATGCGAAGCATTGGGTTTCTACCAAAAGCGTGATTTAGCGCCACATCAAGAATAACAGCAATCCCGTTTTGATGGCATAAATCAATAAACTCTTTCAATTTATCCGAAGTGCCATAGAATTTATCCAAAGCCATGTGAAAAGAGGTATTGTAACCCCAACTTTCATTGCCTTCAAATTCCATCACTGGCATTAATTCAATCGCATTTATCTTCAAATTTTTGAAATAATCGATTTTATTAATCAAGTCCTGATAGCTTTTATTGGCATCAAAATCACGCACTAACAATTCATAAACTACTAATTTTTCTTTAGCTGGTTTAACAAAGTTTGTAGTGGCGCTACTCCAAGCGTAAGCAGCTTTCCCGGTTTGCAAAACGGTTACTTCACGTTCCTGACCAACGGGATATACCGGAAGATTTGGATAATTTACAGATGAAATCCCTGGATCATCAAAAGGAGATAAAACCAAAGTGGAATAAGGATCCGCAGTTTTTACTAAACCAGGCGAACCGGCCAAGGGAGTTGCGTCCCCCACCCAATATTGATACATGTAATTTGTCCCCGAGACCAATCCGGTTAATTCTAACCAAAATTTACCGCTGGTTGGGTCTTTTTTCATAGAGTGCGCTGATGTTGGCTGCCAGTTATTAAAACTCCCTGCCACATAAACAAAATCTTTTAAAGGTGCATCCAACACTAAAGTTGCTTTTGTCGCATCACCAGTATTGTAATTAATTCCGTCTAACAAACCATTAGCCATCGCGGCACTTATCGTTCCCGTATTTACAATCACACTGAATTTTTTAGTAATAACAGTAGTTCCTTGAGTAACTTCCAACTCATAGATTTGATTTCCGGTGATATTTGTGTGATTAAAAGTATAACTGGAAGCCGCTGTATTTATATTTAAATTTGTTCCGTTTGCCTTCAAAACATAACTGGCATTTCCTCCTGTATTAGAAGCTGAAATATTCAAACTGCCACCAGATGCAATAATTGTCGAACTGTTTTCTGCTGGAGAAGTTAAAGTTGCCTGAAAAGCTCCAACATTAAAAAAAGTATCAGCAGTCTGCATATTTCCGGCATCATTTCTTAAGACTACACAAATTTCTGTAATAGAGCTCGTATTTGGAATCCCAAAATAAGCATACAAATCCGGAGTAAGATCCAATTTATAAGTAGTTCCTGAAACCAATGTTAATGCGGGTTGTGTGGAATTATTACCCCAACTCCCTTTCACGTTTTGCCATCTTGTGCCATTAACAGTTAAACCAATATGCGCATATATTGTACCTGTATAACTGGCGAGTGGCGTTCCTGTTTTGTTAAAATTAAGAGTAACTGCACTACTTGCAATTGCAGGTGATGGCGTAGTTGTAAATTGGGAATAACTTATAGAGGTTATAAGTAAAATTAATAAAAGTAGATTTTTTTTCATGGCTAAGTATTAATTAAATTAAAAACTAAAAAAAAGGGCTACCCATAGATAGCCCTTAAAAAATTTTGAAATAAATTATCCTTGATTAGGAATCATTAAATAACTACCATCTAAATCATTAAAATAGATTTTGTATTTAGATTTTGCAACCGGTAGGTCACCTCCACTTGTTCCGTTATTTGGGAATCCTGAAAAAGCAGTGTTTCCACCCCAACTTACGTCCCATGCATTATTTGCTCTAAATTTAGCTTTACCATCATTTAATGGCAACAAATTTAATGACCAAACATGAGAATTGAACGTAGATTGGGTTAATGCTGTTGAAGCATCCCATTTTAATGGTGTGCTATCTCCAATGATACCTACGGTAGTGAAAGTTTTAGCAGCAGCTGCATTATACGTCACTAAAGTGTATTTTAATGTTTCAGTATTCATTGTAAAAGTATAATAGCCTTCCGTTGCAATAGTAAAAGATGCTGGATCTGGATCAGCTTCTGTAGGTCTAGCCACAATAGCACCATTATCTCCTTTACCATACATTGGAGCCCATTGTCCAAGTGTAGAAATTAATTTGAATGCACCCGCTTTGAAAAATCCAGTAAATTGATACAAACTTGGGTTTGTTCCGCTTCTGAATAAAGGTTGGTTTTTATTATTATTGTTCCATCCTGAAGCAGTTGCGTCGCCTACAAAATACCAGTCTTTAAATGCGTAAGGAATTAATCCAGTGTACGCATTAACTAAAATAGTCAGTGGAGTTTTAGACATCATTTTTTCAATTCCTGCTAAACTAGAAACTACTTTGACATCATAAGAACCCAGTTGATCAGGTGTTCCACCCAATTGAATTACTGCTTGATTCAATGTTTTTACAGTTACTTCAATTTGAGTTGCTCCAGAAGTTCCTCCTAATTCAATTGCTTTTGTAAAATTTCCTCCTTTAACATCCATCAAAAGTTTGTACCCAATCTCTACATTACCAGCATAAGTTGCTTTGGTCCACACAAAACGTTCTATAACATCTTCCGCATTTTCTTCTAGTAAAACGTATGATTTATCATTTTCAGGCGCCACTAATTCAGGAGTATCCACTCCTTGAATTACTGGTCTGTCTTCTACATCCTCTACGCTACAAGACAAGGTAAGAACTGCGAATAAGGCAATTACTGATTTAGTTATATTTTTCATTTTTTATTTATTATTTAAATTTTATTAATACCCAGGGTTTTGTTTCAATTTATTGTTTGATGCTAATGCTGTAGCAGGAATAGGAAATAAATTTTTAAATGCTTGCGTTGGCGCACCACCCGCTACATTTCCTTTCCAAGGCCACACATAACTACCGCCTGTAAATTTACCAAAACGAATTAAATCCGTTCTTCGGTGTCCTTCCCAGTGCAGTTCTTTTGCTCGCTCGTCTAGAATCAGGTTAGCACCTGCAGCATCCGCAGTAAGAGCGCTTATCGTTGAAGCATTCGCTCTGGTTCTTAAAGCATTTACATATCCTCTGGCAGTTCCTAGATCTCCTACTTTACCAACTACCGCACATTCAGCATACATTAAATACGCATCGGCTAAACGGAACATTGGAAAATCAGAGTCAGAAAAGTCTCCTGATTTATCTGAGCCCTGAACTCCGTTTACGGTCACATTTCTAAATTTCTGAATTGCGTATCCATCAGTAAATGTACCAATATCAGCAATTTCTTTAGTTTGTCCATCGGTATAAAATTGACCTCTTGCGTCTGTAGTATTTTCACTAAACTTATTTACAAATGCTGATGTTGTTCTGATACCAGCCCAACCACCATTGATTCCAAATTCAGAAGCCTTCATAGTACCACCAACTGGTGCATGCGTCAAGAAAGTAGTCCCACCATACGTTTGCGTTCTTAGTCCATCAAAAGCAATTGCAAAAATGAATTCGTTTTGAGCTCCGTTTCTATCATTATCCGCAAAAAACAATTGGTTATAATTGTTGTGTAAAGTATACCCTGATCCTATTACTTTAGTAATCAAAGGCAATGCTCCTGCATAATTATCAGTACCAATATATACTTTAGCATTCATGTATAACTTAGCTTGTAACATCCAGGCAGCAGCTTGATCCACACGATACGCCTCATTTGATTTTGGCGCTTTCAATTCTGGAATAATTGCTGTTAATTCGGCATCCACAAATTTGTATAATTCTGCTCTTGACGCATATTCCGGGTAGTAAAAACTCGTTGGGGAATCTTCAGTAACCAAAGAACCTCCGCCAAACATATCAATCAAGTGCCAATAGGTGAATGCTCTAATAAAACGCGCTTCTGCTCTGTAGGTTTTAATCTTTGCTATCAAAGCGGCATCAAGACCTCTGGAGGCTAATTTAGCATCCGTAGTTTGTCTTAAAAACTCATTACAGTTTACAATTTGAAAAGAAAATCGAGCAAATGTAGCCGTGATAAAACGGTCTAAAGAAGTCCATGTTTGTGAATGAAGGTCTTTTATTGTTCCGTCATTCCAGGCAATAACAGCTTCATCTGTTGTTAATTCCTGCATCAACCAGATCCCTCTGATGTATTGACTTTCCCCTTCATCAATTCCGGAGATATCTGGAGAACCAGCTGCAGTTTGCCCTGAAGTAGCAAATCCTGCGTATAACTTGGCCAGATTTTGTTTGTACGATTCCGGGGTGCTAAAAAACTGTTCTCCCGGAACTGCAACACTACTTGCCGGGGCTTGGCTCAAATCATCTGTACACGATGAGAATACCATCACGCACAGTAACAAAGAAATACCCAATAATTTTATTTGTATCTTTTTCATTTTTCTTACTATTTGTATTAAAAATTAACGTTTAAACCTAACGTGAAAGTAATTGGTCGTGGGTATAAATTTCCATCTATACCTCCAGAAATTTCTGGATCTAATCCTTCATAATTAGTAATGATCAAAACATTTTGTGCTGATAATGTCAATTTAACTAATGAAGACGTATTCTCTTTTTGATTGAAAGTATAGCCAACACTTACGTTGTCTAATCTTACAAAAGAGGCATCTTGAATGTAATAATCGGATTCGAAACGTTTGGTGTCATTAGATCTGAAACCTGTTTCCAAAACATTTTCAACTCCGTTTGACAAATCTGTGTTTCTGATCAAAATATTATTGAAAGATCCTTTACTGGAATCCACATTGTTGTAATTGTAATTACCCCATGATCCTCTCCAGTTCATTCCCATGTCAAAATTTTTGTAGGTCACACTAGTGTTAAACCCGTAAAAAACATCTGCTGCCGGTTTATGAAAACGGTATTTATCCAACTCTGATATTATTCCATCTTGATTTCTGTCAACATACACCCCATCTAAAGGTTTTCCGTTTACACCATACGCTTGCTCATACACGTAAAAAGAACTTGGTGCATAACCCACTTGGTGATTTTGAATAAAATTTCCGGTAGCACCTTCATAGCCTCCAACATTAATTCCTGGCGTATTAGGAAGTGTAGTAGTCAGCTTAGTGATTTTAGACTCTTGAAAGGTTACGTTTCCGCCAATTCTCCATTCAAAATCATCAGAACGAAATGGGATTACTTCTGCAGCAATCTCAATCCCCCTATTTTCAATTGTTCCTACGTTATAATTGTCAAAATTTGAAAACCCGAAGAAAGATGGATTTTGTGTGTACAATAATAAATCTTCTGTTGTTCTTTTGTACAAATCAACACTACCATTGATTCTATTGTTCAAAAATCCAAAATCCAACCCTGCATTCACAGTGGTGGTTTGTTCCCATTTCAAATTACTGTTGTACGGCTGTGGTCTGTAAGTGGTGTAAAACTGACTTCCAAACGGGTATTGAGCAGCAGTATTAGAGGCTAAATACAACGGAATAGAAGGATAACTTATTCCAATATCCTGTTGTCCGGTAATACCCCAACCCCCACGGATTTTTAAGGTAGAAATACTACTTACGTCTTTCAAAAAGTTTTCTTCGTTCAGTTTCCAAGCCAAAGCAACGGCAGGGAAATTAGCCCAACGATTTGATTCTGTAAATCTTGAAGTACCATCACGTCTATAGGACAAAGTCACTAAATACTTATCGGCGATATTAATATTTGTTCTTGCAAAGAAAGACTGCAAGTTGATACGGGACGGGAAATTAGGATCTACCGTAGTGTTATTACTCTGAAAATTAAAATTGGAAGAGTAAAAAGTCTCTCTGAAATCTTGGTAGGAATACCCTCCAGTAACATCAAAAACGGTATTGATCGATTCTACTTTTTTGTTGTAATTCAAGTACAAATCCATCAATTTATTGAAACGTGATTGGGTTTTTTCATACGTATTCTTGAAACCGGAACCGGAAAGTCCATTCAAAAAATTAGCTTCTGTATTACCAAATGAACGTCCTGTTAATTGATCGTATCCAAAATTAGCTACTGCTTTTAATTCTGGTAAAAAATGCATTTTATATTCGGTTTGAATATTTCCAATGCTTCTGTACGCTGTTCCAAAACTGTTTTGTTGTTCGATTTGAGACAATGGGTTTCTGCCTGCCAATTGGTTGATTTCAGTTGGAGACGTATACCATTGAAAAAAGGTTCCGTCAGGATTTCTTACCGCTTGTGTTGGATCAAAACGAATGGCTGAACCAATAGCACCACGATTACTATAATTACTATTAATCAGAGACGTATTATTATTCAATTCTATCTTTAAATGATCGTCAAAGAAGTTTCCGGTTATACCAGCAGACATTGTAGTACGCTCCATGTTATCTCTTTTTAAGATACCATTCAAATTAGCATATCCCACAGAGGCTCTGTACACTATATTATCAGAACCACCGCTTAGGGCAATATTATGATCTGTACCAATAGCTGTTCTGAATATTTCATCCTGCCAATCTGTATCAGCAGCACCCATCAACGCGATTTGAGCAGCATTTCCGTTAGCCGTTACAAAATCTCTGAATTGTGTACTTGATAAAGCATCTACTTTATTCGTGATTTCAGAAACCTGGAAGTTTGCATTATAATTAATTTGCATTTCCCCTGCTTTACCTTTTTTGGTAGTAATTATAATTACCCCATTCGAAGCACGAGATCCGTAGATAGCAGTTGCCGAAGCATCTTTCAAAACCGTAATCGATTCAATATTATTTTGATTAATAGTACTCAAAGGATTTCTACTTCCTTCTACGCCACCAGCAGCAACCGGTACACCATCAATAACATACAACGGATCGTTATTAGCAGATAGTGAAGAGCCACTTCTAATTCTGATAGTTGCACCTTCACCTGGAGAACCTCCTCCATTAATAACCTGCAAACCAGCTACTTTCCCTGTTATCATTTGATCTGCAGAAGTAACAGGTCCTTTATTAAAATCTTTGGAAGTCAGCACGGTTACCGCTCCTGTAGCATCTTTTTTCTTAACAGTCCCGTAACCCACTTGGATCACCACTTCTTTTAATTGATTGGCATCTTCTTCTAAAGACACGTTTAATGAATTTTGAGCAACATAAGTCACGACCGTATTGGTGTAACCAATATAAGAGAACACAATTTTATCCCCTCTTTTTACATTAGACAACTGATATTTACCATCAAAATCAGTAGAAACACCATTATTTGTACCCTGTACATTTATGTTTACTCCCGGAATTGGCTCTCCTGACACTTTATCAAGAACGGTTCCGCCAACAATATTCTGAGCCAGAACACTAAAAGGGAGCAGCAGTACTAAAATCAACAACTTTTTATAAATTGTTTTCATACATTTTCTTTAATTTAATTGAATTTTCCTTGAATTTTTAAGCGTAACTATTACTTCGAATGTTAAATTTATGTAAATTTTTGCACGCCCGACAAGAGCCCTTTTTAATTGGGTTACGAAAACGTAATAGTGTTGAAAACTTTTTGTTTTATTTAAATTTTAACCCGTTTAATTACCATTTGTAAAATTAAATTTTATCTTTATTACGAAATAAAATTTTACTCCCTCTCCACATGAAAAGGAAAATAACGCTTAAACAAATTGCCAAAGAATTAGACGTTTCTATTTCTACCGTTTCTAAGTCATTACGGAACAGTCCAGAAATAGGCGAGGAAACCAGACTTAAAGTACAAGCTTTCGCCAAATTTTACAATTACAAACCCAATAACATTGCGCTGAGCCTAAAAAACAGAAAAACAAAAACCATTGGAATTATCATCCCGGAAATTGTGCATCATTTCTTCTCCACTGTCATCAATGGAATTGAACAAGTGGCCAATGAAAACGGGTATAGCGTACTCATTTGCCTCTCAGACGATTCCTTTGATAAAGAAGTCCTGAATATGGAAATGCTCGCTAACGGCAGTATTGACGGATTCATTATGTCACTGTCTAAAGAAACCCAATTCAAAGGCGATTTTCACCACATTACAGAAGTCATCAATCAGGGAATGCCTGTAGTCATGTTTGACAGAGTTACGAACGATATCCTTTGCGACAAAGTCATTATAGACGATCAATCTGCAGCCTATGAAGCCGTTCAGAGCTTGATTGATAAAGGACGGAAAAAAATCGCCTTAGTTACCACTGTTGATTATGTGAGTGTGGGTAAACTTCGCACAGATGGTTATATCAAAGCATTACTGGACAATGACATCCCCTTCAATGAAAATCTTATTATCAAAATTGAAGATGTTGATACCTGCGAAATCACTATTGGAAAACTATTAGAAGACAAAGCCATTGATGCCGTCTTTGCAGTAAACGAACTTTTTGCAGTAACGATAATTAAAACTGCCAATAAAATAGGATTAAATGTTCCTAAAGACTTAGCCGTTATTGCCTTTACAGATGGTATCATTTCTAAATATTCTACACCTACTATTACTACTGTAAGTCAGAATGGTATCAAAATGGGAAATAAAGCGGCAAAAATGCTGATTGAAAGACTCGAATCTGAGGAAGATGAAGAAGATGAAAATTACAAAACTGAAGTAATTGAAACGCATCTGATAGAAAGAGAATCTACACATTAGATATTATACGTTTTCAGTTGCCTTCATAAAACTGCGACTGAAAACTGTGACTAATTTTTAAAACAGCTGTATTATATTCAGTACTACAACCTTGTAGTGAAAAATGTTTCTTTTTATTTGTATCTGAAAAACAAAAGTTTAAAATATATTTTTATATTTACCCCATCAAAGCCTCACTTTTACTTCGAAAATAAGACAAGTTTTGATAAGCATATCGCTTATCGTATTAATTTATAAATTACGATAATGGAAAAGCGTAGATTAAGTTTCTGGCAAATTTGGAACATGAGTTTCGGATTTCTGGGAATACAGATGGGTTTTGCACTGCAAAATGCTAATGCCAGCAGAATTCTTCAGATTTTTGGTGCTGATGTGCACGAACTATCCTGGTTTTGGATCATTGCCCCGTTGATGGGACTTATTGTACAGCCCATCATAGGCCATTACAGTGATAAAACGTGGGGAAAATTTGGAAGACGAAAACCCTTCTTTTTAGTGGGTGCTTTGTTGGCCTCCATTGGTTTAATATTAATGCCGCAAGCCGAAATTTTCATTGCTCTTTTGCCTGCCTTATGGGTAGGTGCCGGAATGTTGATGATTATGGATGCCTCTTTCAATATTGCTATGGAACCTTTCAGGGCTTTAGTAGGCGACAATTTAAGAACGGATCAAAGAACACTTGGATTTAGCGTACAAACCGCCTTAATTGGTTTCGGTGCCGTGATTGGTTCTTGGCTGCCTTATGTTTTGACGAATTGGTTTGGCGTTTCCAATAGAGATAAGGATGGCGGTGTTCCCATGCATTTGATTTTATCTTTTGTAATTGGAGCTGTTATACTTATAGGTTCTATCCTGGTTTCCATTTTTTCTACCAAAGAATATTCTCCGGAAGAGCTAGCCCAATTTGAAGACGAAATGGCGCATCAGAAAACCAAAGTGGCTGATGCCAATGCTAAAGAATCCAGCGTACTGGACATTTTTGATGATTTCAGAAAAATGCCTACCACGATGCGGCAATTGAGCTGGGTACAATTTTTCTCTTGGTTTGGTTTGTTTGGAATGTGGGTTTTTACCACTCCGGCCATAGCCCATCATATTTATGGTTTACCTATTTCGGACAGCAAAAGTGAGGCGTATCAAAACGCAGGAGACTGGGTTGGCGTGTTGTTTGGTATTTACAATTTGGTTTCTGCTTTCTATGCTTTTGCGTTGCCTTATATCGCAAAAAAAATCGGAAGAAAATTAACCCATTCCCTATCCCTTATTATTGGTGGCCTTGGATTAATTTCGATCTATTTTGTCCCTAACGAAAACTGGCTTATTCTTTCTATGGTTGCAGTGGGTATCGCTTGGGCTAGTATTCTATCTATGCCGTATGCCATATTAGCCGGATCAATCTCCCCAATGAAAATGGGAGTTTACATGGGTATTTTCAACTTCTTTGTCGTTATTCCCCAAATTATCAATGCCTTAATTGGCGGACCATTAGTTAAATATGTATACCATGACAATGCCATATTTGCATTAGTCACTAGTGGTGTCAGCTTTTTGATTGCTGCTATTTTAGTAGTTAAAGTACAAGATGTTGATGACCTAATAAAACAATAATCAATGAATACAAAAGCATTTATATTCGACCTAGACGGAGTGATTGTAGACACGGCTAAATACCATTATTTAGCGTGGCAAAAAATTGCAAATGAATTAAATATCGAATTTACACTGGAACACAACGAATTACTAAAAGGAGTCAGCCGGGTGCGCTCTTTGGATATTATATTAGACCTAGGAAAAGTAACCGCCTCACAAGAAGACAAAGACCAATGGTTAGTCCAAAAAAACGAGGAATACTTATCTTATTTAGTGGATATGAATGAAAGTGAGATTCTTCCGGGAGTTTTTGAAATTTTAAAATTTTTAAAACAAAACGACCAACCCATCGCATTGGGTTCAGCCAGTAAAAACGCCAGACCCATTCTGGAAAAAACAGGACTACTCTCTTATTTTGACGCTGTTGTAGACGGAAATGATGTGACCAATGCGAAACCCGATCCGGAAGTATTCTTAATGGCCGCAAAATTATTAAAAATAAAACCAGAAGATTCAATTGTTTTTGAAGATTCAGTCGCAGGAGTTCAAGCGGCGAATATTGGTAATATGACCAGCATAGGAATTGGGGAAGCAACTACTTTGCACGAAGCAAAATACATCTTCAACGATTTTACAGCTATCGATACCCAATTCATAGAAGAATTAATTAACAAATAACGAAACAAATTCAAAAAAGTAAAAAGGATAATATTATTTGTGCATCACAATAATTTTTGAATTTTTAATCTTTGAATTTTTAAATTATAAAAAATGAATCAAGATTATATAAAACCAGACAATTGGTCTATCATAGAAGAAGGATTTGATGCCGAGTGTGTAAAATCATCTGAAAGTCTGTTCAGCATTGGCAACGGTGCTATGGGACAACGGGCTAATTTTGAAGAAAATTATACTGGTGAAACATTTCAGGGAAGTTATGTTGCAGGAATTTATTATCCGGATAAAACCAAAGTGGGCTGGTGGAAAAACGGGTATCCGGAATACTTTGCTAAAGTTTTGAATGCACCAAACTGGATTGGAATTGATATTGAAATCAATGGAGAAAAATTAGATTTGAATACCTGTGCTGAAGTCAAAAACTTTCGTCGGGAGCTGAACATGAAAGAAGGTTGGTACCACCGTTCTTTTGAAGCCACTTTAAAAAACGGAACCGAAATCGCAGTTAGTATTCGTCGTTTTCTTTCAATCGTGTTGGATGAAGTTGGGGTTATCAATTATGAAATTACCCCTTTGAACAAAGATTCAAAAATCGTTTACAAACCTTACATTGATGCTGGTGTAACCAATGAAGATGCGAACTGGGAAGAAAAATTCTGGGAACTGCTTGATGTAAAAAAATCAGGAAATGAAGCTTTTGTAACGGCACAAACCTTCAAAACACATTTCAAAGTAACCACTTTCATGCAAAATAGCATTTTTACTAGTGGTGAAAAAACGGGAATTTCTCCTTCTAATATTGATGCAACTGCTGATAAAATTCAGTTTAGTTATGATGTAATTGTGGGACAGGGTCAAAAATCATCGATCCAAAAAATTGGCGGGTATACGGTTTCTTTAAACCATGAAAATACCATTACTGCTGCCGAAAAAGTGATTCAATCCGCTTTAGCAGTAGGCTATGACCAAATGTTGCAGGACCAGATTGATGCTTGGGCAAAAATTTGGGAAATGTCAGACATTACAATTGATGGCGATGTCAAAGCACAACAAGGAATTCGTTTCAATATTTTCCAATTAAACCAAACCTATTTAGGCAAAGATTCCCGATTGAATATTGGTCCAAAAGGTTTCACCGGAGAGAAATACGGAGGTTCTACCTATTGGGATACGGAAGCGTACTGCATTCCGTTTTACATGGCGACCAAAGATCAGGAAGTGGCTCGGAATTTATTGACGTACCGTTACAATCAATTGGATAAAGCCATTGAAAACGCTACTAAATTAGGATTTACTAACGGAGCAGCTTTGTATCCAATGGTGACGATGAACGGCGAGGAATGTCATAACGAATGGGAAATTACTTTTGAAGAAATTCATAGAAACGGAGCTATCGCTTTTGCCATTTATAACTTTTACAGATACACTGGCGATTACAGTTATATTCCTGAAAAAGGACTGGAAGTATTAATAGGAATTGCTCGTTTCTGGTATCAAAGAGCGAATTTTTCGACTAATTTAAACCAATATGTAATTCTTGGCGTTACGGGTCCAAACGAATATGAGAACAACGTAAACAATAATTTTTACACCAATTATATTGCAAAATGGTGTCTGGAATATACCTACGAACAAATTCAGAAAGTATCGCTGGAATATCCTTCGGATCACAAAAGAATTACCGAAAAGGTAAAAATCTCCGATTCCGAATTACAGTCTTGGAAAAAAATTTCGGACAATATGTACTTCCCTTTTTCGGAAGAACATAATGTGTACTTGCAACAAGACGGTTTCTTGGACAAAGAATTGGTTCGTGTAGTTGATTTGGATAAAAGCCAAAGACCCATCAATCAGAAATGGTCTTGGGATAGAATTTTGCGTTCGCCATACATCAAACAAGCCGATGTTTTACAGTGTTTTTATTTCTTTGAAGATCATTTTTCGAAAGAAGAACTGAAAAACAATTTTGAATTTTATGAATCCTTTACGGTTCATGAGAGCTCCCTTTCGCCCTGCGTACACTCGATTCAAGCCGCTTTATTAGACAAAATGGACATGGCGTACTCGTTCTATTTGAGAACGTCACGTCTGGATCTTG
Organism: Flavobacterium sp. ZB4P23; assembly: GCF_003970375.1. Taxonomy (NCBI): domain Bacteria; kingdom Pseudomonadati; phylum Bacteroidota; class Flavobacteriia; order Flavobacteriales; family Flavobacteriaceae; genus Flavobacterium; species Flavobacterium sp. ZB4P23. The sequence goes on from NZ_RYDK01000006.1 coordinate 64,032, forward strand.
ATGATTACAATAAAGAGGTCGAAGAAGGGTGTCATATAACATCAATGGCCGGAACCTGGATGAGTATCGTAGAAGGTTTTGGCGGAATGAGAGTTAAAGATGATACGCTTCATTTTTCTCCAAAAATTCCAAAACAATGGAAAGGCTATTCGTTTAAAATCAACTTTAGAAATCAAATTCTGAAAGTAGCGATCAATCATAAAGAGACTTCATTTACAATTCTTGGAGATAAAGAATTGGAAATTGTGGTAAATGGCAAGACTCTTGTGGTCACTACTGAAAATTTAGTCTCCGTAAACTAACATTTGCTAGAACTTGTAGTTAATTCTATCATTTGAACCCAAGCCTTGCTAGGCTTACTGACAATCCCAATATCTATTGGGATTGTTCGATTGAAAACTACTCTTAAATAAAAAAAGAATGGCCTCTAAAATGCTGAAAATAGTTCTTTTCAAACATGAATCCGTTTTATTTGAAGCCAATACAACATTAAATAGCACTAAAAAATACATACAATGAAGAAAACAGATCAATTTCCGTTCTTAAACAGAAGCTTTCTAAAAAAAATAACTTTATTCCTTTTTTTTATGTCAATAACTGTACATGCGCAAATCGACAAAGTGGAACCGCCTTTTTGGTATGCAGGAATGCAGAATCCAGAGCTGCAAATTCTTTTTTATGGCAAAGGCATTGCTCAAAACCAAGTAACGGTTTCTAATAGCATAAAAATAACCGACGTAAAAAGAACGGAAAATCCCAACTACCTATTTGTTACCATTGACACTAAAAAAGTGGTGGCATCAGATCTGATTTTTACCTTTAAAAACAAAAGTAAAGAAACCTTTACACAAAAATACAGCCTTAAGAAAAGAAGAGAAAACTCAGCACAACGCAAAAGCTTTGACGCTTCGGATATGATGTATTTGTTGATGCCAGATCGCTTTGCCAACGGAAACAGAAACAACGATAGTGAAAATTCAACCCAAGAAAAATACAATAGAGAATTACCCGGAGGAAGACACGGTGGCGATATTGAAGGGATTATAAAAAATCTGGATTACATAGCAGAACTAGGTGCAACAACAATTTGGAGTACACCACTGTGCGAGGATAATGACGCTGCTTTTTCGTATCACACCTACGGACAATCTGATGTGTATAAAATAGATCCCCGTTACGGAACCAATGAAGATTATGTTCGATTGGCTGCTGAAATGCACAAAAAAGACCTGAAACTGGTGATGGATTACGTGACGAATCACTGGGGAATTGAACATTGGATGATCAAGGATTTACCCACAAAAGAATGGATCAATCAATTTGACACCTACACCCAAACAAATCATAAAAGAACAGTTATTCACGACACCAATGCCTCTGAAATTGATAAAAAAATCACGCTGGACGGTTGGTTTGTCCCATCGATGCCCGATTTAAATTTGAAGAATCCGTTGACTTTAAAATACTTGATTCAAAATGCCATTTGGTGGATAGAATATGCTGATTTAGATGGCTTCAGAGTCGACACCTACAATTATTCTGATCCAAAAGGAATTGCAAAATGGACCAAATCCATAACCGATGAATACCCCAATTTTAATATTGTAGGCGAAGTCTGGATGCAAAGTCAAGCGCAAATGGCGTATTGGCAAAAAGACAGTAAAATTGCAGCAATACAAAATTACAATTCATATCTGCCAAGTGTAATGGATTTTACATTATATGAAGCCGTCACTAAAGTTTTCAATGAAGATGACGGCTCTTGGGACAAAGGAATGGTAAAACTCTATGACAATTTTACCAATGATTTTCTGTATCCTAATGTCAATAATATGTTACTATTTGCAGAAAATCATGATACCAATCGCATCAATCAAACCTACGGGAACGATATCAGAAAATACAAAATGGCAATGACTTTGATGGCTACCGTTCGCGGGATTCCACAATTGTATTACGGAAGCGAAATAGGCATGGCCGGTGATAAAAACAAAGGTGATGCAGCTATTCGTCTTGATTTTTCAGGCGGTTGGGAAGGCGATAAAAACAATGCTTTTACGAAGGAAGGACGAACTCCGGAGCAAAACCACTATTTTGATTTTACCGCCAAATTGTTCCAATGGAGAAAAACAAAAGCAGTGGTTCATTTTGGAAAAACAACCCATTATATTCCGGAAAATAATATCTATGCTTATTTTAGATACAATGCAAATGAAACGGTAATGGTTTTAATGAACAACAGCAACGAAACCAAGACGGTAAACACACATCGTTTCAAAGAAAATATCAAAGACTTTAAAACTGGAAAAGATGTCATTTCTGAACTCACCTTTGACGTGACGAACGAAATTATAATCGAACCTAAATCTGTTTTGATTTTAGAACTGAAGTAATTCACACTCTAAAATACAAGAATCCGGAGAACTACTGAAAAAAATACCAGATACTGACTGCTGCTCCTTGAAAAAGAAGCTCCAGCAAAAAAATAATTATTCAATTTAAAAAAAATGAAAAAAAAATCTTTACTATTAATTCTATCCGTGCTCGCTTTTTGCGTGAGTTGTTCCGGTACCAAACCTGTTACGGAAAACAACACTCCAATAAAAAAGACAAAAAAAACTCCTTTTGTCTGGGAAGGTGCTAATGTCTATTTCCTTATGACAGATCGCTTTAATAATGGTGATCGTTCCAATGACATTACTTTAAACAGAACTAAAACTACAGGAAAACTTCGTGGTTTTGAAGGAGGAGATATCAAAGGAATTACTAAAAAAATTGAAGAAGGTTATTTTGACAAACTAGGGATAAATGCCATTTGGTTTACTCCTGTAGTGGAACAAATTCATGACGCTGTAGATGAGGGCACTGGATTGAGTTATGGCTATCATGGCTATTGGGCCAAAGATTGGACGGCATTAGATCCCAATTTTGGAACTAAAAAAGAATTAGCTGAATTAGTAAAAAAAGCGCATGCACGAGGAATCAGAATCATTCTTGACGGCGTCATTAATCACACCGGTCCTGTGACTGAAATAGATACTGTTTGGCCAAATTACTGGGTTCGTACCAATCCGGTTTGTGATTATAAAAATTATCAAAATACAACAACCTGCACTTTGGTGGCCAATCTTCCAGACATCAGAACTGAAAGCACCCAGAATGTAGACTTACCTCCTTTTCTTGTCGAAAAATGGAAAAAAGAAGGTCGATACGAACAGGAAATGAATGAGTTAGATGCTTTTTTTTCTCGGACAGGCTATCCTAAAACTCCAAAATATTACATCATAAAATGGCTGACAGACTACGTTGCTGATTATGGGATAGACGGCTACAGAGGAGATACCGTAAAACATACAGACGAAACCGTCTGGGCAGATTTCAAAACGCAATGTGACTATTCATTTGAGACTTGGAAGAAAAAAAACCCTACAAAAGTACTGGATAACAACTCCTTTTACACCATTGCCGAAGTCTATAATTATGGTATCAGCGGTGGACAAGATTTTGATTTTGGAGATAAAAAAATAAACTATTTTAAAAATGGTTTCAACAATATGATCAATTTTGAGTTCAAATGGGACGCCCAAAAAGACTATGAATTCATATTCTCAAAATACTCTGACAGGCTCAACAACGATTTAAAAGGATACAGTGTTTTAAACTATTTATCCTCACATGATGACGGCGCTCCATTTGATGCAAAACGCACCAAAAGCATCGAAGCCGGTACAAAATTATTGTTGAGTCCGGGACTTTCTCAAGTATATTATGGTGATGAGAGTGCACGTCCCTTAGTAATTGAAGGCACAAACGGCGATGCTACCTTACGCTCCTTTATGAACTGGAAAGATATAAAATCCAATCCTGAAACTAAAAAAATACTGACACACTGGAGAAAATTAGGAAAGTTCAGAAAGAACCATCCTGCTGTGGGAGCTGGAATTCACACCATGATTTCGGACACGCCCTACACATTTTCAAGAACATACACTAAAGGAACTTTCACAGACAAAGTAGTGGTTGGTCTGGATCTCTCTACTGGCAAAAAAGAAATTATTGTAGCCCCTATTTTTGAAGATGGATCTAGAGTAAGAGATGCCTATTCCGGAAAAGAAGCCAAAGTTTCAAAAGGAAAAGTGACTATTCGAACCGACTTTGATATTGTTTTATTAGAAATGCGAATCAAGGGTTAAGAAGATAGATGTTCTTTTGGAGATAAAATTTATCAAAACAAAGAATTTTTATCTGATTTTGAAAAAGAAAAAAACGCTGTAATGTTCACACCCGTTAAAGCAGTAAAAGGAGAATCTCAAGAAATTAGAAATAGAGATAAAGTTTCAAACGACTTGTATTCAACAGCAGTATCAAGAATTAGACAACCTATTGAATCCCTTTTTAATTGGTTGATTGAAAAAACCAATATTCAAAGAGCATGCAAAGTTAGATCCACAAAAAGATTATTAGGGCAGCTGTTTGGCAAGATAGCAGCTGCCTTTATAAACTTAATATTTTAACCCTTGATTCGCATTTGTAATTAATTATAAACCCGAAGCACATTTCCATTGACTTGAACGCGATACTGCTTCATAGGATATTGTAAAGTTCCTTGTCCGGTAAATAAACTGTATTCTTTACCGTCGCATCCGCAAACGGCATTTATCCCATTTATGGTCATGGTAGAACAAGAACTCATCGCTTGATTGGGACAAGCGGCATCAAAAGCATTGTAACCACTGCCTGTATTGAAAACAATAACACCTCGAGCGCCTATTCCGGATACATAAACCGCATTACTAACGAATTTAAGATTAGAGTATTCCGGCAAATTCAGGTTCAGGTCTACGGCGAAAGTATAATTAGGCACAAATGGATTGGTGTTGTCAAAACCAGAATCACTACACGAAAAAAATAAAGGAATAACAACGAAGAGCAGCAGAATTTTTTTCATTTTAAAATAGTGTCGAAGTATTAGTGAAACAAATTTAATTTATTTAACTTTGAATTATATATGATTAACATATATTTATCGACGAAAAAAAAATAATAATATCTTTGTGGAAAGAAATCCCGTCCTGATGGGATTTTTTCTATTTATATAAATGAAGAATTTATGAGTACAGTATCGTATTACACAGCAGAAGGCTTAAAAAAATTAAGAGAAGAATTAGATTATTTAAAAAGCGTAATGCGCCCAAAAGCATCGGCTGATATAGCTGAAGCACGAGATAAAGGTGATCTTTCTGAGAATGCAGAATACGATGCCGCAAAAGAAGCACAAGGGATGCTGGAAATGCGTATTGCCAAAATGGAAGAAATACATTCTAACGCCAGATTGATTGATGAAACCCATCTGGATGTTTCTAAAGTATTGGTATTATCCAATGTAAAAATCAAAAACCAAACGAACGGAATGGAAATGACTTATACATTAGTTGCCGAAAGTGAAGCCGATTTAAAAACAGGTAAAATCTCGGTAACCTCACCTATTGGAAAAGGTTTGTTAGGAAAATCAGTTGGAGAATTTGCTGAGATCACGGTTCCAAACGGTGTGTTGAAATTCGAAATTTTAGAAATATCTCGCGACTAATTAAAGGTTTATTCGGTTAACCGATTAATCGATTCAACAATTAACCAATTTCACAATGTCAAGTATATTTACCAAAATTATAAACGGAGAAATTCCGTGCTACAAGATTGCTGAAGATGAAAATTTCTTGGCTTTTTTGGATGTAAATCCAAATGCAAAAGGACACACACTTTGTATTCCGAAACAAGAAATTGATAAGATTTTTGAGATGGAAGATAATTTATATATTGGACTGATGCAGTTTTCTAAAAAAATCGCAGTTGCGCTTGAAAAAACGGTTCCGTGTAAACGAATCGGAATGGCAGTTGTAGGACTTGAAGTTCCTCATGCGCACGTTCACTTGATTCCATTGAATGAAATGGATGAAATGCGTTTTCAAAATAAAGTATCGCTGTCCAAAAATGAATTTGAAGCGTTGGCAGAAAGTATTAAAACCAATTTGTAAATTTGCACAAATAAAACAAATTGGTATGATTTTAGTTTAAAAGGGAATAGGTGAAAACCGATTCCCTTTTCTATTTTAGAGAACTTAAGTAAGTCGAAAGTTTAAAAGTCGTAAAGTCAAAAGAATTAACTTTAAGTAAAATAGCTTTAAATCAGATTGTTAAATAATTTTATCCTGATTTTAAAATACGACATTATACCATGGTTATTACTTACATTCGAGACTATGAAAAATATATTTTTGTTGCTTACCTTCTTTTTCTCCTTTATGAGTGTTGGACAGGTCAATCCCGGATATCTATTGGTTGATGCTAAAACGGCAGCTATTCCAGCTAATTCAACTACATCTACTGAAGCTATTGCCAATTATATCAATGCTAATTTTAAAACAGAAACCGATAAAATAAGAGCTGATTTCTATTGGACCGCATCTAACATCAGCTATGATGTTGCGAATAGGTATGCCGTAAATTCCCATGAAACGGGAGCTGAGAAAATCACGAAGACATTAAAAACTAAAAAAGGGGTTTGCATTCATTATGCAACGGTTTTTAATGCGCTTGTGCAAAAGATAGGAATCCAATCCTATATCATTGAAAGATATACCAAACAAAACGGAAAAGTAAGTGACTTGGCTCATGCTTGGACAGCAGCTGAAATTGACAAAAAGCGGTTGTATTGTTGAATGATTTTATACACTATCGAAACAATAAGTTTAAGCCTTCTTTTTCAGATACTGAAATTAGCCGTATGATTGAAATTCCGAGAATGAAACTGGTAAAGTGTCAAAACGATATGTATATCGTGGGTTCCGTTGGTAATCAAAACGTTTCTAATGTCACATCGATTAAAAAATCAATTGGAGCCTCTTTGGCGCAAGCCGAAGAGCACGCATTGTTTGTTAAAAATTATTTGAGTAAGTCCAAAATAGTCAGAAAAACAATGTTTTCTAAAACTACATGGTTTGGAGTTCCATTACGCTAGGTTGCTTTTTTTTAAACTCACTTGCATGGTGGTTCCTTTTCCAATTTCGGAGTTCAGTACTTTGATGGTTCCTTTGTGGTATTCTTCCACGATTCTTTTGGTTAGTGAAAGTCCCAATCCCCATCCGCGTTTTTTAGTGGTAAATCCAGGTTCGAAAATGGTTTTAAATTGTTGTTTTTGAATTCCTCCGCCAGTATCAGAAACATTTATTTTTACATAATCCCCTTCTTGTTCAATTTCTAAAGCTAATTTTCCTTTTCCTTTCATTGCATCGATGGCGTTTTTTACTAAATTCTCGATGGCCCAACTGTGCAGCGTAGGATTAAGAGATACCATAATAGGAGTTTTTGGCGCTTGGAACGAAAACTCAATTTGTTTGGAGAATCGGGATTGCAAATAGTCGTAAGATTGTTGTGTTTCGGCTACAATATCTTTGTTTTCTAATTTGGGTTCCGATCCTATTTTCGAGAAACGATCGGTTATGGTTTGCAAACGCTCAATATCTTTTTCAATTTCGAAAGTAGTACTTTCATCCATGTTTTCAGATTTCAGGAGTTCAACCCAACCAATTAATGAAGAAAGTGGTGTGCCTATTTGATGCGCCGTTTCCTTCGCCATTCCTGCCCAAAGTTTGTTTTGTGTTGCCATTTTGGTGCTTCTATAAAAATTATAAACTAAACCGCCAAAAAGCACTATGATCAGCACTAAAGCAACGGGATAATATTTCAATTTATTCAGTAAAGCCGAGTTGCCGTAATATAATTTTTGAAATTTCCCAGGGACATACTCAATGACTATGGGTACGTTTTCGTTTTTTAAGTTCTGCAAGAATGCGACTGCCTTTGAATTATTTTTTACAATAGCGTCGTCAATATTTACGGTGTTTATGATGCTGTCATTCTCTGTCAGTATAATAGGAATTGAAGTGTTGTCACTGAAAATTTGCAGCGGAAGATCAACATCTGTATTTTCATTGGCATTAATGAGTGTTTTTTGGGCTTGTGCCCAAAGATTCATTTTTAATCGTTCTTCGTTTTTGAAGATTTGAAAAAAAGTGTATGTGTTCCAAAGAATCAGTGAAATGATTAAAAAAGAGGCAGAAATTATAATCCAACGGGTTGTATTTCTTCTTTCAGAAAACTGCATAAATGAAAATTTGAATTATAAATATAACGAAATAAACGCTGTGGTATTTTAGTTTTAAAGAAAGATTTTTTTTTAGAGTAAATTCAGATGTAATTTTATTCTAATTGGATATACTCTTTCATAAACTGATCCGATTTGTTTACTTTTGTAGAGTACAGCTATAAAGTAAAAAATATGATTACGATTGATCCTAAAAGTATCGAAACGGCAAAATTACAAGGCTATTTGCAAAGTTCAGTTGGACCTAGACCTATTGCTTTTGCCAGTACTATGGATGCGGAAGGTAATGCTAATGTATCGCCTTTTAGTTTTTTTAATGTGTTCAGCGCAAATCCTCCAATCCTTATTTTTTCACCAGCAAGGCGCGTTCGTGATAATTCGATAAAACACACGTTGATCAATGCTGAAGCAACTCGGGAAGTAGTCATTAATGTGGTGAATTATGACATGGTACAACAGATTTCGCTGGCCAGTACAGAGTATGCTCATGGTGTGGATGAGTTTTTAAAATCAGGCTTGACTCCGATTGCTTCAGAGGTGGTGAAACCCTTTCGAGTAAAAGAATCACCGGTTCAATTTGAATGCAAAGTCACTCAGATTATTCCGCTGGGAACAGAAGGAGGTGCGGGGAATTTAGTACTGTGTGAAGTTGTTCGCATTCATATTGACGAGTCTGTTTTAGACGAAAATGGTGCGATTGATCAATATAAAATTGACTTGGTTTCCAGGTTAGGCAGCAATTGGTATTCCAGATCAAACCAAGGGCTTTTTGAAGTGCCAAAACCCTTGTCTACTTTAGGAATTGGAGTGGATGCCATTCCAAATTTTGTTAAAGAAAGTTCGGTTTTTAACGGAAATGATTTAGGGATGTTAGGGAATATAGAAGCCTTGCCCACAATGGAAGAAGTTAGTATATTTGTAAAACAGAATTTTGCTGTAAAAGGAGTTTTAAGTGCTGATGACCAGCAAAAAGTACACTTGGAGGCAAAAAAATACCTGAATGAGAATGATGTCTTATCGGCTTGGAAAGTACTTTTGGCAAAAAAATAATATAAATAACATTAAAAACAACGAAGATGGAAGTTACAGGAAAAATTAAAATGCTTGGGGATGCAAAAAATGTGGGAAGCGGAAGTTTCTTAAAAAGAGAATTGGTCGTAACCACCGAGGAGCAATATCCACAACATATTTTAGTAGAATTTGTACAAGATAAATGCGATTTATTGAACAGTTTTAAAGTAGGTGAAGCGGTTAAAGTTTCGATCAATTTAAGAGGACGCGAATGGGTTGACCCACAAGGAGTGACTAAATATTTTAATGCAATTCAAGGATGGAGAGTAGAAAGAGTAGCCACAGAAGCCACTGCTGCTCAAATGCCTCCGATGCCGGCTGCTGAAGCATTTGCACCAGCAACAAACCTAAACGAAGAAGAAGCAGACGATTTGCCTTTCTAAGGGATGAAAAAGTTAGAATTTAGAAGTCAGAAGTTTGAGTTTTACTTGAATTTCTGACTTTTTTATTTTTTGAAATTGGTATTGATTTTTGAAATTGAAAAATGTATTATTTATCCCCAACCTTATTTTTCCCTCCTGTTGACCAAGCCAATTGCGATGGAATTTTGGCCATTGGAGGTGATTTGTCCCCGGAACGCTTGCGACTTGCGTATCAAAGCGGCATTTTTCCTTGGTTTGAAGCGGGAGAACCTATTATGTGGTGGTCTCCAAATCCCAGAATGGTGCTATTTCTCGATGAATTGATTGTATCTAAAAGCATGCGAAATATCCTGAACCGGAATATTTTCAGTGTTACTTTCAATCAAAATTTCAGAGATGTAATTTCAAATTGTCAAAATATAGAACGTGACGGTCAAAACGGGACTTGGATTACCAATGACATGATTGAAGCCTATTGTAAGCTGCATGAAGTAGGAATAGCAAAATCGGTTGAGGTTTGGCAAGATGAGGTTTTAGTTGGTGGTTTATATGGAATTGATTTGGGAGGTATTTTTTGTGGTGAAAGTATGTTCTCGAAAGTATCTAATGCGTCGAAAACGGCTTTTATAGCTTTGGTCAACCAATTAAAAAAAGAAGATTACAAACTTTTGGATTGTCAGGTTTATAATCCGCATCTTGAAAGTTTAGGTTGCAGGGAAATCGACAGAACAGATTTTATCAAAATATTAAAAAGCAAATAACTCTTAAAATTCCAGCTTCTTAAAACTCCAATCCAGCGTATTAAAAAGAACCAATTCATTTTCCAATGTCGGTAAATCCATAACAAGTTTCAACGTTTCATGCGCCATCATGGTGCCAATAATTCCCGGAAGTGTGCCCAATACTCCGTTCAAATTACAATTAGGAACATCTTTAGGATTTGGAGGTTTCGGGAATAAGTCCCGAAGATTTTTATTTCCATTATGGTTAAAAACGGCCATTTGCCCCTCGAATTTTAAGATGCTGCCGTAAATCAATGATTTACCTAATGTTACGCAAGTATCATTTACCAGATAACGGGTTTCAAAGTTATCACAACCATCAACAACTACATCAAAATCCATGATGATTTCTTTGGCGTTTTCTACCGTTAATTTTTCTTCAAAAGCAATAATACTTATCAATGGATTTAAAGTTTCCAAAACTGATTTTGCCGTGATTGCTTTTAATTGACCAACGTGCCTCTCCGTATATAAAATTTGACGGTGCAAGTTGTGCAATTCAATTTTGTCAAAATCAACTATACCAATAGTCCCTACTCCAGCGGTTGTTATATAGTGTAAAACAGGACAACCCAGTCCCCCTGCGCCGATCACTAAAACTTTCGCTTTTTTGAGTTTTTCCTGTCCGGAATCGCCTATTTCCGGCATCATCATCTGGCGGTTATAGCGTAAAAAATCCTGAATGATACTCATTTTTTTAGTTTTAAAGTTGAAAAGTCATAAAGTTGGACAGTTATAAAGTCTATAAGTCAAAAGTTAAAAACATGTCAGTTCAAGCACAGTCGAGAACTTTTTTAAGGTTGGTTGCTATTAGTAATAAATATAAGGTGTGGCCCCATGTTGCTTTCTAAATTTTTAGACTCTTGTCTCTTGTCTAATTTTTTTGTTGATTTCTAAACTTTTAGACTTACGACATTCGACTTTTGACTAAAATTTTTATCCCAATCCTTCCAAACGGGCTCGTATCCTTTGCTGGAAATAATTTTTGCAATCTCGGCAACAGAACGTTCGTCACTGATTTCAAATTGTTCCAAAGATTGCGGATCAACAGCATATCCGCCAGGATTAGTTTTAGAACCGGCACTCATACTGGTAATTCCAATTGGAATAATATTGTCCCGGAATTTTTCGTTCTCTCGGGTTGACAGGGAGATTTCTAAATCTTCATTCCACAAACGGTAGGCACAAATGAGCTGGGTCAAATCCGCATCATCCATGATAAAGTTGGGTGCAATCACACCTTCTGCCGGTCGTAATCTGGGAAATGAAACTGCATATTTCGTTTGCCAATACGTTTTTTGTAAATAATCTAAATGCAAGGCATTAAAAAAACTGTCAGTGCGCCAATCTTCTAATCCCAATAAGACACCCAAGCCTATTTTATGAATGCCCGCAGTTCCTATGCGATCGGGTGTTTCTAAACGAAAATCAAAATTGGATTTCTTTCCTTTGGTATGGTACTGTTTGTAAACATCACGGTGGTAGGTTTCCTGATAGACTAAAATCGAATAGACACCGGCTTCGTGTAATTGTTCGTATTCTTCTGTTGACAAGGGTTGTACTTCGGCTGAAATGGTGGAGAAATCGTTTTTTATCTGAGCAATTGCCTTTAGAAAATAATGAATGTTTACGGTCTGATTGGCTTCGCCTGTAACTAATAAAACATGATCAAATCCTGCTTTTTTTAAGACTTCAATTTCTTGCGTAATTTCATTTTCGGTAAGTGTTTTTCGTTTGATTTTGTTGTCTAAACTAAACCCACAATACGTACAAATGTTCTGACACTCGTTGCTTAAATACAAAGGAGCATACATTTGAATCGTTTTGCCAAATCTTTTTTTGGTTAGTTCATGTGTCAGTTGTGCCATTTGCTCTAAGTAAGGTTTCGCAGCTGGTGAAATCAATCTCAGAAAATCATCGAGACTGCGTTTTTTTTTGTCTAACGCAGATTCGACTTCTATCGAAGTGGTATGGTATATTTTTGTTTTGATTGTTTCCCAATCGTAGTTGTCAAAAACCGATCTAAATGTGTTCATTGTTTTATTTTTTTTCGCAAAAAGGATATGCGGTTTTTGGCACGCAGATTCTGCAAATTTTCGCAGATTTTTTTAACCGTTTTTTTTAATTTTAGCTGTATAAATATGTGAAATCTGCGTGCTAATTTGTAATCCTTAATTATAATTTATTTGCAATTCGTTTAATGTCATCTAAAATAGTGACTGTATTAAAATTGACAAGTAGGCCTAATTTTTTATTAGTAAGTTTTAAATAGTTTGTAATTTGTTTGTAATGAATAGGTGCTAAATCTTCGACAGATTTCAATTCAATAATTACTTTGTCTTCTACTAATAAATCAATTTTAAAAGCAACATCTAATATGATGCCATCGTAAGGAATAGTGATTTCTAATTGTCTTTCAACTTTTAAATTTATTTTAGTTAATTCATAATACAAAGCGCTTTCATAAACAGATTCAAATAAACCTGGACCGAGTGTATTGTACACTTTGAAAATGGCTCCTCTTATTTTGAATGATATGTCGTTTTCGGTCATTTTTAAGAATTTAAAAATTAGTACTAATTAAAAACTAAATGTAGTTATTTTGATACAACTATAAATTTCTGTAGTCTGTAAATTGTGCGAATTTTTGCAGATTCTTTTTTATTTCCCATCTGTGTAAATCTGTAAAATCTGCGTGCCATTTTTTCAACAGTTTTCTTGTAAATAGACCAAAAACATATTACTCATACAAAAACGCGGTCAAAGGACTTGAAGCCATTGCACGATTTACTTTTTGGGCTAATTGTGCTTCGTAGGCTTTTCGACCTGCAATAACGGCTTCTCTGAAAGCCTCTGCCATCAATATAGGATTTCTTGCCACGGCAATTGCTGTGTTTACTAAAACCGCATCAGCTCCAAGTTCCATGGCTTTTGCTGCGTCGGATGGTGCGCCAATTCCGGCATCTATAATCACGGGAACTCTGCTCTGTTCAATTATTATTTCTAAAAAATCGATCGTTTTTAATCCTTTGTTGCTACCAATTGGAGAACCTAAAGGCATCACCGCCGAAGTTCCTGCGTCTTCCAGTCGTTTACATAAAACGGGATCCGCATGGATGTAAGGCAAAACGATAAACCCTAATTTGGCTAAAGCTTCCGTAGCTTTTAAGGTTTCGATTGCATCTGGCATTAGATATTTTGGATCAGGATGAATTTCCAGTTTAAGCCAATTGGTCTCCAACGCTTCTCGTGCTAGTTGTGCCGCAAAAACGGCTTCTTTGGCATTTCGTGCGCCAGAAGTATTGGGGAGCAAATTAATTAGCGGGTGTTTGAGATGGGATAAAATGGTATCGGTTTCGGTTTCTAAATCGATACGTTTTAGCGCTACGGTTACTAACTCGGTTCCAGAGGCTAAAATGGCTTCTTCCATCTGTTGATTAGAACCGAATTTTCCTGTGCCTAAAAACAAGCGGGATTGAAAGGTCTTGTCTCCTATTTTAAATGGTACCATATAATTTGTCGTTAAGTTGAGTAATAAGTTGTGATGGATTTTCGCTTTGGGTGATCAAACCAGAAACGGCAATACCCTGAATTCCGTTTTCCATCAGGTCTTCAACGTTTTCTAGTGTGATTCCTCCAATGGCATAAATGGGAATTTGGATGTTTTTTATTTTCATTTGTTGGATAATCAATCGATACCCTTCCAATCCTAAAATGGGACTTAAATTTTGTTTGGTTGTCGTAAATTGAAATGGACCCAGACCTATATAATCACAGTTTTCGGCTGTCCTTTGGCGCACATCTTCAAAAGTATTTGCCGTTCCTCCAATAATTTTTGTTTTTCCTAAAATTAGTCTTGCTTCTTCCACTTTCATGTCACTTAAACCCAAATGAACGCCATCGGCATCCAATTGCTTTACCAAATGCACGTTGTCATTGATGATAAAAGTGGCTAAATATTCTTTACATAACATTTTTACGGCTTCCGCCAAAGTGAAAACTTCAAGCGCGTTTTGATTTTTGAATCGCAATTGTATCCAATGGCAGCCATTGTCCAGTGCTTTGTGAATGTTGTGCAATTGTTCTTCGACAGTATTTCCTTGCGAAATGTAGTGTAGCTTATTATACATGATGGTATCCTAATTTGGTTTGATTAGATTGTAAATAGGTTTCTATATATTTTTTGGCATTGATGCAAGCTGTTTTCAGGTCTAATCCCAAAGCTAAATTGGCTGTAATCGCTGATGATAATACACAGCCAGAGCCGTGTTTCTCGAAAACCGAAGTGTTATTTGGCGTAAGCATGAAGATTTCCTTTCCGGTATACAAACAGTCAACACCAATTGCCAGAGGATTGTGACCACCTTTTAGTAATACAGCACAATGTTTTGACAGCTCGTGAGCAATTAAATCAGGATTTTTTTCTGCTGCGGAAAGCTGTAAAATTTCATTGTAATTGGGTGTTATCAAATCTATTTTTTTTAATATTTCAATCAAAACAGAATGATTTTCTATAGTTATAAAACGAAATTTGGTTGTAGATTTTAAAACGGTATCCCAAACAATCTTTGTTTTTGGCGAAAGCTTTTTTATAGCAAAAACAATTTTTTTTAAATAATCCAGTGAAGGAACAATTCCAATTTTTACGGCTTTGATAGCATAATTTTCAAACAATTTGTCCAATGATCTCAAAACGAAAGCTTGGTCAGTCCAGTGCATTTCGAAGAACTGATTTTCGGTTTGAATGGTGTTACCGGTATTGACGGCAAAACCATAAACGTGATGTTGCTCGAATGTCTTGATGTCTGCTAAAACTCCCGCGCCTCCAGAAGGATCAAAGCCTGCAATTGTTACTACGAAAGGTCTGTTTTCTTGCATTGTTTAAAATTTTCTATTGGATGGTTACTGTTCCAAATGGCACCTAAAAGTGCCACATCATCAAAGCCATATTTTAATGCCGTTTTAATTTTATCAGCTGTAATTCCACCAAGTGCTACTAATGAAGTTTCGTTATTCTTCCTTTGTTGCAATGCTTTTTTAAAGTCAATATCCGAAGCATACTTTGGTTTTGAAATACTTTCGAAAACAGGACCAAAAAAAGCATAAGCAAAAACAGTAGGTAGTTCTTCAAAATCAATCATTTGATGAATCGAAGTAGAGAGTTTAAATCCACTTTCTTTCCAGTTTTTTAAACTTTTCTCCGATGTTTCAATTCTTGCTTTTTCTGTAAAATGAATCCGATGTATTCCAGATGCTAAAGCCAGTTGGTGATGACTGTGCAAAACCACTTGCTGACGGAAATCTGATTTTATTTCGGATAAAAAAGCGGTCATTTCTATTTCTGAAAAATCAGGTTTCCGAATATGAAGCAACTCCAGTCCATTCTCAAAAAGAGAATGAATGGTGTCGATTTCATTAATTACAGGAATTGGATTTGTGATTACGATCATAATCTTTTTTCTTTTCTCTTTTCTCTTTTCTCTTTCTTCTACAGTCTTATAAGTAAATTTCTTTGCCGCTTTCTACAAATTCTTTTGATTTTTCTTTCATGCCTTTTTCGGCTTCAGCTACATCGCGAATTTCTTGTGAAATTTTCATAGAACAAAATTTTGGTCCACACATGGAACAAAAATGAGCTACTTTGGCACCATCTGCTGGTAATGTTTCATCATGAAATTCACGAGCCGTATCGGGATCTAAGGACAAGTTGAATTGGTCTTCCCAACGGAATTCAAAACGGGCTTTGCTCAAGGCATTGTCACGGTATTGCGATCCGGGATGCCCTTTGGCCAAATCAGCAGCATGAGCCGAAATCTTATACGTGATTACGCCGTCTTTAACGTCTTTTTTGTTGGGTAAACCAAGGTGTTCTTTTGGTGTCACGTAGCATAACATCGCACAACCATACCAGCCAATCATAGCCGCGCCAATGGCAGAGGTGATGTGATCATAACCTGGAGCAATATCAGTAGTTAATGGTCCTAAAGTATAAAAAGGAGCTTCATCACAGTGCTCTAATTGTTTGTCCATGTTTTCCTTAATCATGTGCATGGGTACGTGGCCAGGGCCTTCAATAAATACCTGAACATCGTGTTTCCAGGCGATTTTTGTCAGTTCGCCAAGTGTTTCCAGCTCTGCAAACTGAGCGGCATCATTCGCATCGGCAATAGAACCGGGACGTAACCCATCTCCTAATGAAAACGCTACATCATATTGTTTCATAATTTCGCAAATGTCTTCAAAATGGGTGTAAAGAAAGTTTTCTTTATGGTGAAACAAACACCATTTTGCCATGATAGAGCCTCCACGGGAAACAATACCGGTAACACGTTCAGCAGTCAAATGGATGTAGCGCAATAAAACACCGGCATGGATGGTAAAATAGGAAACCCCTTGTTCCGCTTGTTCGATTAGCGTATCACGATAAACTTCCCAAGTGAGATCTTCGGCCACGCCATTTACTTTTTCCAAAGCTTGGTAAATAGGCACGGTTCCAATTGGCACAGGAGAATTTCGGATAATCCATTCTCTGGTTTCGTGAATGTTTTTACCGGTTGATAAATCCATAATCGTGTCAGCTCCCCAGCGGCATGCCCAAACTGCTTTTTCTACTTCTTCTTCGATTGTTGAGGTTACGGCGCTGTTGCCAATGTTAGCATTAATTTTCACTAAGAAGTTACGACCTACAATCATAGGCTCACTTTCTGGGTGGTTGATGTTATTTGGAATAATGGCACGTCCTCTGGCTACTTCGCTTCGGACAAATTCAGGGGTGATTTTCCCCACCCCAGCCCGGCCCGAAGGAGAGGGAGTGTTTGCGCCCCAACTATTTCCTTCGTGTTGGTGTTGCATGGCTTTGGTTTGTTCGTTTATCAACTCCAAGCGTTGGTTTTCACGAATGGCTATGTATTCCATTTCTGGAGTAATGATTCCTTGTTTTGCATAATACAATTGGGAAACGTTGGCTCCTTTTTTGGCACGCTTAGGTTTGTGCAAATATTCGAAACGCAATTCGTTTAGTTTTTCGTCATTCAAACGCTTTTTCCCGTATTCGGAAGAGATTTCACTTAATTCTTCGACATCATTACGATCCAGAATCCATTGTTCACGAATGCGGGGCAGTCCTTTTCGAATGTCAATTTCGATATTTGGGTCGGTAAATGGGCCCGAAGTGTCATAAACGGTTACAGGCGGGTTTTTTTCTATTCTGCCATTTGACATTTTAGTGTCAGTCAATGCAATTTCTCGCATCGCTACTTTTATGGGATGAATGGTTCCATCTACATAAATTTTTGTAGAATTAGGAAAAGGAGTGGTTGATATTTTTTCTTCGTATTTCATATTTTTTTTATTGAAAGATTTAAGTATTAAAAAATTGAAAGATTGAAGAGTGGATTTGATAAATATTTTAATCTTTCAATCTTTAAATTAAAATGGTTATCCTCCTTGAGTTGCAGAGATGATGAGAATGTTATCGGTTTCTTGTATGATGTGGGAATTCCAGTTGGATTTTGGAATTATACTATTGTTAATGGCTACCGCAATTCCGTTTTGTTTTATGGGAATTTCCAAGTCAAGAAGTGCCTGAACAGTAAGACTGTCAGTTGCAAATTGTTTCGTTTGATTGTTGATTTTGAGTTCCATTCCTTTTGAATTTAGTATACAGTTATACTTTAGGAATGGCTATAGGAGTACATAAATGTACCAGAAAGTCATCTTACTTTTCCCTACGCTAGTATGAACTAGATCAGGTTCAGAGGGTAATTCTCAGCCTACAATGTTGTAGACACCCCTAAAGTGTGAAACAAATGTAATGGTTTTTTTGATTAAAGTTTCGGATTTAAAGTTTTATTTGATAATTTAAATGTCGAAAACGGATTACTCACTACTGTTTTTTCCAGCAATCTGCAACGTGATCATCAACCATTCCGGTGGCTTGCATGAGTGCATAAACTACTGTAGAACCGACGAATTTGAATCCGCGTTTTTTCAAATCTTTGCTTATTTTATCCGAAAGTGGAGTGGTTGCAGGAACTTCTTTTAGAGATTGTCGGTTGTTTTGAATGGGTTTTCCTCCAGTAAATTCCCAAATATATTTTGAAAAACCGCCAAATTCCTCTTGTACTTTCATAAAGGCAGTAGCATTAGAAACGGCTGCGCGAATTTTTAACTGATTGCGAATAATTCCTGCATCAAGGAGTAATTCCTGAATTTTATTTTCGGTATAAAATGCTGTTTTTTTATAGTCAAAATCATCAAAAGCCAATTGGAAATTTTCTCTCTTTTTTAGGATTGTAATCCAACTTAGTCCGGCTTGGAAAGTTTCTAAGATTAGAAATTCAAATAATTTTTGGTCCTCATATACTGGAACGCCCCATTCTTCGTCGTGGTATTTTTTGTATAAATCGCTGGAAGTGCACCAACCACATCTTGTTTTTTTATCCATAATTATTCTTTTTCTGCCGCTAAATAGTTTTTTATAATGTAGTGGCCCAAGTAAATTAAAGGAGTCAAGAGAATGGCAATTCCAAGTTTGAAGGTATATCCTGTTAAGGCGGAGGTTAAAAATGTATCAAAGTTTATTTTTCCGGGCAACCAAAAAGCAATTCCCAACACAATAAAAGAATCGAATAATTGCGAAATGATAGTAGAACCCGTAGCTCTGAGCCATATTTTTTTGTTTCCTGTACGGTTTTTGAAAAACCAAAAAACGGTTACATCTATCAATTGAGAAACTAGGAACGCAATGATACTTCCCACTATGATCCACATGCTTTGTCCAAAAACGGCAAAAAACTGCTCATCATTGACTGGACTGATTCCTTTTGCGGCTGGTATATTGATCGCGAAAAGTAAAACAAGGAAAGAGTAGGCGATTAAACCGGCAGTGATTAAGGACAATTTCTTTACTCCTTTTTCTCCAAAGTATTCATTGATTAAATCAGTAGTCAGGAAAACAATAGGCCAAGGCAAAATACCAATGCTCATTACAAACGGACCTATTTGTATCAGTTTCCCACCGATGAGTTCAGCAGTAACGGCGTTAGTAATGAATATTCCGGCGAGAATAACGAATACAAGTTCTTTTTTGGTTTTGAACATAAATAAAAATTAAATTTCAAATTTAGTGTTTTAATTTTTTTTCAAACAAAAAAAATCCCATCTTGTTTTAGAACAAAATGGGATTTATATTGAGGTTAGAAAACTTCTAAAATAAATTTAGAGATTCTAAAACCATTTTAGGATGATTATCCTAACGCAGCTCTTTTAAAACCGGTAACGATAAGATCTTTATCTAAAGATTTAACATAAGCAGCAACGCTCATTTTGTTGTCTTTGATATAATCTTGGTTTACTAAAGTATTATCTTTAAAGAAACGAGCCAATTTACCTTTAGCGATATTGTCTAGCATTGCTTCTGGTTTACCTTCTTGACGTAGGATATCTTTAGCAATTTCTATTTCTTTAGCGATGGTGTCAGCATCAACACCCGTTTCGTCTAAAGCTATTGGAGCCATTGCAGCTGCTTGCATCGATACGTTTCTTGAAACTTCTTCAGCACCCTCTACATTTGCAGATAGCGCCACTAAAGTAGCAATTTTGTTTCCGGAGTGAATGTAAGATCCGATAAAGGCACCTTCTAATTTCTCGAAAGTTCTGATTTCTAATTTTTCACCGATAACACCAGTTTGTTCGATTAATTTATCAGCAACAGTGATTCCGTTGAAATCAGCTGCTAAAAATTCTTCTTTTGTATTGAAGTTCAATGCTAGATTAGCCATTTCAGTAGCCATTTTCACGAAGCTTTCATTCATTCCTACAAAGTCAGTCTCACAGTTTAAGGTGATTACAACTCCAGCAGTTTTATCAGCATTTACAACAGCAATTGCAGCACCTTCTGTAGATTCTCTATCAGAACGGTTTGCAGCTACTTTTTGTCCTTTTTTACGTAAGTTTTCGATCGCTAAATCAAAATCTCCTTCTGCTTCAACCAAGGCTTTTTTGCAGTCCATCATTCCTGCACCAGTGATTGTTCTTAATTTATTTACGTCTGCAGCAGTAATTGTTGCCATAATTTTTTTATTTTAAAGATTAAAAGATTGAGAAATTTAAAGAGTTCATTATCAATTTTACAATCAATAACTTTTATCTTTAAATTCTTCAATCTTTAAATTTATTTTTATTCTTCAGTTGCAGGAGTTGGAGCTACTGTTTCAGTAACAGGAACAACTACTTCAGCAGCAACAGGAGCTACTACTTCGGTTGTTGCTTCAGCAACAGGAAGATCAGTTTCTTTATCAGAACCTCTATCAGAAAGTCCTTCGATAATTGCACCAGTTACTAAAGTTAAGATTTTGTCAATTGATTTAGAAGCATCATCGTTAGATGGAATTACGAATTCAACCTCTCTTGGGTCAGAATTGGTATCCACCATAGCGAAAACTGGAATGTTTAATTTTTGAGCTTCTTTTATTGCGATATGTTCTGCTTTGATATCAACTACGAACAATGCAGCTGGTAGTCTTGACATGTCAGCGATTGAACCTAAGTTTTTCTCTAATTTGGCACGAAGACGATCTACTTGCAAACGCTCTTTTTTAGAAAGTGTCATGAAAGTACCATCTTTCTTCATTTTATCAATAGTTGCCATTTTTTTAACAGCTTTACGGATAGTTACGAAGTTAGTTAGCATTCCACCAGGCCATCTTTCAGTGATGTAAGGCATGTTTGCAGCTTTAGCTTTTTCAGCTACGATGTCTTTAGCTTGTTTTTTGGTAGCTACGAATAATATTTTTCTACCTGATGCAGCGATTTTTTTCAAAGCGTCATTCGCTTCTTCAATTTTTGCTGCTGTTTTATAAAGATTGATAATGTGTATACCATTACGCTCCATATAAATGTAAGGGGCCATGTTTGGATCCCATTTTCTAGTCATGTGTCCGAAGTGTACACCTGCTTCTAGTAATTCTTTTACTTCTACTTTGTTTGACATTTTTTGTTTAGTTTACGTTCTGTTGATTAGCAATGTTCCTTTTTAATTTAAAGATTCAATCTTTTAATTGGGTTTCATTTAGATGCTAAACTAATTTCCCGTCTCAACGGGACAACAACAACATTGTTTTTAAATTTAATAATCAATACGTCTTGTATAAATAATACAAGACAGGTACTATTAACGTTTAGAGAATTGGAATCTCTTACGAGCTTTCTTCTGACCGAATTTCTTACGTTCAACCATTCTTGGATCTCTTGTCAATAAACCTTCTGGTTTCAGTATCGCTCTGTTTTCAGCATTTACTTCACACATAACACGTGCCAATGCCATTCTTACTGCTTCTGCTTGTCCAGTTGAACCACCTCCGTAAACGTTCACTTTTACATCAAAATTTGTTACATTTTCTGTCATAGACATAGGTTGTAATACTTTGTACTGTAACGTTGCAGTTGGGAAGTATGTTTCGAATGCTTTTTTGTTTACAGTGATTACTCCTGTTCCTTCCGAAACATAAACACGTGCAACAGCGGTTTTTCTTCTACCGATTTTGTGAATAACTCCCATTACTTAAGATCGTTAAGGTTAACTGTTCTAGGTTTTTGAGCGCCTTGTTTGTGCTCTGATCCTACAACAACATTTAAATTTCTAAAAAGCTCAGCACCTAATTTGTTTTTAGGTAGCATTCCTTTTATTGCTTTTTCAACTAGTAATGCAGGGTTTTTTGATTGCAATACTTCAGCAGTTAAAGTTCTTTGTCCTCCAGGATAACCAGTGTGACGGATGTAAGTTTTTTCTTTCATCTTGTTCCCTGTAAGGTTGATTTTTTCTGAGTTGATAACAATTACGTTATCTCCACAGTCAACGTGTGGCGTATAACTTGCTTTGTACTTACCTCTAAGGATCATTGCGATCTTCGAAGCCATACGACCTAAGTTATGCCCATCAGCATCTACAACAATCCACTCTTTTGTAACGGTGGCTTTGCTTGCTGATTGTGTCTTGTAGCTTAATGCGTCCATAATATTATTTTAATTAAACATTCCATCCCCAATAAAGGGGTTGCAAAAGTACAATTAATTATTTTAAATACAAATACCTTAAAAGATTATTTTTTTCTTGTTTTAGTGCTGATTATCAAATGTATATTTGAAATATTTTTCCGGCAATGAATTTAGAATTAATCGAAACCGTCGATAGATTGTTTTGTTGTGAATTTTTATGTAAATTTATTGAATATTCCTCATTTTTCAGAGCCAATTTTTATATTATAATCGCTATTTTTGTCGATCTAATTGTTAATATTCTATTTATTTACATCTTGTCCCTTTTTTCTTTATTAATTACAATAAACATTTTTTTATGAAAGCCAGAGCTACACTAAAACAAATCGCAAAAGAACTGAATGTTTCTGTTTCTACAGTTTCAAAAGCACTTAATGATAGTCCGGAAATTAGTGAGTTAACTAAAATAAAAATAAAAGAATACGCAAAGCTAAAAAATTACAAACCTAACGTAATTGGTTTGAACCTAAAAAACAGGAAAACAAGAACCATTGGGGTGATTATTCCTAATATTTTGAATTCTTTCTTTGCCAAAGTATTTAGTGGTATCGAGAAAGTGGCTGATGAAAAAGGATACAATGTGATTATGTGTATTTCAAATGAATCTTTGGATAAAGAAGCGCATACTTTGGAGATGCTCAGCAATGGTACTATCGACGGATTTATTGTTTCGGTTTCTGAAGAGGCTCAAAAAAATCAGGAATACAGTCATTTTTCGGCAATCATTAATGATGGAACTCCTATTGTGATGTTTGATCGAATTGCGGATGGCGTTGATTGTGACAAAGTTATTGTTGATGATTTTGATTCGGCCCTAGATTCTACCCAACATTTAATTGATTTAGGGTGCAAAAACATAGCGCTGTTTTCTTCAGTTGATAATTTGAGTGTCGGGAAATTGCGCGCTGACGGCTATATGAAAGCCCTAGAAATCAACAATATACCCATTAATAAGGCTATAATTTTGAGAACTGATTGTGATGAAAATCTAAATAATCTCATAGAAAATATTTTTGATACCAATACAATTGACGGGATTTTTGCTTTGGACGAAAATGACTCCGTAGCTGCTTTGAGAATTGGACTCAAAAAAGGATATAAAATTCCCGAAGCACTTTCTATCATAGGTTTTGCAGATGGTATACTCGCCTCCCGTAGGTTGTCTCCCAGTTTGACCACGGTCAGTCAGCATGGCATAGAAATAGGCGAAGTTGCTGCTAAACTACTTATTGATCGACTGGAATCTAAAGAAGAACACATTCCCTATGAAACGGTTGTCATTAAGACAAAATTGAAAGAAAGGGAGTCAACAAGAAAACTGTAGAAGGTATTATAGCAATCCTGCGGAATCACGTTTAGCAATGAAATGAACCCGAAAAAGGGTTTGTACAATGCCCCATAGCATAAAAACTGCTCTTTTTTTGTTTTTATTGAATACATAAAATTAAAAATCAAATTAATAAATGGTTGTGATTTTCTAATTTTATAGTAGGAACCCTTCTTCTATTTCAAGAGAATGCCTAGCCTGATGATAGAGGTTTTTTTTAGTAATTCTTAAAAAGGGATTGTCTAAAGCATCATCAGCAATCTTTTGCCGTGCCATAAAACACTCGGATCAATCAGTACAATACAAAATACTCCAGAGACAATTAAAAATTTCAGGACATTATGAAGCAATAGAAATTGTGGTTTAGCATTTGATTTCCACAAGTAAAGCAAGGATAAAATAAGGATTATGAGCGAGGAATAAAAATAAATATCCATATATCCCACATCGTAAATTTCGATTAAAACATAAACGGGGAAAACGGTAAGGAGTGTCAAAAAGGTTATGATTTTTTTTGAAATTTCTTCTCCATAAACAATGGGAATCGTTTTATAATCAGTAATTAAATCGCCTTTCAGATTTTCTAGGTCTTTAATCATTTCCCGAATCAGCAGCAATAAGAACAAAAAAGAGGCATGCACAAATATTACTCCAAGCTGTCTTTTGTAATTTTCAATTTCTTCAAACGGGATCTGATTGTAGTAATACAATAGTATGGCAAAAAAAGGGGTCACGGCAAGTAAAGCCGCTGTCAAATTTCCTATTATAGGGTATTTTTTTATTTTATGGGAATAAAACCAAATAACGAAAATGTATAGGGAAAAGAATAAAAAAGCACGCCAAGAAACAAACAGAGCCATTAAGGCAAGTATGAAATTCAATGTAAAATAGACGTTTAGTTTTGTTTTTTGACTCACTAATCGATCTAACATGGACTTGTTAGGGCGATTGATTAAATCTTTTTGGCTGTCATAAAAATTATTGATAATATATCCCGAAGCAATTGTTAGTGATGAAGCAAAAACCAAGATAAATAAATTGAAATCGAGTAAAATAGCCAAAGCTCTTGTGTCAGGAGCCAAAATAAATATGGCTGAGAGGTATTGTGCCAGGATAATGACCGGAATGTTATAGCCTCTAACCACAGAGAACAAACTTGCAATTTTCATTAGGAGAAGTTTGTGGTGCCTGCTTAACATTTAGATTTATTTAAGAATGTGCTCCCAATAATAAGGGTGCTATTTTAGGTTTTCTTCTCCCTCTCCTTTGAAGAGGGTTGGGGAGAGGATGTTTAAAACTGGTACACGACTTCTAGTTTATACTCTTTCAGGGAAATTTTGGCTTTTTCTAAATCTTCTGTGAATCCTAAGATGTAACCACCGCCACCAGAACCACATAATTTCAAATAATAATCATTACTGTCAATTCCTTGTTGCCAGATGCTGTGAAATTGTTCCGGAATCATTGGTTTAAAGTTATTCAAGACCACTTTAGATAGTTTCTTGGTATTCATGAACAATGATTTCATGTCTCCGCCCAGGAAATTTTCAACGCAGGCATCTGTATATTTTACAAATTGATTTTTCAACATGGCGCGGAATCCTTTGTCTTTCAGGTTTTCCATGAAAATATTCACCATGGGAGCGGTTTCGCCCACAATTCCAGAATCTAACAAAAATACGGCTCCTTTGCCGTCAAAGCTTTGATTTGGAATTCCGGTTGCTTGAATGTTATCTTTAGAATTGATTAAAATAGGGATACTCAAATAACTGTTCAAAGGATCTAATCCAGAACTTTTTCCGTGGAAAAAACTCTCCATTTGAGAAAATATATTTTTTAGCTGCAATAATTTTTCACGAGTCAAATTTTCCAGAACCGTAATTTTATTTTGAGCATATTTATCATAAATAGCGGCTACAAGTGCACCACTGCTACCTACGCCATAACCCTGAGGAATACTGGAATCAAAATACATTCCGGCTTCCACATCATTTTTCAAGAGGTCTAAATCAAAAGTAACCAGATTGGGGTGTTCGTCTTGTAAAGTGTCTAGATAGATAACAAAACGCCTTAAATTCCCATTTGATTTTACCGCTTCTTCAGACGAATTTCCGTCTCTTTTGAGCGCACCATTATAAAAATTATATGGAATTGAAAGCCCTTTTGAGTCACGAATTATTCCGTATTCTCCAAAGAGTAGTATTTTTGAGTAAAATAAAGGTCCTTTCATATGGTGTTGTAAATTAACAATTTGGGGGTTGGCAATTAGGCATTTTTTAATGTGCTGTTTTATAAATCAACTTGATCGCCACGATTCGCTTCCTGAATTTCAAGGTCAATTTCTTCTTGTTGTTCAGGTGATAAATTTTTCCAAACCTCTTTTTTTTGTGATTTGAAAATGTTTTTCACAGCTTCAATTATGGCTGTGTCGTCAGTTTCTAACAACATTTTTATCAATTCTAATTTCTCGGATTGAATGTCCATGTTTTCAGGTCTTTAAAAATTAAAGATAGTGAAAAATAAATAAATTAAAGCAATACCGCTCCATTTCCAATTTCGTCACAAATGTACTGACCATTTTGACAATAGCCAACTAATTCGTGCTGAATAAATTGTAAAACTTTTTCGGCAACATTCTCAGGATATAAAACATGCACATTTGCTCCGGCATCCAGCGTAAAACAAACCGGAATTGTAGTCTCATTTCTAAATTTCCAAATCGCATTTATAATCTCCAACGTATTTGGTTTCATCAATATAAAATAAGGCATCGAAGTCATCATCATGGCATGTAACGTCAAGGCTTCGCGCTCTACAATTTTGATGAATTCGTCCAGATTTCCACTTTCGAAAATTGAGATCAGTTGGTCTAAATTTTCGTGCGCCTGTGCAAACCGCCTTTCGGCAAAAGGATGGTTGTGCATTAAATCATGTCCAATGGTACTTGAAACTTGCTTTTCTCCTTTGTCAACCAGCAAAATAGTGTCTTGAAAATTCTTGAAATTAGCATGAATTGCATTTGGAAATTCCACGCCAAATAAATCCGAACTTCCGGAGATATTTGCATGATTTCCCCACACTACAACTTGTCCTTTTACACTTCTGCAAGCGCTTCCAGAACCCAAACGTGCCAGCAAAGACGCTTTCTGATAAAAATATTCTTTGGTCATTTCAGGGTTTAGTGCTTTTTCTAAACTCATTAAGTTCATCGCCAAAGCAGCCATTCCAGATGCTGATGAAGCAATTCCGGAACTATGTGGGAAGGTATTTTCCGTGTCAATCGTAAAATGGTAGTCTTTCAAAAAAGGTAAATAAATTTCTATTCGCTCCAGAAATTTTTGGATTTTTGGTTTGAAATCTTCTTTTGGTTGTCCTTCAAAAAGTAAGTCAAAAGAAAAATCATCTTTTATGTTTAGCGCAGTTGAAGTATTTTTTTTGGCGAAAGCCAATTTCGTAATCGTTTTACAATTGTTCAACGTAAAACTCACCGAAGGATTTGCAGGAATTTGATTGTCTTTTTTTCCCCAATATTTTACAAGGGCAATATTGCTTGGTGCGCTCCATTGAAAATTGCCTTCTTCAATCGAATGTGTGTATTGTGATGGGATAAAATCGTTTGCTGAAATCATGAATGTATAAATTTATGCAAAGATACTTTTTTTGGGTTATTTGTTTATTCGTTTAGTTGGTTAATCGTTACAAAGATTTGAGTAAATTTGGCTCACATTAGAAAAATATAAAAATGAATAAAATCACCCGAATATTAGCTGTTGTTGTTACGTGTCTTGCGATTGGTTATTTCTCTGGTACGGTTACTCGTTCTGCCATTACCACTTGGTATCCAACCTTAATAAAACCAAGTTTTAATCCGCCCAATTGGATCTTTGCACCAGTCTGGAGTATGCTATATGTGATGATGGGTGTTGCGGCTGGATTAGTTTGGGACCGAATAGAAGTAGAAAAAGAACTAGTAAAAAAAGCGTTGATTTTCTTTGCGATTCAATTAGCACTGAATGCTTTGTGGTCGTATTTATTCTTTGGATTACACAACCCGATGTTAGCCGGATTAGAAATTATTGTATTGTGGTTGATGATCTTTGAAACGTACCTTCAGTTTTCAAAAATCAATAAAATTGCGGGCTATTTATTCATTCCGTATTTGGCTTGGGTAAGTTTTGCAGCGGTTTTGAATGGAAGTATCTGGTGGTTGAATAAAGGATAGTTTTTTAACCTTTTAGGCTTCCACACTGTTAAAGCGTTGATTTATTATATAGCACTCGCCACAATAAATCCACTAGTCCACGCATTCTGAAAGTTGAATCCGCCTGTAATCGCATCAATATTTACGATTTCACCAGCAAAATATAGGTTTTCATGCAATTTGCTTTCCATGGTTTTGAAGTTGATTTCCTTTAAATCAATTCCGCCTGCCGTCACAAATTCTTCTTTAAAGGTGCTTTTTCCATTCACTTGAAAAGTGCCATTCGTTAATTGATTCGCAAGATTCGTCAATTGAATTTTAGACAAATCGGCCCATTTCGTCTCCGCTTCAATTCCGGAAGCGAACACCAAACTTTCCCATAATCTATTGGTTAATTCGAAAGGAGATTTCTTGGAAACTGATTTTTTCGCGTGTTCCTGTTTTAAGTCTTTTAGCTTTTTCTCGACATCTTCTTTGTCAGCATCGTTCAACCAATTCACGAAAATATTGAACTGATAATTTTTATCATGCAAGATGCGGGCTCCCCAAGCGGAGAGTTTCAATATCGCCGGTCCGCTCATTCCCCAATGGGTAATTAACAACGGTCCTGTTGAGCTGAGTTTGGTGTCTTTTACTTTTACGGTTACTTGCGCCGCAACTCCGGGTAATTCTTTTATTCTGGAATCTTTGATATTAAAAGTGAATAAGGAAGGAACCGGGCTGACAACTGCATGACCAAAATTCTGTAACATTTCCCATACTTTAGGATTACTCCCAGTAGCTAGAATCAGTTTTTCGGCAAGATAATTTTCAGTTTGGGTTTCGATTTTCCATTCATTCTCTTTCTTGAAAATTGATTGTACACTTTGTCCTGTAAGTACTGTAATACCCAGTTTTTGTGTGGCAGTTAGAAAACAATCAATAATAGTTTGTGAAGAATTCGAAACCGGGAACATGCGTCCGTCTCCTTCTATTTTTAATTCTACACCATGTTTCTCAAACCATTCAATCGTATCGCCAGAACAGAACTGATGAAAAGGGCCTCGTAATTCTTTTTCGCCACGCGGATAAAACTTCACTAATTCATTTGGCTCAAAACAAGCGTGCGTCACGTTGCATCTTCCACCACCGGAAATGCGAACTTTATTCAGCACTTCTGTACCGCGTTCTAAAATCGCGACTTTCAATTTTGGATTTTTCTCTACGATATTAATCGCTGTAAAAAAACCTGCTGCGCCACCGCCTACTATTATTATATCAAAATTCTGATTCATATTCTATTTGGGAAATCGGTGATGATTCCGTTTACGTTGAATGTTTTTATTTTTTCAATATCTTCTAATTCATTGATAGTCCAAGGAAAAACCTGCAATCCTTTTTCTTGCATTTGCGCCGTGTTTTCTTTTGTCAATAAATGAAAATGCGGATGAATGGATTTTGCCTGAATGAATTTGGCGAAAGCCAAAGCCAAGTCTAAATCAGTTTCCGTTAAAACGCCAATTGAAATTTTATCATTTAAAAATGCCACTTGCTGCAACGCATTCCAATCAAAACTGGAAATTAAAAAACGATCATATTTCCAACCTTTTTTAGCAACATATTTTTCAATGAGTGAGACTACTTTGTCTGTTGCTTCGTAGCTTTTGAGTTCAATATTGATCAGGCAGCCTTGGTTTACCAAATCAAAAACCTCTTGTAACGTAGGGATTTGGTGCTTTCCATTTATTCGAAATGCCTTTAATTCTTGCAAAGATAAAACTTTTACAAAACCTTTTCCATTGGTCGTACGGTCAATGGTTTCATCGTGAATAACAATTAATTCTTCATCAGCACTCAAATGCACGTCGAGTTCAATACCGTCCACATGTAGGTCTATTGCTTTTTGAAACGAAACAAGAGTGTTTTCCGGTTCGTATCCTTTAGCACCACGATGTCCAATTTTGAGCATTGCCTTTTAATTTCGAGTAAAGATAAACATAAAAAAAACGCCTTCATTTCTAAAAGCGTTTGGATTTAAAAAGTAAACTCATAGTCAGTTTAGATTCTTCGGTATCGTCTCCAGCTTTTGGAGAGTCCCAGATTTTATTATTTCAATTCTAATGCGAAACAAGTGTTAAGAATCAGTATTACAAATCGATTAAAAAAAACAGAAACACCTTCTATATATCTTATTAAAGTATAAAAATAAGCGACTTACGGAATTCTCGAAGTGCTTTTAAACATACGATTATTCAGACTAAAGCATTAAAATTAGTGCAAATTTATTCGACAATTTGTGAAAAATTAGAAAAGATTTAAAATATACTTGTGAGCGATTCAGTAACAACGATAAGCCAGATTTAACAGATCCAGAAATTATGACCATCTATTTTGAAAAAAGACAATACCGTTCCATTAGATTGAGCACACAATTCATTGCAAAAACACATGACAAAAAAATTCTGATAGCTAAGTCATCAGGATTTTTTTTAATATACAGATTTAATTTATGCCAACAAATCCAACACTAAGGATGGAAACAACCCTAATGCGATATTCAACACAATTGCTACAATGGCAACCGCATAAATAACAACCGGCGTTCCTTTTCGTTCCTCGTTTGGTTCTTTAGTGTACATCGCCAAAATCAATTTGAAGTAGTACCCAACGCTTATAATCGAATTGATCACTGCTACGATCACTAAAGTCAAATAACCCGCTTGAATCGTTTGATTGAACAAAACCAACTTAGCAAAGAAACCCGCAAAAATAGGAATACCTGCCATAGAAAGTAAAGCTGCCGTAAGAATGGCCGCTAATAAAGGGTTGGTTTTTCCTAATCCGTGGAAATTTACAACATCTTCGTTGTCTCTATTTTTACAAACGTATAAAATCACACAAAAAGCAGCGATTCCAGATAAAGAATACGCTGAGGCATAATACAACAAACTTCCAGCTGATGTAGACAAACTCAACAAAGTCATCAACATAAAACCGGCATGAGAAACGCCAGAAAAAGCCAACATACGCTTCACGTTTGTTTGTCTCAATGCCATAATATTACCAACGGTCATCGAAGCCATCGAAATCACAACGACTACCATTTTGAATGACTCAGAAACATCCGCATTCATTACTGATAGTAATTTGTACAAACTAGCCATAGCAACTACTTTTGCCAAAGTACTCATTAATGCAGTGGTCAACGCTGGAGAACCTTCGTAAACATCAGGTGCCCAGAAATGAAATGGAACTGCCGCCACTTTAAACAACATCCCTATGGTAACCAACACAATTCCTATTGGAAACCAAACTGGCAATTCCGCTGATTGCGACAATTCACTGATTTCAGTAACGTCAAAACTTCCCATGGCACCATAAATTAAACAGATCCCAAAAAGAATGATTCCAGAGGCAAAAGATCCCATTAAAAAATATTTCATTCCCGCTTCGTTACTTTTCAAACTCAAACGGTCACTTGCAGCAAGAATGTAAAGTGCAATGGACAACACTTCGATTCCTAAAAAGAACATCGCTAAGTTTCCAAAAGAAACCATTGCCACTGCCCCTGCTAATAAAAATATTTTTATGGCAATATAATCCGAGATTTTAGATTGGTGATTTTCGTAAAAATTATGTCCTAAAGCTACCAAGAAAATGGTTAGCACAATAAACAAAGATGAAAAAGTAGTTGAAAATTTACTCACAACAATCATGTTGCTATAGTAACTTTCTGTTGAATTATATTCAGATATAGTTAAACCCAGCACTCCCAATAATCCAATAATCATTATTGGAACAATGGCTCTTCTTAAATTAAAGATTTCAAATAAAAGGCATAAAACACCTAATCCTATTATAGCTATTAATGTATTCATTTTTTTATTTGACTTAGTTAATTCGGTTTATTTGAGTTAAAATTTCTTCCAGACTTGGGGTAATCAAATCAGTAATTGGCTTTGGATACATCCCAAAAAAGAATAAAACACCAATTATTAGTACCAAAGTTATTCCTTCATTGAACGTTACATCCGCAAAAGGTTTTGAATTAGTTTCGCCCAACATGGCATGTTGAAACATTTTCAACATATAATACGCTCCTAATATTATGGTTGTTCCTCCTAAAATAGCAAACCAAATGTTGATTTGTGAAAGACTGTATAAAACGGTGAATTCTCCAATGAAATTAAAAGTAGTTGGCAAAGCAACAGAGGCTAAAACCAAGATTAAAAACATTGATGTAAATTTTGGTGTCTGTGAACGAATGCCTCCCATTTCAGCAATTGCTCTAGTTTCATATCTTCTAAAAATAATTTCAGCTACATAAAACAACCCAACAACTACAAATCCGTGTGCAATCATTTGTAAAACAGCACCACGCAATCCGTCTAATGTCAACGTGTACGTTCCGGCTGCTATTAATCCAACGTGAGCCAAAGAAGAATACGCTAATAATTTCTTCAAATCTTTTTGTTTCAATGCAACGATAGACCCGTAAATCACCCCTGCAAGTCCAAGTCCGATGAAAATATACATGTATTCCTTAGCTGCCAGAGGTGTCAAAGGCAATTGCCAACGAATAACGCTATACAATCCCATTTTTAGCATGATCCCTGACAAAAGCATCGTACCAACGGTTGGTGCTTTCTGATACACATTTGCCTGCCAAGTATGAAAAGGAATTAATGGAATCTTAATGGCATACGCCAAGAAGAAAGCTAAGAATATCCACAATTGTTCAGTTGCTGTTAGGTTCAATTTGTATAAATCTTCTAATAAAAGACTTCCCGCTTTTTGATACATATAAACAAAAGCCACTAACATAAATAAAGAACCTGCTAAGGTGTAGATAAAGAATTTAACTACTGCTTTTTTGCGTTCTTCTACGTCTCCGTTACCCCAAATTAAAGCGATGAAGTAAATTGGAATCAATGATAATTCCCAAAAAACATAATACAACAAACCGTCTGATGCTAAGAATGTTCCTGCCATTGCAAATGACATGAACAAGATTAACGCATAAAAAGATTTTGAATTTTCGTATTGATTTCCAAAAGAAGAGAATATAATTATTGGAATCAAAACCGTAGTCAATAAAAGCATCGCCATTGACAATCCATCTGCTTTTAGAGCGAAAGAAATATTAGGTTGCGTAATCCACTGGTTGATGAAACTGATGTTTTCACCTAAATTATAGTGATTTAATAATACAATTGAAGCGCCTGCAGCAGCTAACCCAAAGAACAAAGCTACTTTTGAAGCTAGCTTATCGCCTGCAAGATACGTTGCAAACGTACCGACCAAAAGTATAATTAATATTAGAGATACATTCATTTGTAATTATTTATTGTTTTTTAAACATCCTTCGAACCAGATTTTTAAAAGAAAATTTATTTTGAAATTATAATTTTAGTATTATGAAAACTTGTGTATAAATTCGGTTATTCTGCTAAAAACAAATACGAAACAATAGCACAAAGTCCTAAAACAAAGGCAAAGAGATAAAGACCGATACTTCCGTTTTGGACTTTCTTTCCTTGAAAACTTATTTCGTTTGCTACTTTTCCAATACCAAAAACAAAAGCTGTTACACCCGTTTCTATTGTGTCTCTGAAAAAACGAGACAAAAAGTTAATTGGTTTAACAAAAATAGCATCATAAAATTCGTCCACATAATATTTATTGTAAAGAACTTTAGAAAATCCTGTAATGGCCGCATCCTCTGTAGGAACCTCGTTTTGTTTGATGTATTTAGCGTAAGCAATACCAATTCCAACCAATCCACCCACAACAGCAATAACCATTAAGATGTATTCAGTAGTTCCTAAATGGTGTTCTGCCGTGGCTAATTTAGGTACAATAGGAGTCAAATATTCATTCAACCAACTATTTCCAGGCAAACTGATCATACCACCTATAGTAGCCAATATTGCCAAAACAATCAAAGGAATGGTAATCAAAGCTGGACTTTCGTGCAAATGGTGCTTTTGTTCTGCTGTTCCTCTGAATTCTTGGAAGAACGTTAAAAACATTAAACGGAACATATAAAAAGCAGTCATTATAGAGGCAACCGAAGCCACAATCCATAACGGAATGTTATTATGGAAAGCCACTAATAATATTTCGTCTTTAGAGAAAAAACCGGAGAATAATGGAACTCCTGAAATCGCTAATGAAGCAATAAGCATTGTTGCAAAAGTAATTGGCATTGCTTTTTTCAATCCACCCATCTTGCGCATGTCTTGTTCACCGTGCAAAGCATGAATTACAGAACCGGAACCCAAGAACAAACAAGCTTTAAAGAAAGCGTGCGTGATTACATGGAAAACAGCCACTTCATAGGCGCCCAATCCCAAAGCCAAAAACATTAATCCCAGTTGAGAAACAGTAGAATACGCCAAGACTTTCTTAATATCATTTTGCAGCAGTCCAATGGTTGCAGCAACCAGAGCAGTAACGGCTCCAACAATAGCAATAATCGATTGTACATCCGGAGTCAAATCAAATAAGAAATTCAATCTGGTAATCATAAAAATCCCTGCTGTTACCATCGTCGCCGCGTGTATCAGTGCCGAAACCGGTGTTGGTCCCGCCATCGCGTCCGGTAACCACGTATACAATGGAATTTGTGCTGATTTACCACAAGCACCAATGAATAACGCGAAAGCAGCAACAGAAAGCCAATACATATCAAGATCCGTTGCACCGGCAATAGCCGTTTTTAAAGTAGCGTAATCTAAAGTCGAGAATAAATTACCCAGAATGAAAATTCCAACTAACAACCCTAAATCCCCAATACGGTTCATAATAAATGCCTTTTTAGCTGCATCATTGAACTCTTGGTTTTTATGCCAAAAACCAATTAACAAATACGAACAAAGACCTACGCCTTCCCAACCGATGAACATCACTAATAAGTTACTTCCTATTACTAATGTGATCATGAAAAATATAAACAGATTCAAATACGCAAAAAAGGTATGCATATTTTCATCCTCATGCATGTAACTGATCGAATACAAATGAATCAAAGATCCAATTCCGGTCACAAAAAGCAACCATAAAATGGACAGTTGGTCCAATTGAAATCCAAAATCGACTTTGAAAGTACTGATTTGGATCCAGTCAAAAAGAGCAATTCGAATGCCTTCTGGTTGCGCTGCAATTCCACCGAAGAAATAAGCAGTCGCAATAAAAGAAACCACAACTGACAGGGTCCCTATTATTCCTGATAGCGATTTTCCAAGGCTTTTACCAAAGAAAACATTGATTAAAAATCCTAAAAAAGGAGCAAGAACTAAAACTAAAGCTATATTGGTATTCATTTCCATTTATCCTTTTAGGTTTTTTAAATTATCGATGGTAATTGAACCTAAATTTCTAAAAATAGAAACCAGAATTGCCAATCCTACCGCAACTTCTGCCGCAGCAACAGCCATCGAGAAGAACACAAAAACTTGTCCTTGCGCATCTTGATGATACGTCGAAAATGCTACAAACAATAAGTTTACTGCATTCAGCATAATTTCAATTGACATAAATACGATTATGGCATTTCGTCTGTACAACACCCCAAAAACGCCAATACAAAAAAGTATCACGCTTAGGAATATATAATTTTCAATACCAATGTGGTTTAAAATATTGTTCATTTTATTTTTGCAATTTTTCTTTTTTAGACAATAAAACAGTACCAATCATAGCGACCAAAAGCAATATAGAGGCAAATTCAAAAGGCACCATATATTCGTTGAGCAACACTTTACCCAGTACTTTTATAGATTGATAATCTTCGCCAGTGGTTACATATTCGCCAACAATAGGTTTTGAGTTGATAAAAATAGCAATCAAAATCAAACATATCAAACAAAAAGAAACAATTGCTCCTAATCTTGTTATTCTTGGTTTGTGGACTTCTTTTTCTTCGTTCAGATTCATCAACATGATCGTGAACAAAAATAAAATCATAATCGCTCCAGAATACACGATGACATGTACTATGGCTAAAAATTGAGAATTCAATAATAGATAATGACCCGCAATCGAAAAGAAACACACCACTAAATAAATAGCACTGTGAATCGGATTTTTGCTGAAAATTGTCAAAAAGGCGGTTGCTAATGTGATAGCAGCCAATACACAAAAAATTATAAGTATTGTAGACATTTAGTTCGCGTTTTTAAGTTGAGCATTTTTCATTGCGATATCTAATGGCATGACCAATCTGTCTTTTCCAAAAATGAAATCTTCTCGTTCATAACTTGAAGGAACCAATACTTTAGAAGTCGTCAGGTAAATGGCGTCTTTAGGACAAGCCTCTTCACACAATCCACAAAATATACAACGCAACATATTGATTTCATATATCGAGGCATATTTTTCTTCTCGATACAAATGTTTTTCATCCGCTCTGCGTTCTTCAGCCTTCATCGTAATGGCCTCTGCAGGACAAGACAACGCACACAAACCACATGCTGTACAGTTTTCACGCCCTTCTTCATCTCGCTTCAACATGTGCTGCCCCCGATACACAGGACTCATTTCACGCACTTGCTCCGGATACTGAATCGTTACTTTTCTGGTGAACAAATGCTGAATCGTAATTATCAAGCCTTTGACAATCGCAACCAGGTACATTCTTTCCCAAAAAGTCATCTCTTTATTAGAGACTACTTTTTTCCTTCCCGATAAGGATATGTTTTCTATACTCATTTTTTAGTCATTTCGAGGAACGAAGCAATCGAACACTCAATTTTAATCCTTTCTACTTATTTTATTTGAAGCTTAATCCTGCTATTCGCTGTATCTTTTATTTTTTAAAGAAAAAAATAAAAGGATGCCGCTACTATCAGGGCTAGTGATTTTGAGATTTATGTATTAAATTTAATGCTAATTAATTTTATTTTAAGAGTAGACATTAAAATCCTAAATAAGCCGCAATATCGTTTCTCAAAATTACAATACCCGTAATCACTATATTGATGATAGACAGTGGAATCAATATTCTCCAACCCAAATGCATCAATTGATCGTATCTAAATCTTGGAATAGTCCATCGTACCCACATATAAAAGAAAATGAATCCACATATTTTTATAAAAAGAACTCCAATACCTATAACATTAGCAATATTGATTCCCCAATTTTCAACCACCCAACTCATCCCGGGATAATTATAGCCGCCAAAGAATAAAACTGCCAAAATAGTAGATGAAATAAACATATTTGCATATTCAGAGAACAAATAGAAACCCATTTTCATCGACGAATATTCCGTATGATACCCCCCAATTAATTCGGTTTCACATTCTGGCAAATCAAATGGCGTTCTGTTGGTCTCCGCAAAAGCACACACCAAGAAAATCAAAAAAGATAAAGGTTGGTAAAAAACATTCCAACTCATTCCAGACTGCTGTGCTGAAATTTCTCTCAAACTCAACGTCCCGGTCATCATCAATAGAGCTATAATTGAAAGCCCCATTGCCACTTCATAAGAAACCATTTGAGAGGCAGCACGAACCGCACCAATCAATGAAAATTTATTGTTTGAGGCCCAACCTCCAATCATAATTCCATAAACACCTACAGAAACAACTCCAAAAAAGTATAATAATGCTATGTCAATATCAGCTGCTTGCAGCAAAATATCCCTGCCAAACAAATGAAAACGATCGCCCCAAGGAATAACAGCACTAGTCATTAAGGCCGTACTCATTGCAATGGCCGGACCTGCAAAAAACAACACCCGGTTTGGCGTATTGGGTTCAAATTCTTCTTTCGAAAACAATTTCAAACCATCAGCAAGTGGTTGAAACAATCCCATAGGTCCCGCTCTGTTAGGACCAACTCGATCTTGAAGCCATGCGGCAACTTTACGTTCTGCCCAAGTAGAATACATCGCCATAAGCATTGTTATAGCAAAAACTACTACAATAATGACGCTTTTATCAATGATAAGTGTACTATCCATTATTACCTAAGCTTTTTTGATTCGTAATATCTTCTTCAGTCAATGGAAACTCTACCATGCTTATTTTCTTGCGGTCTTTCTCTCTTCCTAAAAGAATATTCTCTTCGGTAGCGATTTCCACTTTTTGTAATTTTCTATTGTATTTATTTTGATTGATCACAGAATCTTTTTCAAAGGCTCTCGGCCCTTCAATAATCCAATCCGCAACATCTTTGTGATCAAAACGACACCCATTACAAATAAATTCATCTACTTCATGGTACTCATCTTTTCTTCCTGTAACGCGTTGAATTTCGTCACCAAACATCCAAACGGTAGTTTTTCCAGAACAAGTTGGGCAATCTCTGTGTGCATTATAAGGTTTGCTAAACCAAACTCTCGATTTAAATCTAAATGTTTTATCTGTTAAAGCGCCTACCGGACAAACATCAATCATATTTCCAGAGAATTCATTGTCAACCGCTTTTGAGATACACGTTGATATATTAGAATGATCTCCTCTATCCATTACTCCGTGCACACGATCGTCTGTCAATTGATCAGCCACCATCACACAGCGGTAACAAAGAATACAACGGTTCATGTGTAATTGAATATTTGGTCCTATATTTTCGGGCTCAAATGTTCTTTTTTCTTCGATAAAACGCGTTTCTGACTTTCCGTGCTCAAAGCTTAAATTTTGCAAATCACATTCTCCTGCCTGATCACAAACCGGACAATCTAATGGGTGATTGATCAATAAAAACTCTGTTACTGATTTTCTGGCTTCGGTTACTCTTGGCGAAGATTTACTGTTCACTTCCATTCCGTCCATACAGCCCGTTACACAAGATGCCATTAATTTTGGCATTGGTCTTGGATCAGCTTCACTTCCTTTTGCCACTTCCACTAAACAACAACGGCATTTTCCGCCGCTTCCTTTTAGTTTAGAATAATAGCACATCGCTGGCGGAACTACCTCTCCACCTATCATACGTGCTGCCTGCAGGATTGTTGTTCCTGGTTCTACTTCTATGCTTTGACCGTCTATGGTTACTTTCATTATCTACCAATATTTAACTCCTACGGAGTATCTTAATTCTGAAATCAAAAAACGTTAATCCTTACTCTTAAATCATTTCTTTAGAAACTAAATGCTTTACTTTTTCAAAAGGTTCCGCAACAAAATGATCTCTATGTTTTATTTTTTCCGGGAAACGAATGTGGTATTCAAACTCATCTCTAAAGTGCCGAATCGCCGCTGCCACTGGCCAAGCTGCCGCATCACCCAATGGACAAATTGTATTACCTTCAATTTTGCTTTGAATGCTCAACAACAAATCGATATCTTCTTCCCGACCGTGACCATTTTCTATTCTATGCAATACTTTTTCCATCCAGCCTGTTCCTTCACGACAAGGGGAACATTGTCCACAACTTTCATGGTGGTAAAAACGAGAGAAATTCCAAGTATTACGTACAATACAAGAGGTATCATTATAAACGATAAATCCACCTGATCCTAACATAGAACCTGTTGCAAATCCACCGTCACTTAACGATTCGTAGGACATTAAACGATCTTCACCGGCGGCAGTTTTATAAATCAAATGCGCTGGTAAAACCGGAACAGAACTTCCACCGGGTACAAATGCTTTCAAAGGTCTGTCAGAACTCATTCCGCCTAAATATTCATCAGAATTCATGAATTCATAAACACTTAAACCCAATTCAATTTCATAAACACCCGGATTTTTAATATGTCCAGAAGCCGAAATTAATTTGGTCCCTGTAGAACGCCCAATACCAATTTTGGCATATTCTGCACCTGAATTATTAACAATCCACGGCACCGCGGCGATCGTCTCTACGTTATTCACCACCGTTGGATTAGCCCAAAGTCCTGAAATAGCAGGAAATGGTGGCTTGATGCGAGGATTTCCTCTTTTTCCTTCCAACGATTCTATCAATGCAGTTTCTTCGCCACAGATGTAAGCTCCGGCACCACAATGAACATATAGTTCTAAATCATAGCCTGAACCTAATATATTTTTACCCAAAAATCCAGCGGCTTTTGCTTCGTTAATGGCTCTTTCTAATATTTTATAAACCCACATATATTCTCCACGAATGTAGATGTAGGATAGGTTTGCACCCAAAGCATAACTGGAAGTGATCATTCCTTCAATCAACAAATGAGGAATAAATTCCATCAAATAACGATCCTTAAAAGTTCCTGGTTCTGATTCATCCGCATTACAAACTAAATGCCTTGGTTTTCCTGATTTTTTATCAATGAAACTCCACTTCATTCCTGCGGGAAAACCTGCCCCACCGCGACCTCGCAATCCGGAAGTTTTCACTTCTTCGACAACCTCGTCTGGCGTTAATGTTTTGATGGCTTTTTCTACTGAAGCATATCCACCATTCTGACGGTACACTTCGTAAGTTTTAATCCCCGGAATATTTATTTTATCTAATAATATTTTTTGTGACATATTATGTATCGTGTAAAACTATTGTATCATTTTTGCAATCTTCAATTAACTGGTCGATTTTTGCCACCGTCAAATGTTCTTTATAAAAGTCTCCTAATTGCATCATTGGAGCGTAACCACAAGCTCCTAAACATTCCACGCCTCTTACTTCAAAAAGACCATCTTGAGTAGTTTCACCTACTTTTACACCTAATTTTTCACAAGTGTAATCCATTAAATCCTCGACTCCGTTCAAACAACAAGGAGAGGTTTGGCAAAATTCGAACATGTATTTTCCAATTGGTCTTTGGTTGTACATCGTATAAAACGACACTACTTCGTACACTTCAATTGGTTTAATCAAAAGGATTTCGGCCACTTTATTCATTAATTCAATACTCAACCAATTCTCATGAGCGTCTTGAACTTCATGCAAAATAGGCAATAACGCCGATTTTCTTTTGTTTTCAGGATAATGACTAATCAATTCATTGATGCGAGACATCAATGCTTCAGTCATATTTATTTCTTGTTTGTGATACGTACGTTCCATTTTTTATTATTTCAAATTTTGAATGCTAAATTTTTAATGTTTTTTAACTTTCATTCAAAATTTATAATTCATCATTTATAATTTCATTAAGCGTCTAATTCTCCGGCAATAACATTTAAACTTGATAAAATAACAATTGCATCTGAAAGCAAGGCTCCTTTTATCATTTCTGGATAGGCTTGGTAATAGATAAAACAAGGTCTGCGAAAATGCAATCTGTACGGCGTCCGACTTCCATCAGTAACCAAGTAAAAACCAAGTTCTCCATTACCTCCTTCTACCGGGTGATACACCTCAGCAACCGGAACCGGAACTTCACCCATTACAATTTTGAAATGGTAAATCAAGGATTCCATATTGTTGTACACATCCTCTTTAGGCGGAAGGTAATAATCCGGGACATCCGCATGGAACTCGTTGCCTTCTGGCATTTTTTCCAATGCCTGACGAATAATACTCAAACTTTCCCAAACTTCAGCGTTACGAACACAGAAACGATCATATGTATCTCCTGATTTTCCCACCGGAACAATAAAATCAAAATCTTCGTAAGAAGAATAGGGTTGCGCAACACGAATATCATAATCAACACCGGTAGCCCGTAAGTTAGGACCGGTAAATCCGTATGCCATAGCTTGCTCAGCCGATATAGCGCCAACATTTACAGTTCTGTCAATAAAAATTCTATTTCTTTCGAATAAGTTTTCAAATTCTTTCCAAGCGACTGGAAAATCAGCTAAAAAAACATCTAATTTTCTAAAGGCTTCTGGTGACCAATCTCTTTCGAAACCACCAATTCTTCCCATATTGGTAGTCAAACGAGCCCCGCAAATTTCTTCGTATATTTCGTATACTTTTTCTCTAAATTGGAAAACATACAAAAAACCGGTATAGGCGCCGGTATCGACACCAAGGATTGAATTACAAATAATGTGATCCGTAATTCTCGCCAACTCCATTACGATAACTCTTAAATATTGTGCTCTTTTAGGAACTTCAATATCTAATAATTTTTCTAATGTCATCCACCAACCCATGTTATTGATAGGCGACGAACAATAATTCATTCTGTCCGTGAGGGGAGTGATTTGGTAAAAAGGTCTGTTTTCAGCGATTTTTTCAAAAGCTCTGTGGATGTAACCAATGGTTGGTTCCGCCTCCAGAATTCGCTCTCCATCCATCAACAGGATATTTTGAAAAATACCGTGAGTCGCAGGATGCGTAGGACCTAAATTCAATATAGAAAGCTCGCTTCCATCTTCATTTAACTGCGCTGCAATTCTTTTAGCATAGCGATGCTCTGGGGATAATAATAGTTCTGACATTTATTTAATGTGAAAAATTATAATTGTTTTTTTTTTAATAATTGTCGGTTGTTCTACCAAAGAAACGGTCATCTTTATCCGTTCTTCCGCTGTCTTCCATTGGGAATTCCTTTCGCATTGGAAAAGAAATCATTTCGTCCATATTCAAGATACGTTTCAATTGCGGATGACCAATAAAATTTATCCCATAAAAATCATACGTTTCTCTTTCCATCCAGTTTGAACTTAGGAAAATACTTGATATCGATTTTATTTCAGGGGTTTCACCATTGATAAACACTTTGATTTTAATTCTTTTGTTTTCGTACCAATTGTGTAAATGATATACTACCGCAAATTGATGTTCTACATCATTATCTGGGTAATGAATTCCACATAGATCAGTTAAAAAATGAAAACGCAATATGGGATCATTTTTTAAAAAAAGAATCACCGCAGTAATTTTGTCCGCAGTAACTTCAAATGAAAATATATCTCTCTCTTGATTGAATTCAAAAACAGCTGAATCAAATGTCTCAACTAATTTCTCTTGGATTTGTATCGTTTCTAGCGCCATTCTTTTATTTGATATTATACGAAGCTAATAATTCTTGGTATTCCGGGGAACTTCTTCTTCTTACGGATTCAGTTCGAACCAACTCTTGTAATTTCATAACTCCGTCAACAATTTGCTCCGGTCTTGGCGGACAACCCGGAACATAGACATCGACCGGTATCACTTTATCAATTCCCTGCAAAACAGAATAGGTGTCAAAAATCCCTCCAGAGGAAGCGCAAGCACCAACGGCTATTACCCAACGAGGCTCTGCCATTTGCTCATATACCTGACGCAAAATAGGGGCCATTTTTTTTGAAATCGTTCCCATTACCATTAACATATCGGCCTGGCGCGGAGAGAAACTCACTCGCTCTGAGCCAAATCGAGCCAAATCATAATGCGAAGCCATTGTTGCCA
Organism: Flavobacterium sp. ZB4P23; assembly: GCF_003970375.1. NCBI lineage: Bacteria > Pseudomonadati > Bacteroidota > Flavobacteriia > Flavobacteriales > Flavobacteriaceae > Flavobacterium > Flavobacterium sp. ZB4P23. Next base: position 107,231 of record NZ_RYDK01000006.1, read on the forward strand.
TAAACTCTATACCGCAACAAGAGGTTGCAAAAGGTAATGGCCATAATGAATTAGCACGAGCCATACCCACAACATCATTCAGTTTTGTAGCGAAGAAACCTTCTCCTACAACTCCTTCGGGTGGCGCTACCATATTTATTTTAGAATCACTCATCTTTTATTATTTTGAATTACAAATTTTGAATTGTAAATTATAATGAAACCATTTAAAATTTAAAATTCAGCATTTAAAAATAAATTTTTATTCCCACTCTAACGCTTTCTTTTTGATGATATAGAAAAACCCTATCAAAAGCAAAGACATAAAAATCACCATCTTTACCATTCCTTCCATTCCTAATTCTTTGAAATTGACTGCCCAGGGATACAGAAAAATTACCTCCACATCAAACAAAACAAACAATATGGCTACTAGAAAATATTTAACAGAAAATGGAATTCTGGCATTTCCTACCGATTCAACACCGCATTCAAAGTTTTTATCTTTCGCTTCTGAAGATCTTTTAGGCCCTAATTTACCAGAAATTATTATGGTGCCTACAACAAATCCCACCGCTAAAACTAACTGCATTAATATTGGAATATAACTTAATTGATCGGATTGCATGGTTGTGGTTTTTTTAAATAAATATAAATGACAAAGATACCCTTCAAATTATTAAATAGCAATGAAAACTTAAAAATACATGGCTACTATATCGATGTAAATTTACAATTTTTATTAATTATAAATAACAAAAAATATTTATCTTGTGATGTGTTTAACATCCCAAGGGTTTAACAAAGTCAAATATCAGTAGTCTTTTTGAATACTACGCTTTGGTGCAAAAAAAAACGTTCCGATAAATATCGGAACGTTTTAAACATTCGTAGGCAAAAAAATTAATTTTTATGCTTAGATCACTGCTACTTTCGCAGCAACTTTTCCTTTTCTTCCTTCTTCTTCTTCATAGCTAACTCTATCCCCTTCGCGTAATTCTTCCGCGTTGATTCCTGATGCATGAACAAAAATGTCTTTTCCTGTTTCTTCGTCTGTAATGAATCCGTAACCTTTAGATTCATTGAAAAATTTAACTGTACCTGTACGCATTGTAATAGTAATAATAATTTATAATGGAGCAAATGTAATATTTAATATAATACGAAATACGATGTTGTGTTTTTATTTTGCAAAAATATTGACATTCAACGTTTTCTAACGAATTTTATCGACAAACTACAATTACGCTAACTTTATATGCAGCTCTTTTAACTGTGATTCGTCAATTTTAGACGGAGCATCAATCATAACATCCCTGCCCGAATTATTTTTTGGAAAGGCAATAAAGTCTCTAATGGTTTCCTGTCCGCCAAGAATGGCTACTAAACGGTCCAATCCAAAAGCCAATCCTCCGTGTGGCGGTGCGCCAAACTGAAATGCATCCATCAGGAATCCAAATTGCGCTTTTGCATCTTCCGCTGTGAAGCCTAAATATTTGAACATTAATTCCTGTGTTGCTTTATCATGGATACGTATTGAACCACCACCAATTTCATTTCCATTCAAAACCATATCATACGCATTGGCACGAACTTTCCCTGGATCGGTTTCCAGTAAGTGCATATCTTCCGGCTTAGGAGATGTAAAAGGATGATGCATGGCATGGTAACGGCCACTTTCCTCGTCAAACTCTAATAAAGGAAAATCAACCACCCACAACGGAGCAAATTCAGCTGGATTTCGCAATCCTAAACGAGTGGCGAGTTCCATACGCAACGCACTTAACTGCGTTCGCGTTTTATCAGTAGGACCAGAAAGCACAAAAATCATATCTCCGGGTTTTGCTCCGGTGATTTTTGCCCACTGTGCTAAATCGTCTTGATCGTAAAATTTGTCAACGGATGATTTATAGGTTCCATCTTCATTGCATTTTACATACACCATTCCGGATGCACCCACTTGAGGACGCTTCACCCAGTCAATTAATCCATCAATTTCTTTGCGGGTATAGCTCCCAACTCCCGGAACTGCAATTCCAACCACAAATTCCGCCGCATTAAAAACTGGGAATTCTTTGTGTTGTGCTACTTCATTTAATTCCCCAAACTCCATTCCGAAACGAATGTCCGGCTTGTCATTTCCGTAGGTCTTCATAGCATATTCATAGGTAATTCTTGGAAATTTTTCTACTTCAATACCTTTTATTTCTTTTAATAAATGTCTGGTCAGTCCTTCGAAAACATTCAAAATATCTTCTTGTTCCACAAAAGCCATTTCACAATCAATTTGTGTAAACTCCGGCTGTCTGTCTGCTCGCAAATCTTCATCTCGGAAACATTTTACGATTTGGAAATATTTATCCATTCCGCCCACCATCAATAATTGTTTGAACGTTTGCGGGGATTGTGGCAATGCGTAAAATTGCCCTTCATTCATTCTGGAAGGCACCACAAAATCTCTGGCTCCCTCTGGAGTAGACTTGATCAAATAAGGAGTTTCTACTTCACAGAAATCCAAATCCGAAAGATATTTACGCACTTCCATCGCTACTTTATGACGAAACATCAAACTGTTTTTCACTGGATTTCTTCGGATATCAAGGTAACGGTATTTCATTCGGATATCTTCGCCACCATCCGTTTCGTCTTCAATAGTAAAAGGAGGCGTGAGAGAAGCATTCAAAATAGTAAGTTCCGTTACTAAAATTTCTATCGCTCCCGTTGGGATATTATTATTTTTGGCTTCGCGCTCAATAACAGTACCTTTTACTTGAATCACAAATTCACGACCAAGGGTTTTAGCTCTTTCAAAAACTGTTTTATCCGAACGACCTTCGTCAAAAATTAATTGCGTAATTCCATAACGGTCGCGCAAATCAACCCAGTTCATAAATCCCTTATCACGTGATTTTTGCACCCAACCGGCAAGTGTAACTTCGGTGTTAATATGTGAGGCGTTCAACTCGCCACAGTTATGACTTCTATACATGTTCTAAATTTTTGATTATTTTGTCCTTTGGACATGGCTGCAAATTTAGGACTAATTATGAATAATGAATTGAGAAATAAGAAATTTTAGTAATGAGTAACGCAAGGCACTTCGTTAAAATGTTAAATTTTATTCTAATGTTACTAAATTGTTAAGTAAAAGTTTTTTTATTGTAAAATAATTTATATATTTGTTAAGCCAATATGAATTTTAAAAACCCAAAACCATGAAAAAATATATAATATTAACCGCACTGCTTTTTTCAGGAATAGCATTCGCTCAAGAAAATAATCCAAAATTAGAAGCTCTAGGTGATTTAGTAAAAACAACTTACTACTTTGAAAATGGAAAAGTACAACAAGAAGGCTTTTTTAAAAATGGAAAATTGGAAGGGATCTGGACTGCGTACGACACAAATGGTAATAAACTATCTGTTGCTATTTATGAAAATGGAGAAAAAACTGGAAAATGGCTTTTTTGGAATGGCAATAATTTAAACGAAGTAGACTATTCTAACAGCAGAATTGCTTCCGTAAAAACTTGGAAACAAGATGCATTAGTAACCAACTAAAAAAACCTCAACAACTATAAAAGCTTTCGTTACTCCGAAGGCTTTTTTTTGTGCCTTATATTTTTGGGTTAATACATCTTTAAAGTTTTGTCTCATCTAATAAAAAAATGGACATGAAAAATTAAACTAAAAATATAACGTTTCTTCGGGAAATAATCAGTCCTAAATTAAAAAAGTCCTTATAGCCATTAGGTCTAATTTTTAAACCTCACTCCGACTTCGCTCTGTGCTGGCTAGAAATATCGATTTTGTAATTCCGGTAGGCCTGTCACTTTTTTTAGAGAAAACCAAATCTATGTGGCCCAATACCACAGAAGGACTGGAGAAGCAACCTAATAATTGGGCTATCTGGCTCTTTTTTCTATGTTTTTATTAGATGTCTTTTTTATTTAAGATTAATTGAAGTTTTTATGGATTCATAACTAATGGATTTGAATCGTTTTTATGATCCTCAATACACTTTTTTAAACAACAAAAAAGCGATGAATTCAATAGAAATTGAACGCATCGCTTTTTTTGAATCTAAAACATTATCTACCAAAAAATAGTGTAAAACGCTGCAATAATCGAAAGAACAATCAACATGCCTACGGTAAAACCTGGTGACATTTTAAACATGGTACGATCAATTTCCAGACCATTAGTTTTAACGCCTCGCGCTGTTTCATACATACTGATGCTGTACATCCCGATGACACAAATTAAGAAAACAAATCCCATGCGATCAATAAAAGGAATTTCATAGACACCATTCCCATTTGGAACTGAAAAACCGGAAGAATGAAGGAACGATAAATCTACAAAAGCCGGCATGAATTTAAACAGAATAGAAAACATAAATCCACCAATTGTTGCAAACAAAGCCGCGTTAGAAGTTGTTTTTTTCCAAAAGAATCCTAAAATAAACATAGCGAAAACGCCCGGACTTACAAAACCTGTATATTCCTGAATGTATTGAAATCCTCCTTTTTTATCAATTCCAAGAAAAGGCGCTACTACAACTGCAATTAACATCGCCGCTACAATTGCTTTCTTCCCCACATTAACTAATGTCTTTTCATCGGCATGCACATTCAATTTGGTTTTGTAAATATCCAACGTAAAAATAGTAGCGATACTATTCGCTTTTCCGGCCAATGACGCTACAATCGCCGCAGTCAAAGCAGCAAATGAAAGTCCTTTTAGGCCCACAGGAAGCAAATTTAACAAAACCGGATACGCACGATCAGGATTTACTGTACCATCTTGCAACATTTCAGCGCCAAAATGCCCGTTCTGATACAATACAAAAGCAGCTATTCCGGGCAAAACAACAATTATAGGCATTAGCAATTTCAAGAAAGCAGCAAACAAAATTCCATTTCTCGCCGTTTTTAAATCCGCCCCCAACGCACGTTGTGTAATGTATTGGTTACATCCCCAATAATTTAAATTGATGATTAACATTCCTCCTATCAAAACTGACAATCCTGGTAAATCCATATAATTAGGATTCGTTTTTTCAAAAATCATGTGAAAATGGTCGTTTGCATGAGTCGTCATCAAATTGAACCCATTTATAACTCCCGTAGAACCAAATTCTTCGGCAACTAAATTCAATGCTAAATAAGTAGTAACCAATCCACCCAAGATCAAAAAGAAAACTTGAATCACATCCGTATACCCAATCACTTTCATTCCGCCCAGCGTAATCATCACCGCAAAAAACGCTAAGAAAATCATACACAAAGTAATATCCAGACCAGAAATGCTGCTTATCGCCAAAGCGCCCAAATACAATATAGAAGTAAGATTGACCAAGACATACAACAACAACCAAAAAACAGCCATAATCATAGCAACATTACTGTTATACCTTTGATTCAGGTATTGCGGCATGGTGAAAATTTTATTTTTCAAGTATACCGGAATAAAGAAAATAGCAACGATAATCAAGGTAAAAGCTGCCATCCATTCATACGTAGCAATCGCCAGTCCCATTTTGAAACCACTTCCACTCATTCCTATAAATTGCTCCGCACTAATATTACTGGCAATTAATGATGCGCCTATGGCCCACCAAGTAAGCGATCCTTCTGCTAAGAAATAATCTTTACTGCTCGTTTCTTCTTTCTTTTTCTTTCTGTAAATCCATATTCCATAACTGACAATCAGGATGAAATAGAAGAAAAAGACAATATAATCTTGGATTGCTAAAGTTTGCATTGGTTAAATGTATTTGGTTATTGGTTAATGGTTATCTATTTTTATAATGTACATTTGATTGCGCTCTTAAAACGGCTGCACTTTTCTCCGCCGTGATGTCCCTTTGCGATTCACCCATCATTTCATACCCTACCATAAATTTCTTTACGGTTGCAGACCGCAACAATGGTGGATAAAAATGCATGTGAAAATGCCATTCCGGATGCAATTCTCCGTCTGTTGGCGACTGATGAATTCCGGATGAATATGGAAAAGATGTTTCAAAAAGGTTATCGTATTTGGTTGTCAAATGTTTTAAAATAATTGCAAAATCCGTCACTTCGGTTTCCGTGAAATCAGTTATTTTACTCACATTTCGTTTGCTGACAATCATAGTTTCGTAGGGCCAAATCGCCCAAAAAGGGACTAATGCCACGAAATGATCATTCTCAACAACAATGCGCTCGTCCAGTTTCATTTCCTCTTGTAAGTAATCCTGAAAAAGTGTTCTGTTGTGTTTATCAAAATACGTTTTTAGATTTTTTTGCGTTTTTTCCACTTCGGTGGGCAAAGATGATTGGGCCCAAATTTGTCCGTGCGGATGCGGATTGCTGCACCCCATCGCACTTCCTTTATTTTCAAAAATCTGAACGTGGTTGATGTACTCCACATTACCCAAATCCATATATTCTTTTTGCCAGGTACGAATGATATTTTCAATCGCTTCGGCCGGCATTTCTGGCAATGTCAAGTGGTGTTTTGGCGAAAAGCAAACCACTCGAGAAATTCCTCTTTCTGGTTTTGCTCTAAAAAAAGTCTCGCTTATATTTTCCTCAAAAGCTATTTCTTCTTGTTTTAAAGCCGCAAAATCATTTTCAAAAACAAAAGAACTTTCATAATCCGGATTTACCATTCCATTCGCTCTAACATTCCCTGGACACAAATAACAAGTCGGGTCATATCCGGGCAATGCATCCGAAGGTACCACTTCATTTTGCCCTTGCCAAGGGCGTTTCGAACGATGTGGAGAAACCAGCACCCATTCGTTAATTAACGGATTATAACGTCTGTGCGGATCTTCGTTGATATCAAAGTTTTTCATTCTAATTATTGTTATAAAGTGATGTTCCGTTTCCAATTTTAACATCATAAATTTTTAATTCTATTCCAAATTTATCTAAATAAAGAGTAGAGAGCTGCTTTTTAATTCGCTCTTCTTGTCCTTTTTTAATCAAATTAATGGTACAACCGCCAAAACCGCCGCCCATTAATCGAGAGCCTATCACTGATTTGTCCTCTTTCACCGTGTGTACTAAAAAATCCAATTCGGCGCAACTCACTTCATAATCCAATGATAATCCTTCGTGCGTACTGAACATTAGCTGTCCTAAAACTTCAATGTTTCCATCATCCAAAGCGTCACAAGCCAGTTTCACGCGATTCATTTCTTTCACTACAAAAAGGCTCCTTTTGAAAACATTCGCAGACATTTTATCTTTTAGACTCCAAACGTCCTCTTCTTTACAATCTCTAAAACTACTAATTTCCGGGAAATAAGCACTAATTATCGATATTCCTTCTTCACATTCTTTCCGTCTGGTATTGTAAGCCGAGCTAAATAAGGAATGTTTGACATTACTATCGAATAAAACTAAGGAGTAATCACTAAAATTAGCATTATGGTATTCATATTCTAATGTCCTGCAATCAATTTTTATGACTTTGTTTTCAAGACCCATTACACTGGAAAACTGGTCCATAATTCCGCAATTGATTCCCACCCAATGTTCTGCTTTTTGTCCCATAAGCGCAATATCAATGGGTTTAATTTTAAAATTGAACAGTTCATTTAAACCATACAAAAAGCCACATTCTAAAGCCGCCGAAGATGACAAACCGGAACCAACCGGAATATTACTGCTGAAAACACAATTGAAACCCTCCACGGAATAACCGTTCCTTTTCAATTGATTCAGAACACCACGCAGGTAATTTGTCCATACACTATCCGTCTGATTTTGCTCTTCGTTTGTATAAACTTCGAACTCGTCATTCAAATCTATAGCCACAATTTTAGCGGTATCCGAATTGTTTTTTTCGAAAGCAAAACAAATAATTTTATCGATGGCTGCCGGCAAAACAAAACCATCGTTGTAATCAATGTGCTCTCCTATAATATTGATTCTGCCCGGGGAAAGAACAATTTTTTCAGGCTCTGATCCAAAAGTCTCCTGAAAAAAATCAATTGTTTTGTGTACTAAAATGTCATTCATGATTTAAAAATTATCCATTTCCTTTTTTTAGGAACTCGCTGTTGTTATTTTTTTAAATATTCAGTAAAACTATATGAATTTTGGTTTATTTAGTAGCGTACAAGGTCAATTTACCGCTCTTTAGTCCTGCTCCATGTACTTCTGGTTGTATAGCATTGTACGCCTGTCAATTAACCATTTACAGTGAATGTAAGTTAAAATATTCTTTAAATGATTAATGACTTTACTTAAATGAATACCGAGTTTTTACTTGATTTAATTCAAATTAAAAACTTCAATGACTTATAAGTAATAACCATGGTATAATGTCGTATTTTAAAATCAGGATAAAATTATGTAACAATCTGATTTAAAGCTATTTTACTTAAAATTAATTCTTTTGACTTTACGACTTTTAAACTTTCGACTTACTTATGTTGCAAAAAAATTAATAAAATGCTGTTTTTTCCTAGGATTAAGCGGCATTTCTTTTCTTTAACTAATCCTTAAACGCATCTAAAGCCATTGATGGTTTTCCGTCAGACTGCCAAGCACTCAGGGAATAACCGCTCCAACTTTTTTCTCCTTGTGGTTCCCAATACATTACGCCAAGTCCTTTGTTATTTGGTACCGCTTCGACTGCTTTGATTGTTGCTGCTAACATTTCGTACGTATTTTGCGCTTTGTCATATTCCCCACCAACTTCTACAACCATCACTTCTTTGTTGTATCTGTCCACCATATCGTTTAGATTATACGCTAAATCCGCAATAGTTTCTGTGTAATCTTTCTTGATCCAAAAAGGATAATAGGACAGTCCAATCACGTCGTACTTTACATTATTTGCTGTAGCGTTATCAAAAAATAATCTGAATTTTTCATTATTATTTCCTTCGTCAAGATGAACGATTACTTTAATTTTAGGATCAATAGCTTTTGTAGCTTCATACCCTTTGTTGAGTAATTGTGCCAATTGATTCCAGTTTTTGGTACTTCCTTCCGGCCACATCATTCCACCTGGAATTTCATTGCCTACCTGAACCCATTCCGGAGTAACTCCTGCTGATTTCAAGGCATTCAAAACATCAAAAGTATGATCATACACATCCGTCATTAACTCCTGAAAAGTATGATTTGCCCAGGCTGCGGGTTTCGCTTGTTTTGCCGGATCGGCCCACGAATCGCTATAATGAAAATTGATCATGATGCGCATTCCCATTTTTTGCGCACGCAAAGCCATGACAACGGTTTCTTCCTTGCTGCAATGCCCACTGGCTTTATCGTCATTTGGATTGACCCAAACACGAAGCCGAATGGTATTCATTCCTCTGTCCTTTAGGAGTTGCAAACAATCTTTTTCAATACCGTCAGTATCATAAAATTTATATCCTGTGGCTTCCATTTGTGGCAACCATCCTATATCAGCTCCTTTTGCAAAAGTAGCAACTATTGGAGTTGGCGTATGATCCACATTCGTTTGAGAATTACTGGACGTAAAAAACAAAAATAACAGTAACAACGACAATATAGTTTTACTATTTTTCATTTTAAAAAGATTGGAATTTATAACTTGTTTTATGATAATATATTTCACCTTTTTTTAGAATAGCATTCGGGAAATGTTCGTGATTTGGTGCATCAGGAAAATTTTGCGTCTCAAAACAAATACCGCTCAAAGCATGATAATTTGCATTTTCTTTTCCTTTTATTGTATTAAAACAGTTCCCACCAACATAAATATGAACCCCAGGTTGATTCGTATAAACGGTCATTTTCAAATTATTGTTTTTATTAAAAAGAGAAGCAGCAAATTCATTTTCCTTTTCTAATACAAAAGTGGCATCAATTTTTGGAGGACACTTTTTAGGTTGATTAAAATCGAAAGGTTTATTATCTAAATCCAAAAATCTACCAGTTGGACTATTTTGATCAGTAGTCTCTACCATTTTTTGAGCGTTAACGATTAACTCTTGTTCTAAAATATCAGAATCGTGACCATCGAGATTAAAATAACTGTGATGGGTTAAATTCACAACTGTATCTTCGGTCGAAATGGCTTTATACTCTATAATTAATTCATTGTCTTCCGATACCATATAGGTGATTTCTACTGATAAGCCTCCTGGATAATTTTCTTCCCCATCAGGACTGAAATATGCGAAAGTAATAGCCGGGTTTTTGCCTTCTTTCACGTTTTCTACTCGCCAATTTTTTTGACTATATCCAATATTTCCACCATGTAACGAATTATTGTTATTGTTTTTATTTAAATGAAAAGCTTTACCGTTCAAACTAAAAAAGCCATTATTAATTCTGCCAGCATATCTTCCAATGGTTGCACCAAAGTATGGCGCACTTTCCAGATCAAATGATTTTATGTAAGCATCTAAAGTATCAAAACCCAATACCACATCTACCAATGCACCGTTTTTCAGTGGCATTTTCAACGAAGTAATAGTTGCACCATAATTGGTGATTTTAAGTTGCATTCCATTTTTGTTAGTTAATTCATAAAGAGAAACCTCTTCACCATCTGATGTAAAACCAAATAATTTCATTACAGAATTAGCTTTAAAATGTGATATGTGTTTTATTTTCATTATTTATTTATGAAATATTAAAACCAAAAGTAAAATAATTACTGTTACTTACATACCAGTACCTACCAGTTTTTGTATATTGCCAAGAAATTCCATTTTTTATGAAAATAATTTCCATTCAAAACAATATTGGAGTTCCTAAATACAAACAAATTATCATTACCGTTGAGAAGGGAATTGAAGAAGGAAAATTAATAAAAGGAGACAAACTCCCCTCAATAAATAAAGTGTGCTTAGAGTTTTCATTGTCTCGAGATACGGTTCTTCTAGCCTACGACGAATTAAAAAAAAGAGGTATTATTTATGCTATTCTTGGGAAAGGATACTATATAAAAAGCACCGAAGTAAGAATAAAACAACGGATTTTTTTACTTTTTGACGAATTGAATATTTTCAAAGAAGACCTGTATAATTCGTTTCTGGAAAACATTGGTACAAATGTTCAGGTAGACATTTTCTTCCATCATTTTAATGCTCCTGTTTTCCAGAAACTAATTAATGACAGTAATGGCAATTACACCAAATACATCATCATGCCGACCAATTTAACCCAGGCCGCCATCGTGATAAAAACCCTACCAGTTAATGATGTATACATATTAGACCAGACCAATCCAGAACTAAAATCCTTTCCTGCCGTGTATCAAAATTTCGTAAAAGACATTTATGAGGGCTTACTGAAAGGGAAATCCAGACTAGATAAATATGAAAAAATGATTATGATTTTTCCGGGATTTCGTGAACCTTTGGGAATGAGAATTGGTTTTGAGAATTTTTGCAAAGACTTTGCTTTCGATTATGAAATCATTACTGAATTTAAGAATCGGGAAATTAATAAAGGTGAAGTGTACATCATCCCGAGTGACAGGGATTTAGTGCGTGTAATTGAAAAATCAAAACTTCAAAACTTAAATCTAGGTAGTGATTTTGGCGTTATTTCCTACAACGAAACGCCTTTGAAAAAAGTAGTTGAAAACGGAATCACAACCATTTCAACGAATTTTGAAGCTATGGGAAGAATTTTGGCACAGATGATTTTAAAAGGTACAAAAGAACAAATTGAGAATAAGAGTGCTTTGAATGTCAGGAATTCGTTATGATGAGCTAAACCCTATAAAATCCCTACTCTGATACTTTTTACTAAAAACCGATGAAGTCCTAATCAAGCGATAAGGCGTTAACTTTATTCGCTACGTAGGTCCAGCTCATCGGTTGAACTGTTGATTTAAAGATACAAATTTATTGCTTTGACAAAACTAAAGTATTGCTTGTCCTTATTTATATAAAATGGTTGTCAGTAACTAATACCAATTCATTAGTCAAGCCCCGAATTGCCGCGAATTTCTATTCTAATTTTAAAAAAATTGGTGAAAATTAATAAAATTATTGGCTAACTTTTTTAGAAATAGTTCTCTCTTGAAAATTTAGCCCACTTAGCGGATAGTCATCTTATATAATTTAAAATTTTGCCTTATTTTGAAATAAAAAACTTATAAATACAAATAGAATAGTATTTTTCCCCGGGATTTACTGTAGTTGTAGGGAAATGATTTTTATTAGGGCTATCCGGGAAATGTTGGGTCTCCAAACAAAAAGCTGTTCTATACTCATAAGCTTTACTTTTTTTTCCGATTTCAGTACCATTTAAAAAGTTCCCTCCGTAAAACTGCAATCCAGGTTCATTTGTGTAAACTTCCATAGTTCTCCCGGACACAGGTTCTATAACCTTTGCGGCATAGTTTAAACCTTCCAAATTTTGATTAAGGACAAAGTTGTGGTCGTAACCAAGACCATATTTGAGTTGCGGATCTTTAGTATTAACCCTTTCTCCAATCGCAGTTATTTTTTGGAAGTCGAAAACGGAATTTTCTACACTAGCAACCTCTCCTGTAGGAATCAATCCATTGTCAACAGGTGTGTAATAAGCTGCATTAATCTGTAAAAGATGGTTGTTAATTGTTCCGTTTCCTGCTCCTTTTAAATTAAAAAATGAATGATGGGTTAAGTTTACTACCGTTGGCGCATCAGTAGATGCCCAATACTCAATTTTTAATTCATTATTGTTTGTAAGTTTGTAAACAACTTTTACAACAAGATTGCCAGGATAACCCTCTTCCATATTTTTAGATACATACCGTAATTCTAAAGTTTGACCATCCACTTGTTTTGCATCCCAAACAACAGATTCTAAGCCTTTATTTCCTCCATGAAGATGGTTACGACCATTGTTTTGGGCCAAATCATATTCTTTACCATTTAGTGTGAATTTTCCGTTAGCAATACGATTTCCATATCTTCCGATTAAAGCCCCAAAATATTTTTCTTTAGAATTTAAATAATCAGTAAGGTTAGAATATCCTAAAACTATATCCTCATAATGACCTTTTCTATCTGGCGTCCATAACGAAACTACTTTCCCTCCGTAATTGGTAATTTCTGAAATCATTCCTGAATGATTCTTTAAGGTGTATAATCGTACTTGTTTGCCATCAATCTCTCTTTCAAAATCACTTTTTTTAAGTAATGTAATGGACATCTTTTTTGGGTTTTGTCCCACTGTTATAGAAAATGTAAATAAAAATGAGATAATTAAAATCGCTTTTTTCATTGTTGTTTTTTTGATGTTTTTTGACTCAATTTTAGAGGTTTAATATACTATTTAAGTAAGGCTTTAATCAATAATTATTTTTTCGTTAATTGTATTTCCTTCAATGGTAATATGAAGAAAATATAATCCAGATTTTAAAGCCGAAACATCAACCTTACATTCCGCATCAGTCGTAGTCGTGTTAATTTTCTTTATAGTTTTCCCTGTGATATCAATAATTTTGATTTTTGCAATGCTACCATGGTTATTTAGTCCGGTAATTATAAATTTTTCTTTTGCTGGATTTGGATAAATTTTCACCGTGCTGGACCTATCCATATTTAATGTGTTTAACGTTGCTCTTACAAATTCAAGTTTAAACTGTTGATTATCTGTTCCAGTCGAAGTGTTTTGCTGAACATTTCCCCCGTTAACATTGATATCAGCAGCATCTATCTCGAGTGTTTTACCACTATTCTTATTAGTAATACTATAATTCCCTGAACCGATATCCGTTATAGACCATAATTGACAAGGAGCTCCATTAGGCGTCCAAATTGTGGCACTAGCTAGATTAGAAACGCTACAACCTCCAATCTCCATTGCTAAACCACTCAATGCAGATATAAAAGTATAGTAACCATCCCCAGTAGCTTGAATCCACCATTGTTGCCCTAGTCCACCGTTGTCCTCCCATTGTATAATGTTTGCAGGATTGCCATAAACAGCTCCTGCAATTTCAACTAATTTTGTAGTGTTCTTTTGTTTAATCTTATACAGCCCATTTGCCACCCCTTGAAAAGGCAATGTAGGTTCTCCACTAGGTGCAGTTACTGGTTCTCCTATAACGGAAGGCTTTCCAAATTGTGGAATTCCGTTTCCATCAAAAGTGATTTTTTGAGCTCTTGTAGTTCTAGTATTTCCGCAATCACCTCCAGAATTTGGCGTTGCATGATAGGCAAACCAATCTTCTGTACCGTCCGGAGATTTAAAGAAACAATTGTGTCCCGGACCATAGCTACGGGTTGCCGCATTTGTTGCAAAAACAGGGTCTGGCATCTTTGTCCAAGAAGACAGAAGTAAAGGATTAGCCGAATCATTCATATACATCATCCCCATTTTGTAGTCTGGTGTCCAACAACCATTGGCAGAATAGGCCATAAATATCTTTCCGTTTTTTAAAAGAATTTCAGGTCCTTCATTTACATCACCAAAATTTCCTCCAGACAATTCCCCTGGGCTTGATAACAATGACCTTGAGCCAGTCAGAGTCCACGGATTACTCATTAAAGACACATAAATTCTTTGCGGTTTATCTCTTCCAAGTGCATTTGTTGTTGCGTCTATTCCTGACCAGAAAAAATAGCGATTCCCTAAAAGTTCCAAAACTGTTCCGTCTATAGCATAATAATCCGCACCCGTAGAAGAAAGCTTTCCCCTGAAATTCCAATTATTTGACATTGGGTCGCTGGTACTGTTTTCGATCACAAATGATTTTTGAACATTTGACCCTGTTTCTTTAGCAGTGTAATAAATATACCACTTCCCATCCAGTTGATGTAATTCGGGTGCCCAATAGTCTCCTGTTTGAGCACCCACATTTCCCGGTCCAAATAATCTTGTTAATCTCACTTGTTTTAAGCCTTCAAGAGTTGTTGCCTTTTTAATAGAAATGTCTCCACCAGTAGTTCCAGTGTAGTAATAGTATCCGTTTACATAAGTAATATGAGGATCTGCTAAATCTGCAATAGGTTGCGTAAATGTCTGAGAAATTCCTGCTTGAAAACAACAAATAAAAAAAGCTAAAAGCACTTTGTTTAATTTCATGAATATTATTTTTTATTGTTCAATTTAATCGGACTGTAAATTAGCCCTTCTCTTTTTTTGATGTTTTTACAAACTTTGGTTGTTCTAATCAAGCAGGTTGAATGTCATTATTTTTTTGCAGTCAATTTTTTTATCAAATTTACCTCATCTTGACGATATGGCGCACCATCCTTTGTAAACACATCGTGAAACCATTCAATAGGCTCTTCCCCATTTACCATAGGAGTGTCCCATTGATAAATAGTATTTGACTTTCCTGCTACTAAGCCCCAATTAATTGCTCCAATGTTTTCTTTTTTTAATAATGGCAGAATATTTGAAAACCTGCTATTTCTAGTTCGAGCCATATATTCTGTACAAATCATGGGTCTACCATGTGATTTTAATAAGTGAATTACTTGTTGATGCTCTGCAGCGTCCCCATAATGGTGGTATGTAATAATATCAGAATTTAAAGCCTGGAAAGCATTAAGTTCTTGAAAACTCCAAGTCCACAATCCAGCAGTTAAAGGTTGACTTGGGTTAATTTCTCGAGCCCATTCAAAAACTTTAGTAAGCAGATTCATTGAAGTATTCAATTTTTCACTATTTCCGGGTTCATTATACAAATCCCACATCAGTACACGGTCATCTTTGGAAAATGTTTTGATAATATCTTGAACATATATTTTTAATTCCGGAAAGTTTTTATCTTCTTTAGAGGCAGGGTCGCCCGGATCTTGTACCCAACCAGAATTATGCACTCCAGGTTTAGGACTTGGCTGTAAACCAATTTTGGGATTTTTATCCCATACGTCATCAAATATCACAAAAATAGTTTTTATGCTGTGTTTATCTGCTATTTTTAAATAGGCTTTCATCCGATTTTTAAACCCTTCTGGATTATCCTTGTAGACTAAACTATGTAGGTATACACGCATCGTGTTCATGCCAATACTTTGAGCATACCCCAATTCTTTATCGATTGTCCCTGGATCAAATGTATCTGCTTGCCACATCTCCAGTTGATTGATGGCATTGCTTGGGATAAAATTAGCTCCTACCATCCAATTATTTTTAGCATACCAATTTTCTGCTTTTTTAATAGACCATTTGTGCTGATTGTTTTCTTGAGCCGATCCTACTGTTATAGTAAGAATTAAAAACAGGTTTAAGATGTGTTTTTTCATTTTAGCATTATTGAAATTTAATTATTTATTTTTTTCTTCTTTGAAAAACTACCGTTTTAATAAAAAAACGGTAGTTTAATTAACTAACTCAAACCATTAATCCTATGAATATTAATACATTAAGGATTAAATATTTTTAAATTATTCCCCTGCAGGGATAATTAATTCTTTATTAAGTGGTTCCGAAATTCCAAAAACTGGAAAACCATTGTTATCCCACGTAAATTGCTGCATTCTCATTGATCTATTTTCTCCACATCCTTGTCCAGGTTGCGGGTTGGCATGATATAGAATCCAATCCTCTTTGCCGTTTAAAGATTTAAAGAAAGAATTGTGACCGGGCCCAAAGGTGTTTCCAGTTGTATTAGATTTAAAAAGAGGATTGTTTTCGCTTCTTGTCCATGAGTTTACATCTAAAGGATTTTTTGATACTTCCATCGATATCATTCCAATGCTATATCCATCTGTCCAACAGCCTCCTGCCGAATAGAACAAGAATACCTTATTGTCTCTAATTAAAAATTGGGGTGCTTCTGCTACCAAAGGATTGGTATTATTAGTTTCCCAAGTTGCGGTTGGTTTCAATAAACATACTCTTTCTGTTGAAACTTTAAAGGGGGTTTCTAATTTGGCTATGTATAAATTTTGACTGACATTAGTATCACCAGACCATCCAGACCAGGCAAAGTAATACTCGTTGTTAATCTCGATATGGGTTCCATCGATTGCCCATTTATCATCGGGCAGTTTTAATTCCCCCTTATCTACCCATGTTCCCAGAAATGGATCTTGTGACGAATTTTCAAGAACCCACATTTTGTGATTTTTATTATCGCCATCACTTGCAGCATAATAGACATACCATTTTCCATTAATTTTATGTAATTCGGGTGCCCATATTTCTTTCGAATTAAAACCAGACGAGGGTGGGGTCCAAATTATTTTTTTTGTACCATTTTTAAGTTCAGACATTTTCTCTGTTCGCATCAATGTGATATTATTTCCGGTAGTAAATGTCACAATATATTCATTGCCATTTTTATACACCCAAGGATCAGCACCAGAGCTCAGAATTGGATTTTTAAACGTAGTAGCAGTAGACATTGCGTCAATTTTTGGACTTTCACTGCTAATTTGGCTACTGTTGCAAGAAATAAATAAACTTACCGTAAGACAGACAATAGAAATGGCTCCACATTTTCTCAATTTTATTTTTAGTGATTCCATACTTGTAGTTCTTAAATTAAATATTTAGGATAAAACCCGTTAGGTGCAAATGATTAAAAAAAACAGCACCAACGGGTTTTTAATCTGTATTTTACCAATTAGGATTCTGTGTCATATTTGGATTAATATCCAAGTCTCTTTGTGGTATAGGCAGTAATTCGTGTTTCCCTTTTACAAAATTATTAAATCCAGGATCCTTGCTACTTAATGTTGGTACTAAATCACCCCATCTTTTTAAATCGTTAAATCTATGACCTTCACCTGATAATTCTAAGAGGCGTTCATGCTTGATTTGAGTTAAAAATGCTTGCTGTGACTTCCCGGTTGCTAAGGGCGCTAAGCCTGCTCTTGACCGTACTCGATTAACATATTGGTAGGCATCGTTAGTTTTTCCAGTTGCATTCAAACATTCAGCATACATTAAAAGAACATCGGCATACCGAATAAATCTGTAGTTGTTAATTCCTCTGAAGCCTTCATAATTTCTAGCGTGATCGTGAAGGAACTTTCTAAAAGATACCCTTTTATTGTTGCCATATCTTTGTAAAAATGTTTGACCATAAACCATTGTGGCAGCAGGACCGGCTTCGTTAGTAAAGTTGTATAAAAATGTTGCTGGCAGTCTGGGATCTCTTTCGTTTGAAACCGTTTTTTCAATTTCAAATTCATCAACTACCCATCTTAATGCTTCAGCATCTGAAAACCCTACTCCAGGTGGTGCATAGAATTGACCAATAGATGTTCCATAATTATGGTTAGCGGTTTGTACGTCATTATCTGTTCCTTCTGTAGGATTTTCAATATAGCTCCATTCAATTACGGATTCTGTATTAAATTCTGAAGTGATTTTGAAATTTTCGGAATAATTCGACACTAAATTATAGGCACTAGCTCCATCGCCAACAACTAAATAATCAAGCGCTTTTTTAGCAGCTTCGTAATCGCCTAATTGCATGTAGGCTTTTGCTAATAAAGCATTGGCACCGCCTTTAGTAATTCTTCCTTGATCTTTTGGATCCGCATAGCTCTTTGGTAAACTGGCAACGGCTTCCGTTAAATCCTTAACTACTTGAGCCCAAACTTTAGCCTCAGTCGAAGTTGTTGGTAAATCTGTTGGTGCAGATGGTTTTAATTGCAAAACAACATTGCCCCACAAACTGGCTAAATGATAATAATGCATTCCTCTGAAAAAATAGGCTTCGCCCAATACTCTTGCTTTCAAGTTTGAATCCATAGTTATAGCCGGCACATTTGCAAGGACAGCATTTGCTCTATTGATTCCAACATAATTATCAAAATAAACATCAACCATTGGTCCAAAATTAGAGTCTGGTTGTATGAAATTATTCATCGCATTGGCCAAATCACTCCAGGGGCTATAACTTACACCCACATCGGATCGCAAATCATAAAGCATGGGTTGCCATCTTGAAAATCCTCCTCTGTGCAAGGTACTATAACAGGCATTAATACCTTTTACAGCATCTCTTTCATTCTGCCAAAAACTTTGGTTAGTTACTTCGTTTGGGTTAACTTTATCTAACTCGTCACTACAAGAAGAAAAAATTGTTAACAGTACAAATAATATTAATATATTTTTCATGATTTTTTACTTTAGTTTTTTGTTTTTAAAATTCTAGATTTACACCAAATGCAAGAATTCGATTTGAAGGCCAGTTTCCGTTGTCCACACCTCTTTCGAGAATACCATTACCTTGCACATCGGGATCAAGTCCAGAATATTTGGTAATTGTAAATAAATTTTGTCCTGTTGCATAAACACGCAATCCAGTCATTTTTAATTTTTTTAGAATACTGTCTTCAAATGAATATCCTAGTTGAATATTTCGCAATCTAAGGTATGAGCCATCTTCCAACCATCTATCTGAACTAAATCTAGCGTTGTCAACCAAACCTTGATCATTTGTTGCTACACCAATTCTCGGGTCACTTGTATTTGTATTTGTTGGGGTCCAAGGATTTACATCACTTCTAAAGTTTGTATTTTGATAGGAATCTAACTGTTGTCTCACACTATTAAATATTTCATTTCCAAAGATCCCCACAAACTGCGCACTTAAATCAAAATTCTTGTAATTAGCTCCAAGTTGTAATCCTGTTTGTAAAGTTGGCCATGATGAAGATCCGCTAAAGTCTCTGTCCGTATCAGATATTCTTCCATCCGCATTGCTGTCTACAAATTTGACATCTCCAGGTTTTGCAAAAGGCTGAATCAAATTGCCATTTAACGAGTGAGCATCTATTTCAGATTGGTTTTGAAAAATACCATCTGTTTTTAACAAATACCATTGGCCTAAAGGTTGTCCCACCTTGGACCTTGTCAATCCAGTTTGTATGTAATCTATGCCTTCTCCACGGTTTCCAACTTTTTCAACACGGTTTTTTATGGTTGTAAAATTTAAACCAACATTCCATTTAAATTCATTGACATTGTTCGCGTATGAAGCTTCAAGTTCAAATCCAGTATTTCTAATTGAGCCTGCATTTACTGGAGGAGTACCCCCTAAATTACCTAAATAAACGGCAATAGGCAAATTAGTAACTAAGGCATCTTCAGACAATGAATTATAATATGCCGCAGACAGTTTTACTGTATTTTTAAATAATGATGTTTCTAGACCATAATTTTGTGTTTTTCTATTTTCCCAACGTAAATCCGGGTTCACCAATGTAGCTTGATAGGAACCCACTTGAGGCATACCGCCAAGAATCGCTCTTGTATTGTTATTTATTGTTCCTTGCCAATCAAAAGAACCCAAGGTTACGATTCCCAACTCACCATACGAAGCATTTATTTTCAAATCATCAATCCAAGGAACATTAAAAAAATCTTCTTTACTAATTCTCCAAGCACCCGCTATTGATGGAAAATTACCTGTTCTATTGTCTTTACTAAAACGACTGTCTTTGTCAATTCTTCCTGTAAGGGTTACATAATATTTACTGGCATAATCATAATTTATTCTCCCTAGATAACCAAAAGTTCTATAATCATCTGTGATTGCACCTTCGCTAGTTGATGTTCCTGTTGTTGAATTTATTTGGGTAAATATTTGATCTCCCAATTCCGTAATGTTACTTCTCATAGCTAAAGAGAAATCTCTTTTTGTTTGTTGGTCAGAAATACCTACTACACCATTTAAATTATGTTTCCCTACTTTTTTGTTAAAATTAAGGGTATGTTCCATCAAAACACTGATAAATCTTGATCTATTGTCAGCGATAAAACTAGGGCGAACTGCAGCATTAAATTGGGTAACTCCATTTCGTCTTATTCCTTTAGAAAAGTCAAAACTTGCATCAACACCAACATTAAATTTATAGCTTAAACCCTCTATTATCTCCACATTTACAAAAGCATTACCAACTAATTTCGCAAAATTTATGTTTTCACGTAAAACATCAGTAACGGCAACTTGATTCTTTGAAAATGAAACGGCATCTACAGTTCCTATTCCCCAACCTCCAGGATTATTAGCATTTATGTACCCGTCACCTTTTACAGGAATAACAGGCAACATAGTCACCATATCGAAAAAAGGATTACCCGTATCAAAAGATCCTAAAGGTTGTTTTGTGGTTGAATTAGATATTAATAAATTTTCTCCGATAGTTACGATACCTTTTTTCATCTGGGTATTCACTCTAAAAGATGTTCTTTGAAAAGACCTTCCAATTAGCACTCCTTTGTTTTCAAACTGGCTTGCAGAAAGAAAATAGGAAGAAGTTTTAGTACCCCCAGAGGCGCCAATGTTTAAGTCTACAGTATTTCCGGTTCTCGTCACTTCATCCTGCCAATTTGTATTGATATTGGGATTAAAATTTGCTCCAATTGATAAAGGAGGCATTAATCCAGAATTTGTATAACTTGTTTTTTGTAATTCGGCATATTGGGCATTGTTCATTACATCCCAAGTTTTAGGAATTTGTTGTATCCCAGTGTTAAGCGTAACGGAAATTTTAAGTGGTCCTTCTTTGCCTGATTTAGTTTTAATAATAATAACTCCATTGGCAGCTCTTGAACCGTAAATCGCTGCTGCAGATGCATCTTTTAAAATTTGGATAGACTCAATATCATTATTATTTATGGTTTGATTTGCGTCAGTAATCATTCCGTCAATAATGTATAATGGATTAGAATTAACAAAGCTAGCTGATCCTCTTATCTCTATTTGAGAATTTTGTCCCGGTTGTCCACCGTTCCTAACAGTTACACCTGCGGCTAATCCTTGCAGAGATTCAGCAAGGGAGTTTGAGATGTTTTTATTTGTTTTAGTTGGATCAATAACAGCAATAGCACCTGTTAAATCACTTTTTCGTATCGATTGGTATCCAATTATGACCACCTCGTCTAAATTACCGCTGTCTGAAATTAAAACAACATTAATTGTAGTACGTCCATTGACTTTAATTGATTGGCTCTGATAACCAATATAGCTAAAGTCTAACACAGCATTAGAAGAAACATTTTTCAATGTGAATTTCCCATCAAAATCGGCAGTAGATCCAAGCTGAGTTCCTGAAATTAAGACATTGGCACCCGGTAATGGAGTTCCATCACTACCTTTAATTTCACCGCTAATATTAATTTGGCCTTGAGAATAAGCGTTGTTTAGGAACGCAAATAAGCAAAATGTTAGGGTAATGACTAATTTAATTAATTTTGGTACATTTTTTTTCATTTTGTAATAGTTTATTTGGTTATTTCTAAACAAAACACGGTCAAAAAAAAAAATAAATCTATATTTAACGTGTCATTTTTTATACAAATCAATTATAATATTTATTTTATCAGTAATATTATTATTTATGGAATGAATTGTATAATTATAGGATAATATGAATTGAAAATTGGCATTCTATTTATTTACTTTTATTCACAAAATTAGTATTAAGATTAAAAAATGAAAAAATACATCGTTCACCTCTTCATAATTTATTTCTTGACCAATTCTTCATTTGGGCAAGAATTCTACTTCAAACATTACAAAAGCGAAAATGGTTTATCACATAATACTGTGCTTAGCTCTCTTCAAGATAAAAAAGGGTTTATGTGGTTTGGCACCAAAGATGGATTAAACAGATTTGATGGCTACACTTTTAAAACTTTTCGAAATGACACTAATAATCCTAATAGTATAGGGAGTAATTTTATTGAATGTCTCCACGAATACAATGGTCAATTGTGGGTGGGAACTAATAATGGATTATTCAAATACAATGAAAAAGCAGAAGATTTCAGCCTTTTAAGAAAGTCTTTAAACAAACCCATTGTTGACATTGAGAATGATAATGATGGAAACCTATGGTACATTGCAGACTTAACTTTATTCAAGTACACAATAGCAACTAAAAAGACGGTTAGTTATAAAAATAAACTATTGTTTAATGTAGAAGAAATAACCAGAGCACCTGATGGAAGAATTTGGGTAGCATTTAATAATAATCTATATGGTTACAATAAAGAAACAAATTCGTTTAAAAAAATTAGTATTAACATCTCCACAAAAAACAAACTTCCCATAAATATTAGCAAAATAATATGTGAAGGTGAAAATAATATTTTTATCGGAACACAAAATAGTGGTGTGCTAGTTTATCATATTCGTAACAATAGTATCAAACGATTGCGTCTGCATAATGGTGAACCTTTATACATAAGAGATTTTTTAAAAATTAATCCAAACGAGTTGTGGATTGCAACAGAATCCGGCTTAATTATCTATAATTTGAAGAGTTCTAGGTATAAAAATTTAACTAAAAGCTATAATAATCCCTACTCTATTTCCGATAATGCAGTTTATTCCTTGACAGCAGATTCTGAAGGAGGCGTTTGGATAGGTACTTATTTTGGGGGCATTAATTATTATCCAAAACAGTACATACAATTCAAAAAATATTATCCAAAACTTGGTGAAAATTCAATTAGCGGTAATGCAGTTCGTGAAATTCGTTCGGACCCAAATGGGAATTTATGGATTGGTACTGAGGATGCTGGACTTAATAAGTTTAATCCCAAGACGGGACTTTTTACTAATTACGATCTTTCCAAAAACAGCAACTTATTGACCCATAACAACATTCATGGGCTATTAATCAAAGAAAATAAACTGTGGATCGGTACGTTTGATCGTGGAATTGACATCATGGATACCGACACTGGAAAAGTTATCAAACATTACAGTGTAGGAGATGGTCATGGTCTCTCCAGTAATTTTGTTTACACACTTTATCAAAATATTTCAAAACAAATTTTTGTTATTACTTCAACGGGTATACAAACTTACGATGCAGGAAAAGATAAATTCATCAACATTAAAGGATTTGCAGAACGGGTTTTTTATACTTCGTTTATGGAAGATAAAAAAGGCATTCTTTGGGCTGGTACTTATTGGGATGGTTTAATTAGTTATAATCCAAGGACTAATAAGCGCATTGTTTTTAAACAAAATAAAGACAATTCAAAAAGCATCAGTAATAATGCAATAAATGGCATCTTCCAAGACTATAAAAATGATTTATGGATCGCAACTGAAAATGGGCTTAATGTATATAATTATAAGAGCAATGAATTTAAAAATTACACTACTAAAGATGGATTTCCCAGCAATGTATTTTACTCTATTATTAGTGGTGAAAAAAATATTCTTTGGATAAGTACTTCAAAAGGTTTGGTTGAATTCGATCAAGAATCAAAAAAAATTAAGGTGTACACGGAAGACAACGGCCTTTTAAATAATCAATTCAATTATAATTCAGCTTACAAAGACAAAAACGGTATGATTTATTTTGGCAGCACGAGCGGCATGGTCGCTTTTAATCCAAAAAGGTTTTTAAAAAACACTTTTCGTCCCTCTATTTTTTTGACAGGAATAGAAATATTAGGAAAAGAATCGTCGGGAAAAACTAGTATTTCCACTTATAATAATTCTATCACCAACAACGAAGAGATTACTTTATATCCAGATGAGAATTCTTTTAATCTTGATTTTACGTCGTTAAGTTATACTGCACCTGAAATGGTGAAGTATTGGTATAAGCTTGAAGGTTCTACAAGTGATTGGATTTCGTTAGGAAAAAGGCACAAAGTCTATTTTTCTGGCTTATCCTCCGGTAAATATATTTTTAAAGTGAAAGCACTTAACGTTAACGGCATTTGGAGTAAGTCATCACCAGTACAAATTACCATTTTACCACCTCTATGGAAAAGTAATTTGGCGTACGTCTTTTACATTTGCATTCTAATTGTTTTGTGTTTTTTAGGCTTTAGATTTTATCATAACAGAATAAAGATAAGAAATTCGTATTTATTAACAGAACTAAATAACAAAAAGGAAAAAGAATTATACAATGCCAAGATTGAGTTTTTCACCAATATTTCTCACGAGATTCGTACACCATTAAGCTTGATAAAAGGTCCTTTAGAAAAGTTACTTGATAAAGTGGATCCAGGTACTGAAATAAAGGAGAATTTGTCTATTATGGATAAAAATGTAAGTCGCTTGCTCAATTTAGTTAGCCAATTATTAGATTTTAGAAAAACTGAATTAGAGAGCGTTAGTCTTACATTTGTCAAAACAAATATTTCAGATTTAGTACGAGAAACTTACACGCAGTTTAGTCAAATAATAAAAAGCAAGAACATTTATTTTGAACTTAAATTAGAAACAGATGATTTGATTGCTTTTGTCGATGCTGAAGTATTGACTAAAATATTGAGTAATCTGTTTAATAATGCGATAAAATATTCAAAATCTAACATTATTCTTTCCTTATCAAAAAAGGAAGGCTATTTCAAATTAACGATAAAAAATGATGGTAAA
Source organism: Flavobacterium sp. ZB4P23 (assembly GCF_003970375.1). Lineage (NCBI taxonomy): Bacteria > Pseudomonadati > Bacteroidota > Flavobacteriia > Flavobacteriales > Flavobacteriaceae > Flavobacterium > Flavobacterium sp. ZB4P23. The sequence goes on from NZ_RYDK01000006.1 coordinate 132,460, forward strand.
CTAATTCCATCCCATCTTAGAAACAAGATATTTGAACCTTTTTTTAGAGCGCCAGGAACCGAAAATCAATCCGGAACTGGAATAGGTCTAGCCTTGGCTTATTCCCTTGTGAAGCTACACAAAGGCAAATTAAAATTAGACACTAATGATGCTGCAATGAATAGTTTTGTACTCAAACTTCCTATACATCAGGATAAAGAGTTCGATTTTGACAATGTAAAAAAATCTGATATTAAAGTAGAAGACGACTTCTCTACTCATAAATTAAAAATCGAAAACAATAAACCGACTATCCTTTTGATAGAAGACAATGAGGATTTACTAGATTTTGTTGCTAAAGATTTAATGGATACTTACACAATAATAAAATCAACAAATGCCATCCAAGCATTAGATATTGTTGATAACGAGAGCATCCAACTAATAATCAGCGATGTCATGATGCCAGAAATGGACGGTTTTACATTTTGTGAAAAAATGAAAACTAATATAAGTACAAGCCATATTCCCATTATTTTATTAACTGCAAAAATATCCCTTGGGGCTAGGATAGAGGGGTTAGAATCTGGTGCAGACGCATACATTGACAAGCCTTTTTCTATGGGATATCTCAAAGTACAAGTGTCTAATTTATTGGATAATCGAAGAAATATAATAGACCATTATTCAAGTTCTCCTCTGGCTCATATCAGAACGATGGCTCATACCAGTGTCGACGAAAATTTCATAAAAAGACTCGATGGAATTATTATTAGCAATATTTCAGATTCTAATTTAAGTGTTGACACCTTGGCATTGAATATGAATATGAGTCGATCCACATTGTACAGAAAAATTAATAGTGTCACTAATTTGACTCCTCTTGATTTAATAAATATTACCAGACTTAAAAAAGCTGCCGAATTATTGAAAACAGGTAGTTATAAAATCTATCAAATAGCCGAAATGGTTGGTTTTAATTCACAGGTAAGTTTCGGTAGAAGTTTTCAAAGACAATTTAATATGACCCCATCTGAATATATAAAGTTTGAGATAAAACAACAATAAATAACACACTAGGAATAACAGGTAATTCTCGTATTTGAGAAGCATTCTATAGCATTTACATAAGTTCTCAATGAATTAAATATCATGCTGTATCCCACGGAAAAAGAATTTATGTATCTAATTATGATTAGAAAATAATATTAGCTGGTTCAATATTTACTGGAAAACTACTTTTCAGAAATAATGGTTGTCGAACCACTAATGTGAATGAAGTAATCAACGTTTTGACTAGAAGTAGCAATGGTCGGGCAACTTCAATAAAAAAAGCCCGTAAAGTGTTGACTTACAACGCTATTACGGACTTTTAATGTACCCGGAGCCGGAATAGAAACCTATCAATTTGGCGTTTTTTAAAACCTCCCGAAAACAGCATAAAAATAACCTTCAACCTCAACAAATTCAATACTTAACAACCATTTACGCAAAGGTGAAATAATTGAATGAAATTGAATAAAATGCAATAAGATAGTGAAAATGTTTGGCAAATGTTTGGCAACTTTTGGAAACGTCCTACAAATAGAATATCTTTGATTTGTTCAACCGTTCAACTAAAAAATATGGCATCAATTAATTTCAGATTGCGAAGTGAAGCAAACAAAAATGTTTCAATAAAAGTTTACACCTCTCTCGGACGTGGAAAATTTATTGAATTAAACACGGGTTTTTCTATTAACCCGAAAGACTGGAGCGAAAGCACAGACCGACCAAAACAAAACACCGCCGAAAACAAAGTAATTTTTAACAACCTCAAAAAATTGGAATCATTCCTTTTTAAGAGTATTAATACTGATATGGGCGAAAGTGTTGTAATTGATACTTTTTGGTTGGATGCAAAAATTAACGAATGTTTTGAGCGTGTACAAATAACCGACGAGGGAATAATTGCAAACTACATTCAAAGCATAATCGACACAGCCGACACCCGAAAAGTAAAAGTAAAAGGCGGTTACAAACACGGACTTTCATTAAGTAGAAAAAACAGCTACATAGCCACAAAAAACATTTTAAATGAATACCAAACTAAAACCAAAAAGCAAATTCACTTTATAGACGTTAATCAGGCGTTAACAGATAAGTTTGAATATTGGCTACTTAAAACTAAAAAGTACGCCGTAAACACAGCCTCAAAGCATATTGCAAACATTAAGACCGTTTGCATCGAAGCCGAGAAAAAAGGCATCCAAGTTAATGCGTATGCGAAACAAATAACCATAGTTTCAGAAAGCGACGACGACCGATACATACAAACTTTGTCCTTTGCCGAATTGGACGACATTAGAAAAGCGGACATAAAAAGCGTGGCGCACCAAAACGCCCGTAAATGGTTATTGATTGGGTGCGAGATCGGACAGCGTGGCGGGGATTTACTCGACATAACACCGGACAATATAAGATACACAGCCGGGAATATGTATTTAGACTTAATACAGCAAAAAACAAAGAAATCCGTTACTATTGGAATAATAGCCCCGCACGTTATCGACATACTAGAAAACAGTTTTCCGTATAAAATCACAACCCAAAAACTAAACGAACATATTAAAAAGGTTTGCGAAACTGCCAAAATTACCGCAATGACCGACGGCAAAATATTTGATGCAACCACCGGGCGCAAAGTGTTCAAGGCATACGAAAAACACAAACTAATTACGACACATTCTTTTCGCCGTTCCTTTTGTACTAACTATTATAAAAAGATACCAACACCCGTATTAATGGGTATATCCGGGCATAGCAAAGAGGCGATTTTTAGAACCTACATAAATGCACCGGAAGACACAGACGAAAACGCCAATTTATTTATGAAGTTTTACAACGACATACACAAAGACAAAGCACCCGAAATGAAAGTAATACTTAATACAGGAACGGAATAATGGACGAATTAGAAATAAGTAACGGAATATTACAAAAGGATGTGAGGCGTAATATTAGAAACCACATACAAATTCAGTACGACATTGGTTTTCAAGATTTTTTAAGTGCAAATTATTTAGCCGACGAGGTTTTTTATATCAATTACATTGATAAATATCAAAAAGAACAGTTACAAAAATTAGAAAAAGAAGTTTCTTTTTTTGATATAAGTAACGGCGAAAAAGTAACGGACGACATTGCAGACCAATGGTATAATGAAAAAATAACACGTGACCATTATTGGTATTTCAAAGAATTTCAATCCTTTTTAAATGAAAGGTTACAAGAAATTACAAAGGATGACCAACCACAGCAACTCAAACCCGAACCGCTTGATTTGTCCGACACAACAAAAACCGAATACAGAAATATGGAAACACGCTTTGATTATTTGAAATTTATAACAGATACTTTTTTTGATACCTTATATCCTGTAGAGGAAATTGAAAGCGAAAGAGAGCCGACGGAAATTACTATTATTTTTTTAGATAGTGATGGAAACGAAAAAAGAGAACACAAAACAATGCCATATCGAGAACAGCCTTTTGAACTAAGAATAAAAACATTTATAGATAAAATTATACGCAAACAAAAAATATCTGAAAGAGATAGCTATGTTACGATAAGCGAATTTTTCAGACAATGCAAACTTGCGACAGAAGAATTAGATGATTACGTCCAATGTGATGATTTTGACACACCCATCTCTTTAAAGAACTTAAATAGTAAATTAAACGGCGAAATGAATTCTTTGGATGTTTATTGGGTAAAACGACTTGTGGGAATCGCTCATGAAAATATAGAAAACCCAAAGCAAGCCGAACACGACACCCCAACAGTTGAAAATAAAATAATAGTTATCAAAGAACCATACGGCAAAATGTTTTCAAATAATGGTTTTGAACTGTTTGAATATCTACTAAACGAACACGTTAAACCAAAAGAAACAATAAGGCGAAAATCCGATTTGATTTATTATTATTGGGAAATGTACAACAGCAAAACCCAATACATACACCAAAGACCTGCAACGTTTTTTAAATGGTTTGACGAAAAATACAACGAAACAACAGGACAATTAAAAACGTATAACGACGTAAAAACACCCCAAAGAATAAAGGATTATTCAACCGCTTTAGATTGGTTTAAATCAAAAAATAAAGAGTGTACCGTTAGTGTACCGTAAAAAGTACAATCTTGTATTTAACGCAGTACGACCGTATTTAATCCTTTGCATATCATTTAAAACGAAAAAGATATGCAAACTATTCAATTTATCCAAACAACCCCGGAGCAACTACAAAGCGAAATTTCAAACGGGGTTAAAATCCAATTACAGGAATTTTTAAAACATTTCAAACCAATTCAACCCGCCGAGTATTTAACTCGTCAACAAGTGGCGAAAATGTTTGATGTGGATTTGTCAACCGTTCATAATTGGTGCAAGTCGGGAAAACTCAAACCTCTCGGGATTGGTTCACGTGTTTACTTTTTAAGAACCGATATAGAGGCGTGCCTTATTCCTTTAAATCAATAAGGCTATGCAAGATAAAATCCCACATAGCCCCGAAAATATTTTGTCAACTACCGACGGCAAAGATACGAACCCAAAGAACCAAGAAAAAACCATATTTGATTTTTTACAAAATCACACCGCCACCGCTTCAATGGTTTCAAAAGCTACCGGAATACCTCAAAAATGTATTTGCCGTTACAAACGAGATTTAGAGCAACGTGGACTACTTTTCGAGGTTGAAAGAAAACTTTGCAAATTGACAAGTTTCAAAGCGTGGTATTTAACCACAAACCCCGATTTATTCCCAAAGTCTAATCTTAAAAAATTAGGCAATGAATAAAGAAAACAAAACCGATGTAATGAGCGACTGGAAAGCCGAATTTACAAAGAGAGTCCAAACCGAAAGCAAAAGCCGTAAACAAACATTTACTTTTTATGATGCGTGTCAAAAAACAGACTATCACAACACCCGGGATAAAGTCTTTTTGTCCGTTGTTTCTTTTTTAAGAAGTGAGCCGTTACAAAATAACGATTATGTAAAATTTGTTTCTTGTTACATAACCACAGGGAAAAAACTCGATGTAAAATACTTTAAAAACAACGGCAACAAGCTAAACGAATATTATAAAAAGGTTGATGAGGCAAAAGCAAAAGGCGAAACATTCAACCCGTTTAGTGTTAAAGCATACAAAAGATATGTTTTGTTTATAGTTTTGAAGTTTAGCGGGGAATATACAAGCGATTTAGACGAGGCGTTTGGGGTTCAAACCGTTGGACATAGGGAATACAACCCCTTAACAAATATACCGTCCGTATTGCGTGGGGAATTACCTTTTAAAGTAAAAGAGTACGACATAAAAAGAGCGTTCCCGACGTTTATTGATATTGAATTAATCAAGGAATATCGACATACCGTTTATGATATACTCGACAAAAAAACATTTGCTTATTTACTTAATTCCAATGTTACCAATAAAGATGCAGACCGAAACATAATTTTAAAAGAGTTATCAAAGGTTTACGGCAACGATGCGGACAAAGTTTGTACCCTCGAGAGGTTCAATACCAAAGGAGGCGCGTTTATGGACTTTTCAAGATACGAAAAGGAATACATTGAAAGATTTGTAACTGAAAATGATTTGGTTAATTACGTACGTTTACACGATGGCGTTTTTGTTCTTGCCGAAACCGATTGTAATTTTTTTGTCTTTGATTGGGTTGAATTTGCGATTAAAGAATGTATCAAAACCCCGATCGAAAATGAAATACTAAACTTTTACACCATTGACGAAAGCGATAAAGTTTATACTTCGCCAACGATGTACGCCGACTTTTTTATTCAAGAAAAGTTTTTAAGAATTTCGACACCCGACGACAAAATATTTTTATTGAGAGATACTAATAACGTGGTTGATTTTTTCAATCATAATACCGATACGGTTTCATTTTTAAAGGACAATATAAACGAGTTTTCGGGTTCGTTTGATGCAGTAGCGGACACAATAGCAAGGGAAAATTTTAGCACAGTTAAACAGGGTTTTTTATTAATTCCCTCGATTGAATTAAAATACTATTCGGACACTAAAAACACTTTCGGACTGCCTTTTAAAAACGGTTTTTACTATTTCGATATGAATGACAAAGGAACATTAAAACAAAAAGAGTACACCGATGTAAAAGGATTTTTTGCACCTCACGAAATACAAAGCCGAGAGTTTAAATATACCGATGAGGTCGGAATGTTTGAGCATTTTTTAATTAGAGCGTGTACCGGGCGAAAAGAAACCAATACACAGGACACAAAAAACATTTTTGAGAGCTTTAAGACGATGTTTGGTTATTTGTGTCACAACTATAAAGATATGACAAAAAACCCGTGTATTGTACTTACTGATATGGATGCGGACGACGAAACCCGAAACGGACGACGAGGCAAAACACTAATATCAAAAGCCGTACAGGAAGTACAGGAATCAATTATAAAAGGAGGCAAAGAATTTGACAGCGGATATACTTTTGTTTTTGCAGACCTCGAAAAAAAGCATAATGTTTATATCATTGACGACGTTCCAGCGGGGTTTAAGTATGATGATTTATACACCAATATTTTAGGCGATATTTCGTGCCAAAGGAAAGGATTGAAAGCCGACTTAATTAAATTTAGAGATGCACCAAAGTTCGCCATTACTTCAAATTGGGTTGTTCCGTATGATGAGAGGAACGCCTCGACAAATGGGCGGTTTATTGAATACAAGTTTACAAACTATTATACAACAAGCCACACCCCGAAAGACGAATTTAAGTGTTCCTTTTTTCAAGATTGGAACGCCGACGAATGGAATCGGTTTTACTCTTTTGTTTTTCGATGCGTAAAACTGTTTTTGCAAAAGGGAATTATAAAAACCGAGTACAATAAGACAGACGACAATTATAAGGCGTACTTCAATAACGATGCAGTTTATACAGAATTTCACCGATGCGTTAATAATTTCGTTATCGACAAGACTTCTTTAGAATTTTCAGTTACGGACTTTTTGAAAGAGTACAATGATATTTTAAACCCTTTGCGATTTGAAAAAATATTTACAACCAAGAACGCCAAACGGTTTATAGATGCGTGGGCGGGTAAATTCAACACAGAAAAACGAGGATTTTGGTTTGAATATTCACAAAGGACACGAAACTGGATTAAAAAGTATTAAACCGTTACACTTGTTACAGATGCGTTACACTTGTTGTTACACTTCAAACCCGCACCATTAATACGATGTTACACTTGTTACACTTTAAAACAATGTACTAACAGTTTTAAAAAAGTTAGTAGTAGAGAATGTTTAATATTTCATATCATATTATAAGTGAGATTTAAGTGTAACAACCGTAACGAATTTGATAATCAAATAGTTATCCGTAACAACAAGTGTAACACAACCGTAACCGTTACACATAAAACTAAAAAAAACTAAAAAATGGAATTAGAGCAAAAAACAACCAAAGAAATAAGAACCGTACTAAAATCGGTTATCAATAAAGAGTTACTAAACATCGAAACACTTTTCGAGGGATTACCTCCAAAGGAACGTTTAGAAATAATCGTTAAATTAATCCCCTATGTATTACCTAAAGTTGATAATGTAAATTATAGTTTGGGCGAAACAACCGATTGGGGGATATAAAAATGTTCCCTAATAATTTAGGTTAAAAATCAAAGCAAAATGAGTATCGAAAATTGTAGTACATTAACTGTAACCAAACTGAAAGAGTGGGGTTATTTGAACAATGGCATAAAAGAGGGCGTAATATCGTGGAGCATATCGGGCGAAGTTCATTCGAGAATTGGGATAAAATCAAATATATCTGAATATAATAAATTCGTAACCCTTGACTATAAACAAAATGGGGAGGTTATTACTTATGACGTTCGTTTTATATCGATACCCTCAAATTTAGGTAAAGGCGAAATTTTGTATTTCGTTTGTCCAAGCACTGGAAAGTACTGCAGAAAACTATATCTTAACTCAAAGTACTTTTTGCACCGGGAAGCCTTCATTTATTTGAATTACCAAAAACAAAATGAATCAAAAAAAAACCGTCGCTTAATTTCCATATTGGACAAAGTATATTTAAATGATGAGGTTTACGACGAACAATTTAAAAAACATTTCAAAACTCACTATAATGGAAAAGTAACCAAACGATACCAAAAGATTTTAGATAAAATAAAATTATCCGAGAGTTATCCGTCGGGCATAATTGAAAGTTTACTTATGATGTAAAAATATAACCGTTCAGAGATGAGCGGTTTTTTTATAGTTCGTGCCTATCTGTTCACGTGTTTAACTATTTGATTAATCAATTTTTTTCAAGTTCATTCCTATCCAAAAGTAAAGCAATACGCGCGCGTAGCTCTTAGAAAATAATAGTTTTGCACTATCTGTTTATGTGTGAAGCATTTTTTATAGTTCGATATACTGCAAAAATAAAAGTTCATTACTATCTGATACGCACATACAGGTAAAATAATTAACAAAAACGAACCAATACGCGCACGCGCGAGGCAAAACAAAAATATGAACATAAAAAAACGGTAGTTGTTCAAGCTACCGTTTTACGTTGTTCAAACGTTGGTTTAAAATTGGCATCGTAAACCGTTACAAATGTATTGAAAATTTAAGTGTATTTGAAAATGTTTGGCAATGGTTTGGCAACTACAATAAAAAAAGTCCGTAAAGTGTTGATTTACAACGCTATTACGGACTTTTAATGTACCCGGAGCCGGAGTCGAACCGGCACGGTTTCCCACAGGTGTTTGAGACCAGCGCGTCTACCAATTCCGCCATCCGGGCTTAGCTAGACATGAAATAACAACAGTTATTTCAACGCAATAAAAGAGGTGGTTGTGTTTAAATCAACCATCAATTCCTTTAACACGGTGCAAATGTAAAAAATAATATTAAATGTTCAACTAAAAATACTTAATTTTTTCCTTTCAGAGTTGAATAAATTTTATAAATTTGCACCTCGTTAAAAACACAACACACAACTAACTACACCCGAGGCAAATACAAACATACGGCTTTATACAAATGACAAAGCCAACAGTATGGAGCGCAGCGGAATAAAAACAACAAATTAAATGTCACACCTAGAACCAGAAGCTAAAATTTTTGCGTGTTCACAAAGTGTCTATCTGGCTGAAAAAATAGCAGAGCAATACGGAATTCCTTTAGGAAAAATCACCATGTCAAAATACAGCGACGGTGAATTTCAGCCTTCTTATGAAGAGTCTATCAGAGGATTACGGGTTTTTATCGTTTGTTCTACTTTTCCAACGGCAGATAATTTGATGGAAATGTTACTGATGATTGATGCTGCAAAACGGGCTTCGGCACGACACATTACGGCAGTAATTCCTTACTTTGGTTGGGCAAGACAAGATAGAAAAGATAAGCCAAGAGTTCCGATAGGAGCTAAATTAGTGGCTAATTTACTTGATGCTGCAGGCGCAACAAGAGTAATGACCATGGATTTGCACGCAGATCAAATTCAAGGATTCTTTGAAAAACCGGTAGATCACCTTTTTGCATCGACAATATTCTTGCCGTACGTAAAAAGTTTAGGTTTAGACAATCTGACTATCGCTTCTCCAGACATGGGAGGTTCAAAAAGAGCCTATGCGTATTCTAAATTCTTAGAATCGGATGTGGTGATTTGTTACAAACAAAGAAAAGAAGCCAATATTATTGACACCATGGAATTGATTGGTGAAGTTAAAGGTAAAAATGTAATCTTAGTAGATGACATGATTGATACCGGAGGCACTTTGGCGAAAGCCGCAGATTTAATGATCGAAAAAGGAGCACTGAGCGTACGAGCAATTTGTACACACGCGATTTTATCCGGGGATGCTTACGAAAAAATAGAGAATTCTAAATTATTAGAATTAATCGTCACCGATTCTATTCCGTTAAAGAAAGAATCAAAAAAAATAAGAGTGTTGAGTTGTGCGCCTCTTTTTGCTGAAGTTATGCACATGGTGCACCACAACAATTCCATAAGTGGAAAATTTATAATGTAATACGTTAGTCGTAAAGTCCAATGTCTTAAAGTTATAAAGTCTTGCTGATAGCCAAAAGCTAAAAGCCAAACAAGTAATATTATTTAATAACTATATTTTTTTACAATGAAATCGATTACAATTAAAGGATCAGAAAGAGAAAGCGTGGGTAAAGTTGCGACTAAAGCCCTACGTAATGCTGGATTGGTTCCTTGCGTATTATACGGAGGAAATCAGGCAGTTCATTTCTCAGCAGAAGTTATGGCTTTCAAAAACTTGGTTTACACCCCAAACGCTCACACAGTTGAGATCAATCTAGGTGAAGGAAAATCATTTAACGCTATTTTACAAGACATTCAGGTTCACCCGGTGTCTGACAAGATCTTACACATTGACTTCTTTCAATTATTTGATGACAAAGAAATCACTATGGAAGTTCCTGTAAAAATCATTGGTAACTCTAAAGGAGTTATGGCCGGTGGAGATTTACGTTTGAACACTCGTAAACTAAAAGTAAAAGCTTTACCAAAAAATCTTCCTGATTTTATTGAAGCTGACATTACTGCCTTAGACATGGGTAACAAATTGTACGTTACTAAAGTAGCTTCTCCGGACTACAAAATCATGCACCCGGACAACACTGTAATTTGTCAAGTGAAAATCTCTCGTGCCGCTATGAAAGCAGCTCAAGAGGCAGCAAAAGCAGCAAAAGCTCCCGTAAAAGGAAAGAAAAAATAATATTTTTTCAATCATTCAAGAAAGCATCAGTTCTACAACTGGTGCTTTTTTTTGCTTTTTATTTTCTCATTTAAAGCAACGAGAAACCTCATTATCCTATTTTAAATTACAAGGAGCACAACTACCCATTTTCACAACAACGCCCCTCCTGCTGTCCGTTGTATCCACGCCAAAAAGCGCGGGATGCCACTCCCATCAGGGCTATCCAGAACTATTTTGTTCCCAATACCGATTTTCTAAAAATCTAATAGTACACTATTCTAATTAAGTCTATTTTTGCAGTATGATAAAATGGATTTCAAATTTATTCTCACATACAAAAACTGAGAATAATACAGATTGTAGGAAATCAGAGGCTCTCGAACACCAAAAAAATAATATAGAAAACGTGAGTAATAAATTTTTAATAATAGGACTCGGCAACATTGGCGCCGAGTATGTAAACACTCGCCACAACATTGGTTTTAAAATCGTGGATTTCCTCGCCCGGAAAGAAAGCGTTACTTTCGAAACCGTAAAACTGGGTACACTGGCCCAATACAAATTCAAAGGAAGAACTTTTTTGCTACTCAAACCCAACACATATATGAATTTGAGCGGAAAAGCCGTGCAATACTGGATGGGAAAAGAGAATATTCCACTTGAAAATATTCTGGTGATCACCGATGATTTGAATCTATCTTTTGGAGCCATTCGCATCCGACAAAAAGGAAGCGATGGCGGACACAACGGACTCAAAAACATCAATCTGGTATTGAATACGCAAAATTACGCCCGATTCCGTTTTGGGATCAGTGACGAATTCAAAAAAGGAAAACAAGTTGACTATGTCCTTGGCGACTGGGATGATACTGAAAAAACAGCGCTTACGGAACGACTGGAATTAGCCTCCGAAATCATAAAATCCTTTGGAACTTCCGGACTGGAAATTACCATGACCACATTTAACGGGAAATAAAAAAAGGAATATGCTTCCTTTGTACGCCTCTGTTTTTTTTAATTTGTATTAGATGAAAATAATAATTAATTTTAATGCATGTTTTTAATACATACTAAAAATCAACACATTGAATTACCCTTTTCTAAACACATCCATAATATGAAAAAAATTATTTTTTTTATTACACTGTGCTTTTTTTTTTCAATCAATCCTACGTTTGCACAAGTAAATAACACCCCTTCAAAAACGCTTCTTTTTGGCAAAAATAAAATCATTCCGGAAGGTTCTGTAATTCGATGTGCCACGACAGAATATGAAGAATACCTAAAATCCAAAAATCCAAACAGAATATCTACTGCTGAATTTGAACAATGGATAACACCAAAGATTGAACTCGAAAAAAATAAAAAAAAGAATGCTGCACAAGGATTCAAAACAAATGCAGTCATCACCATACCGGTTGTCGTTCATGTAATTCATAATGGCGACCTTTTAGGCAGTGATGAAAATATTTTTGATGAACAAGTAATTTCTCAAATTCAAGTACTCAACGAAGATTTCAGAAAAAAATCAGGTACTCCTGGCTTCAACAGCAATCTTGTAGGAGCTGATGTAGAAATAGAATTCGCACTGGCTAAACGAGATCCATCGGGCATTTCATCAAACGGGATAAACCATGTAAACTTAGGGCGAGAAAGCTGGTCTACTGTCGATATTGATGGCTCTCTAAAACCCCAAACACAATGGAATCCTGAAAAATACCTTAATATTTGGGTAGTCAAATTTACCAAAACCGATCTTTTGGGATACGCACAATTTCCTAGTGCTTCCGGACTTCCGGGAATAGAATCAGATGAAGGCTTCGCTAACACTGACGGTGTCGTGATTGGTTATACTTTTTTTGGTTCATCCAGTTATTTTACCGGAGGAAACTACACTACTCCTTATGACAAAGGGAGAACAACCTCCCATGAGGTAGGACACTGGCTTGGGCTGCGCCACATTTGGGGAGACGGAGGCTGTGATGTAGACGATTTTTGTCAAGATACGCCTAATGCAGGACAAGAAAACACGGGCTGCCCATTAAATATTGATTCCTGTCCCGCATCCCCAGGCTTAGATATGGTTGAAAATTATATGGACTATACGGATGATGCGTGTATGAACATCTTTACAGCAGATCAAAAAGCACGAATGATTACTGTAATGAATAATTCCGTAAGACGGGCTTCTTTGAAAACTTCGGATGCACTTACCCCGGGTGTCATCTTTGCCAATGATGCTTCAACAATGGTTATAAACTTAAACATTCCTCCTTGCGGCACTAGCTTTATTCCTGTTATTAGAATCGTGAATAAAGGCAGCGCAACATTGACTCAAGCCTCAATCCGTTATGGAATTGATAATAACAACCTGCAAACCTATAATTGGACTGGAAGCCTGGCAAATAACGAATCCCAAAATATTACTTTAAATAGTTTGACTACTACTGGAGGCAATCATGATTTCAGCAGTACAATAACTAGTACCAATAGGAAAACGGATCAAAACAGCGCCAACAACAGCGATACTATAAATTTTGACATTACAAAAAATTACGCCAGCAATACAGTAGTTTTCTCCTTACAGCAAGACTATTATGGTTCAGAAACCACCTGGAATCTTACAAATTCAGCCGGAACCGTGTTATACAAAGGAGGCCCTTATAAAGATCTTCCAGAAACCGGGCCGCTTCCTGATCCAATCAAGGCAACCTTCGATCTCGCAGGCAATGATTGTTACACTTTTACTATATTTGATACTCGAGATGACGGCATCTGTTGTGATTTCGGAAATGGCTCTTACACTGTGTCAACCCCTACGAATGAAATTATTGCTACCGGAGGAGCCTTTGGGGGAACCCAATCTAAAAGTTTTAGAATTGGATCATTATCTACCGTCGATATAGAAAAATTAAATTCGGTTTACCTCTACCCAAATCCCACCTCTAACATCCTGAACGTAGTTAGTGAGAACAAACTCAATACTCCGGAGGTTTACACTATTATCAATACTTTAGGTCAGATCCTAAAATCAAAAAAAATAGAATCAGCGGAGGATCTTCAGATAAACGTCTCCCATTTATCGCAAGGTATTTATTTTTTAAAATTATCGAAAAATCAATCTGAAACGACTACTATTCCGTTTATTAAAAAATAAATTAAAGTCTATAATACATTAAAAAAGCATTGAACTTTTCAATCCTTTTTTAATTATATCAATTGTATACCTTAAATTTGCACCATTATAAAACACTTGCTTTGAAGATTTTTCATTCTATAAACGATTTCGTTTCCCCAAAAAAAACAATTCTAACGTTGGGCACCTTTGATGGTGTCCATATTGGGCACAAAAAAATCCTGAATAAACTGACCCAAAATACGGAAAACGAGAATTACGAAAGTCTGGTACTTACTTTTTTTCCGCATCCCCGAATGGTTTTACAGGAACATTCTGATCTAAAATTACTCAACACTATCACTGAGAAAATTGATTTGTTGGAAAAAATTGGTATCGAAAACCTTGTCATCCATCCTTTTGACGAAACTTTTTCAAGATTGACTGCCGAAGAATTTGTAAGTACTATTCTCGTAGATCGTTTTCACATCCACAAGATAATAATAGGACACGACCATCGATTTGGACGAAACCGAACAGCTGATATTGATGATCTTATCGCCTTTGGAAAAGAGTATAATTTTGAAGTAGAACAAATATCCGTTCAGGAAATCAATGCCATTTCCGTGAGTTCCACTAAAATCAGAAAGGCCTTATTAGAAGGTGATATGGCGCTGGCTAATGAATATTTAGGCTATGATTATTCACTCACTGGGAAAATCATTCAAGGAAAACAGCTGGGAAGGACTATCGGTTTTCCAACGGCTAACTTAAAAATTGAAGAAAACTACAAACTGATTCCACAAAATGGAGTGTACATTGTACAAAGTAGTATCAATCAAAAAACGGTTTTCGGGATGATGAACATTGGGTTCAATCCTACTGTTGATGGACAAAATCAGTCGATAGAAATTCATTACTTTGATTTCGATGCTGATTTATACAATCAAGATATTAGTGTCTCGATACTTCAAAGAATTCGTTCCGAACAAAAATTCGAATCAGTTGACGTACTAAAAGAACAACTTGAAAAAGACAAAAAAACAGCACTTGCCTATTGGAATAAATATTGATTTTTTCATAAAACATTACTATTTTTTCTGTAAATTTGAAAATAGGATGCTTTTTATAAGAAATGTATCATTTTTAAATTTTAAAACTAACTGTATGAAACTACCTAAAGAATTAGTAAACGGATTCATTATTTTCATAGGAATTGGTCTTTATTTCTTAATAATGGAACTTTTAGGCCTGGCAGATATTTATTTGTTGCGTTTATTTAACGTGTTGTTTGTCTTTTACGGCGCCCATAGAACACTAAAGGCTAATTTTTCCGAAAACAAAACAATATTAGTTTCTAATGCGGTTTCAGCATTATTAACGGCGCTTACAGGAATATTTTTGAGCATTATTGGCTTAATTATTTACAGTTATTCCAAAGGTGGTGATGCTTATGTGGGATCACTATCCAAAACCTTTTTATTTGGCGGGGATCCGTCGGTGATGACGTATTCCATTTCTTTGTTTTTTGAAGGGATAGTATCCTCTGTAGTTGTCACCTTTATGCTTATGTTGTATTGGGACCCCCGCTATGCATCAGACAAACACGGAGCTGAATCATAACCTATATTTTAAATTAATCCTTCCTCTAATACCGTCGCAAAGCACAATTAGTATTGGTCTTTGCGACGGTATTATTAAATTTTAAAATCCGCTATATCAATAAACCGCTGTATCTACAATACTACGCCCAGAATTTATGGAATATAAAAACACCGGTATACATCTGCTTAATTTGGCTATTAAAATTTTCAGAACCGGCTTTTCAATGGTATTACATTGGTTCTTTAGAACAATTTAACTACTTTTGAGCCATCAAAAAATAGTATCAATGAGCATTACAAAACACAATTGGACCAAAGACGAAATTATCGCAATATATAACAAACCTATGATGGACTTGCTGTATGAAGCAGCTTCTATTCATAGAGAACACCATGATCCTAACGTGGTTCAGGTATCTACTTTACTCTCTATAAAAACAGGTGGATGTCCGGAGGATTGTGGCTATTGCCCACAGGCCGCACGGTATCATACTGAAATTGAAGGCAATGATTTAATGTCAGTAAGTCAGGTAAAAGCACAAGCTTTGCGTGCAAAATCAAGCGGATCATCCCGTGTATGCATGGGCGCCGCTTGGAGAAATGTAAAAGATGGTCCTGAATTTGACCAGGTACTGGAAATGGTCCGTACCATAAACAAACTGGATATGGAAGTGTGTTGTACCCTTGGAATGATCACTGAAAACCAAGCACATCGACTGGCAGAAGCTGGTTTATATGCTTACAACCATAATTTAGACACCTCTGAAGAATATTATAAAGAAGTAATTTCGACCCGCGGATTTGAAGACCGTTTGCAAACTATAGAAAATGTTCGTAAAACAAATGTCACTGTTTGTAGCGGCGGAATAATTGGAATGGGAGAAAGTATTGAAGACCGAGCTGGAATGCTTGTCGCACTTTCTACCTTAAACCCACAACCGGAGTCAGTGCCTATAAACGCCTTGGTTGCTGTGGAAGGAACGCCAATGGAAGAAGAAAAACCAGTTGAAATATGGGAAATGATCCGAATGGTAGCCACAACCCGAATCATCATGCCAGAAACCCAAGTCCGCCTTTCTGCGGGAAGAATGAACATGAGTCGTGAAGGTCAAGCCATGTGCTTTTTTGCTGGTGCCAATTCCATTTTTGCTGGAGATAAGTTATTGACCACTCCAAATCCTGACGTAAATGAAGACATGAAAATGTTTGAAATGTTAGGTTTAAATCCACAAAAACCCTTTACAAAAGTTTCTCAGCCTCAAACCGTTGAAGCTGTAGATTCTCAATTTGCTCCCTTGGGTGAAAAACCAAAATGGTCACGACCAGGACATACCATCGAGAAGAACCTTGAAGCATCTGGCAAAGGGAAATAATCTTCGTTTTTGAATAAAGACTCAAAACCATCTTGCAGGAGCAAGATGGTTTTTTTAGACTTCTATTTTAGTACACTATTTTCTTGGTAACAACCCTTCCATGCTGCAAAACTATTTTTACCAACACAACTTGATGACCAACAAGTAAATTCAGAACTGAGAAATCATTGTTGTCGATTTCGTTTTTTTGATAAATTGTACTTCCTGCTAAATTGTATACAACAACCTGCTCTATGAATTCTTTGGTTGATTTTATTTGCAACTCTTTGTTTTTAGTCGATACAAAAACAGATTCATCTTCTTTTATAAATTCATCCGAAATTAGGTTTTTGTTTGTATATCGCAAAACGAAACGATCATCAAATATTCCCACAGCAGTAGTGAAAGCATAGCTTTCGTTTGTTATATCAACAAGATTATTATTTAATTTATCCTCAATAAAAACATTTTTATTGACTAACACTCCATCTGTCTGATCTATTTTAATGATAAAAGTTCCTGCTACTGTGCTGCTAAAACCTAATTTTATTTCATCCGTCTCTTCAAACGGTAATGCACGCCCCTGAATTACTAAATTCTTATCTTGACTCCTACTATAAAAGTCTAAATATTGATTTCCTTCAAAACTCTCACCGTCAAAAGAACGGTCAAAATCATTTGTCGCTCCCGTTGCATATCCTATTAAGATTTGTTTGAAAGCACCTTCATTATTACTCAAATTTAACCAAATTCGGTCTTTTTCTATAGCCTCAGATTTTGATTTATTAATGGCACTTGATTTAAAAAAACTAGCGTTTTGACCAATCACACGCATACTGTTATTAAAAATAGCTGTCCCACCACCATTGATACTCGTCATAAAAAAAGATTGTCCTGAAGCTATTTTCCCGTCTGGCTTAGTATTATTAACGCCTGAATTAGTTGCAGCACTCGTACCAACGCCTCCCAATAAGTTATACACCGCATAATCATCTGAAGTATATACGTTCTTATTAATAGCCGTATTGTGTGTCCAGAGATAAATAGTTCCATCCATAGTTTCTTTGTTTGCAATTATAAACAAATCTGCGTTAATCGCTGAAGGATACGGATTGCCAATCAAATTTGACGTACCTGTGGCCGCAATTGGCACTGACACCAACCCATTATTGGGAACTCCCGCAAAAATAGCTTCATAATTTGCTGCACTCGTTTCTGAAAAAGTTTTCGGACCACGAATAATATATCCTTTACCAACTGACATTACGTTTGTTGAAATCTCATTAGCCCATGAATTCCTTGAAGCATCAAAGGAATAAAACTTATCCCAATGCGTATCAGGAGAAACATCAATCAGTTTTTGATTTGAAACAGGCGAAGACCAATAGGTATAATCTGTGAGGAGAATGGGCGTTGTTTTTCTTTTTAATTGAATCACTCCGGAATTACTGACCTGATCTTCATATTGATACAATGCCGCATTGTTTTCTAAAATTAATGTGCCTGAACCAGAATAATCGAAAACCAATCCTAACGTATTTCCTGCCGGAATTGTAACCGTGTTCCCTGCACTAATGAAACAAGAACAGGAGTTTACTGTTGTAAATGAGGGGTGATTTCCCTGAAAAAGCAGTGTCTTTTCAGCAGATGGTATTCCATTATTCCAGGAACTCCCATTCCAAACGGAGCTATTGGAACAGAGTTTAATTCGGGCTATTCGATGTTTAGTTACACCTGAAACCGAATTGAAGTTTCCTCCAATAAGCACTTTATTATTGGGAGTAAAACAAATACTAAACAACGTATTATTCAAATTCACAGAAAATGTCGTGTCAACATCTCCCGTTGCTAGTAACCGAACCATTCGCCTCACAGCTGTCCCGTTGTATGTACCGGAGAACGTTCCGCCAATTAATAAGCGATCATCGGGCTGGACTAAAACTGCCCTAATTTCTCCATTACTAAATCCCAATCCCGTTGCAAAAGTGATATCTAAACTCCCATCACTGTTCAATCGCAACACTCTTTTTGCGGAAACGCCTTTGTATGTTGTAAATGTCCCACCAACAATCAGTTTATTATCTGATTGTAGTGCTATTGCATACACATTTTTGTCAAAACCAGTTCCTATAGAAAATCCAGGATCTACGCTTCCATCCGCATTCAGGCGAACCATCCGATTATACGAAATCCCATTAAAAAAAGAAAACTGGCCACCTAAAACAATTTTTCCATCGGGTTGCAATAAAATATTTTCTACGATAGCATCAGCTCCAGAACCGGTATTAAAACTGGTGTCTAAAGTTCCATCGGGTAATAATCGAGCGATTCTATTCTTCAAAACCCCATTGTAACTTGTGAAATTTCCACCGACAATTATTTTTCCATCTGACTGTACCGCCAAAGCATACACCTGATTGTTAAATCCGGTTCCAATAAAGAAAACCGCATCAATGTCTCCATTTGCCAGAACCCTGGCAATCCTGTTCCTTACGACACCATTATAATATGTAAAAACACCTGCAATAACAACTTTGCCATCCGGTTGTACAATAGCGGTTTTTATAGAATTATTGGCTCCAGCACCAGAATTATTAAAAGAAACATCAATTGCTCCGTCTTCTGATAACCTTGCAATTCGGTTGCACATCGTTCCGTTGAATTTGGTGAAATTTCCAAAAACCATCGTTTTATTATCTGATAACGCATTTACTTTTAAAACAGAATTATCAAAACCAACTCCAGCAGTAAGATATCCAATGTCTAAAGCGCCAAAAGCATCAATTCGCGCCAAACGTCCTTGGTTTTGGGAATCAAAAACAGAAAACGACCCACTAACGTACCAAGAACCATCAGATGCAGTAGCTAAATCAAGAACGGATGCCGAAAACGGGCCTGCCCCAATATCAAAGGCAGGATTAATAACTCCATTTGCTTCCAGTAAAACTAATCTATTAACAGCTGTTCCATTATAAGTCCCCGTAAAAGATCCCCCAACCAAAACACCTCTAGCCGGATTTAGTTTCACAACCGCTACAACACCCCCACTAAACCCTGAGCCAGTGCTAAAAGTAGCGTCAAGCGAGCCATCACTATTCAAACGAATTATTCTACTGGTTTTAACACCATTGAAATTTAAAAAAACACCCCCTACTAAAATTTTCCCATCCGCTTGTGTCGCGAGTGCTGACACATCATCATCAAAACCGGCTCCTTGAACAAAAGTAGCGTCAACAGTCCCATTGCTATTCAATCGAATTATTCTGCCACAAGCAGTTCCATTAAAGGAAGTAAAAGATCCTCCCAAAATTATTTTACCGTCAGCTTGAATTTTGATTTCTTCAACAAGGGAGCCAGCGCCACTACCTATTGCAAAGCCTGTGTCAATATTTCCATTAGGCAAAATTCGAGCTACCCTAGGTGCGGGAACTCCGTTGTAACCGGTAAAACTGCCACAAATTACAATACTACCATCTGATTGCAAATCGCATGAATATATTATATTATTGGTAGTCCCAGCAGAAGAGTTAAAAGTTACATCTCTAGTTCCATCAGCATTTAAACGGATTAGTTTTGCAACATTTACACCGTTAAAGGTTACAAAAGAACCGCCTAAAATAATCTTCCCATCCGGTTGTATTAAGGAACAATATACTTTGCCTTCGATGCCCGAACCTAAATTGAACGAAAGATCTTTGGAACCGTCCGGCAGTAACCTACACAAATATGGAGTTGAAGCCCCATTAAAATTTAAAAAATCACCTCCAACAATTAGTTTCCCATCCGTTTGCAAAGCAACAGTTCTTATGGTTCCATCAAAACCATCGCCTTGCAAACCGTCATCATACGTGTTGAATGCAACATCTGACTTTCCTTGTTGTGAAAAAGCTACATTAATAAAAAGGAAGAAGAAAAAAATAGTAAAGTGTCGTATTTTGATGTCTAAAATTGAATTTCCGGCGTTTGCTTGAGCTCTCCGAAAATTCATGACTGTACTAAAAGATTACGTGCCATATGGGTTGTTTTAAATTGTTGCTTTTTTTGTTGAAATTCATTTGATAAAGAAATATCAGCGATAACTTTATAAAAGTAAATACAATCTTTTGCAATCACAATACCCACATTTAGTGATATTTAAACTAAAAATAACACACTGAATTAGGCTCTTGTTTTTTTCATATGCTTGTCGGTATTCCTCTATTTTTTTTAAAAATGGACACAGACCCCACAGCTTAGCACCGATTTTCAATATAATGATGTAATCAATTTTTGGAAATTTATGTCAAAAAAAACATTCGGTATTCATTCGGACTAGTACAACCCGTTGGGTACAATTATTAAAAACGTCAGTTCGCATATTTTTTTGTGTAGCAAAACGAAACAAAACTTCTCGATACGCTTCGCATTTGAAGTGACGTGTATCGAGAACCGTTTTTAAAATTAATTGGTAGTTTTGTCCAAAAACAAGAGCAAATCAACATACAAATAGCTTCAAAAAACTATTTAAACAAAAAAAGCCCGTTTTGTTTACACAAAATGGGCTTGGAATGTATTGTTGTATGATGCTTTTAATACACCGTTTTTGTTGTAACTGTCTCTCCATTTTGCAACACTGTTTTTACAATTAGAACTTGCTCACTTGATCCTAAATTTGGGATTACTAATTCAGTGTTATCAACATTTGTTTTTTTATAAATTTGCTTGCCCAGCACATCATAAATAAAAACTTTATCAATAGTTTCTACTGATGAGTTGATTTTTATCTGCTTGTTTTTTACAGATACTAAAACCTGCATCGCGGCAGTATCAAAATCGCCAACTCCTAATGTCCTGTCCGTATAACGCAATACAAAACGATCATTAAAGGTTCCTTTTTCAGTGCTAAAAGTATAAACTGCTTTTTTTAGATCATAAATACTATTGTTACTTTTATCTTCAAGGTAAACATTCTGAGAACTAAAAATCCCATCGACCTCATCAATACCAATTGAAAAACTACCTTGAATTACAGAACTATATCCCAATGGCACAATATCGTTTTCATCAAAGGGTAAAGCCCTTCCTTGTATGGTTAATTTCTTATCTTCGTTGATACTATAAAAATCAACAAACTGATTTCCATTATTGTTTACACCATCAAAGGCATTGTCATAACCATTAGTAGCACCATCCAGATACCCAACCAGCATTTGCTTGAAAGCACCTTTATCATTTGTTAAATTGAGCCAAACACGGTTTTTCTCGACTGCATTCGTGTTTTTTGAGCTTTGGGTAGTTTTAAAAAACTGCTCATTATCTCCCGTGATAGTGCCTACACCCACTCTCATACTATTTTTGAATATTGCTTTCCCCGTCATTAGACCAGTTGCAAAGAAACCTTGTCCTGAGGCAATCTTACCCGATGGTTTATTAGCCTCTTTCTCTATACCTGATTCTGTATTCCCCTTTACTATTGCAGTTCCAACACCTCCCGAAAGATTATAAGAAGCATAATCATCCGAAATATAAACTAATTGCCCCGAGCTTCCGCTACTAGCATCAGTTGCTGCACGAATCTCAGTATTGTGAGTCCAGAAATAAAGAGTCCCCTGCAATACTGAACTATTTGCTCTTAAGAACGATTCAGCATCTAGTGCCGAAGGATACGGATTCCCAATTAAATTTGAAGTTCCAGCACTTGCTATATCAATCTCAAATTGCCCGTTATGCGGAACACCTTCAAAAGGTACTTGAATTACATCAGATGTCGGATTTGGTGCAGGAAAAAATTCAGGTCCACGAATAATATATCCTTTTCCTCTGCCCATTATATTTGCTGAGTTTTCCGGTACCCAGCTGTTTGTTGCTGCGTTAAAGGACCAAAACCTGTTTGGGTTTGTATTTGGAGATACCTTAATTAGGGGCTGAAAAGCAACGGGCGACGACCAGTAGGTATAATCTGATTTCCTAATTACCCCTGATTTACGTTTATAAACGATGTTTCCTGTATTTATATCAGGATCCTCATTTATTTGGACCAAGCTAGAGTTGTCTTCGAATATCAAACTGGTACCCAGAGCTGTATTTACTTTTACAGCATTCGTTATTTTGAGAGTATGACCGGATTGTACATTCACTTGAACTCCAGCGTTTACAGTGCAATCGCAGCCTTCTAAGTTTCCAATGGAGGTATAATTACCTGAAAAAACGATGCTTTGTTCAATAGTTGGCGGACCATTTGTCCAAGTCCCATTGAATGAAGCTACCAATGGCAATGGCTTGATTACAACATTAGAGCTCACTGAGGACGTACACGTTCCATTTGAAACTGCAAATGTATAGGTTGTTCCTGCTACCAAACCTCCAACAGTTGTAATTTCTCCCGTTCCCGTTAACCCTGTCAAGCCTGCTGTATTTGGAGTTGCAATAATGGTTCGAGATCCAGTTGCTGGCAAACCGCTTAATGAAACACTTCCAGTTGCTAGTGCACAAGTAGGTTGCGTTATGGCTCCCACAACAGGTATCCCAAGTGCTGAAAATGTGGATGAAAACCGCACACGTGACTGCCCTAAATTTTCATAATATTCTAGCACAAAATTAGTAGCCCCGCTAAGGTAAACCGTAGAGGTTGTTTCTTGGTACGAATGATCGCTCCAGTTATTTATAACATACGTTAGACCTCCGTCTAAACTTAAACGATACCCATCATCACCACCTACTGTAAATGTATAGCATCCTGCCGGTAAGTTTCTATTCATTTTAAATCGTACCGCAAAATTATCAGTATAACTACCACATACATTAGGCCCTGAAAGCGCTCCGTCAACTAAATTTAAATCAAAATTCTCCGTTTGCGTAACATACCCCCTATAGGTAGTTGTAAAAGCATTACTAGGTGGACTTCCATTTGTGTTAGCATACACATAACCTAACCAGGAATTATTACCATAAGATATTTGATCTCCTACAGGTGTACTTACCGTAAAACTACTAAGACTCGTCCCCGTCCCACCAGAAGTAGTTACAGTTATAAATCCAGTTGTGGCTGTAGCTGGTAATTGAGCCGTTATTTGTGTATTGCTATTTACTGTAAATGATGCCGGAATCCCATTAAAATTTACTGCCGTTGTTCCTGTAAAATTTCTTCCTGTAATAATTACTGAAACTCCAGATGCAGCGCAAGCATTGCTTGGTGTAAAACTAGTTATGATAGGATTTGGTGTCCATGTATAGGTTAAACCATTAAGCGGCAGTTCTCCTGAACCACTACCTGTTCTACAACTAGCGGTATTATTAACACCTACTGTAGATGTAGGCCAGTTATTAGTTACTAATCTATTATTAAAATCAGTATTATTTAATCCACGTAATCCAACTTGAGCAGTCAGACTACCTGCGTAAGTTGTAGCACAACCACCATAAATTACTTGAATTGTATTTGATGATTCATTCAATCTAATCTGAAAATTGAAGTCACCATTTCTAGCCGTTCTACCCTCATATCGACGCACGTTGGTCCATTGCAATACAAAAACTCTATTGGGTGCACTTCCTATTGAACTATAAACTATCGCAGAATTAGCACTAAACAGATCCATTCCCAAAGCACTAATTGCACCCTCAAAACCAGTATTTGAAGATATAGGAGTATAACTTGTAGCGGAAGAAAGTGTGGTGCCGAAGGTGATATACCCGTTAGAGTTAACAGAACACGTAGTATAATTAATTCCATTAAAATTGAATGAGAATCCAATTGGGATAGTATTATCGCTTACAAAATCGTCCCAAGGACTAATCAACACACCATTTAAAGCTGCATAGGTACCACTAGCTTGCGAAAAAGAGTAATTTACTACTTGGCCATAACCTAAACCAAAACTAAAAAAGAATGCAATTAATAAAAGTAATTTTTTATTCATGTTATGATATTTATTTAAGCATCTTACAGCTAAATCTCTAATTCTTTTAAATACAAAAAATAAGTAAAATCAACTATTCTGGTAATATCGTTCCGTATTTTAAATAAAACCTAATTTAATCGACCAAGCGCAAAATATTCTGTTGAAATACATGTTTTAACTATTAAAAATCTTCTACCATTTCTCTTAAAAAATCATTCACACCATCTTAACTGGCTTTATAACAGTCGCTTTGTTTCAAACCCTAAGCCTTTTTCCTAGCTAAAACAACAAAAAATAAATTCCTGTTTCCCGTCCTGCGACACTTTAAATTTAATATCTTATTTTTGAAACCCACAATGAGAATGCTTGAACCTATTTAAACCATAAAGAACAAGCGCAAAAACAAAAAAATGAATCCCATATATACCCTAAAAACAGCCATTCCTAAAATTGAACACTACTGTGCTTATCAGGAACGCTGTCACGAAGAAGTAATACAAAAGCTGTGGAGCATGAAAATGGACTCTGATGAAATCGATACGATTGTAGTGCATCTGATCAGTAGTAATTTCCTGAATGAAAGTCGTTTTGCCTGCAGTTTCGCCAGAGGAAAACACCGCATCAAGTTTTGGGGCAAAATCAGAATTATCAATGAATTAAAATTCCGAAAAATCACACAATACAATATCAATCTGGCACTCAAAGAAATTACGCATGAGGAATATACCGCAACCTTTGACGGCATTTCCCAAAAACAATGGGAGGCCATTCGGGAAGCAAACCGGTTGAAAAAACGAAAAAAATTTTGTGATTATTTGCTCCGAAAAGGCTACGAAAGTAATTTAGTCTACGAAAAAGCAAAAGAACTGGAAAGTTGGAACACGGATGACACGGATAAAACCGATTAACGCTGATTTTTTTTGTTTGCAAAAGAAAAAGCTACTCCAAAACAATTCATTTTAGCCCAAGATTCAGTTCTAAGTCACATTGAAAAAAAACCAAAACCGACAATGGAATTATTTGATTTCATTCAAATGGTATTCCACACAAAAATAAAAATCCGCTTAAATCTGCGGTATCTGCGTGCCATTAAACCTTGACCTTTATAAACAGATCGTACCAATTAACACTGATTACCAAAATTTGTGAAATTAGAGTAATTCGTAGCTACTTTTTTAAAAAGAACACCTCTTATAAATGGCATCCTTATACACTCAAAAGAACACTTACCGCGTTTCCTCCAAAACCAACGGCATTAATCAATACTTTCTTAATCGGTTTTGTTTGTGCTTGCGCTTTTGCAAAAGGGACTCCGATAAAACGATTGTGTTGCAGCATCAAAATAGCGAATTCCATACTCAAAATCCCTGATGCACCAAAGGTGTGACCAATTTTCCATTTATTGGTAGTGAGCAAAGGCAGGCTTTCACCAAAAACTTTCTGTATCGCTTTATATTCGGTCAAATCCCCTTTTACAGTTCCCGGAGCATGCATGACAATCACATCCACTTTGGACAAATCAGTATTTTGAAGTGCCATTTTCATAGATTTCTGGAAACAGGTCGCTTCTGCCGAAATAGAAATACTATGTTCCAGAATTTCTGTAGCGTATCCAATTCCTTCGATGTAGGCCAAGGCGTTTTCTTTTTCCCCAATTTCGAGACAACACACCCCAGCACCTTCACCCAGAATCATGGTGTTTTGCTTTTTTTCTAAATCAAGAGCCCGATTGGGATATTCTTCTGCGCGACTCGAATAAATTTTCAAGGCGCGCATTTGGGCAATCGTAAAATCAGTTAAAGGCGCTTCAGTTCCACCGACTAAAAACTTATCTGCCATTCCCGCTTTTAGCCACGCCACTCCGTTTAACACGGCATGCAACGCAGTAGAACACGTAATAGAATGTGAGATTTCAGGGCCAGAACTTTGCAAATCATGTGCCACCCAAGAGGAAATATTGCCCAAAGTGGTCATTGGAGAAGCCAATGTTTGTGCTTTTCCTGTTTTTAAATACTCCTGATAATTCTTTTCGAATAAATCCGTGGCACCGCGAGATGAACCAATATTGATTCCAAAAACGTCATTTGAATTCCAGCCTGCATTTTGCATCGCTTGCCGCGAAGCCGCCATAGCGTACAAAACGGATTGGTCCAAGGATTTATATTTGTTATCTGACTGTTTCAACTTACGAATTATTTCAGTAGAATCAGCATCAATTTTGGCTACAAATGTGTTTTTTTGATCCAAAAAATGTTCGGAAAAACAATGATTTTTATCGAGATATTTTTTCCAAATTTCCTCAGGTGCATTTCCTAATGGAGAAAGGGAAGCTATGGCAGTTATGGAGATTGTTGTTGACAAGTTATTTTATTTTTCGCAAAGGTCGCAAAGTTATTTACATTCTGCGTTCAATCTGCGGAAAAATAGCACACCAATGACGCGGATCTGAACCGATAAAAACGGATTTTTCTAATCTGCAGCCAAAAAACTAGACTATTTCTAACGCTTTTTCGACCACTTCATACACTTTTTGTAATTGCTCATCGGTAATAACATAAGGCGGTAAGATATAAACGATATTACCAACAGGACGCAGAATCACTCCGTTTTCGATAAAAAAATCATAGAGTTTGTTCCGTAAACTTCCGTAATAACTGGCAGCACTTTCGGTTTTTATTTCTAAAGCAAAAATAACGCCCAGCACTCGGGTTGCGGTAACTTTTGGATGATTTTTGATGCGCTCCTGAAAGTTCAGATGCCTTTGATTGACCCGAATTAAATTCGCCTGCATTTCATTCGTTTGCAGCAATTCCAAACTGGCCAAAGCCGCTGCACAACCGGTAGGATTTGCTGTAAATGTATGCCCATGAAACAACGCTTTATTAATATCATCATCATAAAAAGCATCAAATAAATCCTGTGTAAAAGTCGTAATCGCCATCGGAATTGTTCCTCCGGTCAACGCTTTAGACAAACACATCATATCTGGTTTTTCTAATAAATAATCCGTTGCAAACGTTTTTCCCGTTTTTCCAAAGCCCGTCATCACTTCATCTGCAATGGTCATCACATTATTCTGCTGACAAATTCGCATCAGTTTATCTAACGATTCTGGTTCGTACATCACCATTCCTGCAGCTCCCTGAACCAATGGCTCAAAAATAAAACCCGCACAATTATTGTTTTTTATTACATGACGTAAAGCGTTGTAACTTTGCTCTTCCTGCCCTTTAACAGGAACCGGAATCCGAATCACTTCAATCAAAGAATCCTTAAATGCTTCCACAAAAAACGATATTCCACTTGCGGCCATAGCACCAAAAGTGTCTCCGTGAAACGCATTTTCAAAAGCAATTATCACCGTTCTCTTTTCTCCTTTATTGAAAAAATATTGTAGGGCAACTTTAATCGCAATTTCAACAGCCGTAGAACCATTATCGGAAAAGAATATTTTTTGTTGATTTTTAGGTAAAATTTCCATTAGCTTCTCTGCTACCAAAATAGCTGGTTCGTGAGTGAATCCGCCAAATAATACGTGCTCTAATGTGGTGAGTTGTTTGTAAATCGCATCGGCGATAAATGTATTGGAATGTCCGTACGGATTGACCCACCACGAGGCAATCGCATCAATATATTCTTTATTGTTTTCGTCCCAAAGCAAAGCGCCTTTCCCTTTTTTGATGGCAATTGGCAACCCTGCCGTTTTGTGTTGGGTATACGGATGCCAAAGATATTGGCGGTCTCTTTCTGTTAAAGTCATTTTAAATAATATATTCCACAAAGATACACAGAGAAAGCAAAAAGTTTCACAAAGATTTTATAAACTCAATAGCTGCTCCCGAAATAAAGCTGCATATTCCTGGATGACATTTTGATCAAAATATGGTTCTTGCGCTATACGTCCAATGCATTTTACAATCGTTTTACTCAGAATTATTTCTTCAGTAGCCTTATTTTCATCGCCCGAAAAAATAATTCCGGCGATTTTAATTTTTCGGTTTTGCAAAGCTTCAATGGTCAATAACGTATGATTGATACTTCCCAGATAATGTCGGGAAACCACAATCACTTTGTAATCGGGCTGAATCAAATCTACAACACAATCCTTAGCGTTTAACGGCACAAAAACACCGCCTGCACCTTCAATAACCAAGTGGTTTTCTGTTTGAGGTTCACTAATTTTCTTTAAATCAATAACAACTCCATCTCGTTCTGCAGCAAAATGAGGACTTGCAGGCGTTTTTAAGGCATACCCGTTGGGATGAATTACCGTCATTTTATTGGACAAAAACGATTTAATCTTATGACTATCTGAGTTGTCTAAATCCCCCGCTTGAATGGGTTTCCAATAATCAGCTTCTAAAGCTTCTGTTACAATGGCTGACGCGATGGTTTTACCTACATCAGTACCAATTCCTGTGATGAATAGTTTCATAAATTTAGCCTGCGGACAATTCTGATTTTACAGATTATCTCTAATTTTATTTGTTATGTTTTTTATTGTTTGTATGTATAATACGTTTCAATTCTGGATTTTCCCCAAAGCACATTACCAATCCAAGATCAATCTCAGAAGTTTTTGAACATTTCATTCTTTGTATGTAATTCAAGCATTCCGTTTCGGAGTGTAAAACCCCACATCGTTTTGTTCTCTAGAAAACCATGAGGCAAAATAATAGCGGTTCCTTTCCTGATATCGCAATAGGAGATGATGGTGTTTTAAAGATAATTTGTTTCCCTTTTTTGGGTTTGTTTCGAACGACTGTAAAATTAGGACTTTAATTTTTTTTAAACAGATGTGTCATATTATTTTTTAGAATTCTTGTATAGATTAGACTAAAAAATGCCAATAAAAATTAAAAAAAATATTTGAGCAGAATTAGTAAACAAAAAGTGTTTTTGTTTTGTCATTTCGATGAAGGAGAAATCACATTCTTGACTTTTATAATGAGACCCCTCCTTTGTCGGAATGACAATTGGACAAAATACTTTGTAAACTAAAATCGTTTATCACCATTGAGTAAACTGCCTAAACCGCCCAATAAACTGCCTTCGTCGCGACTGTTTCCGCCAGCTCTGGGAGCAGATGCGATGATTCTGTCGGCGAGTCGACTGAAAGGCAACGATTGCACGTAAACTGTTCCCGGACCGCGAAGCGTGGCGTAAAATAATCCTTCGCCACCAAAAATAGAATTCTTGATCCCGCCAATAAACTCAATATCGTAATCCACATCTTTGGTAAAACCTACGATGCAACCGGTATCGACTTTTAGGATTTCGCCTGTTGCTAATTCTTTTTTGGCTAATGTTCCGCCGGTATGCACAAACGCCAGACCGTCACCTTCTAATTTTTGCATGATAAAACCTTCGCCACCAAACAATCCGCGACCGAGTTTTTTAGAGAATTCGATTCCAACAGAAACGCCTTTAGCGGCGCAGAGAAAGGCATCTTTCTGGCAAATGAATTTGCCGTCAAATTGCGTTAAGTCAATTGGGATTATTTTCCCTGGATACGGTGAGGCAAAGGAAACTTTGCTTTTGATAGTATTTTGATTGATGAACGCGGTCATAAAAAGACTTTCGCCGGTCAATACTCTTTTTCCGGCACTTAAAAGTTTGCCGAACAATCCGTTTTCTTGTCCGGAACCGTCTCCAAAAATAGTTTCCATTTGGATATTATTGTCCATCATCATAAAACTTCCCGCTTCGGCAATTACAATTTCCTGTGGGTCTAATTCTATTTCCACATATTGCATTTCCTCGCCGTAAATGTGGTAGTCTATTTCGTGTGCTTGCATGATTTCTGTACTTTAAGTTTTTGTTTAAAAGATTTTTACCATTAAGAAATTAAGTTTCATTTAGAATCAGAGCTTAATTTTTCTTAATTACTTAATGGTTTAAAATATTTTTTGTTTTTAAATAAGTCGGTAGTATGATTAAAAAGTTACAGCTTTACCATGGATTTTGGAATTGATGTTTTGGAATTGTAGATTTTCTCGTTGAAGTGCGCAAGGGATTACTTCACCGTACATTTATTTTTATAGGAGTTCAGTGAATTTCATTTGCAGCGAATAGCCCGACGCAGCCGGAGTTTACGGAGGCTGGGTAGCGCCCAAAAAAAATCGGTTCACATTGCTGTAAACCGATTTCCTTATACGTTTTTGAGGAATTAACTGTTCATTAATTCTTCAATTTCGTCTACTTCAATTGGGATGTTGCGCATCATGTTGAATGGTTCGCCGCTTTCCTGAACGATAATGTTATCCTCCAGACGGATTCCGAAACCTTCGGCAGGAATGTAGATTCCAGGCTCTACGGTAAAAACCATATTCGCTTGCATGGGTTCGGTGAGGATTCCATAATCGTGCGTGTCCAACCCCATGTGGTGTGATGTTCCGTGCATGAAATATTTTTTGTAAGCGGGCCATTCCGGTTTTTCGTTTTGCACATCGGCTGTGTCAATAAGACCCAAACCTAGCAATTCTGAAGTCATTAATTTCCCAACTTCGATATGGTATTGTTTCCAAAGTGTACCTGTTGTCAGCATTTTAGTCGCTTCATTTTTTACGCGTAAAACGGCATTATACACTTCTTTTTGTCTTTTGGTATACGTTCCTGAAACCGGAATGGTACGCGTCATGTCACTGGAATAATTGGCATATTCAGCCGCAACATCCAGCAAAATCAAATCACCAGCTTTGCATTGTTGATTGTTCTCTATGTAATGCAATACATTAGCATTATTTCCGGAAGCAATAATTGGCGTGTAGGCAAAACCTCTGGAACGGTTGCGAATGAATTCGTGAATTAGCTCGGCTTCAATTTCGTATTCGGTTACATTTGGTTTCACGAAAGGCAATATTCTTCTAAAACCGAGTTCCGTAATAGTACATGCTTTTTGGATTAAATCCAATTCTTCGGTTTCTTTTACAGAACGAAGGCGTTGCAATATTGGGTTACTTTTTGCAACAGCATGTGCCGGATATTTGTCTTTCCACCATTTTACAAAACGGGCTTCACGAGTTTCGGTTTCTACAGTAGCGCGGTAATGCTCGTTGGTATTGATGTAAATCGTGTCAGCGTGCGTCATCATCTCAAATAAGACTTTTTCAAATTCCTGCAACCAATACACAGTTCTGATTCCTGTTACTTCAAAAGCACGCTCTTTAGTCAGTTTTTCGCCTTCCCAAATCGCAATGTGCTCACTGGTTTCTTTCAAGAATACCATTTCTCTTTGGTGCTCGTAAGGCGCATCCGGGAAAAGCAATAAAATACTTTCTTCCTGATCTACTCCGCTCAGATAAAAGATGTCGCGGTGTTGTGCAAATGGCAACGTACTATCTGCCGAAACGGGATAAATATCATTAGAATTAAAAATAGCAACGCTTTTTGGCTTCATCTGAGCCATGAACTTTGCTCTGTTTTTTATAAATAAATCACTGTCAATTTGATGGTATTTCATGTGTTGATTTTTATTGTTTTTTATGGATCATGTGTAGTTCACAGAGCGTTAGGATTCGTATTGATACCATTTCTGGCTACGCTCATTTTATAACAATTTGTTTATAATATTGAATAATCAAAAATACTAACTTTGAGAGAAACGGATGTTAATTACACGATAAAATTTTCAGATAACTATTTTTATGATTAATTTTCCAACTCAAATCAATTTACATGAAAAAAATAGTACTCTTTTCGGCTCTTATTGCACATAGTGTCTCCTGGGGACAAGTTTCTGCCGAAGCGATTCAGCAAGCCTTGGAAGCCAAAAAAACAATGGAGAAACAATCGCTTTTTCAAAATGTTGCTTTCGAAAATGTGGGTCCAACGGTGATGAGCGGAAGAGTGGTAGATGTGGATGTAAACCCCGAAAATCCAACCGAGTTTTATGTGGGCTATGCCTCAGGCGGACTTTGGTACACGAATAATAACGGAATGAGTTTTTTGCCTATTATGGATGCGGCGCCTACACAAAA
Organism: Flavobacterium sp. ZB4P23; assembly: GCF_003970375.1. NCBI lineage: Bacteria > Pseudomonadati > Bacteroidota > Flavobacteriia > Flavobacteriales > Flavobacteriaceae > Flavobacterium > Flavobacterium sp. ZB4P23. The sequence continues at coordinate 165,147 of NZ_RYDK01000006.1, forward strand.
TGTGGGTGATATTGCGATAGACTGGAAACAAGGCACGATTTGGGTAGGAACTGGCGAAGTCAATTCGTCGCGATCGTCTTACGCCGGAATTGGAATTTTAAAATCCGAAGACAAAGGAAAGACTTGGCAAAATATGGGATTGCACGACAGCCATCACATCAGCAGAATTTTGATAAATCCATCAAATCCAGATGAAGTTGTTGTGGGTGCCGTGGGTCATTTGTACTCAAAAAATGAAGAAAGAGGAATTTACAAAACGACTAATGGTGGGAAAACGTGGAGTAAAACCCTTTATATCAATGATGAAACGGGAATTATAGATGTGGCCGTTTCACCAAAAAATTTCAAAGTTCAATATGCGGCTTCTTGGAGTAAAGATAGAAAATCGTGGGATTTTATAGGAAGCGGTGCTACTTCGGGAATTTATAAAAGTGAAGATGCGGGATTCACATGGAAACTTTTCACGAATGCTGAAAGCGGATTTCCGGTTGGAGAAGGCGTTGGAAGGATTGGTTTAGCGGTATATGACGATGAAAATGTGTATGCCATTTTGGACAACCAATTCAAAAGACCGTTACAATCCAAAAAAAGTAATTCGTTACCGGTTGCGTTTTCTATGCCGGGGGACGAATTCTTAAAATTACCTAATAAAAGTCTGAATTCTATTTTAAAGAATTACGGTTTAACCGAAAAATACAGAGCCGAAAATATCAAACACTGGGTTCAAAACGGGTATTTGCAACCTAACGAAGCAGCAAAAGTGGTTTTGGATGCGATCAATAGTTTAGCGGAAACAGAAGTAATTGGAGCCGAAGTATACAAATCAAGTAACGGCGGGAAAAACTGGACGAAGACCCATCAAGATTTTATCGATGATTTCTTTTATTCGTACGGGTATTATTTCAGTGTTATTTCAGTTGATCCTAACGATGTCAATAAAATTTATTTATCGGGTGTGCCCATTATAAAATCAAATGATGGCGGAAAAACATTCACCTCCATAAGCGAGGAAAATGTTCACTCGGATCATCATGTTGTTTGGGTGAACCCAAATAAATCAGGTCATTTAATCAATGGAAATGATGGAGGTTTGAATATTTCGTATGATGATGGAGCGCACTGGGTGAAAAGTAATTCGCATTCAGTGAGTCAGTTTTATTCAGTAAATGTGGATGAGCAAGAACCGTATAACATTTATGGCGGGATGCAGGATAATGGGGTTTGGGTTGGGCCAAGTGATTATAAATATTCCTCAGAATGGTACCAAACCGGAAAATATCCTTACGAAAATTTGATGGGTGGAGATGGAATGCAGACTCAAATTGACAAAAGGAATCCCAATATTGTTTTTACAGGGTTTCAATTTGGAAATTATTACAGAATTGATCGCGCCACTAACAAGCGGGAGTATATTTCGCCAAAGCCAAAAAAGGACGAAAAGCCCTTTCGATTCAATTGGCAAACGCCTATTTTATTGTCTTCACACAATCAGGATATTTTATACATGGGATCTAATTTCTTGCATCGTTCGATGAATCAAGGGGAAGCTTGGACGGCTATTTCGCCGGATTTAACGCAAGGAGCAAAAGAAGGAAATGTTGCTTTTGGAACAATTGCTGTTATCAGTGAAAGTACCTTGCAGTTTGGGTTACTATACACAGGAAGTGATGATGGATTGATTCATGTTTCAAAAGACGGCGGTGCAACTTGGAACAAAATTTCGGGAAATTTACCGCAAAATAAATGGGTTTCCAGAGTCGTGGCTTCGGCACATAAGAAAGAAAGAGTGTATGCGACTTTGAACGGGTATCGAAATGATGATTTTACCAGTTATGTTTATATGTCAGATGATTTTGGTCAAACGTGGAAAAATATCGCCAATAATTTACCTGCAAGTCCAGTGAATGTAATTGTGGAGGATAATGTAAACGAGAATGTTATATATCTGGGAACGGATAACGGTTTGTATGTTTCATTAAATAAAGGAACATCTTGGGATGATTTTTCTAATGGAATTCCAAACGTGGCCGTTCACGATTTAGTGATTCAAAAGAAAGCAAAAGATTTAGTGGTAGGAACTCACGGTCGTTCGGTGTATAAAGTCAATTTGGATCAAGTGCAACAACTGAATGATAAAGTTGTAGCGGAAAATCTTCATGTTTTCGAACTTAAAAAGATAAAAAAAACAAAAGAATGGGGAAACAGCTGGAGTTCTTGGGCTAAGGCTTCAGAGCCAAAAGCAGAGATTTGGTTTTATTCGAATGGAGATGCAGAAGTGCTTTTGCAAATTGAGAACAGCTTGAAAGAAGTGGTTTATTCTCAGAAAGTAAAAGCTGTAAAAGGATTGAACAAACACGTATATGATCTTTCCATAACCAAAGCAATTGCTGATAATTGGAAAAATAAAGACAAAAAATTAAAATTGGAACCAGCCAAAAACGGCAACTATTACCTTCCAATTTCGGTGAATAAAATAAGCATTCAAAAAGGAAAAGAGAAAGTGGTTACTGATCTTGAAATTATCGAATCAAAATAAACAGTCCTTTTATTTTAAAAACAAAAAACACGATTCCATCTGAAATCGTGTTTTTTTTATAGTTGTTGTTCTGTTTAAAACTGTGCCGCTTCTGTAGAATCTTTCATTGCGGTTGTAGAAGATTTCCCAATTGTTACAGTATTTTGTACCGCATCAAAATAAGATGTTCCTACGAAACCTTGGTGTTTTACCGCTTTGAAACCGTGTTTTTGCAAAGCAAACTCTCTTTCCTGCAATTCAGAATATCCTGCCATTCCTCTTTCTTTGTAGGCTTTAGACAATTCGAACATACTAGTGTTTAATGCGTGGAATCCGGCTAAAGTGATGAACTGGAATTTGTATCCCATTGCAGCAAGATCTTCGCGGAATGTTTCCATTTCAGCAACGGATAATTTTGCAGCCCAGTTAAAAGAAGGCGAACAATTGTAAGCCAACATTTTTCCTGGGAATTTTGCGTGAATTCCTTCAGCAAATTGTCTAGCGTAATCCAGATCCGGATTGCTAGTTTCCATCCAAATTAAATCAGCGTAAGGCGCATAGCTCAATCCTCTGTCAATTCCTTGCTCCACACCACAATTTACATAGAAAAAGCCTTCTCCTGTTTTTTCTCCTGTGATGAATTTAGCGTCTCTTGGGTCAATATCGCTAGTCAATAAGTTGGCTGCATCCGCATCGGTGCGTGCCACAACAATTGTTGGCGTTCCCATTACGTCAGCTGCTAAACGAGCCGCAATCAATTTGTTGATGGCTTCTTGCGTAGGAACCAATACTTTTCCACCTAAGTGACCGCATTTTTTAGCAGAACTCAATTGATCTTCAAAGTGAACTCCGGCTGCTCCCGCTTCAATCATCGCTTTCATTAATTCAAAAGCATTTAGGTTTCCACCAAAACCGGCTTCGGCGTCAGCCACAATAGGAACTAAATATTCTTTTTTGTCTGCAGTCCCGTTAACCACTTGTATTTGATCTGCTCTCAATAAAGCGTTATTGATACGTTTTACAACCAATGGAACACTGTTAGCAGGATATAAAGATTGGTCAGGATACATTTCGCCGGCTACGTTTGCATCAGCAGCAACTTGCCATCCGCTCAAATAAATGGCGTCTAATCCTGCTTCTACTTCTTGAATGGCTTGGTTTCCGGTAAGCGCGCCAAGTCCGGCTACAAAATCCTGAGCATTTAGTTTATTCCATAAAGTATTCGCTCCAATTCTGGCTACGCTATGTTCTATTTGATACGAACCTTGCAATTTCACCACTTCTTCAGCAGTATATGGTCGCTCAATGCCATTCCATCTTGGGTTTGTAATCCAGTCGGTAACTAATTCTTGAATTCTTGTTTCTGTAGTTTTCATAGTGTTTATAAAGGTTTAATGGTGTTTAATAATTTTTTATTGAAATTGATTTTATTGAAATTTTAAATGTATTTGTATCCTGGAATAGTCAAAAACTCGATAAAATTGTCGTTCACGACCAGAATATCTAATAATTGTTCTGCCAATCTGTATTTTTGTTTTTCGTGATTCTCATCTCCAACGAGCTTTCTTATTTTTTCAAATTCTTCCATAGCCAGTCGGTGATAGTATTTTTCAGTCAGGACTTTTTGATTATCTAAAACCACTTTGTTTTGCAGCCATTGCCACAATTGTGATCTTGAAATCTCAGCAGTAGCGGCATCTTCCATTAAATTGTGCAAGGCCGCGGCGCCTTGTCCGTTGAGCCATGAAGCAATATATAAAATCGAAATACTGATGTTTTTTCGAACACCTTGCTCGGTAATGGTTCCTTTTGGCGTTTCCAGTAAATCACTTTCGGTAACGTATACGTCTTCTCTTTTTACCTGAATTTGGTTTTGGTTTGGCATGTATTTGTCGAATACCGTCATGGCAAGCGGAACCAAATCTGGATGTGCAACCCAAGTGCCGTCATGACCATTTTTTACTTCCCGTTCTTTGTCCGCAATTACTTTATCGAAAGCAATTTTATTGGCTTCTTCGTTGTTTTTTATTGGAATTTGTGCCGCCATTCCGCCTATTGCGTGAATATTTCGTTTATGGCATCTTTGTATAACCAATTGGGAATACGCACTCATGAATGGGGCAGTCATAGTCACCTGATCTCTATTTGGAACAAGAAAAGCTGGATTTTTTCTTAGTTTTTTGATGTATGAAAAAATGTAATCCCATCGACCGCAATTAAGGCCTACAATATGCTCTTTCAGTTCAAAAATGATTTCATCCAATTGAAAACTGGCCGTAATGGTCTCTATCAAAACTGTAGCTTTGAATGTTCCGTTATTTACACCCAAATATTCCTGCGTGAATTCGAAAACCTCATTCCACCATCGCGCTTCCAGATAATGTTCCAGTTTTGGAATGTAAAAATAGGGCGCCGTTCCATCCTCAATAAGTTGTTTGTAATTATGGAAAGCATACAAACCAAAGTCAATTAGCGATCCCGAAGTTTGTTCTCCATCAATCAAAATATTTTTTTCCGCCAAATGTAATCCTCGTGGTCTGACAAGCAGAACAGCAGTTTTGTCGTTCAGACTGTATTTTTTATTTTTTATAGTGTCTTCAAGAGTGATGGTTTTATTCACCGCGTCTTTCAGGTTTTGCTGTCCTGACATTAGGTTGCTCCACGTAGGCGAAGTACTATCTTCAAAATCAGCCATGAAGGTTTTTGCTCCGGAATTCAAGGCATTGATCACCATTTTTCTGTCGACCGGCCCTGTTATTTCGACTCTTCGGTCTAATAAATCCTTGGGTGTTTGCGCCGCTTTCCAATTGCTTTCTCGGATGCTTTTTGTTTCAGCAGGAAAAGTGGGTAAGACCCCCTGATCAAATAAATCCTGTTGTTTTTTTCGTTCTTCTAAAAGGTCGAGTCTTTTTTTGTTGAAATTTTCATGAAGTAAAGACAAAAAAGTCATGGCTTCATCAGTTAAGATTTCCGGGTACTGATCGGTGGTTTCTTCTGAAAAATTTAACAAATTTTTCGAATATACTTCTTTAAAATTCATTTTTTAACACATTTAAATTGATACTATTAAACTTTTGCTGATAATTATTAATTATTCAACACTGCAATACTACAAAAAGTTTTTTACAAAACAAGCGAACGTACGCTAAAAATTAAAAATATTTTTTTTGGCGTAAATATTTTTTACATTATCTTTGAAATATGAATATAGAAAAGGATTATATCAAGTTAATTTTTGGACTTAAACTCAAGCAGGCTCGTACCAATAAAAAACTGTCTTTATTTGGTTTGGCAAAAATCACGGACCTTTCAAAATCGTACTTGAACGAAATTGAAAAAGGGAAAAAGTATCCTAAAACGGATAAAATTATTCTGTTAGCCGAAAAACTCGATATTTCCTATGACAATATGGTTTCCTTGAAACTGGATAATAATCTGGCCCCCATTGGAGAAATCCTAAAATCTGGCATTCTGAAAGAGATCCCGTTGGATATTTTTGGGATTCAGGAAAATGATCTTATCGACATTATTGCTAACGCTCCTGCAAAAGTCAATGCGTTTATCAGTACGATTATTGAGATTGCGCAACATTATAATTTAACCAGAGAGAGTTTCTTCTTGGCTTCATTGCGTTCGTATCAGGAAGCGCACACCAATTATTTTGAAGATTTAGAGCTGAAGGTTTTGCAGTTTTCCAAAGCGTTTTACGTAAATATTGACACTAAAATTTCGATTGAAGAACTCACAGCAATATTAATGGAGGAATACGGATATACGATAAAAGAACTTGTTTTTTCGGAACAAGAACAATTGGGGGATTTGAGATCGATTTTTGTGCCAAAAAGCAAGACTTTGTTACTTTCATTAGATATTGACGAACCTCAAAAAGCATTTATTTTGGCCAAAGAAATTGCGTATAATTATCTCGCAATCACCGATAGACTGTATACGTTCAGTTGGATTAAATTTGATAATTTCGACCAAGTTCTGAATAATTTTTATGCTTCATACTTTGCGGGAGCATTGCTTATTCCACGACAGAAACTGATAGACGAACTGAATTTATTTTTGTCCAAAACAGATCCGAAACCTCAGGAAATGATTGCTTTGATGAGCGGGTTTAATGTTTCTCCGGAATCATTCTACCAAAGATTGACTAATATTTTGCCAAAAGATTTTCAGTTAAAAAATCTTTTTTTCCTGCGATTGTCCCATCAAAAAGGAACGGACACCTATCAGATAAAGAAAGAATTACACATCACCAATCAGCAGGAGCCGCATGCGAATGAAATGAATGAGCATTACTGCCGAAGATGGGTTTCGATACGCACAATTGAGGAGTCTTTGAAGCAAAATAAAAACCACTTTTTTGACGCACAAATCTCCAGTTATGAAAACAGTAAAAATGAATATCTTGTTTTTTCATCCGCAACACCGGATCCGTTCAAGGTAGATTGTATCCGCAGTATTTCAGTAGGGATTTTAATTACTCCGGCCGTGAAGAAAAAATTTAAGTTTATGGAAAACGACTCCGTTAAAAAACAAATTGTTGGGGTTACCTGTGAGACCTGTGCGGTAAAAAATTGTTTGGAACGTGCTTCTCCACCAATTCAGTTAGAGCAAAAAATGCGAAACGAGAATACGGAAGCGATTGTTCAAAAATATATGGCGAAATTCAATTGACTTTAAAACTCTTGTTATTTAATTGTAAATAAAGCGGTTACGGTTAGTTTGTATTTAAATAATTTTTATCTTCGTAAGAATTAACCTTAAGTATATTAACTTGATAAAAAAAGTAATGCCATTTAATTTTGTTCTTCTAACAATTTCTATACTGCTTTTTGGATCTTGTGCTGACGATTCTGAAATCTCCGCGGATTCTGCTAAATCTATTGATCGTAACGAGTACATTAAACATGAAAAAAAATAGAAAATCCTTATTCTGTAAATAATTATCAGTAGAGCATTATCTAATAACAAACCTATAGATCGAGTGAGTGGCTATACGTTACCGCAATTAGAGCAAGCACCAGTGGGAGCAAGATCGTGATGGGAATGGCGCGATAATATCAAAAACAAATACGATAATCCAACTGAGATTTTTGCAGAAGAATTATTTAATAATTGGCAAGACTAAAAATATGAAGAATATACTATTTTTATTGCTCATACTGCTTTTTAGTAGCTGTACAGAACAAGGAGGAGATAGAAACCATAATTATACTATTATAAATAATTCAAGTGTTGAGATAGAAATCATTCCTTATTATAATGGTGTGAAAAATATATCCAATAAAATAATTCTAAATAACGCTGATAAATTCAACAAAACTTTCACGGATACTCCATCCTACGGGCCGAATTTTTAATGCAATACATACCTTTCTCGGGTTCTTTGGTTCAAAATAATTTAACACATATTGAGATTACTTTTAACAACACGAAAAAGGTAATTTATCAAGAATGTACTGCAACAAATCAATGTTTTAATCAAGCTAGAAACATTTTTAATCCAATGTTTAGAGATGAACGCACCGAAGTTTACACCATAACTCCGGAAGATTATCAAAACGCGCAAGACTGTGGTGGGAATTGTAATTAAGTACTATGGAAAATAAATGAGGCTTAGTATTTTGTATAGACTAAGTCTTTGTTGAAATAAAGGCTGTCTCCATTACGAAGACAGCCTTTATTTTATGTTACACAGTAGTAAGATCCTGCAATACTTAATGAAATATATAAAGTGTTAGCACAATAACCCATTTTATAACACGACTAGGCTCGATTTGACAATGGTATTAATGTCTATATTGTTGTGTTTTTTATAGAAGTTAAAATGAAATTTCAGGATTCATTTTAAGGAGTAGAATATACTTAGAAACAGATTTCGCCATTTCATTAGTGCAGTCCATATTTTTAGGCCCGTGTATTTTTAGAACATCAAAAGAGATGATGTTAGTTTAGTTTTTTTGCTTATAAAAGTAAATTTAGGAGTTTGACGACAATTTTTTTAAAGTTGTTAAAATTGTATTTAGTGACTTTTTAAGAATTTGAAAAATAAACCATGCCAAAATTATTGATATGATACGTTTAATGTGAATATTTTAAGGATTATTGTTTTCATTTGCAATCGTTAAATTTTAAAATATATTATTTTTGTTGTGCTAAATGACAGATTTACAATATATTAAGTGCCGGTATTTAGTAAATTATTAACTTCGGGGCTTTAGCACTTTAAAATGATTATAAATTATAACGAAAAGGTTGTAGTTCACTACTAATTGCTCTATTTTTGTGTGATTCTTAAATTAATTCATTCAAATTCCTATGGCAAAATCCGCATTATTAAAGTCATCGATAGCAAAAAAAGTCGCTATGGCGCTTTCTGGACTTTTCTTAATTTTATTTTTAGCACAACATTTTTTTATAAACAGCACCTCCGTTTTTAGTCCTGACACTTTCAACTCCATTTCGCATTTTATGGGAAATAATCCGTTGGTTCAGTTTGTAATCCAACCCATTCTTATTTTAGGTGTTGTATTTCACTTTGTAATGGGTATCGTTTTGGAAATCAAAAATAACAGTGCCAGACCAATTTCTTACGCTAAGAACAACGGCGCGGCTAATTCCTCTTGGGCTTCCAGAAATATGATTATTTCGGGGGCGGTTGTTCTAGCTTTTATTCTGCTACATTTTTACGATTTCTGGGTTCCTGAAATGGTGTATAAATATGTAGCGGTTAATCCGCTTGACGAAACCAGATATTTCGCTGAGTTGACGCATAAATTTGAAAGTGGTATTCGTACGGCAATTTATTGCGTTTCGTTTCTTTTGTTATCGTTACACTTGTGGCACGGTTTCAATTCTTCGTTCCAATCTGTAGGTTTTAATAATAAATATTCAAAATCGTTGCATACATTAGGATATGCTTTTGCAATTGTAGTTCCTTTTGGTTTCATTTTCATTGCATTATTTCATCATTTCAATCATTAATATTAAATTATAATGGCATTAGATTCAAAAATTCCTACAGGTCCAATTGCGGACAAATGGACAAATTATAAAGATCATATTAATTTAGTAAACCCTGCTAACAAACGTAATTTAGATATAATTATAGTGGGTACAGGTCTTGCTGGAGGTTCTGCTGCTGCAACATTAGCAGAATTAGGATATAACGTAAAAGCATTTTGTTTTCAAGATTCACCCCGTCGTGCGCACTCCATTGCTGCACAAGGAGGAATCAACGCTGCAAAAAATTATAAAGGAGACGGTGATTCAGTTCACAGATTGTTTTACGACACTGTAAAAGGCGGAGATTATCGTGCTCGTGAGGCTAACGTACACCGTTTGGCAGAAGTTTCCGGTAATATTATTGATCAATGTGTGGCACAAGGTGTTCCTTTGGCTCGTGAATATGGAGGGTTATTAGATAACCGTTCTTTTGGCGGAACTTTGGTTTCTCGTACTTTTTACGCACAAGGACAAACAGGGCAACAATTGCTTTTGGGTGCTTACTCAGCAATGAATCGCCAGATAGGTCGTGGTAAAGTAAAAATGCACAACCGTCATGAAATGCTGGATTTAGTAATCGTAAACGGAAAAGCAAGAGGAATTATCGCTCGTAACCTAGTTACCGGTGAAATAGAAAGACACTCTGCTCATGCTGTTGTTATTGCTTCTGGAGGCTACGGAAACGTTTTCTTCTTGTCAACTAATGCAATGGGATCGAATGCTACTGCAGCATGGAAAATCCACAAAAAAGGAGCTTTCTTCGCCAATCCGTGTTATACACAAATTCACCCAACTTGTATTCCAGTTTCTGGAGATCACCAATCGAAATTGACATTGATGTCAGAATCATTGCGAAATGATGGACGTATTTGGGTTCCTGCAAAATTAGAAGATGCGCAAGCGATTCGAGAAGGAAAGAAAAAAGCAACCGATTTATCAGAAGATGAAAGAGATTATTTCTTAGAAAGAAGGTATCCTGCCTTTGGTAACTTAGTGCCTCGTGATGTAGCTTCCCGTGCTGCCAAAGAAAGATGTGATGCAGGTTTTGGAGTAAACAAAACAGGTGAAGCAGTTTATTTGGATTTTGCGGCAGCTATTCAACGGTACGGAAATGAACAAGCGTATGTGAAAGGATTGGATACTAATGATACTAAATTAGTAACTAAATTAGGTACTGAACTTGTAAAAAGTAAATACGGGAACTTGTTCCAAATGTATTATAAAATTGTAGATGAAGATCCTTATACTGCTCCAATGATGATTTACCCTGCGGTACATTATACAATGGGAGGTACTTGGGTTGATTATAACTTGCAAACTACTATTCCGGGTTGTTTTTCCATTGGGGAATCGAACTTCTCAGATCATGGAGCTAACAGACTTGGAGCATCGGCTTTGATGCAAGGTTTAGCAGATGGGTATTTCGTATTGCCATATACTATTGGAGATTATTTAGCTCCAGACATTAAAATGGGTGCCATATCTACAGATTTACCTGAATTTGTTGCTGCTGAAAAAGCGGTAAAAGACCAAATCGAAAGATTCATGAACAATAAAGGAACACATTCTGTTGACTATTTTCATAAGAAATTAGGGAAAATTATGTGGGACAAAGTGGGAATGGCTCGTAATGAAAAAGGATTAAACGAAGCAATTGTAGAAATTGCTGCTTTGCGTGAAGAGTTTTACAAAGAAGTAAAAGTTCCCGGAGATGCGAATGGTTTGAATCAAGAATTGGAGAAAGCAACTCGTGTTGCCGATTTCCTTGAATTGGGGGAATTATTTGCTAAAGATGCATTACACCGTAATGAATCTTGCGGAGGACATTTCCGTGAAGAATACCAAACTGAAGAAGGAGAAGCGCAACGTGACGATGAGAATTTTGCTTACGTAGCAGCATGGGAATACACTGGGAAACCAAGTGAAGCAATTTTACACAAAGAGCCGTTGGTATTTGATAACGTGAAATTAGTTCAAAGAAGTTATAAATAATTTAGTCTAATGTCTAACGTCTTAAAGTCAAGTGACTCCATGTCAATCGACTTTCGACTTTCGACTCTATGACTTTCAAACTAAAAATATGAAACTTACATTAAAAATATGGCGTCAGAAAAATGCCGCTGCAGAAGGTAAAATAGTTGAGTATCCTATAGATCATATTGAGCCAGACATGTCATTTCTTGAAATGCTTGACATTTTGAATGACGAATTGATCATGAAAGGGGATGAACCAGTTGCATTTGATCACGATTGTCGCGAAGGAATTTGCGGAATGTGTTCTTTGTATATCAATGGGGAAGCGCACGGACCAGACCGTGGCGTTACCACTTGTCAATTGCACATGAGAATGTTCAAGGATGGTGACACCATTTTTATTGAGCCGTTTAGAGCTAAAGCTTTTCCTGTAATAAGGGATTTAGTGGTCGATAGAAGTTCTTTTGACAGGATTCAACATGCGGGAGGATTTATATCCGTAAACACCTCAGGAAATACTATTGATGCTAATACGATCCCTATTAATAAGGAAGATGCGGATAATGCTTTTGATGCGGCTACTTGTATTGGTTGTGGAGCTTGTGTGGCGAGTTGTAAAAACTCATCGGCGATGCTTTTTGTCGCTGCAAAAGTATCTCAATATGCGTTGTTGCCACAAGGAAGAATTGAAGCTACTGACCGTGTATTGAATATGGTGAGCCAAATGGATGCAGAAGGATTTGGGAACTGTACCAATACTGGAGCTTGTGAAGTAGAATGTCCAAAAGGAATTTCTCTTGAAAATATTGCCAGAATGAATAGAGAATATTTATCAGCAAGTTTGAAAGGATAAACATTTAGTCCTAAAGGTCAAACTCAAAGGACAAGGATTGCATAATAATTTAAAACGCATTCAATGTCAAAGTTGAATGCGTTTTTTTATGTAAAATAATCTATTATACACTAATCTTTCCATCCCCAAGGTGCAGCAGGCGTACCTACTGTTTTTGTCAAATCAAATTTCACAGAAAACAATCGGTCAGAACCGATGCGCCTTAGGTTGTACGTGAAAGAAGTTTCGTCAAGAGTAATCCACCAAACATTTGCAGCAGCATTTGGAATCAAATCACAGGTTTCCTCATCTGCCGGAAAAAACTGAAGCGTTGCTGACCCCGCATTAGTGGTTGTCCCTCCATATTGTGTCACCTTATCCTCCGAGCCATCTTCGTGGCGGTGGTCGTGTTTCAACTGGATGCGATCGTTTTCATAAGCAAGTACCCAGGTTCTTGACTTGTCGTCTCCTACAAAAAACGGAATCCGAATCGTTTTTTCATCGCAGTTGCGGACATGCATCACCAGTTTTTTATCCCGAAAAGTATCATTGGTTGCACCCTCTGTGACTGTTCCTTCAAAGGATTTCCCACATTGTTTTTGTAGGTTTTCCCAAAATTGTTTCGCTCCCGATTTTTCCTGTCCAAAAATAAAAACAGAAAACAGAAAAGAGTATACAAGAAATATCTTTTTCATAAAGTTCTTTTTTGCTAATATAATGAACTTATGGTATTGTGATATTTCTTATTTTTATAAAAAATAAAGTAAAATGAAAATTATCCTAATTCAAGCTCCTTTAGTTTGGGAAAACCCAAAAGCCAACCGAAACTATTTCGAAGAAAAAATCAATGCTCTTACTGAAAAGGTAGATTTGATTGTGCTTCCTGAAATGTTCACAACGGGCTTTACGATGAATCCAAAGGATGTTGCAGAAACAATGCAAGGCGAAACCATTGTATGGTTACAATCATTGGCAAAAGCTACAAATAGTGCTATAACAGGAAGTTTAGTTATTAAGGAAAACGGAAATTTTTACAACAGAATGGTGTTTGTATTTCCTTCTGGAACAATTCAGTGCTATGATAAAAAACACTTGTTTACTTTAGCTGGCGAAGATAAAGTATATACTAGTGGCACCCAAAAAACGATTGTAAATTATTTAGATTGGAAAATTTGCCTTCAAATATGTTACGATTTGAGATTTCCTGTATTTTCCAGAAATTCAGAGGATTATGACTTGGTGATTTATGTTGCAAGCTGGCCAAAAATTAGAACAAATGCTTGGGATGCTTTATTGAAAGCACGAGCGATAGAAAACATGTGCTATGCTATTGGTGTCAATAGAATCGGTATTGACGCAAATGGTTATGAATACATAGGTCACTCACAAGCAGTCGATTTTCTGGGGAATTACATTCAAGAACCAATAGAAACAGAAGGTTTGTTTTTAGTAGAATTAGACCCAGAAAAAATGCTGGAAACCCGACAAAAATTGGGTTTTTTGAATGACAGAGATTCTTTTGAAATAGAAAACAGATAACGTTTATTTCTTCTTGTTGGTTTTCTTTTTAGGTTCCGGAATGTAGGGAAGACTTAAATCAAATGCCTGGTTGACGTCCCAATTTGCCCGAACAGGAATTTCTTTGGAAAAGTAAATCACTTCCTCGGCTTGACGTTTTTCTAAATAATTACCGGAATCCCATTCCTTGTTTTTATTGGCATCATAAATAATTCGGAGCGTGTACAGCTCGGGGTCAATTAAATTAAAATTTATTGTGGTGTTTTCCTCGGTATATTCAGTAGCTAAAACGTCCCCTTTTGCATTCGTGAGTTCAACAATGACGGGAAATTGTTTTGCTTTTTGCAACTGCACGGTCAGATTCCCATAATCAGCAGTGCTTTGAGTGTTTAATTTATACGTTAAAGTATCGTTTGTTTGTTCGAAAAAATCAGTTAACGCTCCAGGTAAAATTTCAAATGTATAATTTTCGGAAGGTTCTTTAATGAAATCAAAAAAAAGCTTTTGATTGAATTCGTCGTATTTAGTGGTAAACGGCACTGCATCTTTTGCGTTATTGGTTAGGTTTATTTTCGAATTTTCGAAACGGGTTAAAGGAGTATTACTTTCTAATGTAAATTGCTCTCTAAATTTTAAGGTTCCGTTTTGCAGGGCTATGACGTTTAAAGTATCTTTTTTCTGATCTTTTATTTTAAAATTGAATTTCGATTCATATTGACCTTTGGCTACAGCCAAATTTAGTGAATCAGCTTTAATGGGCTTGTACCAGATTTGAAGGGAATCTTTTTTTGGAAATTTAGTAATGACAGTAGGCAGAAGATCGTTGTTGTTTTTTAAAATTATTTTGGGCCTGTCATCAGCAGAATTTATTAGTCCCTCATACCCTACTAACAAACGGTTTCCTGAGGCTTGACTAGGCTTAAATGTTTTGAAAGGAAGTGTTTCCTTAAATAATTCTAACTCATAAATAGTGTCATTTGGAATCGTAATAAAGTCTTTGCTAAATCCAATTTTATCTGTTTTTGGGTTGTATTTATTGTTGCTGTTGTAGTCTTTCATGGCTACAAGAAGATATTTCCCTGCTTTTAAATTCTCTAAACGAAACGTCTTCAAGCTGTCCAATGTATTGGTTACATATCTTGGGGTTTCGGTATAAACAACGGAGTCCTTGAAACTGTCATTGACTTCGTAAAGCATAACTGATACGAATGATTCCACTTCTTTTTCATACGCACTTTTCAGAGTGCCACCAAGGCTTAAAGAGTCAATATAATCGCCGGTAGAAAACACATATTTGAATTGATTTAACGGATTCCCTTCATTATTATCAGCAATACTTTGTCCAAAATTAAAGCTGTACGTGGTGTTGGGTTGTAGTGTATCTTTAATTTTTATGGTGATCGTTTTGCTTGCCGTTGTGGGTAAAACCAATGGATCGTTCTTCATTGGTGGCGAAATAATCAATTGTTTGTTCAGGTTTTTTATTTTAATATTTTCGTCAAATACCAACTTAATCTCATCTCCTTTGAAGTTTGTGTTGAAGTTTTCCGGGAAACTCATTTTCAAAACAGGCGCAATAGTATCTTTTAATCCCCCGGTGATAGAGCCTCTTTTGGCACAACCAGCTACAATAAAAAGCAATAATAAGAAGGCGTATTTTAAATTGTTTTTCAACATATCAAATCATAATTAGAATGTACAAAATAACAATTATAATTCATGTGATTGCTATTTTTTATAAAATTATTATGCGTAATAAATTCAACTTGCCTTTTGTGGGGACCTTGTTTTTTCTTTTTAATGTTTAATTTTACACTGAAAAATAATTGTAGTTATAATTCGCAGTGGTAGTAGAGTTTTTCAACTAAAGTAGCGTTGCGCTCAAAACATAAATAATGAGGAAAATAGAACACATTGGGATTGCAGTTAAGAATTTAGAAGTTTCTAATAAAGTTTTTGAAAAGCTTTTTGGAGCTCCGGCCTACAAATTCGAGGCGGTGGAAAGTGAAGGAGTAACAACTTCTTTTTTTATGAATGGGCCGAACAAAATTGAGCTCTTAGCGGCTACAAATCCAGAAAGTCCTATTGCTAAGTTTCTTGAAAAAAAGGGAGAAGGCATACACCACATTGCCTTTGACGTAGAAGATATAGTTTTAGAAATTGCGCGTTTAAAAAAAGAAGGTTTTATTGTATTAAATGAAATTCCTAAAAAAGGGGCTGATAACAAGTTAGTTGTCTTTTTGCATCCAAAAAGTACGAATGGCGTTTTGATTGAGTTGTGTCAGGAAATAAAATAAGTGTTTTCAGGATAATTCATTTAGTATTCTACTATTCAGCAAGTTTCTGCTTGAAAGCAATGAATCATTGAAATATTATTGAAATCTAAGTCAAAATATTTGGAGTACATGAAAAATAGTAGTAATATTGCACACTCTTAACCGGTCCTATAGCTCAGCTGGTTAGAGCACCTGACTCATAATCAGGTGGTCCCTGGTTCGAGCCCAGGTGGGACCACAGTTTAAGTTTAAAAGCCTTCAAAATTATTTTGAAGGCTTTTTTTTAAAACCGAAGCTAAAAAAATGCATTATAAATTAGAAATGATAATAAAGCACATTTTAGATTTAATAAATATTTTGTATCATTAATTGTGCTATCTATGAAGATTGGAACAAATAAATTTATTTTTTTAATCGTTTTCTTTTTTGCCTTTGCGAATAGCACAATTGCTCAGCCTCCTCCTCCTCCTCCTGAAAACCCTCCTCCAGCTCCTATAGATGAATATATTTATATCGCAATTATAGTCTCGTTGATTTTTGGCACAATGCTGATATATAACAGTGTGAAAAAAAACCTTAAATAAAGAGTGTTTTGTATTATTGGGTTTTGTAAAGCCTAGTCACGTATTTCCCAATGACATCAAATTCAAGATTTATTTTTGTGCCAACTTCAAAAGTTTTAAAATTAGTATGTTCGTATGTATAAGGAATAATGGCGACACTAAACTGATTTTTCTTTGAGTTCACAACCGTTAAGCTGACGCCGTTTACCGTAATGGATCCTTTCTCAATGGTAATGTTGTTCCAATTTTCCTCATATTCAAAAGTGTAAAGCCAGCTGCCGTTGGTCTGCTCGGCAGTGATGCAGGTGCCCGTTTGGTCTACATGTCCCTGAACAATATGTCCGTCCAGCCTATCTCCCAGCTTCATTGCTCTTTCCAGATTGATACTGTCTCCAACTTTCCAATCCGATAAATTTGTTTTTTTTATAGTTTCGTCTATTGCGGTTACGGTATAAAAAGTGTCGTTGATAGCAACAACCGTAAGACAGACCCCGTTATGTGCCACGCTTTGATCTATCTTAAGTTCAGTGGTAATTGATGCATTTATGGTAATATGAACGTTATTTTTTTCTTTTTTTATTTCTTGGATGATACCAAGGGTTTCTATGATTCCTGTAAACATTTCTTGTTTTTTTTACTAAATTTGCACTTCAAAATTAGCAATAAATAACGGTATGTCATTATGAAAAAAGCAGAAAATATAATTGTCGGAATTTCTATTGGAGATTTAAACGGTATTGGAAGCGAAGTTGTTTTAAAAACATTTGAGGATTCTCGCATGTTAGAGTTGTGCACTCCAGTTATCTTTGCTAATGTCAAGTTGTTGTCTTTTGTTAAAAAAAGTTTTCAATCAACATCTTTGCTCCACGGGATCGACAAATTAGATCAAATCGTATTAGGCAAAATCAATGTATTAAACCTCTGGAAAGAAGGTGTGGATTTAAATCTTGGCAAGGATGATTCTAAGGCAGGGGAATATGCTATAAAATCATTTATTGCAGCGACGAAAGCACTCAAAGAAGGTGTTATAGACGTTCTGGTAACAGCACCGATAAATAAATTCAATATACAATCAGACGATTTTAAGTTTCCGGGCCATACGGATTACCTAGACCAAGAACTAGAAGGCAATGCCTTGATGTTGATGGTTCAGGATAATTTGAGAATAGGATTGCTGACAGATCATATTCCGCTTAGTGAAGTCGCCTCACAGCTAACGGAAGAATTGATTGTGCGAAAAATCGAAACGGTCAGACAGACTTTGATCAAAGATTTTGGCATTAATAAACCCAAAATAGCAGTTTTAGGTTTAAACCCGCATTGTGGAGATGGCGGAGTCATAGGGACAGAGGATGACTTGATTATAAAACCTACATTAAAAAAAATGTTCGACAAAGGGATCTTAGTATTTGGTCCATTTGCTGCAGATGGTTTCTTTGGCAGTAATCAATACGAGAAATACGATGCCGTTATAGCAACCTACCACGATCAAGGATTGATTCCTTTCAAAACATTATCTTTTGGAAAAGGAGTAAATTATACTGCAGGCTTACATAAAATAAGAACCTCACCAGATCACGGCACCGCTTATGATATAGCAGGCAAGGGAATAGCTGATTTTAACTCCTTCAAAGAGGCTGTATATCTGGCAATAGACATTTATCATTCCAGAAATCAATATGCAGAAATTAGCAAAAAACCATTGAAAACAAAAGAAAAGCAGTTGTGAACAAAAAAAAGTGAATAACATTATTAGATTTGCAATAATTTTATATCTTTGCACTCCCGAAGTTTAGGGGAAAATTGTTGTTGAAATGAAGAACACAAAAGAATATTTAATTCCTTTTATAGGATTAAAGCTAGGGAAACATCATTTTGAGTATCAAATCAGTAATGCGTTCTTTGAAATCTTTGATTATGATGAATATAAAGATTCAAAGATCAAAGTAAATGTAGTTTTAGAGAAAAAAAGCACACTGTTAGAGTTGCGTTTTAATCACAAAGGGGCTGTAAATGTGCCATGTGATCTTACCAGCGAAGATTTTGATCTGCCAATTGAGGGCGAAATGAAATTAATCGTTCGTTTTGATGAGGTTTACAATAATGACAACGACGAATTATTGATTTTGCCCCACGGAGAGTTTGAAATAAATATTGCACAATATATCTATGAAATGATTGTGCTGTCAGTCCCTTTAAGACGCGTTCATCCGGGCATACAAGATGGAAGTTTAAAGACTGAAGCCTTGACAAAACTCAATGAATTGACGATAAAGGAAGAAAAAGAAGAAAATAAAGAAGAAGAAAATATTGACCCGCGTTGGGACAAGTTAAAGCAACTATTAACGGATAAATAATATAGTAAAATGGCACATCCTAAGAGAAAAATCTCCAAAACAAGAAGAGATAAAAGAAGAACACATTACAAAGCTACTGTAGCACAGATTGCTACTTGTCCAATTACTGGAGAAGCACATTTATACCACAGAGCGTATTGGCATGAAGGTAAAATGTACTACAGAGGGCAAGTTGTTATAGATAAATCTGTAGCTGTTGCATAATACATTTTTTGTAAATGATATTCGAACTCTCACATCGTGAGAGTTTTTTTGTTGTTTGTAATTTTCGTTAAATAAGAAGTTCTAATTCAAAGAGAATGGAATTTTTTTTGTAATTTTCAAGTCTTTTAAAAATTTTCAAATGGTACCATTTGACTAGAAATAAACGCATACAATGAATACAATCACAGCCGCAATAACCGCTGTTGGAGCCTATGTTCCAGACTTTGTACTAACGAACAAAGCTCTTGAAGCCATGGTCGACACCAATGACGAATGGATCACCTCTCGTACAGGAATAAAAGAAAGAAGAATCCTTAAAGACAAGGACAAGGGAACTTCTTTTTTGGCCATAAAAGCCGCGCAGGATTTATTGGCCAAAGCGAACATTGACCCTTTAGAGATCGATCTACTAATTATGGCAACCGCAACGCCCGACATGCCAGTAGCGTCAACAGGCGTATATGTAGCAACCCAAATTGGAGCCACAAATGCTTTTGCTTATGATTTGCAGGCTGCTTGTTCCAGTTTTTTGTTTGGGATGTCAACAGCTGCTGCTTATATTCAATCCGGAAGGTATAAAAAAGTACTCTTAATTGGTGCTGATAAAATGTCTTCTATCGTGGATTATAAAGACCGATCTACTTGTATTATTTTTGGAGATGGTGCTGGTGCAGTACTCTTTGAACCTAACTATGAAGGATTAGGATTGCAGGATGAATACTTGCGCAGTGATGGAATTGGCAGAGATTTTCTTAAAATTGATGCCGGCGGATCACTTAACCCTGCCTCTTTTGAAACGGTAAGAGACAACAAACACAACATTATTCAAGACGGGAAAACAGTGTTTAAATACGCCGTAACCAATATGGCAGATTCAAGCGAATTAATTTTGAAAAGAAATAATCTGACAAATGAAGATGTCGATTGGCTGGTTCCTCATCAAGCCAATAAACGTATAATTGATGCGACAGCCAACAGAATGAATTTAGAAGAATCTAAAGTATTAATGAATATCGAAAAGTACGGAAATACAACTTCTGCCACTTTACCATTAGTGCTTAGTGATTTTGAACATCAGTTCAAAAAAGGAGATACGATAATTTTGGCTGCTTTTGGAGGTGGATTCACTTGGGGATCTATTTATCTAAAATGGGCATACGACAAAAAATAAATTTAAACTAAAAACAAATAATTATGGATTTAAAAGAAATTCAAAATCTAATCAAGTTTGTCGCAAATTCAGGAGTTGCAGAAGTTAAACTAGAGATGGATGACGTGAAAATCACCATCAGAACAACCTTAGAAGGAAATGTCACTGAGACTACTTATGTACAGCAAATGCCCGCTCAAGGAGTGCTTCAGCAACCATTAGCTCCACAACAAGTGGCTCCCGTTGCAGTTGTTCCGGCAGTACCTGCGATAGAAAACGCTCATTTCATCACTATAAAATCTCCAATTATTGGAACTTTTTATAGAAAACCATCTCCGGATAAACCGATGTTTGTTGAAGTAGGTAAAAGCATCGCTAAAGGAGATGTTCTTTGCGTAATAGAAGCTATGAAGTTATTTAACGAAATTGAATCTGAAGTTTCTGGTAAAATCGTAAAAATATTGGTTGACGATATGTCGCCAGTTGAATTTGACCAACCTTTATTCTTAGTAGATCCATCATAAGAAA
This sequence comes from Flavobacterium sp. ZB4P23, assembly GCF_003970375.1. Lineage (NCBI taxonomy): Bacteria > Pseudomonadati > Bacteroidota > Flavobacteriia > Flavobacteriales > Flavobacteriaceae > Flavobacterium > Flavobacterium sp. ZB4P23. The sequence continues at coordinate 186,078 of NZ_RYDK01000006.1, forward strand.
TTATAAATTATAAATTTTGAATGATGCTTTTTCATTATTTGAAATAATTTAAAATTTAAAATTCAACATTTAAAATTGCAAAACAAGATGTTTAAAAAAATATTAATTGCAAATAGAGGAGAAATTGCGTTACGCGTAATTAGAACTTGCAAGGAAATGGGGATCAAAACAGTAGCGGTGTATTCTACTGCAGATGCCGAAAGTTTACATGTAAGGTTTGCTGACGAAGCCGTTTGCATAGGACCACCTCCAAGCAACTTGTCCTATTTGAAAATGTCAAATATAATTGCCGCCGCAGAAATTACAAATGCAGATGCAATACATCCAGGATATGGATTCCTTTCTGAAAACTCTAAGTTTTCTAAAATTTGTCAAGAACATGGAATCAAATTCATTGGAGCTTCTCCAGAAATGATTGATAGAATGGGAGATAAAGCTTCTGCAAAATCGACTATGATAGAAGCGGGTGTTCCTTGTGTTCCGGGTTCAGTTGGGATTTTAGAATCCTATGAACAAGCGCTACAGCTTTCAAGAGATTTTGGCTTTCCCGTAATGCTTAAAGCTACTGCCGGTGGTGGTGGAAAAGGGATGAGAGCAGTTTGGAAAGAAGAAGATTTGTTGAAAGCCTGGGAAGATGCCCGTCAGGAATCAGCCGCAGCTTTTGGAAATGACGGAATGTATTTGGAGAAATTAATCGAAGAACCTCGTCATATTGAAATTCAAGTTGTAGGAGATGCTTACGGAAAAGCCTGTCATCTTTCAGAAAGAGATTGTTCTGTTCAAAGACGTCACCAAAAATTGACCGAGGAAACTCCATCACCGTTTATGACCGATGAATTGCGTCAGAAAATGGGGGAAGCAGCTGTAAAAGCAGCCGAATATATTAAGTATGAAGGTGCTGGAACGGTTGAGTTTTTGGTGGATAAAAACCGTAACTTTTATTTCATGGAGATGAATACCCGTATTCAAGTGGAGCATCCTATTACAGAACAGGTTATTGATTACGACTTAATTCGGGAACAAATTATGGTTGCTGCCGGAATATCTATTTCAGGTAAAAATTATTTACCACAGTTGCACGCCATCGAATGTAGAATTAATGCAGAAGATCCTTATAATGATTTCCGTCCTTCTCCAGGAAAAATTACAACACTTCACATGCCCGGTGGACATGGTGTTCGTTTAGACACTCACGTTTATTCAGGATATACAATTCCGCCAAATTACGATTCTATGATTGCAAAGTTAATTACTACTGCACAAACTCGTGAAGAAGCAATTAGTAAAATGAGAAGAGCCTTAGACGAATTTGTGATTGAAGGAATAAAAACTACCATTCCTTTTCACAGACAGTTGATGGATGATCCTCGCTATATTGCAGGTGATTACACAACCGCTTTTATGGATACGTTCAAAATGAACGACCCAGAATAGCAGATTTACATATCTATAATAAAAAACCTTGCAGCGATGCAAGGTTTTTTTGTTTAGAACCACTACAAAAAAACAAAGCGGGTAATTTATACCCACAACACGCTACGTTTTACCCACATTTCTCCTTATTAAAAAAAACATATTTCATTAAACACCTCTATTACAGATATTTAATGACACAGCGCCTTCCTTTATAACTCTGGTACAATTATTTCAATTACTTGAACAATAATAAGTAACAATAATAATCTATAAATAAAACAGTATGAAAAAGTTAATGGTATCAGCAGCAATTGTAATAGCGAGTTTTTCAACATATACAACTACAGCTCAAACAACAACTACACCAGCAAAAACAGCCTCAATTCAAGAAGAATATATTGAAGTGAAAAATGAAGAAGTGCCGGAAGCTGTAACAAAAGCGTTAAAAACGGCTTACCCAGATGCAATTCTAGACAAAGCATATACAAATGCAAATAAAGAATATAAACTGGATGTGACTGTTGGGGACAAAAAAGGAAATCTTTTTGCAGATGCTACTGGGAAATGGATTCAAAAATAAAGCATTAAAACAATAACAATTTAAAAGAAACACTATGAAAAAGTTAATTTTATCAGCAGCAATTATTTTAGGAAGTATGACAGCATTTGCCACTACAGTTCCAACTTCAAATGAACTAGTACAAACGCTATCCATTCAAGAGGAATATGTAGAGGTACAAGTAGAAAATGTTCCGGATGCTATTAAAACCGCTTTACTAGCAGCACATCCAGACGCTGTTCTGGACAAAGCACACGTAAATGCTAACAAAGAGTATAAATTAGAAGTGACTGCAGCAGCGAAAAAAGTTATTCTTTTTGCAGATGAAACTGGGAAATGGATTCAAAAATAAAGCATCAAAACAATAACAATTTAAAAAAAATACTATGAAAAAGTTAATTTTATCAGCAGCAATTATTTTAGGAAGCATGTCCGCATTTGCAACAATACTTCCCGTTCAAAACCCACAAAATCAATCTGTTTTACTACAAGAAGAATATACTGAAGTACAAGCAGAAGCCGTTCCTCAAGCAATAAAAACAGCTATGGAAAAAGCATATCCCGGAGCAATTCTGGGAAAAGCATACATCAATAAAAATAAAGAATACAAACTAGAAATTACAGTTGGAGACCAGAATGCTACTGTTTATGCGGATGCTGAAGGAAACTGGATAAATAAATAATTTAGGTGAGTTTTGTTTAAAAAGAGAGATTGTTTTAACAGTCTCTCTTTTTTTGCAAAAAATTAGCTAAATACAAATTTAATACCTTTATTTTAGCCATAAAGTTAAAATACAATGGCTAAAATTTTATTGATTGAAGATGATGTTGCTTTTTGTAAATTATTAGAAAAATTTCTGGTAAAAAACGATTATGAAGTAACGGCTACATTTTCAGCTGAAGAAGCAAAATCTCAAATCAAAAACAATGAATTTGACCTCATCATTACGGATTTACGACTTCCAAATTATGATGGAATTAAACTTATGTCAGAAATCAAGAGTACCCATCCTAATGTTCCCGTCCTCTTAATGACGGGATATTCTGATGTGAATACTGCTGTAAAAGCCATGAAAAATGGGGCGGCAGATTATATTTCTAAACCATTCAATCCCGAAGAAGTTTTATTGGTTATTCAAAATTCTCTTCAAATGGAAACGCACACTAATTCTGACAAAGTAATTTCTGAACCTAAAACTGACAATAAAAAAAACAAAAAACCGACTAGTGAATTTGTAAAGGGGATCTCAAAAGCATCTCAAAAACTGGCAGAATATATCCAACTCGTCAGCCCAACAAATATGTCAGTTTTAATCATCGGCGAAAGCGGAACGGGAAAGGAAGTTATTGCCAAAGGCATTCACCAGAACAGTTCCAGAACAAACAATAATTTCATTGCCGTAGACTGTGGATCGATCCCAAAAGAATTAGCTGCAAGTGAGTTTTTTGGCCATGTAAAAGGATCTTTTACGGGAGCCATAAATGATAAAATTGGATTTTTCGAGGCAGCAAACAGAGGTACATTATTTCTTGACGAAATAGGGAATCTTTCCTATGAGAATCAAATCCAACTATTGAGAGCACTCCAAGAAAGAAAAATTAAGCCTGTAGGAAGCAATAAAGAAATTGATGTAGACATCAGAATCATCACCGCCACAAACGAAGACTTACGGGAAGCAGTCAAAAATGGGACATTCAGAGAGGATTTGTACCATAGAATAAATGAGTTCTCTATACATTCCCCCTCTTTGGTAGATCGTGACGAAGATTTGATGCTCTTTTCTGATTTTTTTCTTGAAAAATCAAATCAGGAATTAAACAAAAAAATCATTGGGCTTTCTGCTGAAGTAGTTACAATTTTTCAAAACTACAGATGGCCGGGCAATCTGCGTGAGCTTCAAAATTGCATCAAAAGGGCCACGCTCTTGTCGCAAGGAGATTTCATTGAAAAATCAGCACTACCCGCAGAATTTTTTCAAAATGAAAACCTAGACACCTCTGATCTGTCTTTGTCTCAAAACGAAAAAGAAGTCATTCAGGAAGCTTTAGCTAAAACCAATAACAACAAAACAGAAGCTGCTAAATTATTGAAAATCAACAGAAAAACACTGTATAATAAATTAAAATTATACAATATCAATTAGTTTAATTCCTTTTCTAACAGGACAAAAAGAGCTGTTATTTTGAGCTTCAAATTAATTGAAGCCATGGTTATTTCTTCAAGTGTTAAGTTTTTTTGCTCTAATACATCTAGAATAACACTGATTTCTGATGCGCTAATTTGCTTGAACATGGGCCCCATTTTATGAGCTGTATTCTTAATCTCCATAAAATCAATGTTTGAAACTGACCGATCTAAATTTTCTAAATTCTCTGCCGTACTTTTTATAAATGAGAGTAACACTTCTTTTAAAGCAACTATATCATTAGATAAAAAAGCGTTCAAGACTTTTAATGAATAAGGCCTTTCCTCCTTTGTTTGCTTGCTTTTTAGAATTCCTTCAAAGGGAACTGCGTCATTGTTCAAAATAGACTGTAGTGTTTTAAGCAGTATATTAGGAGAATAGGGCTTGCTGATTACAGTGGTAAATCCTGCGGTTGTGTAGTTGTTCAGATTTAAATCATTTCTTCCGGTGACCGCTATTACAGGTTGTTTTTCATACTCGTATTTGGGATTATCTATGAGTTCTTTCAAAAATAAAAACCCGTCCATAACTGGCATTTGAATATCGGTGATAATCAAATCAAAGGTAATATTTGATAGCGCATCAAGAGCTTCTTTTGCACTAGCAAAAGGGAATACAATATATTGGTTTTGTTTTAAAACTTCAGTTGTTAATTTCAACAAGCTTTCATCGTCATCTATCAGTATGGCTGTATAGTGCTTTTTTGACGGATTCGCAGTAGTCTGTTTTTCGGAAACCGTGACATCAAAAAGTAAGGGGATTTGGATTGTAAACAAACTTCCCTTTCCTAATTCACTTTTCAAATGCAAAGCACCGCCTAGAATCGCTGTCATTTTTTTAGAAATGGTAAGTCCTAATCCTGTCCCGCCATATTTTTTCTCTATATTCTTATCGGCTTGAATGAATTCCTCAAAAATGAGTTCTTGGTTTTTTTCTGCTATTCCAATCCCGGAATCTTCTATTTGTATCGCTATCAATTGTGTTTCCAAGTAGATTTCAACACTAATTTTTATGAATCCTTTTTCAGTAAACTTGAACGCATTTCCAATAAGGTTTGATACTATTTGTCTTAAACGAAAAGGATCCCCAATGATTTTTTTTTCGAGATTAGGGTCAATTTCAACAATCAGTTGAATTGGTTTTTGTGCATAAACGGATTGAATGCTATTTGCCACTTCATAAATCATCTCGTACAGCGAAAACGGGATTTTTTCTATCGTGATTTTCCCAGCTTCAATTTGAGTAAAATCCAATAGATCCTGAACCAATTGTGAAATATAATCGGAGGAACCTTTGATGTTCTTGGTGTAATAGCATTGTTTACTGCTTAAATCGGAATTTCCCAATAATTCCGTATAGCCAATAATCGTGCTTAAAGGGGTTTTCAGGTCGTGGCTTACAGTTGCAATGAGTTGCTCCCGACTAATAAGTAATTTTTTGGATTTTAGATTTGCCTCCTCCAATTGTTTCTTATAGGATTGGGTTTTTGAGTAATCATTTAGAATTATAATCAAAAAAAACAAAGTAAGCAATAATCCAATTATAGCCGCAGAGGTTACAATTTGATTCGTTTTTGCTAAGGAATTCTCTCTATCCGAATAGTTTTTTGTGGTGTTTATTATAATTTCCCGTTCTATAGTGTTAAGGACTTTTCTTAGCTGGTCAGAGATTGAAAGTTCATTTTGCAATAATTTATTTTCCTCAAAATTCAATAATTTTTTCTTTTGGGATGTTTCTCTTTTTACCTCATTTAATAAATTTTTAGAAACCGTCAAAATAGAATCGGTTGCTTTTTTACTTAACGTATTGGTACTATCATCCGGAATGTTTTGATTTAAGTAGGCAACATATTTCTGAAGGACATTTCGTTGATAAATTCCCATTCTGGCGGGATCTTTTACAAAATCTTCTAATTCCAGTTTCCGCAAGGAAGACTCCATTTTAGTCAAATCACCAATCGCGTCGTCCACCGCATCTTCATTTTCAGTTTTATTTTTAATAAGTTTAAGTTGCTGAATATTTATCGTTTTCTTAGATAGCAATTGCTTGACACTGTCTAGTAAAGTGATTTGGTGTGGTGTGGAGACAAACAATTTCAAGGAATCAATTTCTGCTTTTAACAGCATGTTTTTCTTCATATAGTTGTTAAAATTTTTTTCTGATTCTGATTGAATGGCTATTCGAGCTAAATTTTCCGTTTCATACGTATCAGAGAGCAAGTTGCTAACCCGTAAAATAGTATTGCTTTCCTCGGTAATTCTTTCTTCGGTTTTTGAAAAATTCTTGTTCTCGGAGTATAAAAACCAGCCCACACTGGCAAAAAGCACCGCCAAAACCAGATAACTCAGGAAAACTTTTATCGGAATATAACTTTTTTTGTTATTCATTTTTCAAAGATAAAAATTACAAAATTATTTAAAGTTAAGGTATTCAAAATATTTTGACACAAACAAAAAACCCCACGAAAAAGTGAGGCTTCCTATTTTTAAAATGATTTCTACAAGGTTTCTTTGAGCCATTTGAAAAATTCACCTTGCCAAACCTGCGCATTTTGAGGTTTTAGTACCCAGTGATTTTCTTCCGGGAAATACAAAAATCTACTTTTTATTCCTCGTAATTGTGCTGCTTGGAACGCTTCCTGTCCTTGTCCTATTGGTACACGAAAATCTTTTCCGCCTTGAATAATTAAAATAGGTTTGTTCCATTTCTCTACCAGAGTCATTGGGTTGAATGTCGTGTAGGTTTTTTGCGCTACAGCATTGTCTTTTTCCCAGTACGCACCGCCAAAATCCCAATTGCTAAAGAAAACTTCTTCGGTAGTCCCAAACATGCTTTGGGTGTTAAAAACACCATCATGGGCAATGAAGGTTTTGAATCGGTTGTTGTGCATTCCGGCCAGATAGAAAACAGAATACCCACCGTAACTGGCACCAACGCATCCTAAACGAGTGGCATCAACATATTTTTCCTTAGCAATAGCATCAATCGCTGACAGGTAGTCATCAATTACTTGTCCGCCCCAATCTTTGCTGATTTGCTCATTCCATTCCACGCCATGACCTTGCATTCCACGACGGTTAGGAGCCACAACAATATAGCCGTTGGCAGCCATCAGCTGTAAATTCCATCGGAAGGAATAAAATTGTGTCAATGGAGATTGAGGTCCGCCTTGACAATACAAAAGCGTTGGGTATTTTTTTGAAGCATCAAAATTAGGAGGAAGAACCACCCAAACTAACATTTTTTTGCCATCTGTTGTCGTTACATATCTTCTTTCGGTTTTGCTTAGCGCCAAAGAATTATAAATTGTAGTATTGACATTAGACAGTTGTTTCCAAGTCTTTCTCTTCAGATTATAAGAAAAAAGTTCTGCCGCATGATTCATGTCGGTTCTCGTTACAATGATATTATCACCGGAAAACCCAACTAAATCATTGACATCAAATTCTCCATTGGTGACTTGGCGAACGGTAATTGCTCCCGAAGCTTCTGGATTGGTCAGACCAGGAAAATTAACTTCAAACAACTGCTTTGTTCCGTCTACAGGGGCAACAAAAAATATTTTTTCCCCGTCACTACTCCAGATGAAATTGTCTACTGTTCCATCCCAATTGGCCGTTAAGTTCATTTTCATTCCTTTGAAACTAACTATCAGGTCGTTTTTATCTGCCTCATACCCATCTCGTTTCATTTGCAACCAAGTCAAATTTCCGGTTGGAGAAAATTGTGGAGCGGTATCATATCCAAGGTTTTCTTCCGTTCTATTGCTGGTTTTCCCAGTTTTCAGGTTGTATTCATAGATATTGGTGTTGGTAGAAAGAGCATAGTCAGTTCCTGCTTTTTTCTTGCTTACGTACAGAATACTTTTGCTGTCTGGCGACCAAATGTAATCTTCATCACCACCAAAAGGTTTTTGTGGACTGTCGAAATTTTCGCCTTTCAGAATGTCAATTCCCATGGCGCCTTCTTTGTTTTCTTTATAAAAAACATGGTTGTATTTGCCTTCATTCCAGGTATCCCAATGACGATAATTCAATCCGTCATAGATTTGAACATCTGATTTTACTAATTCTGGATAAAAATCTTTTCCATGAACGTTCTCCATTTTTACTTCTTCATTGTAAACGATATATTTCCCGTCAGGAGACCTGTTTTTATCTTTTAACAGGGCTGCGGTATCTTTTACTTCGGTTGGATTTCCGCCATTTACGGGTAAAGTGTAGAATTTTGTATCCGATTTATTTTCTTGAACAGAAGGAGTTGTTACTTTATACACTACATTTTTTCCATCTTTGGAAATGCCTAAAGGGGTTACTCTTCCTAGTTTCCAGAGCAGTTCTGGAGTCATTACATTTTGTGCCATAGCATTTAAACTCATCATTAATAAAGGTATAAATAGGAATTTGTTCATTTTAATAATTTATTTTTTCGAATGCTAAAATTAGCCAATTTAATTTGATGTTTTTTTGTTTTTAATACTTGTTTTTTAGCCCCGATAAAAGTGGAAATCCCTTTGTTTTTTTCTTTAAAAAATAAAAGATTACTTCACACTACTTTTATTTTAATTGGAGTTCAGTGAATTTATTTAGAACGGATAGCGGTATTAGCTCCAAAAAATTATTATTTTTATAAAAATATTTAAACATGGATTTGAGCTATTGGGAGTTGAAAAACTGGTTTACTGATGTAAATTATACCATCGTAGGAAGCGGTATTGTGGGCTTACATGCTGCATTACGCTTGCGCGAAAGATTCCCTGAAAGCAAAATTCTAGTGTTGGAAAAAGGAATGTTGCCGCAGGGCGCGAGTACTAAAAATGCCGGTTTTGCTTGTTTTGGAAGTCTCTCAGAAATCATCGATGATTTAAAATCCCACTCGGAAGAGGAAGTCATTCATCTCGTTCAAAAACGGTGGCAAGGCTTGCAGTTGTTGCGAAAAAGATTGGGTGATGACACGATAGATTTTAAACCGTACGGCGGATATGAGTTGTTTTTAAAAGCAGATGAAAGTAGCTATAATGAATGTGCTGGAAAATTACCATTTATCAATGAAATCTTAAGACCACTTTTCAAAGCCGATGTTTTCGCCATGGAAGTAAACTGTTTTGGGTTTAGCGGGATAGAGGAATATTTAGTTTTCAATCCGTTTGAAGCACAAATAGATACCGGAAATATGATGCAGGCGTTGTTGAAAGAAGCGGTTTCTAAAAATATTTTAATCCTGAATCAACAAACCGTTACCTCCTATTTCGACAACGGGAATAAAGTGGAAGTGGCACTTGCTGATTTTAGTTTTAGTACCCAGAAAATACTGTTTGCAACAAATGGTTTTGCTAATACATTGACAAATGGTGCGGTTAAACCGGCCAGAGCACAAGTTTTAATTACGGAGCCTATCAAAAACTTAAATATAAAAGGAACTTTTCACTTGGATAGAGGGTATTATTATTTTAGGAATATTGGCGATAGAATACTACTGGGCGGAGGAAGAAATCTGGATTTTGAAACGGAAAATACAACTGAATTTGGACAAACAGAAATTGTCCAAAATAAATTGGAACAATTATTAAAAGAAGTAATTTTGCCGAATCAGGATTTCCAAATTGCACACCGTTGGAGCGGCATTATGGGTGTTGGTAACAGCAAAAGTCCTATCGTTTCACAACTGTCAGATAATGTCTATTGCGGTGTGCGATTGGGTGGAATGGGAGTGGCAATAGGAAGTTTAATTGGAACAGAATTAGCAGATTTAGTATAATGGCAACGAAAATAACACCCAGGAAATCAAAACAACCCATTAAAAAAGAAACAACCTCTTTTATGAGCAAACTAATTCGTTTTTTATTCAAAATATTGTTGTGGTTCATCGGACTCTCTTTATTTTTTGTGGTATTTTTTAAATTTGTACCCGTTCCGTTTACCCCATTAATGGTGATTCGTGCAATTGAAAATAAAGTAGGTGGGAAAGAAGTTTTCTATAGCCACGACTGGGAACCTATTGAAAACATCTCGATGAATCTTCAAAAAGCCGTGATTGCCAGTGAAGATGGAACGTTCCTGAAACATAATGGTTTTGATTTTGTAGCCATGCAAAAAGCGTATAAAAGCAATGAACGAGGCCGAAGAATAAAAGGAGGAAGCACAATATCACAACAAACGGCCAAAAACGTATTTCTTTGGCAAGGCCGCAGTTATTTGAGAAAAGGATTGGAAGCATATTTCACTCTTCTGATTGAAATCATTTGGGGAAAGGAACGCATTATGGAAGTCTACTTGAACAGTATCGAAATGGGGAATGGTGTCTATGGAGCTCAAGCAGCCACCGAACATTGGTATCGAAAAGATGCTTCCAGTTTAACACTAATCCAGGCTGCAGGAATAGCCGCGATATTACCCAATCCAAGAAAATATTCGGCGACTAGTTCTTCCACGTATATCAACAGGCGAAAAGCTAAAATTGTACGCGTGATGCGACAAGTAGGAAAAATTGAATATCCAAAATAGTTTGTAGCAGTCTTAAAAAGTAATCAGATAATTTCTAAAAATAAAAAACCGTAAACTCTTAATTAAAAGATTTTACGGTTTTGTTTTGTGGAGAATATCGGATTCGAACCGATCACCTCTTGCCTGCCAGGCAAGCACTCTAGCCAAATGAGCTAATCCCCCAAACTAGTTCGCAAATATAACATATAAATTTCCCAAAAAGCAAATTTCAAAATACAAATCCATTCTATTTGAAAAAAAGTCAAATCCTCCTTTACTTTTTTTAACTTTACATCAAAATCCCCACTATGGTATCAGAAAACCCAATAGGTTCGCTCTTCACAACTATTGATAATAAAATTGCAACCGTTACATTTGCTCATCCTTCGAGTAATTCTTTTCCGAGAGAATTGTTAGATCGACTCACTACTGAATTCAATAATTTAAGTGCCGATCCAGCCGTTTCGGTGATAGTTATACAAAGTGAAGGCTCGGGTGCTTTTTGTGCGGGTGCTTCTTTTGATGAACTTTTAGCTGTTTCCAATGAAGAAGCAGGAACACAATTTTTTTCTGGATTTGCGCATTTGATCAATGCAATGCGTTCATGTTCCAAGCTTATCGTCGGGCGCATTCATGGAAAAGCAGTTGGTGGAGGCGTAGGAATTGCTTCCGCCTGTGATTATGCATTGGCGACAAAAAATGCATCAATAAAACTATCAGAATTGGCCATCGGAATTGGTCCCTTTGTAATAGAACCTGTCGTTTCGAAGAAAATCGGAAAAACGGCAATGGCCGAAATGACCCTCGCAGCCCATGAATGGAAAACTGCTGATTGGGCCACAGCCAAAGGATTATACGCTAATACTTTTGAAACCATAACAGAACTGGATGCCGCAATAGCTGATTTCACTGGTAAATTATCCGGTTACAATCCAAAAGGTTTATTGGAGATGAAAAAGGTTTTCTGGGAAGGAACGCAACATTGGGATACATTGTTGCTAGAACGCGCCGCGATTTCGGGTAAATTGGTGTTGTCTGATTTTACCAGAAAAGCATTGTCCCAATTCAAAAAGTGATTTTCGAAGGATTTATTCTGAATTTATTTCAGGAGCTATTTCCTGCTGTACACTATATCTTTTTATAAGGTGGAAAAAAATCACCTTATAAAAAGGATGCCGTTTCCATCAGGGCTAGAACATTTGTTGATTATCAAATTCGGATTACAAACAAAATAATTTCATCCTATCTCCCTCCACTTTGGGGAGGGTTGGGGAGGGAAAATATTTACATCCCATTTCTCATATCAATTTGCTAAATTTGCATCAAAATTAAACTCCAATGAGCAATATCAGAATTACTAAACAATTTAGTTTCGAAACCGGTCACGCCTTATATGGCTATGATGGGAAATGTAAAAATGTCCACGGACATAGTTATAAATTGTCAGTAACGGTAATTGGAACCCCAATTTCAGATCGCTCTAATGTGAAATTTGGAATGGTGATTGACTTCACGGATTTAAAGAAAATTGTAAAAGAAGAAATAGTAGATCAATTTGACCATGCGACTGTTTTCAACGGAACAACCCCGCATATCGAATTGGCAAACGAATTAATAGTTCGCGGACACCATGTTATTTTAGTAGAGTACCAACCAACAAGCGAAAATATGGTAGTTGATTTTTCTCAAAGAATCATCAGAAGATTACCCGAAGGAATCACCCTTTTCTCTTTGAAATTACAAGAAACCGAATCTTCTTTCGCGGAATGGTTTGCCAGTGATAATGTGAAATCCATACTGTAACTTCATGCAATTACACAATAACAAAAAAATATATTTTGCCTCCGACCAGCATTTTGGCGCACCAACACCCGAATTGAGTTTCCCGAGAGAACAAAAATTCGTAGCTTGGCTCGACGAAGTAAAAGACGATGCTGAAGCTATTTTTCTGTTGGGCGATTTATTTGATTTTTGGTTCGAATACAAAACCGTAGTTCCAAAAGGGTTTATCCGTATTTTAGGTAAATTGGCCGAAATCCGAGACAGTGGAATCCCTATTTATTTCTTCGTGGGAAACCATGATTTATGGATGGAAGATTATTTTCAGAAGGAATTGAACATTCCAGTTTTTCATGACAATCAAGAATATACTTTTGGAGATAAAACATTCCTTATTGGCCACGGTGATGGAAAAGGTCCTGGAGATCTAGGGTACAAACGCATGAAAAAAGTGTTTGCCAATCCGTTTTTCAAATGGCTTTTCAGATGGTTGCATCCGGATATTGGAGTTAAACTGGCGCAATACCTGTCCGTAAAAAACAAACTGATCTCTGGTGATGAAGATGTGACTTTTCTTGGCGAAGACAACGAATGGCTGATTCTTTATTCTAAAAGAAAACTGCAAACCAAACACTACAATTATCTTATTTTTGGCCACCGCCATTTGCCTATGAAAGTAACCGTAGGAGAAAATTCCGAGTATGTGAATCTGGGTGACTGGATTACGTATTTTACTTATGGTGTTTTTGACGGCGAGAATTTTGAGATTAAAAAGTATAAAAATTAAATTATGAAAACTGAAAATAAAGTATCTAAATTTTTTATTCATTTAGGAATTATATTGTTGACTGTTGGTTTTTTATCTATCGACTTGGATGATTTTTCTTTTGAAAATAATAAAAAATCATATTTCAAAATTATCGTTGCAATTGTATCTTTCATGATTTCGTTTTACAGAATTCAAAACGAAAAACATACCAATCAAATTAAAAACTGAAAAGCATATAAGAAAATACTTTTTGTATATTTTGCAATTATCGCAAATAAACCAATCCCTAATTCATTCCCTCTCCATACAAATAATCATCTAGATTTATTTTAAACAAAGTGCCTTCTACCAAATCTTTTACGGCATCTAATTCTTCCATGGAAACGGCCAAATCAATTTGGGAACAAGGTGTTTTTAGTAAAAATTTGTGGCATTTGTTTTTCAGTTCACAATCATCGCAACATCTGTTTTGGATGTAGCTGTCTTCAATACAACGTTTAAATAGTTGCAGTTCCTGTTGGGTAAAATAAAAACCCATTTCTCTAAAAACCAATTGGACTTTGTCCAGTACAACGTCATTATCTTTTCTCCAGTAGAAAGCAGTGCCTAAATTGTTATGATATATTTGTTTTATTTCTTGCATGTTTCATTAGTTTGAAGCAAATATAAGTATTATTTATATTTGTTCTAAATAATAAAACATAAAAAAGCATAAAAGTTTGGTAAAATAATCTTGAAATTTTTAATATAGCATGTATAATGCCATTCTACTTTTGTAATTAACAACCGTGCAGTTTGTCATTTCGACGAAGGAGAAATCACATCAAGTTATTCAAATTGTGTGATTCCCCCTTGTCGGACTCGAGTGATAGCAAACTGGCGAAGCAATGACAATATTACTCGCTATTTTCATGTTCCTCAATATCTTTTTGCAAGTCCAGTTTTCTAAAAGTAGGGAATACAGCTCCTGTAATAAATACAGTAATCAGTGTCATGCTTCCACCAAAGACCACTGCGCTAACAGTTCCCATCAGCTTTGCGGTTAATCCACTTTCGAAAGCACCCAATTCATTAGAGGAACCCACAAATATAGAATTCACGGCTGCAACTCGGCCTCTCATGTGATCCGGAGTTTTCAATTGCAAAATAGTTTGGCGTATCACCACCGAAATCCCATCGAAAACACCGCTTAAAAATAAAGCCGCAACTGACAACCAAAAAATCGATGAAAGTCCAAAAACGATAATACAAATCCCAAACGCAAAAATTGCCGATAACAATTTCATACCTGCATTTTTGGTAAAAGGAATATAAGCGGATATTATTAGCATCAAAAATGCGCCAACTGCCGGTGCGGCTCTCAAAACACCAAACCCTTGGGGACCGACTTTCAAAATATCCTGTGCAAAAATGGGTAACAGCGCTACAGCTCCTCCAAAAAGGACGGCAATCATATCTAGTGATAAAGCACCTAAAATCGTTTTATTGTTGTAGACAAACTTCACACCTTCCTTCAAACTTTCCATAATGGGTTCGCCAATTTTTGGATTCAAAATAGGTTTCGTTGCAATTTGGGTTAAAGCGATTAACGCAAAAAGTGAACACCCCAAAACGATGGACATGGACCAATGAACACCAATCCAATTGATCGAAAAACCGGCTACCGCAGGTCCTAAAACGGAACTTATTTGCCAAACAGAACTGCTCCAAGTGGCAGCATTGGGATATAATTTTTTAGGAACAATCAAAGACAAAAGAGAAAATATCGTCGGGCCAAGAAAAGCACGAACCAATCCGCCTAAAAACACGAAAAAGTAAATAGAATATAAAATAGTTTGGGTAGAAAAGTCTTTTATAAAGGGTGGCCATGTAAATAAAAACAAGCCCAAACTAATAATTGAAAATCCTAATATGCATTTAAATAGCAATCCTTTTTTCTCCTTTTGATCGACTATATGTCCGGCAAATAAAGCCATTGAAATGGCTGGAATAACTTCCATTAATCCAATAATTCCTAAGGACAACGGGTTTTTGGTTAAACTGTAGACTTCCCATTCAATGACGATAAATTGCATCGACCAGCCAAAAACCATAGCAAAACGCAATAACAAAAAAATATTGAATTCTTTATACCGCAGTGCCGAATACGGGTCTTTTTTTTTCATAACAAATAATCATTCTTTAATATCTCGCAATCGCAATTGCAAGCTTGTTTTTCCTTTCCATTCGTTTTCATCAATGCAATAGACCGCTTGAAAAGGTTTTTGATGCGTAGTCAGTTCCATTTTATCACCTAAGTTAAAACCAATTGCAGCAATACCTTCGGAATTATTTTGTTTGACAAAAAGTTTTAGGTGTTCCTCTTCTTGACCCATAGGTTTTCCATAACCAGTGTCTTTAATGTTTTTAGTCAGGAAAATTGGCGTCATATTTTGTGGTCCGTACGGTTCAAATTGTTTCAGAATCCGGATTAATTTTGGAGTAATATCCGCAAAATCAATCTCGGCGTCAACTGCAATTTCGGG
Source organism: Flavobacterium sp. ZB4P23 (assembly GCF_003970375.1). Classification (NCBI taxonomy): domain Bacteria; kingdom Pseudomonadati; phylum Bacteroidota; class Flavobacteriia; order Flavobacteriales; family Flavobacteriaceae; genus Flavobacterium; species Flavobacterium sp. ZB4P23. The sequence continues at coordinate 201,794 of NZ_RYDK01000006.1, forward strand.
TGTCAACATATCCGAATGAATGGTTCTTTCCACTTCTTTTTCGAAAGCGTCTTTAAAGATTTGATAGTTTTCTGCCGCCAATGTCATTCCCGCAGCATACATGTGACCGCCAAATTGTTCCAAATATTCTGTACACGCTTCGAGTGCATTATACACATCAAATCCTTTTACGGAACGTGCCGAAGCCGCATATTTATCGCCACTTTTGGTGAAAACAAGTGTTGGACGGTAATACGTTTCAATCAAACGGGAAGCGACAATTCCAATCACACCTTTGTGCCAATCTTCTTGAAAAACTACGGAAGTAAAACGTTCTTTTTCATTATTTTCCTCAATCTGTTGCAACGCTTCTTTGGTAATTAATTTATCTAAATCTTTTCGTTCAGAATTATATGCCTCAATTTCAGAAGCAAATTGTTGGGCTTGCTCAAAATCAAATTCGGTTAATAATTCTACCGCATGATTGCCGTGTTTGATCCGTCCGGCAGCGTTTATCCTGGGGGCGATGATGAAAACAACATCGGTAATGTCTAAAGTTTGTTTTTTTATCTGGTGGATTATAGCTTTGATTCCTGGTCTTGGATCCGTGTTTATAACTTGCAGTCCAAAATAAGCCAGCACCCGATTTTCTCCGGTCATCGGAACGATATCAGCGGCAATGGCAGCCGATACTAAATCCAGATACGGAACCAAATCCTCAATTGTCTGGTTTCGGTTGACACCCAAAGCCTGAATCAATTTGAAACCTATTCCACAACCACACAACTCATCATAAGGATAATTACAATCATCACGTTTTGGATCGAGAACAGCAACGGCTTCAGGCAGAGAATTTCCTGGTCTATGGTGGTCACAAATGATAAAATCGATGTTTTTTGCTTTGGCATACCCCACATGATCAATGGATTTTATACCACAATCCAAAGCGATGATAAGTGAAAACCCATTGTCATCAGCAAAGTCAATTCCTTTAAATGAAATTCCGTACCCTTCATCATAACGATCCGGAATGTAAGTCGCCACGTTTGGATAATAGGTTTTTAAATAGGAAGAAACGAGAGAAACTGCGGTGGTACCATCGACATCATAATCGCCAAAAACAAGAATATTTTCCTCATTTTCAATTGCTTTTTCGATTCGGGCTACTGCTTTTTCCATATCTTTCATCAAGTACGGATCGTGCAAATCAGCTAAACTCGGACGAAAAAATCGTTTGGCATCTTCAAAAGTTTCAATGCCGCGTTGTACTAATAAAGTGGCCACAAAATCTTCTACATTCAATGCTTTCGCCAAATGTTGAACGGCATTTTCGGAAGGTTTTGGTTTTAGGGTCCAACGCATATTGATTAGGAATTATAAAATTGTATTAAGAATTTTGTCAGGTCGAGCGCAGTCGAGACCAACTGATGTGTCTCGACTGCGCTCGACCTGACATCGGATTGTAATTTTATTTTGAAACCAAAGCACTTCCGTAAAATGCAATTCCATCCCATCCGGTTTTTATGAAATTGCGGATGTTTTGGTGATCTGTTCCGTTTGGATTTTGCAAAACATCTTCGTAATAATACGTTCCAAAACAGGCTAATGTTGCTGCTTCTGATAAACTTTGAATTTCAGCGAAAGCGAACAACTTGCAAGATCCTGAATTTTCTCCAGCTGCATTGTGTTGCAAACCATTCTCAAATGCTGTAGGAGTAAAATCGTAGTTATCTTCAATTGTTGCGATGGTTTCTGCAAACGTGATCATTTCTGGCGTTTGCTTTAATTTATCTAAAAAGGATTCTAAATTCATAGTTTTTTATGGGTTATTCTTCTTCCGAAAATTTACTTTTTTTAGGTTCTTTAGTGATAGTTTTTCCACTGATCACGACGACAATTTCACCTCTTGGTGCTATTTTATTAAAATGATCGACCACTTCTTTCACGCTTCCGCGAACATTTTCTTCGTGTAGTTTGGATAATTCTCTGGAAACCGATATTTGGCGGTCTTCGCCAAAAAAGGTACTAAATTCCGCTAAAGTTTTTACTAATTTATGTGGAGAAACATATAAAATCATCGTTCTGGTTTCTTCTGCCAACGCTAAATATCTAGTTTGACGTCCTTTTTTATCAGGCAAAAAACCTTCGAAAACAAATTTATCATTGGGTAAACCACTGTTGACTAATGCCGGAACAAACGCCGTTGCACCCGGTAAACATTCCACATCAATTCCGTTTTCAACACAAGCGCGGGTCAGTAAAAAACCAGGATCAGAAATCGCTGGCGTTCCTGCATCTGAGATTAAGGCGATATTTTCTCCGGCTTTTAACCTCGAAATTAAATTCTCGATGGTTTTGTGTTCGTTGTGCATGTGATGGCTGTACATGTGAGTGCCAATTTCGAAATGCTTTAACAATTTTCCGCTTGTACGCGTATCTTCGGCGAGAATCAAATCGACTTCTTTAAGAATCCGAATCGCTCGAAAAGTCATATCTTCGAGATTGCCAATAGGCGTAGGAACGATGTATAATTTTGACATAGATAAAATAATTAAATACAAAATTTAAAGAAAGTCTGTATTTGTTCAAATGTATATTCAGAACAATTCAAGGCGATTTACAAAAATTTTTTCTCTATAATATCCATAAAACGTTCTTCATACTCTTGTTTTCCTTCCCAGTTGTTATAGTCCGGTTTTACCATTTCCTGGATAAAATCTCTGGTTTCATAGAAAGTATCAAATGTGATTAATTGATTTAAAACGCGGTTGTAATCTTCGCTGCTGTTTCCAAAAAGATGTTTTATAAAAGCAATGCGGTCATTTAAATCGATATTGATTCCTTTAGCTAATTTTTCGTTCAGCGAAACTATTTTTGACTCTGCTTTTTCGGTTGGTGCTGCGGGAGTACTTTCTGATTCCGGTTCTTCAGGTTGTAGATTTTCTTTTGGAGTTTCAATAACTATTGCTGTTGGAATGTTATCTACTTGCTGTTTTTTTACAAAAAGCGTGTCGTGATAATTGCCTCCTAATAAATCCTCAAAAGAGATTTGCACCGCTTGCGCTTTCTTTGGCATTTCCAATTCCGTCTGCGTTTCTTCTTCCTGTGATAATTCAAAAGCAGGTTCAAAAGGCGCTTCCGGTTCTGCTGTCTCATCCTCTGCTTCCGTTTCCGTAGCAACAACTGTTTCGCCGACTACCATTTCCTCTTCTTTTTCATGCTCCTCAAGTAGCGCTTCGGCTTGCTCTAAAGGCATTTCGATAGTTTTCTCAGCAGCTGCTTCCTCAATAATTATTTCCTCTTCAGGAATTTTATCAGCTTCAGTTTCTTGGACTTCCACGGCACTTTCTTCTTCCGTTGCAACTGGATCCGGTTCCTCTGAAGGAGTTATTTCTTGGGTTTGTTCCAAAGTCGTTTCTACTGTTTCTTCAACTATTGTTTCTTCTAGTACCGCAACTGTTTGTGGTTGAACGGAATCAGTTGTATCAAAAACAGCTGCGATTTCTCTACTGATTTCCGTTATACCAATGGTTGGTTTTGCTTCACTGAAATGTTCGTCCACAAATCGTAAGACAGAAAGTTTTTCATATAACTTCTGTGTTTCCAGATATAATTGATTGATATCAGATTTATTTTTTAGCTGTAATATTCTGTGTGCAATGCTGATTAAATCGGCTTCCAATTTTTTTTTCATGTCTGTTGAAATTATAGGGTGTTAAGCGGGTCTTTTTTGATGCGTTTTCGTATTCCGTTTGATATCGTCCCAAGAAAAGGGAATCTTTGTGAACACGATTTTTATTTTTTTAAATAAGTGCTCTCGAATCTCCCATTTGATATAAATTTTATACTTTTGAAACGACGTAAAAGTATACAATTTTTAAGTCGGTTTCTTTATTATAAAGCAATAAAAACTATTCATTTTTTAAGTCAGAAAAATACAAAATGTTTCTCGAAAATACAGTAAATCACAAAGAACAATTTGGTTGGATCGAAGTCATTTGTGGCTCCATGTTTTCGGGTAAGACCGAAGAATTGATCCGTCGTTTGAGAAGAGCGCAATTTGCCAAGCAAAAAGTCGAAATTTTCAAACCAGCAATCGACACCCGCTATGATGATGAAATGGTGGTCTCTCATGATGCTAATGAAATCCGTTCTACGCCCGTTCCCGCTGCCGCAAATATTGCAATTTTGGCGCAAGGTTGTGATGTAGTGGGCATTGACGAAGCACAGTTTTTCGATGACGAAATTGTCAAGATCTGTAACGATTTGGCCAATCAGGGAATCCGTGTTATTGTGGCCGGATTGGATATGGATTTCAAGGGAAATCCTTTTGGCCCGATGCCTGCTTTAATGGCAACTGCTGAATATGTAACCAAAGTCCATGCCGTGTGTACCCGCACGGGAAATCTCGCGAATTACAGTTTCCGCAAAACCGACAATGACAAACTCGTCATGCTGGGCGAAACCGAAGAATACGAACCATTGAGCCGTGCTGCGTATTATCATGCGATGCGGAAAGATCAGGAGAAGTAAATCCTCTCCCCTTCTTAATTCCATTTTTTTCTGAAATTCCCAAGTTAGATAATTCACATACGAATAGGTTTTATTTAAATCCAATAAATTAATGTCTGTTATCACAACTATTCCTTTTTAACAAAACTACAAAAAAAGGATTCTCGTGGAATAACTTTGTTAAATTGATTCCTGCTATAACTGACAAATAGAATTTAGTCTACACGGTTGAACTATATTTGAGACCAATAATCCTAAATCTGCAACTCTGATAGCAATAAAACAGGTGTTGTGCTATCGATAACTTGATAAATATCAGATATTTTTTTAAAATATTGGTTTTAAGACATGCTACCATAAAAGTACATGCTTGACTTCCTATAATCACTTTTTAAACAAAATAGGTTAGACTATTCAAAATTTGATGCGTATTGACTTAAAAATTACACCTCTAAATTAACCATTAAACCAATCAACTCCTTTTGGGTTGTTATCCCTTTATCGTGCAAATACCAGAGTTGTAAGTTGGTTTTTAAAGTTTCGTCAATAACGCCAAATTCTTTTTTATAATCCGCAACCAAATCAGCAGCAGCTTTAGGTCTTGGTCCCCAACTACCGAGTATAGCGCCTGTTGTTTTAGCGACAACGATCAATATAGGAATTGATTTTTTTTTGTTCGTCAAATATAAGTTCATTAATTCTTCATTTTCATCACGCAGCACAATTCTCAAGTCAATTTTGCCAGATTGCACTGCCATTGTATTCATGATTGGCAACAACTGAGCAGCATCTCCGCACCAACCTTCTGAAATTACTACCCAAATGTATTCACTTTTTAGATTCTTTAACTTAATCTGATTTTCTTCCGTAATTGTAATGGTTTTGTCCAAACGATGCATACGGGTTTCATTCAGGGTGCTATACTGCGTCAAATTTTCGGATTGTTCCTTTCCTGTGGATTTTCCTTCCAATATTAAATCTGAAATAAGTTTTCTGTATTCGGTATAGGAATGACTGTTAAATAATGCTTTAGCTACAGGAATTTTCATAATACGTAAGTTGTTTACACAAAGTTAGCATAAAATTGGCCTATAAAGATGACTTATATCAGTTTCAATTCTACAAAAAGTGTATTTTTATCCTAAATTACAAAGATGGATTTAAAAACAAAATCGATAGGATTAGTTCTCTCCGGAGGCGGTTCTAAGGGTATTGCTCATGCTGGCGTGATCAAATTTTTAGAAGAAAAAAACATACGCCCGTCTCAGATAGCGGGTACGAGCGCAGGTGCTATTGTTGGTGCAATGTATGCCTGGGGAAAGACACCGGAGGAAATTCTGGAGTTTTTCAAGTCGATCTATCTTTTTCATTGGAAACATTTGACCTTTAAAAAGGCGGGGTTGATTGATTCAGAATCCTTCAAAAGTTATTTTCATACTATTTTTGGAGAGGCCGTTTTGGGCGATTTAAAAATTCCAATTCAAATTACAGCTACCGATATGGTTCGAGGAAAACTAAAAATATTTGCCCCCGAAACAAAAATTACAGATGCTGTTTTAGCTTCCTCGGCGTTTCCGGGTATTTTGTCCCCTTATGAAATAAAAGGAAGCATTTATAGTGACGGAGGGATCCTAAATCATTTTCCAACAGATATCCTGCAAGGACAATGCGATACCCTGATTGGTGTTTACGTGAGTCCCATTCAAAAAATAGACGCCAAAGATTTGAATACGATCAAAGCGGTAACGACTCGGGCTTTTGATATTCTTTCGGCAAATTCTAATATGCATAAATTTAACATCTGCGACTGGATCATAGAACCAAAGGATTTATGCCTGTACAGTACGTTTGAAACCAACCGAATTAAAATGGATGCCGTATTTAACATTGGCTATGAAGCCGCAAAAAAATCGTACGAAAAACTAAATTTATAAAATTTAAATAACGCATTTTTTAGAAAACAGAATATGTCTATATTTGCACCAATCAACTCAACACACACATGAAATACAAAAGAATTCTTCTTAAACTAAGTGGAGAAGCTTTAATGGGCGACTTGCAATACGGAATTGACCCAAAAAGACTAGCTGAATACGCTGACGAAATTAAACTAATTCATGATAAAGGAGTAGAAATAGCGATTGTAATAGGTGGTGGAAATATTTTTAGAGGAGTTGCCGGAGCCAGCGCAGGAATGGACAGAGTCCAAGGAGATTACATGGGAATGCTGGCCACTGTGATCAACGGAATGGCCTTACAGGGTGCACTGGAAGAAAAAGGAATGAAAACCCGTTTGCAAACGGCGTTAAAAATGGAATCCATTGCGGAACCTTATATCAAAAGAAGAGCAGACCGCCACCTGGAGAAAGGAAGAATTGTAATTTTTGGAGCCGGAACCGGAAATCCTTATTTCACAACAGATACCGCAGCCGTTTTACGGGGTATTGAGATCAATGCTAATGTGATTCTAAAAGGAACTCGCGTGGATGGTGTGTATGATTGTGATCCGGAAAAAAATCCATCTGCCGTGAAATTCGATTTTATTTCCTTTGAAGATGTCCTCAAAAAAGGATTGAACGTAATGGACACAACCGCTTTTACATTAAGCCAGGAAAATAAATTACCAATCGTGGTTTTTGATATGAATAAAGTAGGCAATTTATTGAAAATCTGCGAAGGAGAAAACATAGGAACCGTAGTAAATATATAGTTAATGGTTCCTGGTTATAGCTTTTGGATTGCTCCAAATTTCTAAAACCCAAAACCCAAAACCTAAAAAAATGACTGAAGAAATTGAATTTATATTAGATAGCACCAAGGAATCCATGACCGGTTCTATTGCACATTTAGAAAAAGAATTTTTGAATATTCGTGCCGGAAAAGCATCTCCTGCCATGCTGGGAAGTGTTTTTGTTGATTATTACGGATCGGCAACACCGCTTTCGCAGGTATCAAAAATCAGTGTGCCTGATGCCAGAACAATTACGTTACAACCTTTTGAAAAAAACATGCTGCACGTGATTGAAAAAGCAATTATGGTGGCCAACATTGGTTTTAACCCAATGAATAACGGTGATGTAATTATCATCAGTGTTCCTGCACTAACTGAGGAAAGAAGACGTGATCTTGCCAAACAAGCCAAAGTTGAAGCCGAAGACGCTAAAGTGGGTATCAGAAATGCCAGAAAAGATGCTAACACTGAGATCAAAAAATTAGAAAAAGACGGAACATCAGAAGACATTTGCAAAAGTGCCGAAGAAGAAGTTCAAAACTTAACCAATAGTTATATCCGCAAAATAGATGAACTTTTAGTGGTTAAAGAAGCTGAAATCATGAAAGTGTAATTCCTTTTCAAATCCTATTAAAAATCCGTTCGCTTAGGGGAACGGATTTTTTTATTGTTACTTTTGCGATACCAAAATGAGATTATACCCGTTTTGCAGTAAACCCTATTTATGAAGCAATTGTGTGTGTTCTTCTTTTTTTTAACGCTTTCGCTACAGGCGCAGTTTCAAGTCAATGGAATTGTGAAAGAGTCTACAACCAATAAACCATTGCCTTTTGCCACGATTACTACAACTGACGGTATAAACTCCATCTCTGATGTCGATGGGAAGTTTAGTATCGTTACTCCAATTCCATTTACAGCCTTTGATGTTTCATATATTGGTTTCACCAAAGCCCGGATTGCCATCGAGAAAAACAAAAATTATTATGTGGTCATGCTGTCTCAAAAAACAGATGATTTGAATGAAGTGGTGGTTCCAGGCGAAAACCCGGCTTTGGCAATTATCAGAAAGGCAATCATAAATAAAGACAATAATAACCCCCAAAAAAAACTCCAAAGTTTCGAGTTTAAATCCTACAAAAAACTCATTGTAAGCGCAAATCCAGACTCCATTAATGGGAGAATCGATTCTGTTTTTGTTCAAAAATCAAGGGGCGATCAGTTTTCAAAAATTGACTCCTCTGAGTATAAGTTTAAAGATATCGTACGCCAGCAACATCTGTTTCAGACTGAAAAAGTATCACAATATCAATTTGCGAATAACACATTAAAAGAAACTATATTAGGCACCAAAATGGCGGGTTTCAAGCAACCTGTTTATGAAATCATTGCATTTAATTTGCAGTCCTTCTCTATTTACGATTCCGGTTACGAACTTTTTGAGACCAAGTACAACAGTCCCATTGCTAATGATGCCCTAAAAGATTACAACTACAAACTCTTGGATTCCCTGATCATTGACGGCAGAAACACCTACATGATTTACTTCAAGAACAAGAAAAAAAGAAGAGCGTCAGGACTGGAAGGCGTACTTTATATTGACCAAAATAATTTTGCTGTCGCCAAAGCAGTAATGCGCATAAAAGGCGTTCTTGACATTAGTGGAATTCATAACTTTAAGTACATTCCCAGTGAAAAATTATGGTTTCCAACGGACAAAACCTTTAAAATTGTAAAGGGCAAAAATGATGACGATATAAAAATCCTTGGCGGAACGATTCAATTTGATGGTGATGTAGAAAACGATTTTAAAGAACGAAAAAAAACAGCCTCGGATTTCACCTATTTATTGTCGCAAACCAACAATTTTGAAATCCAATATAACATTCCAATCCAAATAAAAAAATCAGCCGTCACTATCGAAATCAAAGACGATGCGATTAATAAACCAGAAGCTTTTTGGGACACTTACAGAAAAGACAGCTTAGACAGCCGAAGCAAAAAGACCTATCTAGCACTCGACAGTATTTCGATCAAAAAAAGAATTGAAAGCCGCCTCCGTTTTGGCAGGAAAATTATCAACGGGTATTTACCTATAGGAAAATTCGATTTAGACTTACGAAAATTGTTTAGCTATAATAACTACGAAGGATTTAGATTGGGAATTGGGGGCACTACAAACGAACGATTTTCAAAAAATTTCAGAGTCGAAGGATACACCGCTTACGGAACAAAAGATAATGATTTTAAGTATAACTTAGGAATAGCAGCACGTGTAGGGAAATTTACTAATTCCTGGATAGGAGTTTCCTATACGGATGATCTTCGAGAAATTGCCAGTACCGTATTTGCAATTGACAAAAAGCCTTTTAAAATTTATGATCCCAGACCAATAAACATCAGTACTTTTTATAATTATGTAACTTGGAAAACATTTATAGAGACTAAAATCATTCCAAAAACCGAAAGTTTATGGGAACTCTCTAGAACGGCTGTGGAGCCACAATTCAATTATATTTTCAATTTAAACGGAAAATTATATCCTAATTACGTGATGACTACTGCGATGGTTTCTTTGCGCTGGAATCCATTTAGTGATTATATGCAAACGCCTACGGGACGAATTGAGGTTGAAAAACGTTTTCCGAAATTTACGTTTCAATACACCCAATCCCTCCCCAAAATCTGGCAAAATGATTTTGAGTTTAGCAAAATAGATTTTAAAACAGAGTATGAAAAAAAATATTTAAACGGTCAAAAAACAAGCTTACTTTTCGAGGTAGGATATTCTTTTGGCGCAATACCCTTAACTCATTTGTACAACACCTCGCCTAATAATATTACCAAAGAAACTATCATTCAAAGGATCACTTTTTCAGGCAAAAACAGTTTTGAAACCATGTTTTTCAATGAGTTTTTCTCTAGTCAATATGCCTATTTTCAATTCAAGCACGGGTTTAGCCGTGTCACATTATTCAAAAAAATAAAACCGTCTTTAGTCATTGTATCCCGCATGGCTTGGGGTAATTTACAAAACCCGGAGCAGCACATCGGATTGGATTATAAGACACTGAACAAAGGGTATTTCGAATCGGGAATCGAACTGAATCAAATTTACAAAGGACTTGGATTAGGTGGGTTTTACCGGTATGGACCCAATCAGTTGAGTAAATTTCAAGATAATATTGCTGTCAAAATAAGCTTCGTCCTCAATATAGGCCTTTAATGACTCGACACAAATTTTAATCCTATAATAGAACTGATCAAAGTGGTGATGAAAAATATTCGCCAAAAATCAGCTGGTTCTTTAAAGACAAAAATTCCAACCAATACGGTTCCCACTGCTCCTATTCCAGTCCAAACCGCGTATGCGGTGCCTATAGGCAAAGTGAGTGTGGCTTTGTAAAGTAATCCCATGCTTATTGCCAGACAAATCAAGAATCCGCACAACCAGAATGTAGCTGTCATTCCGGAACTTTCCTTGGCTTTGCCCAAGCAAGTGGCAAAACCCACTTCAAAAAGACCTCCTAAAATTAATAAAATCCAGTTCATATTATTGTTTTAAAATTAATACCGAAGGAACTCCGCTCAGCCAAGTGCTTCTGGAGTCCACCAAGTCTTTCCAACTTTCAAGACTGACTACCATTAAATCCTGCTGATCTAAAAATTCCTTTTTAATGATTTTATCGGTTATCAAACCAATGTTATTTGGGTATTTTTGCTCCAAAGAATCAATAGCGCTCTTCATGACAAAATTAGTCGTAAGATGCCCATTTACATCCAAAAGAATAATTTTAGAATTGTTGTTGTAAATTAATTTTTGCACATAATCAATCAAAAAAGAGTCTTCAGGGCTAAAAATTGGAATAAAAATATGGTTTACGTGCTGTAAATCTTTATCGATCAAAATCCCTATTGGCATCTTGGTTTTAGAAATAATCTGTCTGGTTCTTTCATCAAAGGGCGAGTTTTCAAACAAGCCTTCTTTGCCGGTAAACTTATCAATCAAACGATCCGGATTGATGATCCGTGTGGTAAAGCCAATTACTTTTCCAAGAATAGTCCCTTCAAAAATAGATTTCCCTAGACCTATCAATAACAAATCATAGTCGCCTTGATTGGCTACATCGGCAATTTCAGTTTCAATATCCATCGTTGCTTTAAAAATCGTGGTGATGTCCTGTTTCAGGAGATGGGATTCTTCAACAATAGGATAAAAACTATTTTTTTCTTTGTCTTCCATGTTAAAAGTATGTACCTCATCACTTAAAGACAAATGCATGACGGTAACACTGGAAGTGTTTTTCTGTTTTTTTATCAAACTATTGGCCAATCGAAGCAACGATTTTCCTTTTTCATTGTTTCCAAATGAAATTAAAATTCGGTATTTGTTATCATTTGATGGTTCCAAAATCTCAACCCCATCTTTGGTTTTAAAAATATAATTGATGAGATCTAAGGCCGGACCGGTCATAAAAGTCGTGACCAAAGCCATAATGACCATCATGGTAAAGACTTCAGGAGTCAACACTTTAAGCTCCAACCCGATGTTTAACACAATCAATTCCATCAAACCTCTGGTATTCATCAAAGCGCCAATTGTCAAACTATCCCGCCAACTTTGCCCTATAAATCTGGCGGCCAATGCACTCCCCAAAAATTTGCCTACTACGGCTACCAGAATAATAAAACCGGTCACTTTCCACAAATACGGATCATTGATCAGCCCAATTTCAGTTTTCAAACCTGTGAATACAAAAAATAAAGGCAGTAAAAGAATCAACGCCACATCCTCTACTTTTTCTATAAATATGGTCCTGAATTTTGGAACATCTGGCATAATGGCTCCCGCCATAAACGCTCCAAATAAAGCATGAATACCGATAACCTCAGTAGCATACGAGGAAATAATAAGTACCAGAAAAAAGATCGCCACAACTGGTTTTATAATACTGTCTTTAGAACCATATAAATCCCCAATTCTTTTTAGAAATGGTTTTACAATAAAAATCATAGCCACAACATAAAGTACCGCCAACATAATAATGTATAAGGAACTCACGAACGTTCCTGCTTTCACGATCGCAATGACCACTGCCAGAATACACCAAGCCGTAATATCATCAGCAGCAGCACATGTAATAACAATAGCGCCTAACTTTGTTTTATGAATTCCTCGTTCCTGAACGATTCTGGCCAGAACCGGAAAAGCAGTGATACTCAACGCAATTCCCATAAACAAACTGAAAGAAAGGAACTTAACTCCTTCAGGAGCAAATCGATTGTACACAAAATAAGCCAGACCAATCCCGAGAGTAAAGGGAATGACGATGCTCGCATGACTGATTACCACGGCTTCATTTGCTTTGTTCTTCAGTACTTTTAAATCGAGTTCCATCCCTATCACGAACATAAAAAGAATCAGTCCTATCTGACTCAAAAACTTTAAGTTTCCTAACGATTCAACAGGAAATAAAGCAATTGAAAATTCCGGAAAATACAATCCCAGTAAGGATGGTCCTAGAACAATACCCGCAATAATTTCCCCAATTACTGAAGGCTGACCAATTTTCTTGAAAATCCAGCCAAAAACACGAGCAACTAGAATAATCGTAATAATTTGCGCCAAAAGGATAGCCAAAGGATCTTGGAAGTTATGCCGAATCGACGCTAAAAAATCACTCCAGGAACCGTTTCCACTTTCTGGTGTCACTATCGTTTCTGCAACTTCTAAATGCTTCCCTTTAGTTATAATCCAATACATTAGTGCTATAAAACCGCCAGTAACACTTAAATAAAATAGTGTGTTTTTATAATTCTTCATATTTGTTTTTATATGGACTTTCCCAACTTTAAAGAAACAAAGATGAGAAATTCAAATGTATAATTTATATGCCACAAAATTATTTTATTGTAAAATAAAAAAAGGGTATAATTAGCCCGGTAAAACAACAAAAAGTTTCTTTTAAAAGAAATGATTTATAGTGGTTTTGACTACCTTTACCGCCTTTAATATTGACTTATGATTAAGTGGTTTAGTTTAGGATTTTGGGAATTAATAGCGCGAATTGTCCTCAGAAATAGAATTTTGATGTTATCCATTATTGTTGTGATAACAGCTCTTTTAGCACTACAATGGAAAAATATCCACTTCACTTTTACCGAAGCCAATTTATTACCGGATGATAATATTGTAAATATTGAGTACAACGCTTTTCTAAATAAATTTGGCGAAGAGGGAAATCTAGTCATCATCGGTGTAAAAGATAACTCCATATTTACCCCAAAAGCCTATGCTTCCTGGAGCAAAATGATGAATACGCTGAAAGAAGACAAAGCGGTAGATTTAGTAATTTCGTTAAATGACTTAAAGAAATTACAAAAAAATGATTCGCTGCAAACCTTTGAACTCGTTCCTTTTGTGGACCAAAGCAAAACTCTTGATCCGGCATATCTTCAAAAGATCAAAAAAGAACTATTCAATGATTTGCCTTTTTACGAAGGATTACTTTTCAACAAAAGATCGGGAAGCATTCGCTCTGCCGTATACATGGATAAAAAAATTGTAAACACAGCAGCCCGAAAAGATTTTATTCTGGATAAATTAGTTCCCGCAGTCGAAACATTCGAAAAAGAAACCGGAATCGACCTGCGCGTTTCAGGCATGCCTTACATCCGGACGCTAAACGCAAAAACCATCACCGATGAAATAAGTATCTTCATTGGAGCTTCACTATTAGTTACTTCACTGCTTTTCTTTTTCTTTTTTAGAAGTTTTAGGGCGACGTTAATATCAATGGTAATTGTCATTATTGGGGTAATGTGGTCTTTTGGATTTTTAGGATTACTGAACTACGAAATCACTGTTTTGACCGCTTTAGTTCCGTCATTAATCATCGTAATCGGAATTCCGAATTGTATTTTCCTGACCAATAAATACCATCAGGAATATAAAATTCACCACAATAAAGCCAAAGCATTACAGCGTGTCACTACCAAAGTAGGAATGGCAACCTTGATGACGAATCTCACCACGGCCATAGGTTTTGCTACGTTTGTGGCTTCTAATAATCAATTGTTACTGGAATTTGGCGTCGTGACTTCTATCAATATTATGGCACTTTTCTTTTTATGCATCATTGTCATCCCTATTTTTCACAGTTATATTCCGGCTCCGAAAGAGCGCCACATCGAACACCTAGACCGCAATTATGTGAAGGTTTTTATGGATTGGATTCTGAGAAACGTAAAATACAATCGCTTTTCAATTTATGTCGTTTCTGTTATTCTTTTAGTAATTAGCATTGTAGGCATCTACGAAATGCGCATTTCCGGTAGTTTAATTGAAGACATGCCTAAAAAAGAAGCCTTTTTTGAAGACATTGTTTTCTTCGAAAAAGAATTTGATGGAGTGATGCCCCTCGAAATCATGATTGACACCAAACGCAAAAAAGGAGTTATGAAATTGTCTACGCTTAGGCGAATGGAAGAACTGGAGGAAACCATTGATGAAATTCCGGAATTGTCAAAACCCATTTCTATTGTCAATTTAATTAAATATTCCAAACAAGCGTATTATAACGGAAACCCAGACTATTATGAATTGCCAACGTCACAGGAACAGTCGTTTATTTTGTCGTATGCTAAAAATGCTACAAAAAACTCGAAAGATAATCTGATGAAAAGCTATGTAGATTCCACTGGACAATTTGCCCGAATCACGACTTTTATGCGCGATGAAAATGGCGATAATATTGCCAAAATTGAAGCTGAAATTCGTAAGAAAGCTGATAAAATTTTCCCGCCAGATCAATATAAAGTCACCATCACCGGAAAAGCTTTAGTTTTCCAAAAAGGAACCGGTTACCTACTGGACAACTTACTTTCGTCGCTGGCTTTCGCCTTTTTCCTGACCGCACTTTTGATTGGTTTTATGTTCCGTTCGTTCAAAATGGTGTTGGTTTCTATCATTCCTAATTTATTGCCGTTAATGCTAACCGCAGGAATCATGGGCTTTCTGGACATTCCGCTGAAACCGTCGACGATATTGGTTTTCGGAATTGCGTTTGGTCTTTCGGTGGATGACACCGTAAGATTTCTGTCGCAATACCGCGAGGAATTAAAGAAAAATAACTGGAAAATTCGCAAATCCGTTTACGCCACATTTACGGATGCCGGCCTGAGCATGTTTTATACTTCTATCGTGTTGTTCTTTGGATTTTCGGTGTTTATGTTGTCCAGTTTTGGCGGAACAATAGCACTTGGCGGATTGATTTCGCTAACATTATTATTCGGAATGCTATCCAATTTGATGTTGTTGCCAGCTTTAGTCTTGACCTTGAATAAAACTTTGGCCAACGAACAAGATTTTATCGAACCCAAAATTGACATCATCGAACCAAGTGATGCCGAGATTGATGATTTAGAGCAAAAAAATAAGTAAAGTTTATATACACTGTACTTGAATATTATTTTATATTATTCAAAGTAATATCGTACTTTAACTCCCAGAAAGGTGTCGTAAGAATACCGTTTATCTGGCAATCGATACTAATTTAAATTAATACAATGCAGTCATGAAAAAACATAAATACAGCAATTTTCTCTTAATTACGTTAACCGGCGTACTTGTTTCCTGCGGTGATATTTCAAAACAAGCTGAAGAAAAAATCAATCAGTTGAATGCCAAGGCGGAAAAGTTAGATTCACTGGTTAATAAAGAGTTGAAGAAAGTAAATTCCCTTGATTCTATAATCAACACAGAAGGAGCTAAAGTAAAAAAACTCGACTCATTAATTACTAAATCAACTTCAAAAATTGATTCTATTGCCAATAGTAAACTGAATCTACTAAAGAAAATTAACAATAATTAAGAATCATAAAATTTATTTTTCAACTTACATTCCCATTTTTGAATTTTCCTGCTCTTCTGCTTCGCAAAGTTTCTAACTTTTAAGATGTAACTTTTAGTTTTTTACTGATGGAATTAGATTCAAACCAATAAATCATGCTCCTCAAAGTTTCCAACTTTGAGGAGCATGATTTTAAGTTTTGTACTGCTGGTATTTGAGGCGAGATTGTGCCTATCAAAATACCAAGAATTAATTACCAGAAAATATTCTCATTTATGTGATCAAAAAACTAAAGCATTTCAGTTATCAATCACAATCCTATTTATTCTCAAAGAAGATCTTCAAAAACCGTACTTTCACTACTCCCTAGCCCTGATTGCAGTGTAAATCCTTTTTATTTTTTCTTTAAAAATAAAAAGATTGCAACGGAAAGCGGGAAATAGCTCCAGATTGCTTCACTCCTCGCAATGACTTTTAAAACAAATCATTTATATTTGCAGTTCAGTTACAGACAATTTTTAATATCAATTATACCCCTAAAATGAGACATACAAAAGTTAAAGACTTACTAAACAGTACCACGACGCTTCATGAAGTGAATGCAAAAGGATGGGTGAGAACTTTTAGAAACAATCAATTTATCGCGTTGAACGATGGTTCGACTATCAATAATATACAATGTGTTGTCGATTTTGAAAACACTCCAGATGAAACCTTGAAAAGAATTACCACTGGAGCAGCAATATCTGTAACCGGAACTTTGGTAGAAAGCAAAGGTGCAGGACAAAAATTTGAAATTCAGGTAGCTAAACTGGAAATCCTTGGAGATTCAGATGCGGAGAAATTCCCAATACAACCTAAGAACAAACCGAGCTTGGATTTCTTGCGGGAAAATGCGCATTTAAGAGTGCGTACTAATATGTTTGGAGCTATAATGCGTGTACGTTCGGTATTGTCGTATGCAGTTCACAGTTATTTTCAAGAGAAAGGTTTTGTGTATGTGAATACACCAATCATCACCGGATCAGATGCCGAAGGTGCCGGTGAAATGTTTAAAGTTACCGCCTTGCCATTTGACGGAACGCCAAGAACCGAAGACGGAAAAGTGAATTACAAAGAAGATTTCTTCGGGAAAGAAACGAACCTAACGGTTTCGGGACAACTGGAAGGAGAAACTTTTGCCATGGCTTTGGGTCAAATTTATACTTTTGGACCAACATTTAGAGCCGAAAACTCGAATACTTCGCGTCACCTTGCAGAATTTTGGATGATTGAGCCCGAAGTGGCGTTCAATGATTTGAACGACAATATGGATTTGGCCGAAGATTTTATTCAGCATGTAATCAAATACACTTTGGAAAAATGTCCTGAGGATTTGAAATTCCTGGAAGGAAGATTATTGGATGAAGAGAAATCAAAACCAGTTGCGGAAAGAAGCGAAATGGCTTTGCTGGACAAACTAAACTTTGTTTTGGAAAACAATTTCAAACGTGTTTCGTACACCGAAGCCATTGATATTTTAAGGGATTGTACGCCTAATAAAAAGAAAAAATTTAACTATATCATCAACGAATGGGGAGCTGATTTACAATCAGAACACGAGCGTTATTTGGTGGAAAAACACTTTAAATGTCCGGTAATCTTGTTTGATTACCCGGCAAATATCAAAGCATTTTACATGCGTTTGAACGAAGACGGAAAAACGGTTCGTGCGATGGATATTCTTTTCCCAGGGATTGGAGAAATCGTGGGCGGTTCTCAAAGAGAAGAGCGTTTTGATGTTTTAGTTGAAAAAATGAAAGCCTTAGGAATTGATGAAGAAGAATTATGGTGGTATCTTGATACCCGAAGATTTGGTTCAGCGGTTCACTCTGGTTTTGGACTTGGATTCGAAAGATTGGTATTGTTTGTAACAGGAATGACAAACATTCGTGACGTAATTCCTTTTCCAAGAACGCCAATGAATGCGGAGTTTTAAAAAAGTTTATTCGGTTAGTCGGTTATTCGGTTAATCGATTCAACAAATAAACGGTTAACCGATTAAACAATAAAAATGCTGAAGCAATTCTTAAATTTAAAATTATCACAGAAATTATCTCCTCAACAAATTCAGTTGATGAAGTTAATTCAATTGCCTACGCAAGCTTTCGAACAGCGTTTACTGGAAGAAATGAACGAGAATCCAGCTTTGGAAACTGGAAAAGAAGAAGATGAGTATGAAAAGGATGAATTCGAAAACGAAGATTATGACGATTATGATGATGCGGAATCAGAGCGAATTGACGCCGAAGACATCAACATTGACGAATATTTAAGCAATGACGAAACTCCGGATTATAAAACGCAGGCTAACAATTATAGTGATGATGACGATGATCGCGAAACGCCTTTTGCCGCGCCAGTGAGTTTTCATCAGGATTTAATCAATCAGTTGAATACCTTCATCCTGAATGATGAAGAGCGTGATATTGCCGAATTCCTTGTAGGAAGTATTGATGACATGGGATATATTCGCCGCAGTGTTGCTGATATGGTAGACGACATGGCATTCACGCAAGGCATTTATACCGATGAGAAAATGGTCGAAAAAATGCTGCAGGTAATTCATGAACTGGAACCATCCGGCGTAGGCGCACAAGATCTACAGGAATGTTTGTTGTTACAATTGAAACATAAAACACCGACAGAATCCGTAGAACTGGCCACTGACATTATCGAAAATCAGTTTGATGCTTTCACTAAAAAACATTATGACAAGCTGTTACAAAAATACAATGTTTCAAATGAGCAGCTTAAAAAAGCAATTCACGAAATAGAAAAACTGAACCCAAAACCAGGAGGATCCTTTACCGGAAACAATAAAATAACAGAAAACGTAGTTCCTGATTTTGCCATTAGAATTGTAGACGGTGAACTGGAACTGACTTTAAACGGTCGAAATGCTCCTTCTCTGCACGTTTCTAAAGAGTATCAGGAAATGATGCAAACGTATAAGGATTCCAGAGACAAATCGGCACAACAAAAAGATGCAGTGCAGTTTATAAAGCAAAAGTTGGATTCAGCTAAATGGTTTATCGATGCGATACGCCAACGTCAGGAAACCCTTTTTGTAACCATGAATGCGATTACGCATTATCAGGAAGAGTTTTTTCTGGATGGTGATGAAACCAAGTTGAAACCGATGATTCTAAAAGACATTGCGGACATGGTGGGTCTAGATATTTCGACTATTTCACGGGTGGCCAACAGCAAATATGTGGAAACGCCTTATGGCACGAAACTGATCAAGGAATTCTTCTCGGAATCGATGAAAAACGACCAAGGGGAGGATGTTTCGACACTGGAAATAAAGAAAATTCTTCAAAATACAATCGAGGAAGAGGACAAGAAAAAACCACTTCCAGACGATCAATTGGCTGAAATTCTTAAAGATAAAGGCTATCCCATCGCGAGAAGAACGATTGCAAAATACAGAGAACAACTTGATATTCCTGTGGCGAGAATGAGAAAGAAAATATAGGCGATGCGTTAAATAAGGACCAATTTAAGCACTTAAAATACGTACAATAAAAAATTAATTTACAAACCATATTAGGTTTAAATACTAATCGCTTCTTTCCTAATAAAGTATCGATAGTTTACAATACAATTCACCCGTATTCTTTATGCTTTTTTGATTATTTGAATTCAGGATTAATCTGCAATCAAAAGTAAACCCATAATTACAGCAAGAAGTACGTTAATGCACTAATCTGTTTTAATCCTTGAAATCCGAAGCATCCGCTGGCTAAAAAAGAAAAGTGCACAACAAATGTAACACTTCCGTAATTTCTTGCGTCGAATTGTAACTATGAATGCAAAAACGCAGGCGTTCCTGCCCTTCGGGAACCGTTGGCGAAAGTATAGCTTTCACATCAAATCCTTTTTCCTGCAGTTGACTGGCGATGGTTTTTACTTTTTCATTTCCGGGAATAATGGCCGATTGTATTGCCGATTTGCTTCGGACGAAAAGTGGTTTTAAACTCAATAAATTT
Organism: Flavobacterium sp. ZB4P23; assembly: GCF_003970375.1. Lineage (NCBI taxonomy): Bacteria > Pseudomonadati > Bacteroidota > Flavobacteriia > Flavobacteriales > Flavobacteriaceae > Flavobacterium > Flavobacterium sp. ZB4P23. Next base: position 221,899 of record NZ_RYDK01000006.1, read on the forward strand.
TTCTGCTGATTGAAAAATACAATGTTTTCTCTTAATTTTAAAATTGAAGCCGAATCTTTTTCTAAATGCTGGTACGCAACCAAAATCGCAGCAACAGAATGTGGCGAAAGCCCTGTGGTATAAATAAAACTGCGGGAGAAATTTACTAAATAATCCCTCAATTCAACCGAGCCTAAAATCGCGGCTCCATGGCATCCCAGTCCTTTCCCGAAAGTCATAATTTGAGCAAAGACATGTTCTTGTAGACCCTGCATTTGAACCAATCCCTCGCCTGTTTCACCAAAAACGCCCAAAGCATGCGCCTCATCCACAACAAGATAACAATTGTATTTAGTTGAAACCAAAACCAATTCTTCCAAATTGGGACAATCACCATCCATAGAAAAAACAGATTCAGTAACGATATAAATAATAGTGTTTGGATTCCGTAAAATCAATTTTTCTAAATCCTCAAAATCATTATGATTGAATTTATAGGCTTTGGCTTTCGACAGTTGGATTCCGTCCCGAATAGAAGCATGACACAATTCATCGTATAAAATCAAATCGCCTTTTTGTGGAACGGCACTAAAAAAACCAATATTGGCATTGTAACCCGAATTAAAAATCAAGGCTGTTTCTGATTGGTGGAAACTGGCAATACAGTTTTCTGTTTCTTGATACAGCTTATGGTTCCCGGATAATAATCGGGAACCGGTCGCCCCGTTTTGAATGATAGTATTCGTAATTAAATACTCGTGCGTCTGATTAAATATAATTTCTGATTGTGAAAATCCCAAGTAATCATTGGAAGAAAAATCAATTCTTTTACTTGATAAAGGCAATTTTCGCAACGCATTATTTTGCTTTCGAATTTCAAGTTTAGCGGATAGATTTTCTGGGAAATGTTTCATAGTCCACAAAAATAAGCATCTTTTTTGGTTTATGGATTTTGCGCCATTTTTGTTTACTAATTTCTTCCAATTAATGAATTTTGAAATAGAAATTCTAATACAGAATCTTGTTTCATTATTCAAAAAAAAATAATTCTATAAAAATTAACAATTAAAAAACAACTATTAAAAAAAAATCTACAAATTTTTCCGAAAACGGTTTCGTTTTATATTTTTATAAAATTGTGTTAAAAAAAACTTAAAATTAATATTGAAGATAATAACCTATGAAATAGTTTTCTACTTTCGGCAAATATGAAACGAATTGCATCACTTTTTTTAATAGTAACGTTGTTTTACAACGTGATGGGATACTATCTAATGTTTGCTTATCAAGAAGAGCAAGCGTGGGTATCTACTATGGAAAAAAGACATGATACAGAGTTTGAAGTAATCCAATTGAATGCAACTTTATATTCTTTTATTGAAGACACTGATTTTGAGTACGTCAATGAAGATGTGGTTATCAACAATAAAAGGTATCATATTTTCAAGAAAAGAATTCAAAATAACATACTAAGTTTGTATTACCTGCGCAATGCACATCAAGATGCAATAAACCAGGATTTAAAAGATATTGTTGACAATCAATTATTTAATGGATCTTCCTCTAAAGAGTCTCCGGTTAAAAAACTCATGAAGTCTTTTCTTCAAGATTATATTTCAAATAATACTGTTTGCGTAGCTTTTTATCCAAAAACAGCGATGCTTTCTGCTGAACCTATCATTACGCCAAACCAGGCGTTAGATTCCGGGTACACTTCCATTTCGTATTCACCACCTGATTTCGTTTAAATCTTCATTCATTTTAGTAGAATCATTCGCTTTTATCCGGTTTTTATAAGTCAAGATAATTCATGATTGCTTTAGCTACATCTGTACATTTATTACACCCTTTCGATAGAAATTGTGCCCGTTATAAATACAAAACAGGTTTTTGTGTTTTCTAAATTCACTTTTGTGAATAATTTGATAGGCCATTTTGCATTGCTATTCTGGTATACTTTGTATAACTAGCCTTTAGGACCATGACTAAAATGGATTTATAGAACAGTTCTCTGTTTGAAAAACGCCCTTAATCAATGCATTTAGCCTTGTAAATTCAAAGAGGTTTTTTGGCTGAAGCCAAAAACAAATCTTGTTTTACAGCGATATTACTTGACAAACAATCACTATTTTTTAACTCAGACCTTCTTAGGTAAAAAGTTGTTGTTGTTGTACTATTTTATACCATTATCCATTCTAAAAAAGGCTAAAACCATTAACCAAAAACCATTTTTTAATGAAAAAAATTTATCTGAACTGCCTGCTATTGGTTCCTCTATTTATAAATGCCCAAACCGAGATTGACGGAATTATGATGAGTAAAAATAATTTTTGTTTTGGAGCCGTTTACCAGTACAGCAGCTGGAACGAGTATTGGGAAGGAACTTTCAAAAGAGAAAATCTTAATCTGGGTACTGTTTCAACAAAATCAATTGCTCTAATGGGAAACTATGGTGTTTCTGATAAATTGAATATTATTTTCAGTCTTCCTTACGTGGATACACATGCAAGTGCTGGAACAATGGAAGGCCAAAAAGGATTACAAGATATTTCACTAACAGTAAAATACATGCCATTTGAAAAAACAATTGGTAAAGCTACCTACTCGTTATATGCTTTGGGAGGACTTTCGGCTCCAGTTTCTGATTATTCAGCTGATTATTTACCCTTGAGTCTTGGCCTAAAAAGCAAGACAGCATCTTTACGCATCATGGGTGATTATCAAAGAGGTCATTTTTTTACCACTATTTCGGGAGCGTATGTAAAAAGGGCCAATATAATTATTGATAGAAATTCCTATTACACAACCGAAATACATTACACCAATGAAGTAGACATGCCAGATGCTATTTCGGTTAACTTGAGAATTGGCTATCGTTCCACTAGATTAATAGCCGAAGCGATTCTGGACAATTGGGCATCACTATCCGGAGGATTTGACATCACTACCAACAACATGCCTTTCCCGAGCAATACTATGAATGCCTTAAAAATTGGCGTGAATACTAAATACACACTCCAGAAAATTCCGGGATTATCTCTTATTGGGGGGTGCAATTTTGTTACGGAAGGTAGAAATATTGGCCAATCAAACACCTTCTACGGTGGTTTATTTTACATCCTTAATTTAAAAAAAACAGCACAAGAAAATGAAAAATAAAACACAAAAAATAGCCTATTACAGTCTTTTGGTTCTGTTTCTTACATTGAACCAATCTTGCAGTGATGAGCTAACAGAACGCAACGAGCAATTCCCTCAATTAAATCCTATCAATACAGACGAATTAGCAGGGACCTGGAAAACATTCTTACTGACTACTCCGGATGAGTTCTCTTTGGATGCACCAATAGCAACTACTGCAGCGGCTTTTACAAGAGAAATAAATGAGATAAAAAGCTATCAGGCAAACATCACGCAAGACCAAAGAAACATCATAAAATACTGGAGTGCCGGAGGAGTTTTGCGTTGGAATGAAATCATGCGAACATTAGTGGCAAGACACAATCGACCGCCGTATCAAAATGAAGACGGAACCTACCCTGCACCATCTGGAGCAAATCCGTTTGCGAATCCGCAGTTTCCATTCTCAAATCCGCCTTATGCAGCCAGAGCGTATGCCTATGTGAGTGCGGCGCAATGCGATGCGATGATAGCAACTTGGCATTATAAAAAACTGTACAATAGAGCTGCACCTTTTACGGTTGATGCTACATTACCGGTTTTAATCCCAAAAAGCAACTTGCCTTCCTATCCCTCTGAAGATGCTGTTTTAGCAGGAGTAACGGTTGAGTTATTAAAATTATTATTCCCAACAGAAAGCGCTTACATACAAGAAAAGGCAGAGGAACAAAAATTGTATCGAATCATTAGTGGTGCCAATGTTCGCAGTGATGTGGATGCTGGAATTATTTTAGGGCGAAAAATAGCAACCAAATTTATCGCAAGAGCAGCTGCTGACGGAACAGGAGCTGCTATTGGCAATCAAGCGCTTTGGACACAACTGGAAACTCAAACGGCAGCAACCGGAGAAACTCCATGGAAATCATTAGATATACCAGCAAGACCTCCAATGCTACCATTATTTGGAAAAGTAAAATCATTTCTTATGACTCCTGAAATGGTTGTGGCCAGCCGCCCGATTCCACCACCATCTACAAAATCAGAACAATTTGCAAAAGAATTAGCTGAAGTAAAAAGCTATGGAAAAAATGCCACTAGAAAAAACATGGAAATTGTTGCTTTTTGGGCTGATGGAGTAGGAACTTATACGCCACCCGGACACTGGAATGCAATTGCATCAGAGTCATTTGTAGCACTCAATTATAGTGAGGTGCGCTGGGCACGAAATCTAGCGTTGCTAAATATTGCTATGATGGATGCGGCGATCTGCTGCTGGGACGCAAAATACACGTACTTTAACCCCCGACCTTCCCAAATAGATCCGTCTATAAAAACATTAACCGGGATTCCAAATTTCCCTGCTTATGTATCCGGCCATTCTACCTTCAGCGGTGCGGCCTATGTTGTTTTATCACATCTCATCCCTGCAAAAGCACAAGGTTTTGTAGCTATGGCAAAAGAAGCTTCGGATTCCAGAATGTTTGGATGCATTCATTATAGAAGCGATTGTGAAAAAGGACTTGAATTAGGCGAAAAAGTGGGTGGCTTTGCAGTTGCAAGAGCTCTTATTGATGGTGCCGAATAACTAAAAATAATCAAGTTGGTGATTTGTTTTAATGGTTTGTTTTAATATCTAATTTTATCAACTACCTCCTAACAGATGTTGGAAACCTGTTAGGCTTTTTTATAAAAAAAACTATTAAAAATGAGTTTTGTCTAAAACAGTTTTTAATTCAGATTTAAAATAAAAAGAAAAAAAATACCTGTAATTAATTTTTTTTTTATATTTTATTGTTTTTAAACATTTAATTATTGTTTGTCAATAATTTTTATATATTTACAAGAAAAAATATGAGAAAAATTATTATTTTAAATTGGGTTTTAAAGATCTTCATAGGATTATTAATCTTAGCTATCCCAATAAACGAGTGCTTACGGTATAACATGTCTAGCGAAGAAATAACTATAATGTACAAGGAATCTATTTTCGGAAATTTAAGTCCTTATATAATGATAGTACGGATAGCTGTATTAATATTAGCGTTGTTTAATATTCAAAAAGGGCTACAAGGATTTATTAAAGAAGGCTTTTTTAATTTCAAAGGCTCAGAGAGATTTAAAAGAAGTGGCTACCTTTTGTTGCTTTTAAGCGTTTATGGGATCATAATTAGACTGTTGGGCATGAGTCAGAAGCCAAAGGACCAAATACTTTCTGATATTATTATGTATTTGTTACTACTTGCAATTGGCATTGGGTTATTAGCTTTTTCTGATGTTATTAAAAAAGGAAATATCATAGAAACTGAAAATAATTTAACAATATAATCATGTCTATAATCATCAACTTAGACGTAATGCTCGCTAAACGAAAAATGCGCTCCAATGAACTGGCGGAACGGATGGGAATCACAACAGCCAATCTGTCTATTTTGAAAACCGGAAAAGCAAAAGCGATTCGGTTTTCGACTCTAGAACTGATTTGTGAGATTCTGGAATGTCAACCCGGAGATATTATGGAGTTTGCAAAGGATAAATAATCTCTTGTTCTCGACTTTTTAGCCCAGATGGAAACGGCATCCTTTTACAAAGCTTCCAGCCTTTTGAAGGCTGGAAGCTTTGTAAAAGATATAGTGGACAGCTGGACATAGCTCCAAAAAAAAAGCCCCACAAATTGTGAAGCTTTGATTTATAACTCAAAATTATTTTAGTCAACTAAAATAATAACTTTATTATCTTTCATTTCAATTGTTCCTGAAGTGATCGTTAGCGTATAATTTTGATCATCTAACTTCGTGAATTTACCTACTACCTCTTTTGCAAAAGCAAAAGTAGAAGCTGTAATTTTCACGACACCTTTTCCTAAAATAGAAACGATTGGCGCGTGGTTATTCAAAATTTGAAAGCTTCCGTCAACTCCGGGCAATGTAACCGAAGTTACTTCTGCTGAAAATAATTTTGCTTCTGGTGATACTATTTCTAATAACATACTTTTTAGTTTACAGTCTCAGTTTACAGTCACAGTACTGAATACTGAGCCTGAACACTGAACACTAATTTATGCTTCCGCTAACATTTTTTCTCCAGCTTCGATAGCTTCTTCAATAGTACCTTTAAGGTTGAAAGCGGATTCTGGCAAGTGATCTAATTCACCGTCGATAATCATGTTAAATCCTTTGATAGTATCTTTAATATCCACTAACACTCCTTTTAATCCTGTAAATTGCTCAGCAACATGGAAAGGTTGAGATAAGAAACGTTGTACACGACGTGCTCTTGAAACGGCTAATTTATCTTCTTCAGATAATTCTTCCATACCAAGGATCGCAATGATATCTTGTAATTGTTTGTATTTTTGTAAAATTTCTTTTACTCTTTGTGCACAGTCATAATGCTCATCACCTAAAATTTGAGGCGTAAGGATTCTTGAAGTTGAATCCAATGGATCAACCGCTGGATAAATACCTAGCTCAGCAATTTTACGAGATAATACTGTTGTTGCATCAAGGTGAGCAAAAGTTGTAGCCGGAGCCGGATCCGTTAAATCATCTGCAGGAACGTAAACCGCTTGCACTGATGTAATAGAACCTTTATTTGTAGATGTAATACGCTCTTGCATCGCACCCATTTCAGTAGCCAATGTTGGTTGGTAACCCACTGCAGATGGCATACGGCCTAAAAGTGCCGAAACCTCAGAACCTGCTTGTGTAAAACGGAAGATATTATCCACGAAGAACAATACATCTTTCCCTTGATCAGTTCCTGCACCATCACGGAAATATTCAGCGATAGATAATCCAGAAAGTGCTACACGAGCACGAGCTCCTGGAGGCTCATTCATTTGTCCGAAAACGAAAGTAGCTTTAGACTCTCTCATTCCTGGCATATCCACTTTAGATAAATCCCACCCTCCATTTTCCATAGAGTGCATGAATTCATCTCCGTATTTTATAATTCCTGACTCTAGCATCTCACGAAGTAAGTCATTTCCTTCACGTGTTCTTTCTCCTACTCCTGCAAATACAGAAAGTCCACCGTGACCTTTTGCGATATTGTTAATTAACTCCTGAATCAATACTGTTTTACCAACTCCAGCACCACCAAACAATCCAATTTTACCCCCTTTTGAGTAAGGCTCAATTAAATCGATTACTTTAATACCTGTGAATAAAACTTCAGATGAAGTTGACAAATCTTCGAATTTCGGTGCTTGTCTGTGAATAGACATCCCGTTTTCTCCTGTTTTTGGCAAGTTTCCTAAACCATCAATGGCATCTCCAATCACGTTGAATAAACGACCGTAAACATCAGCACCAATTGGCATTTGGATAGGATTCCCTGTTCCAACTACTTCATAACCTCTACTCAAACCATCTGTTGAGTCCATCGAAATGGTACGTACTGTGTTTTCACCAATGTGAGATTGTACTTCAAGTACTAATAGTGTACCATCTTTTTTTGTGATTTCTAATGAATCATAAATTTTTGGAAGTTCAACATCCTTACCGTTGAAAACAACGTCAACTACTGGGCCAATGATTTGGGCAACTTTTCCTATTACTTTTGACATCACTTATGTATTTATTAAATAGCTATTTAGGTTTATGAAACAGAACCAATCGAAACATATCGATTATACCCTTTTTTCAGTGTGCAAAGATAATTTTTAAAATATAAAATCAAGATATTTTTTTATAAAAAAAGATATTTTTTTAATAGATTATTTAGAAACGACTTAGAAACTAACAAAAGACCGAGTTGTCACTAAAATAAACAACCACCACGTCATCAAACGGGTGGTTGTTATTATAGAAAATCAAATTCTAATTATTGAATAGAAGCCGGATATTGAATAGGGTAGAGCCCTAAATCAACAGGTCTTAGCGTAGCTGTATATTTAGCATTTATAGAATTTGCAAAAAGGTTTGCTATTAATGCATATCCCCTTGCGCTGGGATGCACTCCATCGAGTGAAAAAGCACCACCAGTAACATAAGCCGCCGTAATATGAAAATTCCCAAAACGAATTCCGCTTGAAGACAGTTGTGCCATAGTGGCTTTAGCATCTACAAAAGCTAATCCTTTAGCATCAGCAACTGCTTTGATGGTAACATTATAAGCATCTGTAGCAACTTTGACTTCCGCCACCTCCGCTTTAGATAAAACCCAGTTGTCAGCAAGAGGCACCGAAACGCCGTTTACGGCTGCAGCATTCCCTCCTACTAGTGTTCCAATAAAAGTTCTCGACGTAAGCACTAAAAGATCTTCTTTAGTTGCTTGTCTGAACGAAGGAACTCCAAAAGCACTCAAATTTGTCAAATAGCTATCTACAATCACCACGGCATTCGCTCCTGCAGCAAACTTAACAGTTCTTCTTGTTGCTTCAGCTGCTGTAAGTAACCCATTAGTGACCATTGCCTGCAAACCTCCATTATAAGCAGCATAACCTCCATTTAATTGTGCAGCCACAGCGGCAGTCAATGGAACTGGATTATAAGGAACTGTTGTAAAATAAGGAAGTGTAGTTACATAAGGAAGATTCGCAACCACCCCTTTTGCACCATTAGCCGTCAAGGCATTCACCAGCCCGGTATACACATTTGCAAAAACAGTTGGATCTGTAATATCATTAGAACCATAAGTAGCAGGGTTAAAATTTCCGGTTCTGTCCACTCCTATACCTCCAGAGGTAGCGTACGTCAAGACATCATTCCCGCCAATCCACAAGGAGAAGAACGTTGGTGCTTGAGTCAGGGCATCTGCTAAAACAGTCGTTCCTGAAGCTGAAGCAAAACGAGCAAAATACGGGTTAGCCGCACCAGAAGCCACTCCGGCTACGTTTCCATAGCCCGGGGCTACTAAATGAAAACTTTTAGCCCCTGGAATTCCTAGGTTGTTAATAGGCCCAGCTACTTTATTTGTAACTACTGTGGTAGGAGTACCGCTTACCTGAACAGGTCCTGAACCATTAAAATACAACCTATTTGTTGCAATTACATTCCCTCCCAACAATAAGCCACCAATATTATCATTGGTGTATGGCGTTTTAAATTCACCACCACCTGCTAAAGCGAACTGTTGCGACAGGATGTTTACATACGAATTTTCTTGTCCTTTTTTGAAAAGAGCGCCATCACTATATCCTGCGGCAAATGAATCTCCTAAAGCAACGTATTTTGAAAAACTTGCTGTTCCGGAAGTTATAGGAACCTCAACTGGCCCAGCATTGTCATCCTCGTTATTACATGCTGCGAAGGTTAGCGAAATCAACAACAGCCATTTGAAATTTTTTATCATAATATATTTTTTAAAATTATTGACTTTTCTGAACTACGGATTAATTGTCCAAGAAGCAAACCATTGCTGTCCGATGGCACCCGCTCCAATTACCTGAATATAATCCCTTCCTCCAATATTAGTAGCTCCCACTTTAAGCACTGATTTTAAGGCCGGAAAACCATAATTAATCTGAGCATCTAAGACCGTGTTTTCAGGAACAATTCCATCAGCAAAAGAGGACTGCCATAAATATTCCGTATTGTATCTCGCATTGATATTAAAACCAAAATTTTTGAATAATTTATCATTTCCTACAGATGCTTTAACCCTATGTTTTGGCGTATTGAAACCAGCTACAAAACCTGGATCTTCTGCTTGATCAAAACTAAATTCAGCAAAATTATAATTTACACCAACCTCAAAATCTTTATACACTTTCTTAGACAAGCCTACACCAAAACCTTGAGACGTGATTTTTGCAGTAGTATTCGTATACACTTGGTACACTCTTCTATCTCCATTACTTAATGCAGAAAGCGTCGCTAAAGTTGCTGGATTTCCAAAATCAAATGTCGTGTTAACGTCCCCATAATAAGGACTAATTACTCTTGAAACATTCATGAAATCATTATACACATTGTAATATCCATTAATATCAATTGATAAGTCATTATTTACAACCGTACGATATCCTAGCTCAAGTGCCTGAACTTCTTCTGGCTTTACCAGCCCTATATTAGCCACTTGCAACAAAGCTGCTGCAGCCGGAACATTAGCTGGATTTGCCGCTATTGCCGCACTAAAAGCCCGAACTGAAGCTAGCGTAAACGAATTGTTATACGCATTTTGTCCTGTTAATGTTAACGTAGCAGGAACGCCCATTGCTTGTCCCGCCGCACTAACTCCTCTAACCTCTGTAAAACGATCTAAGTTTTCAGGAGCTGAACCAATTAAAGCAAATGGCCCTAAGTCAAGACCAATATACTGGTCTTGAGTTGTTGGATTTCTAAAACCAGTTTGATAAGAAACCCTGAAATTATGTCTTTTTGACTCTCCCGCAGAATACACTAAAGAGACACGAGGGGATATATTTCCATTAAAATTTTGACTTTTATCGTACCGTGCAGACCCAGTAAATTTCAATCGGTCATCTAAGAATTTTTTAGTTAATTGCGTATAAGCACCATACTCATTATAACGTAAAGGACCATCAAAATCAGTAAAGATTGTTCCCTGAGAATTCATTTCATATTGTCTGAATGACCCTCCTAATTGGATCTCTGCAAATTTTATTAGATCTTTAAAATTATAATTTACATCTGAATGGTAAATTTTTGATTGATCAATAAATTTAGCTCCTTTGGTTAGATCCGGTTCCGCGATTGCAGCCGCCAAAGCACGATTGAATTGTACCGAACCCGGTTCAAATCGCGCACTCCCTGTTGGAGTTGGCAAAAAAGGAAGTCCAGCCGGTTTAATATTGTAATCGGCATAGTTCCTTGCATTCGCAGCAGATAACTGTGCATTAGTTCCCAAAACTGCACCTGAAAGTTGATATGCTGTAGCATAGTTCGTAAACCATTCTGTATCTGATTTTGCCGCTCTATTAACATTCCAAGCAGCAAAACGCATGTCATAGGAATTCCCTGCATCTTCATCCGTTATGTACCCTCTTACAAAGAAATTTTTTCCTTTTACTTCTATTTTAGTTTGTTGCATAAAGAAATCATTGAGTGCATATCTATTCGCTCCTTGATAAATAGTGCTCCCCAAACCTATTTTGTGCTGTAATATAATTTCGGTTTCCCCTTCCCATGGTTTAAAATGTAAAGAAAAATCTGCCTTTACACTTCTTACTTTATTGTCATTCAGGTCTTGTTCCCGGTATCCCGTTCTGCTTACCTGACCAACATTAGTGATGAAAGTAGTTACCTCATCACCGTATAAATTTAATCCGTCATAATTTTGATTATTAGCATGACCTATTGATCCGCCAGTAACGCTTCTTTGATCAGCAGCAATCCATTCTGTAGCTCTCATAAAATTAAAATTCCCTTTGGCGGCAAAATGCTTGCTGAACGCTTTGGCAGCTCTAAGTCCAAAATCAAAATAATCATTAGTTCCTGCTACTTTCTGGGTTGTTTGTCCATATTTTACGTAGGTACTGATCCCTTGATTTGTGAACGGATTTTTACTGTTCATAAATAAAATACCATTGAAAGCATTTGCACCATACAATGCAGAGGAAGCTCCCGGCAGTAATTCTACATTAGCAACATCAATATCAGAAAGTCCTATTAAATTCCCCAAAACAAAGTTTAAGGCCGGAGATGAATTATCCATTCCGTCTACCAGTTGCATGAAACGCGTATTGGCGACAGTTGAAAACCCCCTTGTATTAATCGATTTAAAGGAAATACTACTGGTATTAAAATGCACCTCTTTCAGGTTTTCTAAACCATCATAAAAGGTTGGCGCCGTGGTGTTTTTTATCTGCTGAATTCCCATTCTTTCAATAGTAACCGGAGACTCGATCACTCGTTCTGGTGTTCTTGAAGCAGAAACAACGATCTCATCTAGCTTGTTCTCTTCATCTAAAAGCTTTATGAGTAGTTTTTGACTACTAGAAACAACACTAATTTGTTGAGAAACAAACCCCACACTGGTCACCTCAATTGAATAAGGTGGTTTTTTAGAGGATTGCAATACAAAAGAACCGTCTAGATCCGTAATTGTACCAGAAGCATCTCCAACTATCTTGATGTTGGCTCCAGGAATTGGTTGGTTGTTACTATCAGTAACAGTACCTGAAATTGAGTTTTGAGCAAAGGTTAGACTGCAAAAAAACAATAACAAAAAAAGTAAATACACTCTCATTGGGTTCTATTTTGTTGGTTTAGGAAGCCAAAGTACAAATATTTTTGATATTAATAAAAAATCACCTGTAAAATTTCATATTTATCAGTAATTTTGCCTCATTTGCAGTTATTCTACATTTATATTTTATTTCAAAATGTTAAAATTTAGATTAAAAAATCAAAATTTCACTATGCATGCATATAAAAAATACATTTATCACAAAATTATTATTGATTTTTGGATATATGATAAAAGTGTCAAAAGAGCAAAACATTTATGATTCGTTTGTATTTCGGAAAAAAATTAAAGACAAAAGAAGTACTAATAAAAAAAGCCTCGAAAGTTTTTCTTTCGAGGCTGGCACTACTAAAAAGGATATCAGTAATATCCCTATTATATTTTATTTTATTCTACAGTAACCGACTTTGCTAAATTACGAGGTTGATCTACATTGCATTCCCGCATAACAGCAATATGGTACGACAAGAGCTGTAACGGAATTGTAGTTATCAGCGGCGATAAAGCATCTGAAGTTTCTGGTATTTCGATAACATAATCTGCTAACTCCCTAACTTGAGTATCGCCTTTAGTCACCACTGCTATAATTTTACCACTTCTGGATTTTATTTCTTGTATATTACTTACAATTTTATCGTAATGGCCTTGTTTAGGCGCAATAACGACTACTGGCATGTGTTCATCTATCAGTGCAATTGGTCCATGTTTCATTTCAGCAGCAGGATAACCTTCAGCATGAATATAGGAAATCTCTTTTAGCTTTAAGGCTCCTTCAAGCGCTACAGGAAAGTTATAGCCTCTCCCCAGATAAAGACAATTTGGAGCATCTTTAAACATCGCCGCAATTTCTTTTGCTCTCTCGTTTGTCTCTAAAGCTTCTTTTACTTTTTCAGGTATAATTTCTAATTCCTGTAAATAAGCATGAAAAACAGAATTTGACAATGTCCCTTTGGCTTTAGCCAAACGCAACGCAATCATAGTCAAAACCGTAATTTGAGTGGTAAAAGCCTTGGTCGAAGCAACACCTATCTCAGGTCCGGCATGTGTATAGGCTCCAGCATGTGTTTCTCTAGAAATAGAAGAACCTACCACATTGCATACTCCAAAAACAAATGCCCCGTTTTCTTTGGCTAACTTAATTGCTGCCATTGTATCTGCTGTTTCTCCAGATTGAGAGATGGCGATCACAACATCTTTACTGTTAATTATAGGATTTCTATAACGGAATTCTGATGCATATTCAACTTCAACTGGGATACGGGCAAATTCTTCAAATATATATTCCGCAACTAAACCGGCATGCCAAGAAGTACCGCAAGCAACGATTATAATTCTATCGGCGTTTAAAAATTTTTCTAAATTATCTTCCACACCAGACATTTGAATCAATCCCTGATTAGCATGAAGCCTTCCACGATAAGTATCTTTGATAACACTTGGCTGCTCATAAATTTCTTTCAGCATGAAATGATCATATCCTCCTTTTTCAATTTGCTCCAAATTCATTTGAAGTTCCTGAATATTCGGATTTACTAAAGAATCATCTTTAATTTTTCGGATTTTCATCGGTTTGTGCAACCTGATATTCGCCATTTCACCGTCTTCTAAATAAATAGCATTCGATGTATATTCTATGAATGGGGAGGCATCAGAGGCAATGAAAAACTCTCCTTCTCCAACACCTATAGCCAATGGACTTCCCAGACGGGCAGCCACAATTTCATTTGGATTTTTTTTATCAAAAACAGCAATTGCATAAGCGCCCACCACTTGGTTTAAAGCGACCTGAACTGCTTTGCCTAATTTTAGATTGTCTTTTTTTTGTACTTCTTCAATTAGATTCACTAACACCTCGGTATCCGTATCTGAATGAAATACATACCCTCTTTTTATCAACTCTGCCTTTAAGGGCGAATAGTTTTCAATAATTCCGTTATGGATTATAGCTAGATCTCCCGAATTAGAAAGATGCGGATGCGAATTTACATCATTAGGAACTCCATGAGTAGCCCAACGTGTGTGTCCTATTCCAATTGTTCCGTTGGTAGTAATGCTAGAAGAAGCGCTCTCCTCCAGATCAGAAACCTTTCCTTTTGTCTTACACAGTTTCAAGTTTTCGCCATCATATAGCATGACACCGGCACTATCATACCCTCTGTACTCAAGCCTTTTTAATCCCTTTATTACAATAGGATAAGCTTCTCTATAACCGATATATCCAACGATTCCACACATAAATTTGACTTAATTTGGTTTTGTATAAAAAATTTCAAGTTTCAATCGTTTATCAACTGGGACGGTAGATTTTGAGCCATATAAAATAGTTCCCAAAGGACTCATAACAGAAGCTTTTGGCGCTCCGGTGATAAAAGAATTAGGAGTTCTCAATTTATGGGAAGGAAATACACTGATGTCTTCGGTAACAACAACACCTAATTTGACATTAGTTGAATCCTTAACATTGATAAGATTTCGTATTTGATTGGTTATTCTAATCTTGTATGTCAACCCTTTTTTGGAAGTAGCATTTACGTTAATATTCCCATCAAAAACTGTTTTTGCTTTTTTGAGATTGGCAGTATTAGACGTTAAGTCCATATAATAATCCACAATAGGCCGATTATTATTAAAATCATATAGATAGATCCTTTTTGGTTCATAACTACCTGACATAGCCTCCGCATCAATATGAAAAACAAGACTTGCTTCATTGATCAACCAGCCACTGTTCCTAATGGCTTCTAACTGACCCGGAGTGTTAAAAAGACTCAATACTGCAACGGATCCTTGGCCCCCTTTAAGGTATAATTTCTCGTCTCCTTCCGAAGTATTTCCCGTATTAGGCAAAGCATTATAGGCAAGTCCGCTACTTCCAAAATTGTTTTCTAACAAACTAACACAGTTTCCTGTCAGGTTCATCACTATGGTTTTTTTAACTCGTGTTGGGCTCCCTCCAGTAGTTGAGGCCAAATCTTCATTGTATTTTATCGTAATTTTTCCTGCTTTAAAGTCCAACATTGCTAAATTACCGGTACTTCCTGCCGCTTTCTCCATTTTAAAGTACAGGCCTCTAAAATAGTCTTTAAAAACATCATTTGTTGCTAATTTCCCCGAAGCAACAGCATCTATTATCCTTGTTTTAAAATAGCCTCTATTTAGACTAATTTGCATTCCTGGAGCCGTTCTTGTTGTGGTAACAGCATTAGTTAAGGAATCCGTAAGCGCAACTACATGCTCCGCAGGATCAAAGAAAAAAGCATCGTTTTGTGCTGTATCCACAGCGTCATTTAAACGACTGGATACTTTAACATTATCAAATTCTGTATTTTGGTTTGTAAAATAATTTTGAGCCTGTTGAAAACCACCTACCGGATCCGCATCTCTCATGTAGTAACCCGACTCATAGATGCTAATTTTCATTTTAGCTTTTTCAACACCATAAATTGAATCTAAGCGATACACATTTCCCGTTGTGGTAGATGAGGAGGTCAATGTGCTAAAATATGGAATTGTTAAGATTACACTTTCTATATAAGCATTTGCACCTATAGTAGATATAGGAGTGACCAATGTCAATTGTGTACCATAATTTGCTGTTACTTCGCCAAAATTAGGATTATTAAAAATCCCTAAAGGACTTACCGCAAGATTATTAGATTGTATTGGCCCCGTTTTTTGATTGTAGGCTATTACATCATACGTTTCTTTTTCCAGGTTAAAATTATTTTCACCTATTAAACCCGCTCCAATTTCATTATAATCTTTATCACAAGAATATAAAAAAGCAATACTTGCCACTACCAGAATTTTCTTAAAGAAAGAATTATTGTACATATTTAATAAAAAAGTTTAATTTAAAGAACCTCGTTTCTGTAGAAATTAGTATAAGCTTCCGCGAATGCATCTTTCGGGACGAAAGATAAAAAAGGTTTTCCTGAAGATTCTATAAATTTTGTTAAACTTGAAGACAGGTTTTCCGAGGCAATAATCACAGCGTCAGAATGTTTTATCGTGGCCTTAATAATATTTTCATAATCCGGGATTTCAAGATCAGCAATATCTTCTTTAGGTATGCCATCAAATTTTACTTTATTAATCATTCCAGCATCTAAAGTTCCTTCAAAAGACTGACTGTAAACCGATGTAACGATTTTTGTCTCTGAAAACAATGCTTCATTTTTATAATAATGTTTCATGTAAATGGGCAACATTGCCGCCATCCAGCCATGAACATGAATAATATCTGGCACCCAATTGAGTTTTTTCACGGTTTCTACCACTCCTTTTGCAAAGAAAATAGCACGCTCATCGTTATCCGGATACATCACGCCTTCTTCATCTGCAAAAGTCGCTTTGCGCTTGAAATATTCATCATTATCAATAAAATACACTTGTATTCGTTCCTTTGGTATAGATGCCACTTTAATAATCAAAGGCATATCCAAGTCATTCACTACCAAATTCATGCCCGAAAGTCTGATAACTTCGTGCAACTGATGTCTTCTCTCGTTAATATTTCCATACCTTGGCATAAAAATTCTTATCTGTCCGCCTTGATCATTAATCATTTTTGGAACGTCATAAGACATTAAAGAAACCTCGTTTTCAGCGAGATAAGGCACCACTTCAGATGATACGTATAATATCCTCTTATCTTTCATATTATAATTTACTTAATTTATTGGCAATAAAAACAGTGCAAAATTACAATAATTTATGCAGTTATTAACTAAAATAGTAAGTTTGCATTTAATTTTAATAATACAGTCATGCCTATTTTCTACGGAAAAGCATCTTTAATGAACTATTTGAAACCTATAAAAGCACTTCACTCCACCATTGGATTTGTTCCAACTATGGGTGCTTTACACCAAGGTCATCTGGCATTAATGCAAAAATCATTGTTGGAAAATGAGAATACGGTAGTGAGTATTTTTGTCAATCCTACTCAATTCAACAATTCCGAAGATCTGGCAAAATACCCAAGAACATTTGATGAAGACGTAAAAAAACTTACGGCTTTGAATCCAAATATCATTTTATACGCCCCTGAGGTGGTCGATATTTATGATGGAACACCCCTTGCTGAACATTTTGATTTTGATGGACTTGAAAATCAAATGGAAGGCAAGTTCAGACCCGGACATTTTAATGGTGTCGGTACAATTGTAAAACGTCTTTTTGAGATTGTTCAACCTACAAAAGCCTATTTTGGGGAAAAAGATTTTCAGCAATTGCAAATCGTAAAAAAAATGGTAGCTAAAAACCATTTAAACATAACCATAATTGGCTGCCCCATTTTTAGAGAGCCTAACAATCTGGCCATGAGTTCCAGAAATGAGCGTTTATCAGCTCTGGAAAGAGCCGAAGCAGCTATCATCTACAAAATATTAACTTCTGTAAAAGCCCAGTTTTTTACAAAAAGTACCGCAGAAATTTCAGAATGGGTTCAAAAATCATTCCGGAACAATCCTACTTTTGTATTGGAATATTTCGTTATTGCTGATGAAGCAACCCTGCTTCCGTGTACCCGAAAATATAAAAATAAAAAATACCGTGCCTTTATTGTTGTAATAGTCAACAATATTCGTTTGATTGACACCATTTCATTAAATTAATTTACTTTTGTAGCATGCAAATTCAAGTTTTAAAATCAAAAATTCACCGCGTTAAAGTAACGGGAGCCGATCTGAATTATATCGGAAGTATTACCATTGACGAAACGTTACTGGATGCTTCTAACATCATTGAGGGGGAGAAAGTGTCTATTGTAAACATCAATAATGGTGAACGTTTTGAAACCTACGCCATCAAAGGCGAAAGAAATTCAGGAACCATAACCCTCAACGGACCTGCGGCCAGAAAAGTGCAAAAAGACGACATCATCATCATCATCTCATACGCAACAATGGAATTTGAAGAAGCCAAAACCTTCAAGCCTTGGGTTGTTTTTCCCAATGAAAAAGACAATTCTTTGACCTAAAACATTCCATTCTAAAACGGCTCTTTATGGTATCGTTTATGATACGCAAAAGGCCCTTGTCACTTCCAGCCACTGATGCTCTATTTTTTAAATAAGAAAAAGAAAAGCAACAGTGGCTAATTTTTTATAATGTAGTATATTGCTTCTCCTAGTGAGCGTGAAATACCCGTACTTTAACCAAACGGTTGCTACTAGAAAAACAGGATGCTATGAAAAGCCAAATACCAAAAAAATAATGTCAAAAGTAAAAACAACTTTTTTTTGCCAAAACTGTAGCGCACAATATGCCAAATGGCAAGGACAATGCAATTCCTGTAAAGAATGGAATACAATAGCAGAAGAAATTATACAGAAACAAGAAAAAACAGCTTGGAAAAGCGAAACTACTTCTAGCAGTAAAGCACCAAAACCGTTACGAATAAACGAAATTGATTCTGCTCAGGAAATCCGAATGGACACGACAGATGGCGAACTAAATCGCGTTCTGGGTGGCGGAATCGTTCCCGGCTCCTTGATCCTTTTAGGTGGTGAACCCGGCATAGGAAAAAGCACACTGTTGCTCCAAATCTCTTTAAAATTACCGTATAAAACTTTATATGTTTCAGGCGAGGAAAGTCAGAAACAAATAAAAATGCGTGCCGAAAGAATCACGCCCAGCGGTTACAATTGCTATATTCTTACCGAAACCAAAACCCAAAACATCTTCAAGCAAATTGAAGCCATACAACCGGAAATCGTGATTATCGATTCCATTCAAACCTTGCATACGGATTATATCGAATCCACTCCCGGCAGTATTTCTCAAATACGGGAAACCACTGCCGAACTAATCAAATTTGCCAAAGAAACTAATATTCCAGTGATTCTGATTGGTCATATCACCAAAGACGGTAACATTGCCGGACCAAAAATCCTAGAACACATGGTGGACACAGTTTTGCAGTTTGAAGGTGACCGAAATCACGTATATCGCATTTTACGTTCGTTAAAAAACCGTTTCGGATCCACTGCTGAAATTGGTATTTATGAAATGCTGGGCAATGGTTTACGCGAAGTTTCGAATCCATCCGAAATACTGATTTCGCATAAAGACGAGGAATTATCGGGAACAGCAATTGCTTCAACTTTAGAAGGCATGCGCCCGTTGATGATTGAAATTCAAGCCTTGGTAAGCACCGCCGTTTATGGAACGCCACAACGCAGCACGACGGGGTATAACGCCAAAAGACTTAATATGATTCTAGCCGTTTTAGAGAAAAGAGCCGGTTTTAGGCTTGGCGCCAAAGACGTTTTCCTGAACATAACCGGAGGAATTTCAGTAGATGATCCGGCGATAGATTTGGCTGTAGTTGCCGCCATTTTGTCCTCGAATGAAGATATAGCAGTCAATAAAGATTTTTGCTTTGCCGGCGAAGTGGGACTTTCCGGTGAAATACGTCCGGTAAACCGTGTAGACCAACGCATTCAGGAAGCGGAAAAATTAGGTTTTTCGACCATTTTTGTTTCTAAATACAATAAAATTGCATTGAAAAATACCGGAATTAACATTCGATTAGTAGCCAAAATTGAAGATGTGGCGAGTGAGTTGTTTGGATGATATTTGTTGACAAATCTAAAATAACGTTTCTCTTATACATTTAGTGTTGCAACTAATTGTGATTATTTGGTTTACGACGCAGAAGTTGTAGTCTTGATTTGTTTTCAAATACTCTAAGGGCACGGATTGCAAATCCGTTATCGGGATATAAAAAACCGAAATCCAATTACTAATAGCACTGCTACCGAGAATATCAAAAACTACAACGCAGAAATGTTGTAGTTTTTTTATGTCCTAAAATGGAATAGCATTCATTTTATACAATCAAAACTATAAAGAAAATTATAAAAAACTCTGCTTTAGTATTATTTTCCTTTTCTTTATGACTAATACTCCAAACGCATTGTATTTTAGATTCTTTTATTTTTAAAACTGTTTATGAAAACCAAAAAACAAAACATAATTCTAGCAACAAAAATACTTTTTGTATTGTTTACCACTATAATTATTGCTTTTTACCTCTTTCGTGATGCCGTTTTACAGCAAACCATTGCAAAAGTTTCCCATGAAATGAAAATGGATTACAACAGTACTTTTACGATAAAAAAAGCTTCTTTTGAAGGATTGTCCGGTCTAAATCTTACTGAAATCATTTTGGTTCCAAAAAATGCCGATACGCTTTTTAAAATTAAAAAATTAAAAACCAGCGTTAATTTGTGGCATTTGACAACCGGCGACCTACAACTTGGTACTTTAGAGGTTCAGAATGGTTTTATTCAATTAGTAAAAAAAGGAAAAAAGGGAAATTACGATGCTTTTTTAAAGAGGGACAATCAAACACCAGTACAAAATGAGAAAAGAGATTACGCTCAATTTGCCTACAGAATCATCTCAAAAGTACTAAATTTAGTTCCAACTGATATGATTCTGAACAATCTTTCGATCCGAATTAACGATAACGAAAAAAAAACAAACATCAATTTCCAAAAATTGCGATTGGTCAACAAGCAACTTGAAACTGCTATTCAAGTGCAAACCAACACCTTTACTCAGCACTGGAAAATTAAAGGATTTGCCGATCCCAGAAATAAAAAAGCCGATATTAGATTCGTTAATATCGACACCTGTGCCATCAAAATGCCGTATTTAGACGAGCGGTTCAACCTAAAATCAAGCTTTGACTCCATTCGTTTGAATATTCAAAACATAGATAAAGACGGTGATGAATTGCATATCGATGGGTTTATGGCTATTGCTAATTTAAAACTCAACCATCCTAAAATCGCCAGCAAAGATGTATTGCTAAAAAACGCCAAATTTGACTACCGTTTTCTTTTGGGTTCTGATTTTATTTCGATTGACAGCACCTCAACAGTTCAGTTAAACAAGATAAAATTTCATCCTTATGTGGCTTATGAAACTGAAAAAGACACGATTTATAAACTCAAAGTGAATATTCCAAAAATGAACGCGCAGGATTTTATCACTTCGCTTCCAGACGGTTTATTTGCCAATTTTCAAGGCATGAAAGCCAGTGGTACTTTTGATTACAAATTGGACTTTGCATTCAACCAAAACAAACCCAATCAACTGGTTTTTGACAGCAAACTAAAAAAAGAAAATCTAAAAATTACAAAATACGGTGAAGCCAACCTGAACAAACTCAATGGCGAATTTGTGTATCGCGCACTTATAAAGAACGTGTTGCAACGTCCGGTTTTAGTGGGCTCTGCTAATCCAAATTTCACGCCACTGGACCGAATTTCACCCTATTTACGAAAGTCGGTTTTGACAACGGAAGATCCTTCTTTCTTTTCGCATCGTGGTTTTATCAGCGAAGCTTTCAAACAATCCATCATCAAAAACATAAAAACTAAAAAGTTTTCCCGCGGCGCCAGTACCATCAGCATGCAATTAGTGAAAAATGTTTTTCTGAGTCGGGAAAAAACTGTTTCCCGTAAACTGGAAGAAATTTTATTGGTTTATATTCTGGAAAACAACCGGATTGTAAACAAGGAACGCATGCTCGAAGTGTATTTTAATATTATCGAATGGGGTCCAAATGTATATGGAATTGGCGAAGCAAGTCAGTTTTACTTTCAAAAAGCGCCTTTGGAATTATCACTGAACGAATGCTTGTATCTCGCGCGAATTATTCCAAGTCCAAAAAAATTCATGTATCAGTTTAACGATCAAGGGATGTTGAAAGATTTTGCTGTACAACAAGAATCGTTCTTAACGAATATTATGTTTCGAAGAGGACTTTTGACTTCTGAAGACACGATTTACAAGTCCTTACCAATATTGATTTCAGGACCTGCAAAATCTTTTATCAAATTCAAAGTACAAGATTCCACGCAAATAAAAATGGATTCCTTAGCCGTTGATGATGAATTTGATCTTTAATTATTAAAAACAACCCTGTCAGATTTTGGAACTCTGACAGGGTTTATTAAATTAAGGTGCCGGATCCGGAATCACGGCTTGCACTTCATCAATCGCTTTTAAGATTTCATCCGAAAGTGACACTTGAATGGTATCAATATTTTCTTTTAATTGTTCCAATGTGGTTGCACCAATAATCGTGCTGGTTACAAACAGCTGTTGGGCTATAAATGCCAACGACAATTCCGTCAAGGTCAATCCGTTTTTCTTAGCGATTTCCTGATATAGCCGCGTGGCTTCGGTGCATTGTGGACTGTTGTATCTGGAATACTGCGGAAACAATTTGATTCTGGCATTTGGATGCGCTTCGCCAGTAAGGAATTTACCGGACAAAACGCCAAAAGCCATTGGAGAATACGCCAATAAACCAACATTTTCTCTCAGGCAAATTTCAGCGGACCCGTTTTCAAAAAGTCGGTTCAATAACGAATACGGATTTTGAATCGTCTTTATTCTTGGCAGATTATTGTATTTGCTTTCCTCCAGAAAACGCATAATTCCCCAAGGATTTTCATTTGAAAGACCTATGTGATTTATTTTTCCTTCCTTGACAAAACCGTCTAATGCTTCCAGCACATTATGAATATTATCTTCCCAAGCATCGTCTTGCACTTTGAAACCGCGTTGTCCAAAATAATTGGTTTTACGTTCCGGCCAATGCAATTGGTACACATCCAGATAATCAGTTTGCAGGCGTTGCAAACTACTGTCCAATGCAAACTTGATACTGGCGGGCGAAAAATCTAATTTTTCTCTCATGTAGCCAAAATTAGGATTGGGTCCGGCAATTTTGGAGGCCAAAACAATTTCTTCTCTTTTCCCTGTTTTCTTGAACCAGGTTCCAAGGATTTTCTCTGTACTTCCATAGGTTTCCTGACGCCCCGGAATAGAATACATTTCGGCAGTATCAAAGAAATTGACTCCGTTTTCTAAAGCATAATCCATTTGTGCGTGACCATCAGCTTCTGTGTTTTGTTGCCCAAAAGTCATGGTTCCAAGGCAAATTTTGCTGACTTTTATATCAGTATTTGGTAATGTTGTATATTTCATATTTAAGGAAATTGTATTTTATTTTCGAAAACAAAGATAAAATTAGTTTGCGGTTACGATTTAGTGTTAACAGAAAATTGACAAAAGTTTACAGGATGTTAAAAAAATAACCGCGAATTCGCAAATTAAAAGCCCTTGAAACGAAAGATAAAATTAGCGAATTAGCGGTTAAGAAAAGGTTCCTTTTTTAAATCATTAAGAGATTAAGTTTCATTAAGAATTCACGCATAATTTTCTTAATTCCTTAATGGTTAAACTTATAAAACTGGAGATTATTTTATAAAATATCCCGTAGAGAACAAAAAAAGGTTCAAAGCATACACTCTGAACCTTTCTATACTTTAACCTTTAAACCTTAATTTATTTCATTCAGCATTTCGGCAATTTCATCTAATCTTGGGGTAAGAATGATTTCGATTCTGCGGTTCTTCGCTTTTCCGTCAGCAGTTGCATTGCTGGCTAGCGGAGAGAACTCTCCTCGTCCTGCGGCGGTAAGACTTTGTTTGTTGATTTTTGAGTTTTCGCTCAAAATAGCTACGATTGCGGTGGCTCTTTTGGTTGATAAATCCCAGTTATCCGCAATTGGTCCAGAAGCTGAAAAAGCATCATCATCCGTATGTCCTTCAATAAGAACGGAGATTTCAGGATTGTCTCCTAAAACTTTACCTAATTCTACTACTGCCTTTTTCCCTTCGGAACCTACTGACCAACTTCCGGAATTGAAGAGCAGTTTGTTCTCCATGGATACGTATACTTTTCCATTTTTTTGTTCGACAGTCAGTCCTTTTCCTTCAAAACTATTCAAAGCATTAGAGAGTGTTTCTTTTAGTTTTTTCATGTTGGCTTCTTTGGCGGCGATCAAGTCTTCTAATTCTTGCAAACGCTGGGCACTTTTGCTCAAACGCTCTTGTTCTACTGCCAACGCTTTTGCTTTCTCATCCAATTGGCCTAGTAAATCACGATTTTTCTTCATGTTACTTTGTAAAGCCTCTCCGCTGTTTTTCTCTAAAGCGGCATAGGAATCCTGCAGGACTTCGAGTTTGTTTTGAGCAGCAGCATAATCTGCTTTCAATTTATCAAGTGCTGCTTTAGAAGCACTCAAGTCAGAAGTTAAAGCAGTTCTATCTAAATCCAATTGGTTTTTAGTTTTCAGCAAATCTTCATTTTCGTCCGTTAGGCTTCGGTTTTCCTTTTTGGAATCCGCATACTTGCTTTCTAAGTCATTGTATATTTTTTTTGACACGCAGGATGTTGAAAGTGCCAATACGAGTAATCCTAAGGAAAATTTTTTAATCATTTTAATGGTGTTTATATCGTTTTTATTGTTGTTTTGAAATCAAAAATTTAAATTGCATTCGGATGCCCTAGCCCCGATAGAAGTGAAAATCCTTTTCTCTCGTTTTTTAACGAGAGAAAAGATTGTAGCGGATAGCGGGAAATAGCTCCTCCTTTGGCTGCGCTAAAGATGATTACTCTAATTCTACCAAGACCGGGCAATGATCTGAATGTACGGCATCTGATAAAATAACGGCTCTTTTGAGTTTATGTTTCAAAGAATTGGCAACTAAATTATAATCGATGCGCCACCCTTTGTTATTCCCTCTGGCTCCAGCGCGGTAACTCCACCAGGAATACTGGTGCGGTTCACTGTTGAAATGGCGAAAACTATCGACAAATCCGGACTTTATAAATCCGTCAAGCCAGGTTCTTTCATGGGGTAAAAATCCGGAAACGGTCTTGTTTCTAATTGGGTCATGAATGTCAATTGCCTCATGGCAAATGTTGTAATCGCCACAGATAATCAAGTTTGGCGTTTCTTTTTTGAGTTCATCAATATAATTCTTAAAATCATCCATAAACATGAATTTATGGTCGAGTCGCTCCATATTTGTCCCAGATGGCAGGTACAAACTCATCACGGAAAAATCATCAAAATCAGCCCGAAGATTTCTTCCTTCAAAATCCATGTGGTGAATTCCGGTTCCGTGGACCACATTATTAGGTTTGATCTTTGAAAGAATCGCTACGCCGCTGTACCCTTTTTTAGTGGCTGAATAATAATATTGATACGGATACCCTGCCTTTGCAATAGCCTCCACAGGAATTTGATCCTCAGTGGCTTTGATTTCCTGTAGGCAAATGATGTCCGGATTTGCCTGTTGCAGCCAATCGATAAATCCTTTTGAAATTGCGGCTCTAATTCCGTTGACGTTGTATGAAATAATTCTCATAAAGTGTGTATTTGAATTTCTGTAGAAATAAATAATTCCCAAATGGTATTAGAAATGCATTTTTAGAATCTGTCAGAAAAAATCATGGTGTGTATATAACGATTTCAAATGTAATAAAAAAGTACAAGTTTGACTCAGAAAAATAGAGAAAATGGAGTTTTTTGCTATCTTTGTTTCTTGCTTTAAAAGAAAAAAATTCATGGGTTTAGTAACCGCCAAAGAAGTTGCAAAAGCAATAAATGCTGATAAGTATGGAGTTCTAGGTACCTTCTCAGGATGGATGCTTATGAAGGTGCTAAAGATTTCTACCTTAAACAAAATGTACGACAGAAATAAGCATTTGAAAGATGTTAATTTCCTGAATGGAATATTAGATGATTTACAAATAAAATTTGAAATTCCGGAAGAGGATTTAAAGCGCCTGCCAAAAGAAGGAGCTTACATCACGATTTCAAACCATCCACTGGGAGGAATTGACGGGGTTTTATTATTGAAATTAATGCTGGAGAGAGAACCCAATTTCAAGATTATTGCTAATTTTCTTTTACACCGAATTAAGCCGCTCAAAAAATACATCATGCCTGTGAATCCTTTTGAAAATCATAAGGATGCTAAATCAAGCGTGGTGGGAATCAAGGAAACACTGCGTCATTTAAGCGATGGAAAACCCTTAGGCATGTTTCCCGCAGGCGAAGTCTCTACCTATAAAGATGGTAAGTTAATGGTAGATAAGCCTTGGGAAGAAGGAGCTATCAAAGTAATTAGAAAAGCGCAGGTGCCTGTGGTTCCTATTTATTTTCATGCTAAAAACAGTCGATTATTTTATTTGCTTTCTAAAATAAGCGGGACTTTTAGAACGGCAAAACTGCCTTCGGAAGTCTTTAGCCAGAAACGCCGTGTGATCAAAGTGCGTATTGGTAAACCAATTTCCGTAAGCGAACAAAATGAGCACAAGACTTTAGAGGAATACTCTGAGTTTTTAAGAAAAAAAACGTACATGTTGGCCAATCCTTTTGAGAAAGAAATTCCTTTTTTGCCAACGCCTACTTTAAAAATTCCTAAAAGCCCAAAGACAATTGTCACTGCTGCCAACAGCGAAAAGATGATTGCCGAAGTTGATGCCGCCAGAAATAGCGATTGCCGACTTTTACAAAGTAAAAATTATGAGGTTTTCTTTTCTGAAGCCACTAAAATTCCAAATATCCTGCATGAAATAGGACGTCTTAGAGAAATCACTTTCAGAGAAGTAGGCGAAGGAACCAATGAGTCTATTGATTTAGACAAGCACGATAAATATTATCATCACTTGTTTTTATGGGATAATGAAGCCCATAAGATTGCCGGTGCGTACCGAATGGGATTGGGTTCAGAAATTTATCCGAAGTATGGAATCAATGGATTCTACCTCAACGATCTGTTTAGGTTTGAGCCCGAATTACATGATATGATGCACAAATCTATCGAAATGGGACGCGCTTTTATCATCAAAGAGTACCAACAAAAACCAATGCCGCTTTTCCTGCTTTGGAAAGGAATTATGCATACCACCTTACGCTATCCCGAACATAAATTTTTATTGGGAGGCGTGAGTATCAGTAATCAATTTTCAGATTTTTCTAAATCCCTAATGATTGAATTTATGAAATCCAATTATTATGATCCGTATATTGCGCAATACATTCATCCCAAAAAAGCGTATAAAGTAAAATTAAAAGATGCCGATAAGGATTTTATTTTTAACGAAACCGAATCGGATTTGAATAAGTTTGATAAAATTATCGACGAGCTGGAACCGGGAAGTTTGCGTTTGCCGGTTTTAATCAAAAAATACATCAAACAAAATGCAAAAGTGGTCGCATTTAATGTGGATCCGTTGTTTAATAATGCCGTAGACGGATTGATGTACATCAGGATTGCAGACATTCCGGAAAGTACCATGAAGCCCGTAATGGAAGAATTCCAGAAAGAATTGGAGCGGAAACTGAGCGAGAAAGAAGATTAATTTCAGAATCCCATTAAATAAGTAAGTCGAAAGTTTAAAAGTCGTAAAGTCAAAAGAATTAACTTTAAGTAAAACAGCTTTAAATCAGATTGTTACATAATTTTATCCTGATTTTAAAATACGACATTATACCATGGTTATTACTTAGTTGCTAGAAATTTTACAAATCAGCACAAAATTAATTCGTGGCAATTAGTAAAATTTGTGGTAGAAAAATACCCCCAAATAGTGTCTGACTTTTTGGGGACAGTCTAAAACCGGGATTTTTTTATGTTTTAAAACCAAGCCTTTTTACCTACTTGATACATTTGGTAAAACTCCTCGTCAGATTTTGTCAAATAAATTATTCCTTCGATAATACCTAAAATGTATGTCACCGTTCCGCAGGTAAAAAGACTAATTACCAGCCAAATTATCCCTTCAGTAGTATACCCCAATAGGAATTTATGAATCGCAAGAGGACCTAAAAGTATCGCTAAAATTCCGGCAGGCAGCTTTTTATTGTTTTGACGAACTGGCAGCGGATTATTCCAATTTTCAATCTTCGAATTTTGCATAAATAATTTGTATTAGATTGTTTTTCAATGGTTAAAAATATAAAAATTATTGAAACACTCTACCAATTGGTTCAAAAATTCGGTTTTATTTCCTCCACTATTCAAAACCCATCCGAATTTTCTAGGGTTACAAACCTTCATAACACACACAATTATTACACCTTCATCTGATAATTTTGCAATAAACGTTCTAAATCATCAACTGTAAAATTTTGCACGAACCGTTTTTCGCTTGGCTTAAAATGATTGGTACCATCCATAAACGGCTGCCATTGGATAGAACAATCCTTCCCGTTTTGTCTTTCCACCAAAAAGTAAACCGATACGAATTGACTTTAAACCAAGATGTTATCTTCGCAACAAGCGACGAGTTTTAGGAATTTTTACTTTAAAAAAGAAACTCCAATTCCCGTATTGCGCTGCTACGGCACGACAAATTTTACCTAACTAAGATACTTTGCTTTTATTTTATCAACGATTACTTGTGCCAATCGTTCATGGCTTTCGAAAGTCCAACCGGCAATATGTGGCGTCAGAATTGCGTTTTTGGCTTTCAACAAATACTGAAAAGCCTCTGGTGTGTTTTTATCGTTAAAAAGGGTTTCAAAAGACAACTTCTCATATTCCAGAACATCTAAACCTGCTCCGAGAATTTTCCCGGATTGCATGGCAGTAACCAAATCGGCAGTGACAATATTCTTGCCTCGAGAGGTATTAATAACCCAAAAAGGCTTAAGAAATCCATTGATAAAATCAGCATTCACCATTTTATTTGTTTCGGAAGTCCATGGAACATGCAAACTCACTACATCTACTTTTTGCTGAAATTCTGCTAAGGAAACCTGCTTCGCATTAGCATCACCCACATTTTCCTGAATGTCATAACACAAGACTTCGACATCAAAACCACGGAGTTTTTTGGCAAATGATTTTCCCATGTTTCCGTACCCGATAATTCCAACGGTTTTACCGTCAAGTTCCTGACCGCGATTGCTTTCCCGGTTCCAATGGCCTGCTCGTATCTCGCTGTCAGCTTGATTCAATTTATTAAAAATGGATAAGATCATACCCAAGGTGTGTTCAGCAACAGCGTTTCTATTTCCTTCTGGAGCGGCAATAAGTGTAATGTTTTTAGATGCTGCATGCTCGCAATCAATGCTTTCCAATCCGGCTCCAACGCGAGCGATGAATTGCAAATTAGTAGCTTTGTCCAAGAATGTTTTGTCAATCTTGAAACGGCTTCGAATCACAACTCCTTGATAATCCTGAATTTTAGCTTCGATTTCTTCTTTTGAAGAAGTAAAATCACTGTGATTGATAAACCCGGATTTTTGCAATTCATTCCACAGTAAGGAATGATTGCTGTCGATATGAAGTATTTTGATGGTCATAATTGCTTTGTTTTTGCTACATCAAAGAAACAAAAAAATTACGGTTTATACTTTTAAGAACGGAAATTAGCTTTCAAAAGCTTAAATTTGCAGAATTCCTATTCATCATTTATACTATTAATTATAGAAAAAGAAAAACAACAAATGAGATTAACAAAAACATTCAAAGCCTTTTTTGAAAACGAAAAAGCGGGAGGTCTTTTATTACTCCTAGTTACGATACTCTCTCTTCTATTTGCTAATTCCCCTTTTCAAACTGACTATATTGCCTTTTGGGAAACCAATGTCGGCAACCATTCGATCACCCACTGGATCAATGACGGACTGATGACTATCTTCTTTCTTTTGATTGGTTTAGAGCTAGAACGGGAGATCTACAAAGGAGAATTGTCGAGTATTAGAAATGCCACTTTACCTGTTTTTGGTGCTTTAGGCGGGATGATTGTTCCGGCAGGAATTTTTTTACTGCTCAATTTTGGAACACCCACACAAAATGGTGCCGGTATTCCTATGGCTACTGACATTGCCTTTGCAATTGGAGTTTTATCGCTTTTAGGAAATCGGGTTCCTACCTCGCTGAAAGTATTCCTTACTGCCCTTGCTGTAATTGACGACTTAGGGGCTATTTTGGTAATTGCTGTTTTTTATACAAAAACAATTGCTTTTACCAATCTGTTTATTGCTTTTGCCATTATGGGTGGTTTATTTATCCTGAACAAAAGAAAGGTTCACAACCTTATCCCCTATTTAATTGGGGGTGCTGCTATGTGGTATTTTATGCTGAATTCAGGTGTTCACGCCACTATTACAGGCGTCTTATTGGCTTTTGTCATTCCATTTGGAGACGGAGGCAAGAAAACATCCTCTTATAAATTACAGCATTTTTTGCACAAACCGGTTGCATTTTTGATTCTGCCGCTCTTTGCCATCGCCAATACCAGTATTGCCATTGGTTCTGATTGGTCAGAAGGATTGAATCATACCAATACAATTGGGATCATGTTGGGACTTGTGGTGGGAAAACCTCTTGGAATTTGGCTTTTCTCCTTTTTAGGAGTGAGTTTAGGCATTTGCACGTTGCCCAAAGATTTAAATTGGAAAAAAATAATTGGGGCGGGAATGCTTGGTGGAATTGGGTTCACCATGTCCATTTTCATTACCCTTCTTGCTTTCAAAGAAAGTGGTAAAGAGGTTATTACATACTCTAAAATTGCCATTCTGATTGCTTCTTTTGTTGCTGGTCTGACGGGTTTCTTCTGGTTGAAATATACCTTAAGAAAACAATCTAAAAAAGAGAAAACAGCACTAGTATAAAACATATTGTGATCCTAAAAAGCCTCGTTTAAGCAATTAAACGAGGCTTTTTTATGTTCAATAATTGCTTCTATTTTGAATAACTTATCGCAAAA
Source organism: Flavobacterium sp. ZB4P23 (assembly GCF_003970375.1). NCBI lineage: Bacteria > Pseudomonadati > Bacteroidota > Flavobacteriia > Flavobacteriales > Flavobacteriaceae > Flavobacterium > Flavobacterium sp. ZB4P23. The sequence continues at coordinate 252,756 of NZ_RYDK01000006.1, forward strand.
CTATTTTTAAAATCTCTTTTTTTAATAAATAAATAAAGCATGAATGGAATAATCATCACAGGAGAAAATTTTTGAAGTACTGCAAATTGAATAACCAAACCGGTTACCACCATTCCGGTCAGTATTCCGAATCCAAGATTGTACGTAAGACTAGGATTTATGCTCAGTACTTTCGTTTCTCCCGCCTTTAGCACTATCTCTTCTGTTTGAAAAGAAGTCCCATCACCAATTTCTATGGTATGTTTTCCGGGCAAAACACAGTATTCTTTCCGGTTGTTGCTGTAGTTCATTTCACACTCCGTTTTGCTATCAATACGTACTACATAGCGATTGGATTTATTGTAAATACCACTGCTTTTAGACATTCTGAAAACAATTGTGCTCTGATTCATATTTGATTTTTTACGGTTTTTCATGCTAACAAAACCTTATTCATGGTTCCTGTAACAAGTCTACACATATTTACCCTAAAAAGTATATCCAATTCCTAGGTGTAAATAAGGAATGTATTGGTTTCTATTGTATGATCCATCTGTGTTCTGGACATTACCGTTAACCGAATTCTCTTTCAAATAAACCACTCGATACCCAAATCCTACCGCAGTTTCATAGGTAAAATGATTCCCAATAGTACGCTTCAAACCCCAAGTGGGTACAATTGCTAAATCAGCCGTTTTTGTAACGTTATCTGCAAGATTAATCACAAACCAATCCGGATGGTAACTTGTTTTAATGGAAAAATAATTCCCGCTATTATTGGCGATTTGCTTCCCATTTGAATTCCTTTTTTCCAGATTATAGTAATACCTTGGTTCTAAAGTGACTACTGGCTGCAAAATAAAACCGGTTCCATCATAGTGATCTCCTACCGTAAAATCTTTTTCAAGACCGATTTCACTGCGCACAGCGATACTATTAGACACCTTACTTTCATTGTTAAACCAAATTCCTGCGTGTACTCCGAATCCGGTTTGTATACCAAAAATTGATTTTTCAACGGTTACTTCTTGGGCATTTGCATTTAGATTGAATGCTAAAATCAGGACTACTAAAACTTTTCTCATTTATTGATTATTAGTGTTATTCTCTGTTATTTAAATTTTTAAACCAGATTTCTGTTTACTTATTCGTCCAATAATCTACTACGGTAACTTTATCTGGTGCCGGACTCAAAACAGCCACAAAAGCTTTATGATCCGGATGAATTAAATATGCATCTCTGTCCGCTTCGCTGGTGAAAGCCAACACAAAACAATGGGTCAAACCATTATTCAGGTTTTCAGGACTGTTATTAATTCCCCATTCATACGCTTTGATCAATTTGATTTTATGTTCTAAGTTTCCAAAAGCAGTGACTACTTTGTCAATTGCTGCTGCATCTGTACCGGGTTTCCAACCAAACATCACTACATGTTTAAGGATTTGTTTTTGTTCGTCTTTTTGCGCATTCACAGTATAACTTGAAATTAAAATAAGGATTAATAGGAGTAGTTTTTTCATGGTTGTTTTTTTCAAATATAAGATTTATTTGAGTGTTAATACAAATATGAAATGTCAATATTCATCCCTTTTAAGAAAAAAATTGCGCAAAGTCGGAGACGTTTGCGCAGCATAATTAACGAAAAAATTACAAAACTATGCGCCTACCCCTTGATTTGTTTCAAGGATGTTTTGATGCCTCGTATCAGGGACGAACTGAATCCGTGCATTTCCATTTCGTTCAATCCGGCTATGGTACAGCCTTGTGGCGTGGTGACACGGTCAATTAATTGTTCCGGGTGTACTTTTTCTTCTAGTAGCATTTCGGCAGCACCTTTTACCGTTTGTGCCGAGATGGCTAAGGCGGTTTGCCAGTCAAATCCTATTTCGATACCGGCTTGCATTGAGGCCCGAATGTAGCGCAAGGCAAAAGCGGTTCCGCTGGCCGCCAAAACGGTTGCAGCATCCATTAATTTTTCGTCAATAATAGGAGCGGTTCCCAAATTCTGAAAAAGGGAAACAACATCTTGTGCCTGCTCTTTGTCTTTTTCATTAAACGCAATACAGGTGGCTGAGGCGCCAAACTGTGCCGCGATATTGGGCATGATTCGGATGGCACTATTAGCCGTACCGATTTTGTTTTGCAGATTTTCTATCGACAATCCACTCACTGCCGAGGCGATGATTTTATTAGAAATTACGGGAAGAATTTCGGCCAAAACAGTGTCTACTTGGTATGGTTTGATGGTCAAAATAATGACATCGGCTTCCTGAATCTGATGCATATTATTTGTAGAAACTGTTGCTCCTAATTTTTCAAGATACAGAATGCTGGAGGTGTTTCTTCGGGTTATGGTAACTTGGTCATCTGGCGAAAATTTTGATAATCCTAATGCGATAGAAACTCCTAAGTTTCCTCCGCCAATAATGTGTACTTTCATGCTGGTTGTGGTTTTTCCTCTCCCCTCCAGAAGCTTCGGGACTTTCCAAAAGAAAGCAAGCCGTCTGGAAAAAGTGTTGGTTGTATAGTTATAGATGTATTCGTTTGTTGTTGTATTTCCTATCTATTCTCTTTGTTCTCTATTCTTTTTCTCTTCTCTTACTTCTATCTTAAAACCCTAAAATCATTTTTGCTATCGAAAAATAAATCAAAATGCCACAAATATCATTACTGGTTGTAATAAACGGACCAGTTGCCAATGCGGGATCAATACCAAATTTATCCAGCAATAACGGGATAAAAGTCCCTATTAATGAAGCAATAATAATTACTGAAATTAATGCTACGCAGATAATAACGCCAATTATCATTTCAACATCCAATAGAAAATGACTTCCTAAAAATAATATTGTAGCCAGAATCAATCCATTTAATAAACTTAGGGAGACTTCCTTAACTAATCTATTAAATAGCGATCCGCTCAACGTATTATTAGCCAAACCCTGTACAATAATTGCCGAGGATTGTACACCGACATTTCCTGCCATCGCAGCAATAAGGGGCGTGAAAAAGAATAAATTACCATGTTGCAGCATTGCGCCTTCAAACAATCCCAACACTTTTACGGAGATAAAACCGCCTAAAAGAGCCAAAACTAACCAAGGCAACCGTGCTTTTGTATGTTCAAATATGCTGTCATCGGCTTCAACATCTTGCGAGATACCTGCAGCCAACTGGTAATCCTGATCGGCTTCATCCTTGATTACATCCACAATGTCATCAATAGTGATTCGACCCACTAACCTTCCTAATTCATCTACAACAGGAATAGCTTCTAAATCATATTTCTGCATAATTCGGGCTACCTCAACATCTTCTGTATCTACTTTTACGGAGTTTAATTTCCGGATGTACACATCATTAATTGGGGTTCTGGAAGAAGTGGTCAATAAATCCTTGAGGGATAAACGCCCTTTCAATCGGTCTTCATCATCCACCACATAAATCGAATGGACTCTGGAGATATTTTCGGCCTGAATGCGCATTTCTTTGACACAAGTAAGCACATTCCAATTTTCATTGACTTTTACCAATTCCTTGTGCATGATTCCACCGGCGGTATCTTCGTCATAGCGCAATAAGTCAACAATATCTTTGGCATGTTCTACATCCTGAAGTTCTGATATTACTTCGGCTTTCAAATCTTGTGAAAGCTCCGCTATAATATCAGCTGCATCATTGGTTTCCAGCTCATCTAACTCTTCTGCAATTTCTTTTGGCGAAAGCCTGCTTAATATATTTTCCCGCAAATCATCTTCTAGTTCCAGAAGAATTTCAGCAGTTTTTTCACTGTCTAATACTTTAAAAATATAGGTCGCTTCATTAAAATCAAGCTCATCGAGAATTTCAGCAATATCAGCATGGTGCATATCATTCAATAATACTTCCAGTTGCTGGTCGTTTTTGTTTTGAATAAGTTGCTCTAATTCCTGAATTAATCCTTTGCTGATTTTAAACTCCATCGGCTTCTATTTTTTGGGTGAGTGCTATAAACTGTGCTACATTTAATTGTTCTGGTCGAAGGTTGAAAATTTCATCCTCTCTCAAACTATCCGACAAATTTAAGGTTTTTAAACTATTTCGTAACGTTTTACGTCTCTGCTGAAAAGCAGTTTTCACTACCGTAAAAAACAATTTTTCACCACATGGCAAGCTGTAATCTTTTTTTCTGCGCAAACGTAAAACACCTGATTTTACCTTTGGCGGTGGAATAAAAACATGTTCGTCTACCGTAAATAAATACTCGGCATCATAAAAAGCCTGTACCAAAACCGACAGTATTCCATACGCTTTTGTTCCCTTTTTTTCACAAATGCGTTGTGCCACTTCTTTCTGGAACATTCCGGCAAATTCCGGAATTTGGTGGCGATATTCCAATGTTTTAAAAACAATTTGTGTCGAAATGTTATACGGGAAATTCCCAATGATTGCGAACTGCTTTCCTTCAAAAACTTCGTTAATGTTGTATTTTAGGAAATCTTTAGAAATAATTTTATCTTTTAATTTTGGATAATTTTCGTCTAAATACGTCACTGATTCCGCATCGATTTCAATAACGTAGGTGTTCACCGGTTTATCCAACAAATATTTTGTCAAAACGCCCATTCCTGGTCCTATCTCCAGTACATCATCATACCCTTCTAAGTTCAATGTATCTGCAATGTCTTTGGCAATACTTTCGTCTTTCAAGAAGTGTTGTCCGAGGTGTTTTTTTGCTTTTACTTTTTCCATGTTTGTCTTTGCGAGGCACGAAGCAATCTCACTTTATTGTTAGGTTTATTTTGCCCCTAAGGCACTACTGTATTGTATTAAATATCCAGAAAACTATCGCAAAATCAATATTGCAACTACTTCTTATATCCTATTTTTCCTCGTTCTGGAATGATTTCTTTCTTTTCCATAAGTTCATCTACATATTGAAAAATGAGTACTATGTTTTTTCCCTGATTTTCAATTTTCTTTTTCATTGTTTCAAAATCAATACGTAAATCCGAATTATCGGAGAGCATTTGCCTCGTTTTTGTAAATATCCGCATTATCTGAATATTGGTTTGAATTGCTTTTTCACTATTCAAAACACTCGATAACATTAATACGCCGTGTTCTGTAAAAGCCATCGGAGCATATCGCAAACCCATCTTTTCAGAATTGGAGGTCGCAAATTGCGACCTCCAATTATATTTACTTTTACAATTTGAACTTAATATCGCAATTTCCCATTTCAAGATTTATTATTCCCAAACTGAACACTAAAAAGACGAACACTGAACACTTTTTTAATAATCCGCAATCAATTCTAATTCCGTTCTAAACGCCAGCATTTTGTCTCCAAACAGCTTCGCTCCTTCTTCACGAAAAGCAGGTGCGTCCTCCAGATAATATTTCTCCAAAGTGTCTTTGCTGTCCGTCACATATTGAACGGAATAGGTAACTCCGCCCATTTCTTCTTCAATTAAAACCCGTACCATTCTTGCCGAAGAGAATTTTCCTGTAGCCAGAATTTCTGGAATGTGCTTGTGTTGCATCCAAATCATCCATTGATCGTGCACGCTTTCGTGTATGTTTGTAGTAACGTTGTATAATATCATTTTTTTTGTTTAACTGGTTAATTGTTTTTTCGGTTAATCGGTTAAACATTTAACCGATTAAACATTTACTTATAAATTAGTATCTCCCCTCAATTGCCTGAATTTCTTTCTGGCTTCCACAAAATAAATACTATCCTGATGATTAAAAATAATCTTCTCATACAAAGGTTTCGCTTTATCAGGCAATAGCAGTTCTTTTTTATATATCTCTGCCGAAAAATACAGCGCTTCGTCTATGTAAATCCCATCGCTATACTGATCCATAATCGTTTGGTATTGGCTTAAAGCCAAAGTAAAATCGCCCGTTTCTTCGTAAATATTTCCCAAACGCAACAACGTCACGGCTTCTATTTGCTGACCTTTATGATTTTTTAAAATCGATAGAAACTGCGTTATCGCTTCCTGATTCCTATTTTGATACAACAGATAATCTCCTTTGGCAAATTGTTTCAAAGCCGTTTGTGTCGAATCAACGACGGTATTGTCATTGATTAACAGAAAATATTCCAAAGCATCATTCGCAATCAACTGTGTATTGGCTGATTTCAATTCCTTAAATTGTTTCAACGCCCAAGCAAAATCAGCTTTAAAATAACTCGTTTTTGCGGCTTTCAAACTGGCTTCATGCGCCATTACATCATTCTTCAAGTCCAATTCAATCTGCGAATAATAGATCAACGCCTGATTGAATTTTTCTTCGTACAACAAAATATCTGCCAGTTCCATTTTGGCATCAGCCACCTGATAATCATTCAATTGCAATTCCAGCGCTCTCTTGATTATTGCCTTTCCTTCCTCCGGTTTTTTTAACTTAAATGCCGTGAAATGTGCCTGAATCAGCTGCAAAGATAAGGTAAAAGGACTTATTTCAAATTGTTTCATCAAACCGTCTAATTCTTTGCTGATAACGGCAAAGTCTTTTTCGGTTGCTTTTTCAATTTTCATCGCAATCAAATACGAATTCGCTTGGATCAGCAATTCTAAATCTAGTGTGTTTTGCAATACAAACCCTAAAATTTCCTTTGCCGCTTCCTCATTCTCTTCTTCAATTGCCAGTTGCCCTAAATTTACAATCGTAGCAAGCGATTCCGGATTGCGTTTATAAATGGCTTTTTGTTGAATAAATGCTTTCCCAAATTCCTTTTCCTGCACATAAAACCAACTCAGATAATGGTTCCAAAAAATGTCTTGATTTTTCTGCGTCCTTACAATTAAAGCTTTACGCAACAATTCATTGAAATTTGCATCGCCTTCATCAGCCATAAAACGAACCAGTTGATTTTGGATTCGAATGGAGTTTTGAGGATTAGCAAACGCTTCATCCAGAAAAGTGGAAATCATCATTTCTATATTAGACAATTGACCGTAAAGCAATCCTATTTGATAATTGAAATTAAAATTAGGCTCTAATTCTACTGCGATTTGGTAGGATTTCAGCGCGTATTCAAGTAGCACTTTTCGCTCAAAAGTGTTTGAAATTCCGTACACTTGATTTGGATTTTTTCTGATGCGGTCTAATGCCTGATCGTAGTACATCTTGGCTTTATCATCATTTTTTTGCAACTGAAAATTATATCCTAATTCTACCAGAAGATTTCCTTGATTGTACTTGTCAAGTCGTTCTTGAATGGCTTTTTCGGCACTTTCAAACTCTTGCAATTGCTGTGAACAATCGATTATTCTTAAAAAATACTGAGAGTTTAATGGAATCTCTTGCAGTAATTCTTCATAACTGATTTTGGCTTTTTCAAAATCGCCCTTGTCATAATAATACTGTGCCAATTGTTCGTTTTGGGCGAAAGCGAATAGCGATAAAAACAGGTGTATTAAGAGAACGATTTTTTTCATTTTTTATCTGTTTTTCTAATTCAGATTAGGTGTTGGAATACATATTCGTGTCTTTATTCATTTCCCTTTTTAATCCATTTTCCAACTTCCGGTGCGGTGTAATTTTCCATTTTGTTCAGCAATTCTTCCGCATTATCACTAACCAAAATCATCTTTTGATTGATTTCTTTTAAAAAACCGTTATCAACCATTTTTTGGATGAATTGCAATAATAAATCATAAAATCCATCAACGTTTAAAATCCCAATGGGTTTCTTATGAAGTCCGAGTTGCCCCCACGTGAGCATTTCGAAAAACTCCTCTAAAGTTCCAAATCCACCAGGCAATGCAATTACGCCATCGCTTAATTCATTCATTCTGGTTTTTCTTTCGTGCATACTTTCCACAATGATTAACTCGGTCAAATTATCGTGAGCCACTTCCTTAGACATCAAAAAACGGGGTAAAACACCAAATACTTTTCCGTTTTCACTCAAAACACCGTCAGCAACCGCACCCATTAAACCCACTTTTGCGCTACCGTAAACCAAATCAATGTTCTTCTTAGCCATTACCTGTCCCAGTACTATCGCTTGAACCTCATAATTTTTTTCATTCCCAAAACTGGAGCCACAGAACACCGTAATCTTTTTCATCAACAAAATATTTTTCAGTAGTGTTTTAACTAATTGATACTATCAAATCCGCAATACGCACGCAAAACCTCAGGAATTACGATTCCTTCCGGAGTTTGGTAATTTTCTAAAAGTGCTGCCAAAACTCTTGGCAAAGCCAATGAACTTCCGTTTAAGGTGTGTGCTAATTGATTTTTCCCATCTTTATCTCTAAAACGTAATTTCAACCGATTTGCTTGAAAAGTCTCAAAATTAGAAACCGAACTGATTTCTAACCAACGGTCTTGTGCAGTAGAAAACACTTCGAAATCATAGGTTAACGCTGCTGTGAATCCCATATCGCCGCCACAAAGACGCAATATTCTGTAGGGTAATTTCAATTCCTGCAAAATACTTTTTACATGCTCCACCATTCCGTCCAAGGCTGCATACGATTTATCGGGATGCTCTACACGAACAATCTCGACTTTGTCAAATTGATGTAAACGGTTCAATCCACGTACGTGCGCACCATAAGAACCTGCTTCACGACGAAAACAAGGCGTGTAAGCCGTAGTCAAAACCGGTAATTCACTTTCGTTTAAAATTACATCCCGAAACAAATTCGTTACTGGAACCTCAGCAGTTGGAATTAAGTATAAATCATCGGTTTTATCATGGTACATTTGCCCTTCTTTGTCGGGCAATTGTCCCGTTCCATAAGCAGATGCTTCGTTTACCATGTGTGGCACCTGAACTTCGTTATATCCTGCAGCGGTATTTTTGTCCAGAAAATAATTGATCAAAGCACGTTGTAATTTTGCTCCTTTTCCTTTATAAACCGGAAATCCTGCGCCTGTGATTTTTACTCCCAATTCAAAATCGATAATGTCGTATTTTTTTACCAATTCCCAGTGTGGTTGCGCGCCTTCATACAAAACTGGGATTTCCCCTTCTTCAAAAACGTTCAGGTTTTCCTCCGGTGTTTTTCCAATAGGAACAATATCAGCAGGAAGATTGGGTAAGGTATATAATTTTTCTAAAAGTTCAGCGGCAAGTGCATCAGCAGTTTCGGCTAATTTCTTGCTTTTCTCTTTATTTAAAACAGTTTTTTCTTTTAAGATTGCGGCTTTAGATTTCTCTCCCGCTTTCATCAATTCGCCAATATCCTTGGATAATTTATTAGATTCGGATAAAATGCTGTCTAGCTCCACTTGCGTAGCGCGACGTTTTTCATCCAGTTGTACCACTTCTTCAACAACACTTGTAGCATCGATATTTCTCTTTGCCAAAGCGGTGATTACTTTTTCCTGATTCTCTCTAATAAATGCGATTTGTAACATAGCTTGATTTTTTTAACGCTAACTTATATATTAATGGAAGCAAATTTAGGGAAATGTTTGGTAGTATGAGATAAAAATTTTATCAAAAATCGAATTAAAAAGGGGAATTGCACCGCCATTTTTTGCGCGCCTATAGATTTAAATAAAATAAATAATCGAGAAAGTTTTTTGTGTAGTTTTAATGACCCGATTATAAATTTTTGCAGCAATTTGAACAATACATTATTTAAGTACAACATTTATAGCACGTTGAACGTATTGTAAAAAAACATAATTTTGAGTAGCTATTTTTACTTATTAGAAAATAATAAAGTAGTAGGGAGTCGATTGTACAAATCAAATTTGAAATCGTTATGAGTAATACTATTAACCGTAGAAATTTATTTAATTTAATACTAAATAAATTAAAAATTAATCAGGATACCAAAGATCCATTATTTGAAAAATATTCCCGAAAAATATTTACAGGCAGAAGATATCAAAGCGTTAAAAGCGCTACAAAATCGGCTTTTACCGATAGAGTAGTTCCTGTTAACAGTGGATTAAATCCCTACAGCGGTAGTTGGGGCAAGCAAGAAGTACTGCATTTGCTAAAACGTACTGGTTATGGTTTTAGAAAAGCCGATGTTGATGTGTTACTCGCTTTAAATATGACAAATGCAGTCAATGCCGTGTTGAACATCAGCACTACTGCGCCTGCGCCTCCCGTAAATTCATACAATAATTATTCTCCAGATGAGAGCAACTTGCCCTACGGAGCTGACTGGACAAATGACCCATTGCCTGCGGGAACCAATACCACTAACTCGAGAAGAATAGATTCATTATCACAGTGGAATTTTGGTTTAGCTTGTAATCAAAATTTGACTATTAAGGAAAAAATGACTTGGTTTTGGTATCATTTTATTCCAGTAGATTTTGACACCGTACGCAGTACACCATTTTCGTATGCGGGCAGTAATTCATGTCGCATATTGTACTCCTACATGAAAATGTTTCGAGATAATCCGCTTGGAAATTACAAAACACTGATCAGAAAAATGGCTACACAGCCCGCTATGATGTACTATTTAAATAATCAAGCCAACACAAAAACATCTCCAGACGAGAATTTTGCGCGAGAGCTTATGGAGCTTTTTACGTTAGGAAAAGACCCATTAAGCCAGTATACTGAAGCTGATGTGTTACAAGCAGCAAAAGTTTTAACAGGATGGAGAGTTGTAAATTTAAATACAGCTACACCCAGCACTAATTTTGATACCAATTTTCACGATACAAGCAATAAGCAGTTCTCCTCGTTTTTTAACAACACCGTCATTAGCAATGCTGGTGCTTCAGAGTTAGATGCTTTGATTGATATGATTTTCACAAAATCACAAGTAGTTTCAGAATATATTTGCCGCCGATTATATCGCTATTTTATATATTACGATATCGATGCCACAATAGAGTCAAACATTATTAGACCATTAGCACAAACATTTGTAGCTAACAATTGGGAAATTGCACCGGTATTAAACCAACTTTTCAAAAGCCAACATTTTTATGATATGGCCAATAGAGGCGTTTACATTAAATCGCCTTTTGATCTGGTCATTGGTAGTTTGCGGACTTTTAACTTGAATTATACGGTTACAGACGCAACTAATTTTGAAGCGCAATACAGAGTTTGGAGTTACTTCAACAATACTGTTTTGAGCGGTTTAGAACAAACTATGGGGAAAATTCCAAATGTTTCCGGTTGGGTTGCTTTTTATCAAAATCCGTCTTTTCATGAATATTGGATCAATTCCAGTACCACTCAAAAAAGATTCGATTTCTTAAATAAAATTTTCAACGGTTACAATCTTACTTACAACTTGCTCACAACTCGGATAGAAGTAGATATAATAGGTTTTATTCAACAATTTAGTCCTGCTATTTGTGCTAATCCAGATTTATTAGTTGCTGAATCTATACAGTACTTACTGCCCATTGATATTAGTAGTACACAAAAAGAGCAAATAAAAATTCAATCGCTACTTTCCAATCAAACAAGCAATGATTACTGGACCTCAGCTTGGACACTTTACCTAAATGACACGTCAAATACAACCAATCGAAACATTGTGAAATCTCGACTTAAATCCTTGCTTGTGACTCTCACTCAACTTGCTGAATACCAATTAATGTAATCTTTTGAAGTTATGAAAAGAAGAAGTTTTATAAAAACAAGTGCATTAGCCTCCATCCCTTTAGCTTTGAATGGAATTCCTGTAATGGCGTCAGCTTCAATTGAAAGTAATGCATTAGATGTTTTGGCAAACGCAGCGGTAAATTGCGGAAAAATTTTGGTTATCATTCAAATGAATGGCGGTAACGATGGGTTAAATACCGTTTTCCCTTTAGATAAATGGACAAATTTAAATAACGCACGTTCGAATATATTGATGAACCAAAACTCTGTTCTGCCACTGGCCAATAATACCACTACTGGCATACACCCTGCAATGTCTGAAATGAAAACTTTGCATGATAATGGCAAATTAATGATTATTCAAGGGGTTTCCTATCCCAATCCAAGTTTCAGTCATTTTAGAGCAACTGATATTTGGTTTACAGCTTCTAATAGCAATCAAACCCTTGATGATGGCTGGCTAGGGCGATCGCTAGATACCATATATCCTAATTTCCCTATTGGTTATCCTAATAGCGCCATGCCTGATCCATTGGCTATTCAAATAGGTTCTACTTTGCCTTTTTCTTTACAGGGACCTACTATTAATATGGGTTATAATGCTCCTGATCCAAATGCACTTTTGAACGTTATTAATCAAATTACGGATCCCGCACCTAATTCTGATTACGGAACGGAGTTGACTTTTTTACGTTTAATGAAAGACCAAAGCAATGTGTATCGCACTGCAATACAAACTGCTTTTAACACTGCTCAGTCACAAACCGCAACATATCCCAGTGCTAATAAACTAGGTGATCAATTAAAAATTGTTGCTAAATTAATCAACGGCGGATTACAAACTCCTATTTACATTGTCAATCACCCTAATACATCTGATTTACACAGTGGTCAAGTGGATGCTGCTGATAAGACCAAAGGTGCTCATGCTACAAATCTCAGTATTTTATCGCAGGCAATACATGCATTTCAACAAGATTTAGAGCTTATGGGGAAATCAAATTTAGTAACAGGAATGACTTTTAGCGAATTTGGTCGAAGAATTAAAAGCAACGGTAGCCTTGGTACCGATCATGGAGCTGCTGCACCTGTAATTTTCTTTGGAGCCGCCTTGAATACTGGATCTAGTGCTATAACCGCTCAAAATCCAGTTTCAGGAATGATGGGAACCTCACCAAACATACCTTTAAACCCAACCGTTTCAGACCAGATTGCGATGCAATTTGACTTTAGACAAATTTACTCTTCGATTATGCAAGATTGGTTGTGTATGAGTGAAGCACAAACTGCGGAAGTTTTGGGTGGCACTTTTACAAAATTAGCCCTGTTCAAAACTGCAACTTTAGACACCGTTTCTTATGAAAATGAGCACTTTTTTGTTGTTTATCCAAATCCAATTATAAACAATACTATCAATATTAATTTTAAAGACAGTTTAAGTGATTACATAAATGTGCAGTTGTTTACGATTCAAGGAACAAAAGTCTTCCAAAAATCGTTCAAAGTATATGGAAATACCTTAACATTTTCGCCAGATAATACCTTGGCATCTGGAATCTACATCTTAGAAATAGAATACAACAACTATAAATTTCACACCAAAGCGATTGTGTCTTGATAGATTAAGAATGGAATGCTTTAAGTTACTTCATAGAAAAACACAAATGTAAAACACAGAGATTCGCTACGTTATACTTTAACTCTCTCCACGTTTATTTGTACTTTTTCTATGTAAAATAACTACTCCCTTTTAATCTCATGTCCCACAAATTCTTCTAAGGTTGCAAACATATCATCTACAGAAAGAACTTCAAAATCTGGGTGTGTTTTTAAGAAAGTAGCATTCAACGTAATCAAGTTTTCTTCAATTTCGAAAAAAGTGTCGTTGTTAAGCAAATCTCGAGTAGGATTTACGCCTTCGAGTTTTCCTTTCAGGAATTTATTCAGCTTGACACTGCTCATTAATTTCACTTTTTTGGATTGTTGTTGAAACAATTCCAAGTGCTTTTCAGTACCAATCAAAGCCAAACCTTCTTCGATCAATTCGTTTAGTTCTTTATCCCAACCCGAATTGTGAACAAATTGAGCAAAATTTCCTTCGGTATATTGTGAGGTATAATAATCTAAATAATAACTCATTATGGCATCTTCGTGAATCAAATCATCGTTCACGCCTTCCTCACGCATTAAGTTGATTACCGATATATTAGAGTGAATTACATCTTGGAGATTTCCACTGTTCATTGCTGTTTCTGAAATAATTATTCTACCGAATTCCATAGGTTTTGTATTTGAATATGTGCTGCAAATTTCGGGCAAAATAGTGAAGAATCGAAATGTTTTTTTTTAGCCACAGATTAGCACCGATTGATTAGCGCAACCATTTAAATGACATCAGATTCGTCACTACGCTTTTTCTGATTCATTTTGGTAACCAACGCTTTCAAACGCATCGCTTTTTCTTTTTTTTCTTCTTGAAGTTTGGTCTTTTTCCGATTGAGCAATTTGGTATGCAACGCCTTATTTTTGGTGTTTTTTTCGGGTCCTTTTGCCATAATGTAGAAACTTTGTTAATTACCGTTACAAAGATATAAAAGAGACCACTCTTTCTGGATTTGTTATCTATAAAACAGAAAATATCTTTTAAAAAAATAAACTATCTTAACTTTATGAAAATGAAAGAGTCTATACAAATGAGATTAGCGGAATTTTTAACATTATGCAAAAGTCATAATGTTAAAAATATTTATGCTTTTGGCTCTGCTGTGACTGAAAATACCAAATCCCCTAGCCCCGATAGCAGTGGAAATCCCACGCTTTTGGGCGTGGATTGCAACGAATAGCGGGAAATAGCTCCAAAAAATACAAACAATTTCTCCGTAGTACAGACAAGTCGCGAGCTGTTCTTATCCTAAAAAATATTTTATTTTTTGCTGCCAAAAACATATAATTTTCAGAAATATTGGGACATGAAGGAAGCGAACTGACGCTAAGCAGCGACTTAAAATTATTTTTTGGCTACAAATCTGGTGTCGGTTTCCATTATGGTTCCACATTTTTCACAAGTTCGCATCTTTGTAGAAGTATAGAACTGTTCAAAATGAGGCAGGAAATCTTTCTCGATATTATGAAGTTCAAAATAGACCTCGTGCAGCTTATGATTACAAGTATCACAAAACCAAAGTAATCCGTCCGTGAATCCTTTTCCAGCTCTTTTTCTTTCGATGACAAGTCCTATAGAACCCTCGGAACGCACTGGAGAATGGGGAATTTTAGCAGGATGAAGATACATATCACCCGCATGTAATTCCATTTCTTTGCGTTCCCCATCTTCTTGAATAATCACTTTGATGGAGCCTTCAAGCTGGTAAAACAATTCTTCAGTTTCGTTGTAATGATAGTCTTTCCTGGCGTTTGGGCCGGCAACAACCATGACGATATAATCACCGGATTCCGTGTATAAATTTTTATTACCAACGGGTGGTTTCAGCAGATGACGGTTTTCGTCAATCCATTTATTGAGGTTGAAAGGTTTTGCAATTGCCATTTTTTCTGAAGGTCAAAGTTTTTAAGGTACTAAGGTACTAAGATTTTAAATGATAGAACCTACTAATTCTCTCCAAAAGTACAAGCACTTTAGTTCCGTTTTTCCTTAATCAAATAAATATACACGGGAAAATGGTCGCTAAATCCTATTTCGGTGGGGGAATGCCGCAACGGATAGCCTTTGTATTGTCCGCTGGTTTGTATCAAAAAAGATTTGTTGTAAATTCCGGCTTTCCAATACCGAAAGCTAGAATAGTCTGATTGCAGTAAGGTTTCGGAAACCATTATTTGGTCAAAAACATCCCATGCATCACGAAATGCGATAGTTCCAAATCCTTTCTTGGCCATTTCCTCGAAGGGATTATAAATCCCAAACGGTAGCACATCTGCTTTTTTTGCTTTGGCGCCAAGCCCAAATTTGACACTTTTATTATATGGTCCGTCATTTAAATCACCTAAAGTAATCACTTTTGCTTCTGGATTTATGCGTTGCAAAGAATCGATTATTTTTCGGTTTAATGCTCCAGCGGCTTCCCGGAACGGACTTGATTTTTTCTCGCCGCCAGAACGCGACGGCCAGTGATTGACTATGATATTGATTTCCTCTCCGTCCAGAAATCCGGTTACCAATAGCTGATCTCGTGTGTAAACCCGATAATTTTTGGTGCTTATTTGCAATTCGTCATCTGTTTTTTCTTCGGAATTGGCTTTAGAATTTTCGTTTGTGGTGGTTCCTTCTTTATAAATGTACAACGGAATGTTACTATAACTCGTGGGCTGAAATTTCTTTTTTTGATACAACAGCGCCACGTCAATTCCTCTTTTGTCCGGTGAATCAAAATGGATGATTCCGTAGTCTTTATCAATAAGTTTGGGCTGTTTTACTAAATCTTCTAAAACGCCTCTGTTTTCTATTTCACAACCGCCAATAAATGTGGGCGAATCCGTGTTTTCAGCTGAACCAATTTCAGCTAACACTCGGGCTAAGTTTCCCAATTTTTTTTGGTACTTCCCATAATTCCAGCGTTGCAACCCTTTTGGAGTCCACTCTTCGTCAAAAGTATCCGGATCGTTTATGGTGTCAAAAAGATTTTCAAAATTATAAAACGCAACGGTATGAATAACATATTTTTTTGGTTGCGCAGTATTTTTTGCAATTGGAAAGAATAAAAAAAGAATAGGAATCCAGTACGTAATTCTCATAAATATCATTTATTTACCGCTGTTGCTGAGATCCCTTTTAGAATCTGGTTATTGTAAAAATAGTCATTTGAGTGTGAACTTAGAATTATTTTCTAAATGTCTATCTTTGTTTTTGTCATTTAACGCCTTTATCATTAGAATTTCTCAGAAAAGCAATACCGCATGAATCAAAATCAATTTACTTTTACATCCCGTTATTCTATTTTATATCAATTGCTATTGCTTATTTTTGTGTTACAATCTTTCAACAGTCAAGCCCAATACAATATGATTACACCCCCTAGTTTACAAAAAGGAGATACCGTAGCTATTTTGGCAACAGCCCGAAAAAACACAGATGATAACTTGAAACCCGCTATTGATTTGCTGCGCAGCTGGGGCCTGGAAGTGGTCATAGGCAGCACAATAGGTTTAGACAACAACCAATTAGCTGGGACTGACGAACAGCGAGCAACTGATTTTCAGCAGCAACTGGACAATCCAAACATCAAAGCCATTTGGTGCGTAAAAGGCGGATACGGAACCGTGCGTATGATTGATTTGTTAGATTTTACTGCGTTCAGAAAAAATCCGAAATGGATTATTGGCTTTAGTGATGTGACTGTTTTACACAATCATTTGAACACTATGGGTTTCAAATCCATTCACGGAATCATGCCGATAACCGCTCCAAGAGCCACTCCTGAAGCTATAAAAACTATGCGGACTGCTTTATTTGGTGAAAAACTATCCTACAATATAACGCCTTTTGTAATGAATAGACCCGGGAAAGCTACCGGAGAATTAGTGGGTGGAAATTTATCCATTCTATACAGTTTGTTGGGTTCACCCTCTGCGATTGATTGTTCCGATAAAATCTTGTTTCTAGAAGATTTAGACGAATATTTGTATCACATTGACCGCATGATGATGAATTTAAAACGAAATGGTTGCCTGGAAAGCGTCAAGGGAATTGTGGTAGGTTCGATGACAAAGATGAAGGATAATGATATTCCGTGGGGGAAAAATGCCATCGAAATTATCGAGGATGTAACCAAAAAATACTCTATTCCTATTTTGTATAATTTCCCGGCGGGACACATACAAGACAACAGAGCCTTAATTTTAGGCAATACTGTAACGATCAATGTCAGCGAGAAAAGCAGCACACTAGTTTTTGAATAAAGAAATCCTCCCTCCGGCTCCCTCCGAATGAGGGAGAGACTAAACAGAAATAGACTCAGGATAATTGTTTGTAATATTACATATCATTTTGGGTTTTTGGTTATAAATTACCATTCTGAATTGTAGGAATTAATTTCACAGGTTTATTAACTGAAAACTTTTTTATGGCTGCACATAATGAACTTGGAAAACTAGGAGAAGAAATGGCAGTCGAATTTCTACGGAAAGACGGCTACACGATTTTGCAAACCAATTGGACCTTCCAAAAAGCCGAAATAGATATTCTCGCCCAAAAAGGAAACACACTTGCTGTTGTTGAAGTCAAAACGCGTTCCTCATTAGAATTTGGCTTACCACAAGATTTTGTAAAACCAAAAAAAATCCAGCTCCTTGTAAAGGCCGTTCATGCCTTTGTCAACAAAAGAAATTTAGATATAAATGTCCGTTTTGACATTATTGCAATACATAAAGAAGGCAAATCTTATGTCATTGAGCATCTTATCGATGCGTTTTATCATTTTTAATTCGTTTTTTTAATGTTATATTTGTAACAAATTGTTTTTTTATTTACATTTGCGTTATATGTACACACTGACTACGCGTATATTTACAACCACTAAAAAAATTAAATTATGAAAACTGTTTCTTCCATTGTAGAGAACTACATCAAAACAAAGCCATTTTTGTTGAATGCGTTATCATTAGGGATCATTAATCTGACCTCATTATCCCGGAATATAATGACTGAATTAGAAAGTGAATTTGGAAAGGAAGTAAAACAAGGCGCAGTGGTTATGGCTTTAAAAAGACTCACTGAAGAACTGGATTTCAGACTGAATCACAAGATCAATAAAGTAATTAAAAATATTGGGGAAATTACCGTTCGTTCTGCTTTGACGGATTATACATTTGCTGCTTCTGACACTGTTTTAAATAAACAAGCAGATTTAATTACCGATATTAATACGCTGCCGGATATTTTTTACACTTCGTCCAGAGGTGTGAATGAAACAAATATTGTGGTCAGCAACAGCATCAACAATTTGGTTGACAAGCATTTTGCTTCTGAGAAATTAATTCAAAAACTGGATAATCTGGCTTCGATTACCGTGAAATTACCGAAAGAAAACATCGTTGTTCCTGGGATTTACTATTTTATTTTCCAGCGTTTGGCTTGGGAAGGAATCATCATAAACGAAGTAATTTCGACTTCTAATGAATTCACAATTTTAGTAAGTGAAGAACAAGTAGATGTGGCTTTCAAAGTAATTAAGGATTTGAAGAATTAGAAAATTCGGTTAATCAACAAAGCTTCCAGCCTTCAAAAGACTGGAAGCTTTGTTATTTATTCCCCACCCAATAGCTCCATCAATTCCAAAGCTCTCCTGGTGTTCTTCACATTGTCAAAAGTCAACAGTAATCGCAAACCAGCCGGCGTTTGTTTTTCTTTCATTTTACAAATAGAACTGTTTTTTTGCACAAACAGTAGGGCTTGATTAAAACGTTTCGATTGGTAATAATCGGATTGTTGATCCGAAATGAAATACCCAATCATCTTGCCTTGTTTCATTACTAATTTTTCAATTCCAATGCGGGTAGCGATCCATTTGATACGAATACTGTTCATTAATGCTTTGGCACGTGGCGGCATTGGGCCAAAACGATCAATCAATTTATTTTGGAAAATGATGAGTTCTTCTTCGTTTTTTACAGCGCCTAATTCATTGTACAAACTCAATCGTTCCGATACATTATTGATGTATTCATCCGAAAATAATAACTCAAAATCAGTGTCGATTTGAAGGTCCTTGACATATTCTTTGGTTTCCAAATTATTTTCCTCCGGATACAAATCCTTGAATTCATTTTCTTTCAATTCATCAAGGGCTTCATTCATAATTTTTTGGTACGTATCAAAACCAATTTCGTTGATAAAACCGCTTTGTTCACCGCCCAATAAATCTCCGGCACCACGAATCTCAAGATCTTTCATCGCAATATTAAATCCACTTCCCAATTCACTAAATTGTTCCAAAGCCTGAATTCGTTTTCTAGCATCGTCTGTCATTGCGGAATACGGCGGGCAAATAAAATAACAAAACGCTTTCTTGTTGCTACGTCCTACACGACCGCGCATTTGATGTAAATCAGACAATCCAAAATTATTCGCATTATTGATGAAAATCGTGTTCGCATTAGGAACATCCAAACCGCTTTCGATGATGGTCGTGGCCACCAAAACATCAAATTCTCCGTTCATAAAAGCCAACATTAATTCCTCCAGTTTTCGTCCTTCCATTTGGCCGTGACCAATTCCAACTTTGGCATTGGGTACCAAACGCTGGATCATTCCGGCCACTTCTTTGATGTTTTCTATTCTGTTATTGATGAAAAACACCTGTCCGTTACGCTGAATTTCATACGAAATCGCATCCCGAATCAACTCTTCGCTAAAACCGACTACATTGGTTTCAATAGGATAACGATTGGGCGGTGGAGTTGTAATTACGGATAAATCACGCGCTGCCATCAACGAAAATTGTAATGTTCGTGGTATTGGAGTTGCGGTCAATGTCAGTGTATCAACATTGGCAGCTATGGTTTTCAGTTTGTCTTTTACATTAACTCCGAATTTTTGTTCCTCATCCACAATCAACAATCCAAGGTCTTTAAAAACTACATTTTTGTTGACCAGTTGGTGTGTTCCTATCACAATATCGAGTTTCCCTTCGGCTAGTAATTTTAAGGTTTCTGCTTTTTGTTTGGCAGTTCTAAAACGGTTTAAATAGCCAACGGAAACTGGCATATCTTTCAATCGTTCCGTAAAAGTACGGTAATGCTGGTATGCCAAAATAGTTGTAGGCACTAATATCGCCACTTGTTTGCTATTATCCACAGCTTTGAAAGCCGCTCGAATAGCGACTTCTGTTTTACCAAAACCTACATCACCACAAACCAAGCGATCCATTGGACGGTCACTTTCCATATCCGCTTTTACTTCTGCCGTTGATTTAGTTTGGTCCGGCGTATCTTCATAAATAAACGAACTTTCCAGTTCATTTTGTAAATAACTGTCGGGCGCAAACTGAAATCCTTTTTCGAGCCTTCTTTTGGCATACAACTGAATCAAATTGAAGGCAATATGTTTGACACGCGCCTTGGTTTTTTGTTTTAAAATCTTCCAGGCGTTCGAACCCAATTTGTAAATTTTGGGTGGCGTTCCGTCTTTTCCGTTGTATTTTGAAATTTTGTGCAGCGAATGAATACTCACATACACAATATCATTATCGGCATACACGAGCTTGATGGCTTCTTGCGTTTTGCCTTCGACTTGTATTTTTTGCAAACCTCCAAAACGTCCAATTCCGTGATCGATATGCGTCACATAATCCCCAACAGAAAGTGTTGTCAATTCCTTTAACGTAATATTCTGTTTTTTAGAATAGCCATTTTTGATGTTGAATTTATGATACCGTTCAAAAATCTGATGATCCGTGTAACAGGTAATTTGGTTTTCCTCATCAACAAATCCTTGATACAAAGGAAAAACAACCGTGTGATACTGCTTGCGGATATTCTCGGAATTGGCTTCATCCAAAGTTTTGAAAATATCATGAAATCGTTTGGCTTGGGCGTCATTGGAACAAAACAAATGATTTTTATAGCCATTAAAATGATTTTCATTCAGATTATTCAACAACAAATCAAATTGTTTGTTGAACGACGGCTGTGGTTGAATGTGAAATTCGAATTTTTTGGTGGTTCTAAAAATAGGTTTTGAACTCAATTCTACAATCGAGAAATCCAAGGCTCGTTTTATAAATTCGGCTTGATTCAAGAACAATTGCTCCGGAGATGACCGCTTTATTTCTTGCGATAATTTTGCGAAAGCTTCTTCGGCTTTGCCAAATTGTTTGTCTAATTGTGATAAAAAATCTTCAGTATTCTGGATGAAAATCACCGTTTTCTCTGAAATATAATCCAAGAAACTTTCTCTGTTTTCCTGAAAAACTTTGTTTTCCACATTAGGGATTATCGTAATTTTCTTCTGTTGTACCATTGACAATTGGGTCGCAACATCAAAGGTACGAATGCTCTCCACTTCATCTCCAAAAAACTCAATTCGGTACGGATTATCATTCGAAAACGAAAAGACGTCGACAATGCCGCCACGAACCGAAAATTCTCCGGGTTCAGTAATAAAATCGACTCTTTTGAACTCGTATTCGAACAATACTTCATTGATAAAATCGATAGAAATTTTGTCACCAACAGCAACCTTCAACGTGTTTTTATCTAATTCTTTCCGGGTGACCACTTTCTCGAATAAGGCTTCGGGATAGGTGACAATAACGGCTGGTTTCTTGCGGGAATTGATCCGGTTGAGGACTTCGGCGCGAAGCAAAACATTCGCATTATCCGTATCTTCAATCTCGTATGGACGACGGAATGAACCGGGATAAAAGAGTACATCTTGTTCGCCAATCATTTGTTCCAGATCGTTCAAGTAATACGCTGCTTCTTCTTTATTGTTTAGAACAATTAGAAGAGGAAGTTCGGCTTTCTTAAAAACGGATCGAATTACAAATGAAAGTGCAGAGCCCAAAAGTCCCGACAGCTGTATTTTGATTTGCTTGTTTTCTAATAAACGAGCAACGATTTGCTGGGTTTTTGGCGAATTATCGTAGGTGTTGTATAAGGCTGTTTTACTCAACGCGTGGAATATTTGGGTCGATTATAGGTGTATTGGGAATGGCTCTTGTAGTATCCATCATTTTCATTAACTCAGATTCCCCTTCCTCGATGGGAATCTTACTTTTCTCGGTGATTTTGTCCATCTGTCTTTGAAGCGAAACCAATTCTAAATTGATTTCTGACACTAGCTGCGTTACTTTTTTATCTGGAATAGCATCTAAATTAATAAATAAATCCAACAATCGTACCTTAGTAATTAAGGTCGAAATTCTGCTTTTTATTTGAGGTTTACTGTATTCATAAGGGATATTTTCGTTTAAATCCATTACTTTTTTAGAAAGTGCTTTTGATTTTTGTTGGAACGCTTTAATTGATTTTCTGGGTTTCAGCGCTAATTCAGCCAAAAAAATACGCCAGGCATTCCAAGTAGCCAAACTTTTTTCAGAAGCCTCCGTAACTGGAGTATCATAAAAAACCCAACCCTTCTCTATGTTTTTAAAAATAATTTCTCTTCGCTGCATCTCTTTTTTATTTTCGGAAAGGCGTTTTTGATTATTATCCTGACAGGAAAACAAGAGCAAAGCAAGAGCAAAGAAGATTGCTGTTTTATATTTCATGTGTGGCAATTTGTTGTTTTTTACTGGCTGAATGCAATCGCTATACGCTCTTACTTTTGCAAACGAAAACCCATTATGCTCGTTTAAAAATCGCCATTAATTTAGGTGCAAAGTTACAAAGTAAATTTACAATTACGAATTACGGCATCGGAATAACTATCTAATATCCCTAAAGCAGTTTTTATATTTAAAACCTATAAAATTAAGAAACATAGCTTGTTTTTAATTACAACTTTAAGAATTTAACAGTATTTTTTATCAAAATTATGTTATTTACGAAAACGTTATCTTTGTTTTTTAAAACAGACAAAAATGAGTACTAAAATATTAATTATTGGCGCTTGCGGCCAGATAGGAACGGAACTTACCCAAAAATTACGAAAAATATACGGAACAGAAAATGTAATTGCTTCGGATATTCGAAAGTTAAATATTGACGTTGTCAATTCCGGTCCATTTGAAGTGGTAAATGCCTTGGATTTCAATCAAATTGAACATCTGGTGGAATTGCATCAGATTGACGAGGTCTATTTGATGGCAGCACTTTTATCAGCTACAGCAGAAAAAAACCCAGCTTTTGCTTGGGATTTGAATATGAATTCGTTATTTCACGTTTTGAATTTGGCGAAAGCCGGAAAAATAAAAAAAATATTCTGGCCTTCGAGTATTGCTGTTTTTGGTCCAACAACACCCAGAGAAAATACGCCGCAATACACAATCATGGAACCTTCAACGGTGTACGGAATCAGTAAACAAGCTGGCGAAAGATGGTGCGAATACTACCATAATATTTTTGGTGTAGATGTAAGAAGCATTCGTTATCCTGGTTTAATTAGCTGGTCATCGCCTCCTGGTGGCGGTACAACGGATTATGCGGTAGATATTTTTCACAAGGCGATTTCGGATAAAACATACGAATGTTTTTTATCTTCCGAAACAAAAATGCCCATGATGTACATGGACGATGCCATTGCTGCGACCATCCAAATTATGCAAGCTCCGGTAGAACAAATAAAAATTCATTCTTCATATAATTTGGCGGCAATGAGCTTTACACCAACGCAGATTGCTGCCGAAATCCAGAAACACATTCCTGAATTTACCATCACTTATGAGCCAGACTTCCGTCAAAAAATAGCCGACAGCTGGCCGGCGAGTATTGATGACGCTGAGGCTAGAAAGGACTGGGGATGGAAACATGAGTTTAATTTAGAAACGATGACTGCCGATATGTTGGAGCATTTGAAGTAAATCATTTAACAATATAAAAAATGCCGAAAAATGGATGTTTTGCGGCATTTTTTATATTCATTTTTTATTTTTTGCAAGTAGCACTTGCAGCTTCTTGTGCTCGCTTTCCGATTGAATGTCGCTAATTGTAAAAGATTAGCTTAATTGAATTAGAATTAGTTAATGTTGTTGTATTCCTATTCAATAACGTACATTGGTTGCACTTGAATGTAATCACAATCATTCTCTTTTTTATTAACAAAGAACAATACATAATTACTCAAAAATGACCCAAGATTCCGTTTATCTAAAGTTTTATCCTTTATATTAAAAAAAATTGATTGACGAATATACTTCTCGAAATCTAAAACAATTGGATGATTGACAGGCTTTTCATTATCTATTCTTTGAAAATATAACACTCCCAAACCTTCGTTTCCCCCATCTTTAATTAAAAAAGTAGTTTTATCGTATTTTTAAGAGTATAAATACACATTGTCTACGTTGAAACACAAGGTTCGAAACCCTGATAGGATTGTAATTATTATTTAACCTCAAATTCTAATTTTTCTCTTATTCTTTGTTCCTGTTATCTGTATAAACGTACCTTATCGAAGCATATCAATCATAAATCACAGTAGTTGTATTTACATGAAGATATTCACTATTATTTTTAATCAAAAATACTTCATAATTATTAAGATATTGACTGAGTCCAAAATAATCTAATTTAACAAATTTATTTTCATCAAAAAAATTTGAGTGTCTTACAAATTCTTTAAGATGCAGTATTTTTTTTGGCTTTAGACCAAATATGGTTTTCATTTTCTCGAAGAAAATGATTTCACTCCCTTTACTATCTTCAATTAAATAACTCCCAGGAGTAATCTTTGATTCATAAACATAATCATTATCCAACTTAAAAAAAAGTGTATCTTTTATTTTATTGGTAATGGCATTTTCTCCTTTACCAATTGGATAGTAAGAATGATACTCTAAATATCTAGGCTGAATAAATTCATTGCCATTGACAAAGTATATTATGTATTTATCGGTCAATGAATCTTTTAGTTTCCATTTGTCTATTATTCGGTTATATTTTCCATCAAAATAGAATTTTCTGTTTTCAATGTAGTTTTTTATATATAGGATTTTTTTTGGCTTTAGTCCTTTTGTTAAAAAACCATTACCAACAAAGAATATATAGCCATTTGTTTTTGTATGATTCATTTGCTGTTTTTCAATTATCATCCTTTCAAGATAAGTTTGTTTCGAAAGATTTGGAATTATTGTAGGAGATATTGTGTAATATTTATCTATATTAAAAAAAAGCGTATCTTTTTTTCTTTCTTGTGCCTTTAGGACAGCAATAGAAAAGAAAGTTAGCATAAATAAAATATATGTTTTCATAAATCAAATAGTTTTTATAATATACTAATTAGGGCAAAGAACTATTTTGCTTAAACGAGGGACTCTGTCAGCGAGTGCCTCTATTGCAACTCTTTTCTCTGCGGGTAAATCTGTCCAAGCTTTAACAGAATTTTCTCTTAGACCGCCCCAAGCCATAGCCTCATAAAAAGCATCTGTTGGTGTTTCTCCATAATAATTAGTATATTTATTATAATCATCGGTAAGTACATTTTGATGAAACTCTTTTAAAGCTTCTTTCATGCTGTTAAGGTATAGTTCTGCTATAGTCCCGTGTTGATTCCCGTATGCTTCATACGTTTTTTTAAAATCCAAAGTTCCGCTTGCATCGTATATCGTATTTAGCTTTCTAAAAATATCTGCATGTATGTATTCATGTAAAATGGTTCTTGCACCCTCTAGAGCCGCATTATCATTTGTTTTAGAAGTACTAATTTCAATTACTATTACGTTATTGTTTGGAGGTAAAGTTTTCCCGTTAACTTCTAAACCAGTTTCTGTAGAAAACACATTATCTTTAGAAACAATTTTAATATCAAATTCTGATTCTCCTTGAAAATTAGATAATAAATTTTTCACAAAAGAATCTCCGTTTTTGTTTAAAAGATCATTTATACATTTGGCTTTTCCGTTTAACTCATCAGAATTAATTTTAAACTCTAATTCTTCATTGTCGCTTGGGTTTGGATCACCACCACTGCCCAAAGAGTTCCAACTAATAGTTATGGGTACTTCTTTGCCCATCTCGTTTAATGAAACAAAAGCACTAGGGTCTTTATAGCTATTGATTACTATTACTTCGTGTAAGTCGCCACCATCAATAGTCCTACTCGTATTTTGGGTTCCTTTTTGTCCCGATTGATTTTTTTTATTTGGTACCAAATCAACTACATACTTATTGTTTTTTAAACGATATGCTCTAATAAAGTCACCATTTAATCGCGTCATAAGTACAATACCACTAAAAGTATCGTTGGTAAATGAACTTTCTGCAAACTCATGATAAATCATCGATTCAATTTGCGATCCTACCCGTAAAAAAAGAGCACGACGGCGCTGCTGTTGTGCTTTTGTTTTTATAGGAATGACTGTCAATAACTCAGTGGTATTGGTTAGTTTTTCTTGGGTAATTTTATCAAAGTCAAAATCATTTTGTAAACCACTACTTTTAGCTGTTGTTCTTTGTTCATCATAGCGATTTTTAACGAAAGAAACTGCCTCGCTTTTAGAAACGGTTTCAATAGTCAATTGTTGTTCAATTACAAGATCTTCCATACTACAAGACTGCATAAAACACAGCGAAAAACTCATAAAAAGTACAAGGACTTTTTGCTTTATTTCGTTCGTTTGTTTGTTTGTTTTCATAAAATAATTGGTTCGTTTATATTTCATAAAAATAGAGTATATTTCACAAGCTACAATACCCACTTTTAGGGATATTTTAAAAAATAAAAATAGCCGACAGCTGGCTAGCAAGTATTGATGATGCTGAAGCAAGAAAGGACTGGGGTTGGAAACATGAATTTAATCTTGAAAGCATGACTAAAGATATGCTGGAGCATTTGAGATAGGTTGTTACCACAAAAAAAGCCGCAAAATAGATGTTTTGCAGCTTTTTTTCATTCATTTTTTTTCTTTAATTTATGGCGCTTTTAGCTCTTTGTACTCGTTTTCAGATTGATTGTCGCTAATTATTAGCTTAATTGAAGTAGAATTAGTTGCTGTTGTTATACTCCTATTCAATAACAAACATTGGTCGCACTTGAAAGTAATCACAATCATTCTCTTTTTTAGTAACAAAGAACAATACATAATTACTTAAAAATGATCCAAGATTCCGTTTATCTAAAGTTTTATCATTTTTATTAAAAAAATTTGATTGATTAATGTACCTCTCCAAATCCAAAACAACCAGATTATTAATAGGCTTTTCATTTTCTATTCTTTGAAAATTTAGCATTCCCGAACCTTCATTACCCCCATCTTTAATTAAATAAACAGTTTTATCGTATTTTGAAGGGTATACATACTCATTATCTAAATTGAAATATAAAGTATCCTTTTTTTCGTTTGGATTTGCAATCCAGTCTCCTTTTTTATTACGTCGTGGATAATAGGACTTGTATTCTAAATATCTGGGTTGTATAAACTCATTATCATTAACAAAGTATATCACATATTTGTTAAATAATGAATCTTGGAGTTTGTAATTATCAACTAAATTATTATATCTGCCATCATAATAAAATTTTCGATTTTCGATATACTCTTTCATGGAGCGTATTTTTTTGGGGCGAAGACCGGTTGTTAAATAGCCATTGCCAACGAAATAAATGTAGCCATTAGTATTGGTGTGTTTTATTTGCTCGTTGGTTGCTGTCGTCCATTCTGAGTAATTTTGGTTGGACAAGTTGGGTGTAATGGTTGGGGAGATGGTATAGTATTTATCAATGCTAAAATACAATGTATCTTTTGTCTTTTCCTGCGCGTTTATTGAGATATAGCTAAATAATATACTAAGCGATATGGTTATGAGCTGTTTCATTTTTTTCAAGTTTTAATTTGTACACGGACTGATCTTGCCAAGCTTATCTATCCTACTGCCCATGTTGTTAATCTCCTCTTTTTTCGCCTCTGGTAATTTAACCCAAGCGTCAACATTATTATCTTTTAGACCAACCCAAGCTAAAGCTTCATAAAATGCATCATTAGGCTCTTCCCCATAATAATTTATGTATGCATCATAGTCATTAGGCAATTGCATTTTATGAAATTCTTTTAATGCGGCTAACATGCTATTGATGTATAAATCCGCCATAGCACTATGATCTTTATCTAAGTTGTCAGCGTACAGCTCAAATATTTTTTTAAAATCTTGTATCTGTGGTAATGAAGTATCATTTGTTTTTAGCTTTCTAAAAATATCTGCATGGATGTACTCATGCAAAATTGTTCTAGCAACCACCAAGTTGGGGTTTAGATTGGCTTGCGAAGTACTAATTTTGATCACAATTACGCTGTTGACTGGTTCTGTTGTGCTTCCGTTTATTGGCTTTCCACTTACATTCGAAATTATAACGTCTTGTGAAACAATTTTAATATCAAATTCTGATTCTCCTTGAAAATTAGACAATAAATTTTTGACGTACGAGGAGTCTTTTTTGTTTAAAAGATCATTTATACATTTGGCTTTTCCGTTTAACTCATCAGAATTAATTTTAAACTCTAATTCTTCATTGTCGCTTGGGTTTGGATCACCACCACTGCCCAAAGAGTTCCAACTAATAGTTATGGGTACTTCTTTGCCCATCTCGTTTAATGAAACAAAAGCACTAGG